>NZ_CP036262.1:6013825-6615207 GCF_007741495.1 Roseimaritima multifibrata
CATGGTGACCGGCGATGGCGAACCGTCGCTGCCCGAAGTCTGCGACCTCTGGCTGGAACTGAAGCAGCAAGCCCGCGATCCATCGGGGAATTTTCTCACCGGCGAAGCTGGCATCCAACAACGTCGCGAAGCCCTCGCCGAGGTCGCCAAACGTTTGGACTATGCCTACGTTCCCCGCTTCTACGCTCCCGAATACCAGAATGACCGCCTGGTACGGCTTGAGCGGACACGCGATGACGTTCCCGAAACGATTGCGCCAAGTGTGATCCGCGACCTGGATGGGTTGCAGTTACCCACCAAGCCAATTGTCCCCTATATCGAATGCGTTCACGACCGAATCGCCATCGAGATCATGAGGGGCTGCCCCCACCAGTGTCGTTTTTGCCAAAGCACGGTGATCAAGCGTCCGCTCCGCATTCGCGAAGTCGAAACGATCGTTTCCGGAGCCCTGGAAAGCTACTACAACACCGGATTCAATGAAATCAGCGTGCTCTCGCTCTCCAGCAGTGATTACCCTCATTTCGAAGCGTTGATCCATCGGTTGCATGAGGTCTTTGAACCGCTGGGGGTGAACATCGCGGTCCCCAGCTTGCGTGTCAACGAACAACTGCGTTCGCTACCTCAGCTGATCGGAACACGCCGTCGCAGCTCGCTGACATTGGCTCCGGAAGTCGCTCGCGATGACATGCGAGAACAGATTCGCAAGCGGATCAAGAACAGCGATTTGGTCGAAGGCTGCCGAGCCGCTTTCGAAAATGGTTTTGAATCGGTCAAACTGTACTTTATGTGCGGCCTGCCTGGAGAACGCCCCGTCGACCTTGACGGGATCGTCGATTTGGCAGAACAGATCGCGACGGTCGGTAAAGAAGTCCGCGGGCGTTACGCGCGGGTCACGGCCAGTGTCAGCAATTTTGTCCCCAAAGCCCACACCCCCTATCAGTGGAACGGGATGCAGCGACGCGAATACTTCCACTGGGCTCACAAATACCTCTGGAGCCGCCGCAATATCCGTAGCGTCAACATCAAGTGCCACGACGTCGAAACCAGCCTGCTAGAAGGCGTCCTCAGCCGTGGCGATCGCCGAACCGGCAAAGCGATCCGCTTGGCCTGGGAACGAGGCGCCCGCATGGACGGCTGGACCGAGCACCTGGATCCGGAACGCTGGTGGCAGGCGATCACCGATGCGGGCTTGGATGTGGAACAACAAGTCCACGAAGGCTACCAACTAACCGACAAACTTCCCTGGGATCACGTCAACGTTAAGTACGGGCGAGCCTTCCTTGAAAAGGAACAAAACCGAGCCACCATCCAACTGGCAGCAATGGCAAACGCCGAATAGAAATCGCGACGGGCCGTCGTTTTAAACGGAAGCTTAGAATGATTGTCGCCAGCCCGGTTCGAGCGACGTCCGCGGAACGAAAATCGTCCGTGCCGAATCCGAGCTAACGATTTCCTGAATGCCCGTGCTCTCGATCGCATACATGCGGTTCGATGTGGACATGGACGTCTCGGACTCGAGGATAGGAAGCCAGGATCGCGTCTTTGACCACATGCCCGATCCGGTGCCCCTCACCAACCGACATTTGCCCATCCACACGAACGTGGATTTCGACGAAAAACTCCAGGCCGCTTTTGCGAACGCGTAGTTTTTCGATGTCGTTGACTCCGGTCACATCTTCGGCCACCTGACGAACGTTGTTGGTTAGCCCTGGACCGGCCTGCTGGTCCATCAATTCACCGGCGGTTCGCGAAAACAGTCGAATCCCGACCACGATTAGAAAACCACAAACCAAAATCGCGGTCACCTGATCGATTTGCGACGCAAAAGGTCCGGCGTAGGGTGCCACCAACAAAGCGATCGCAATGGCCCCGGAAGCGAGTGCATCGCTGCGATGATCCCAGGCGATCGCCCACAACGAGGTGGAATCGAGCCGTTTAGCGACCAATTTGGTGTATCGATACAAGCCTTCTTTGATCACCGCACAGACGGCTGCAATGATCCCGGCAAGCACGGGGGGCGGATCCGCCGGAGCCCCCAGCTTGCGTATCGTCTCCAGCCCCAACACGGCCGCCGAAAAGGCAACCAACAGCGAAATACTCAGCCCTGCGATCGATTCCGCTTTGGTATGGCCGTAGGGATGCTCATCATCTTCATCCTGCTGAGCGACATGCAGGGCTCCCTGGACCGCAAAAGCACTTGCCACATCCCCCAGGGAATTGACCGCATCGGCAAGCAACGCCGCGGAGCCCGTGAAGATTCCACCGGCCAATTTGGCGGTTGCCAGCAAAACATTGGCCCCCAAGCCCCAGCTTGCGGCGCGTTTTGCATCGCGATAAACCCGCTCGCGAGGGGTAGGTGGTTGGGTAAAGGGCACAAGTAGGGCCTAACTAGAAAAACAAAAAAAAGTCTCAAACAATCCGAATTTGATTCAAGATTCGCTCCTAGTCCATATTGCCTTAGGAGGGCGAAACTTGATAGCCTGCCAAAACACCGAAACGTCCAACAATCGATGCCGTTTGCAGATTGAAGGTTAAGATTGTCGCGAGGCGGGCCGATATTTACTTTCGGTTTCCGCCACTATCGCGCAGCGAAGTCTCTTCTTCTGCTACGGATTGCATCCCATTATGGGGACATGGATTGCGGCGCTTCGGAATAGCGGAAACCGTCACACTAAGAAAAGTATCTTGCGGAGCGAGATGCTGTGGCTTTTCCAAAACGCGCCGTCCACACGTTTGCTGTTCTATCATGTGCGATAGAATAGACCGGTGGGCAACTTTTTCCCTTAGGGAGCAATCCACAGATGCAAATTTTCGGCCCAATTCGAGTTTCAACCAGCCAAGCGACTCAGGCCAACAATCGCATTACCCCCCCTCAACCGGGGCAAGGTAGCGCTACGCGGTCTGCTGGACCGGTAGATCAGCTGGATATTTCCTCCGCCGCCAAAGCCGCCTTTGGTTCGGCTCCTACGGATGCGGTAGCCGGAGGAGGCGAAATTCGCCTTGACCGAGTCGCTGAAATCCGCCGGGCAATCGCCGACGGGAGCTACGACACTCCAGAAAAAATGGACATGGCTATGAGCCGGATGCTGGATCGTTTCGCTTGATCGGCGAATCCAATGATCTAGGCTCCGCTGGACATTGATCAGCCGCAGTGCCCCTCGCATGCGGTTAATCAAGGTCGTTATTCCCTTTCCAGCGTTGGCCTAACGGTCTAGAATGGGAATCGAGCCATCCTATCTAATCTTGATCCCCATATCCGGTGTGAATCTGCGTGTCCAAGACAGGCCCATTGGAACGAGTTGAAGTCGCACTGCAGCCTCAGGAGCGATTCGAAGAATTTCTCCGCAGCCGAGGCCTACGCAACACCACGCAACGACGCTTGCTGGTTGAACAGGTGTTCAGTCGCCACGAGCATTTCGATGCCGATGGCTTGATGGAACAACTGCCGCGCAAAGGCGAGAAAGACTACGTCAGCCGCCCGACCGTCTACCGAACCCTCAAGGAATTCGTCGACGCCGGTTTACTGAAAAGTTTTCAGCTGGACGGCCGGACGGTCTATGAACACGACTATGGCTATCCGCAGCACGACCACCTGTACTGCACGAAGTGTGAACGGCTGTTCGAATTTCAAAGCGACGAACTGACCAATCTGCGTGATCAGGTTGCGGCCGAACAGGGTTTCCGCGTCAGTAGTCATCGCTTAATTATCCAGGGCACCTGTCAGGCCTGCTCCCGCCAACGTCGTAAAAAACGTCAGCAAGACTTGGTCTAAATCAAGCTCGGCTTTGGCACTGTGAAGCTGGGAATCCCCGTAGCGGGGTCTTTTTCGTTGATCGCCACCCATCGGCAATCGGCTCCCTTAGACACAGTCTGCAATCCTTGCTTGCCGGTTTCAAGCCTTTGAAATTAGCCGAACTCCGGAGCACCGCACTCAGGCTGCGGCCACTGAAATAAAGGTAAAAGCAAGTGCTGTGCCAAACAAAGAAAACACCGCTTTCCCAAGTGAAAATCACGAAACCAAGGAAAACCGCGACGGCATCTTTGTAAGCCTTGCAAATCGACTCCCCTTTTTGCAAACCATCGCTACGACACGGCCCTCTCGTCCCGACATGGCTGCCACTCCACGGCAGACATCGCAACTTGCCGACTAGCTGAGCCTTCCCGGCAGCCCGATCCGAAGAACTGGCGACACCGATTCTATGAACGTCGTGATAGAAGGCCTGCAAACGGACCTTTGACGTTTCCAGCGGTGTAAATCCGGAAACAGAACGAGGGAGAAGAGGCAAAGGTTGGCTGCCAGAGAAACCAACGCGTCACGGCAAGAAAGTAGACGCCCCGAATTCTTACCTAGTCTTTGTGCGGGATCTCAAGCGAAACCTCTTTGGTCTTTTTATGGGCCCAGGCGACCGCTCCCAAGACCCCTGCGTCATCGCCCAACTTTGCGGGCACCACGGTAAACGTATCTCGATAAGCTGGCAAACAGTTAGCTTTTGCGGTTTTTCGGATCGCGGTGACCATCAGGTCTTCCATCGCTTCGACCAATCCCCCCCCTAAGATAATCGTATCCGGAGCCAGCAAGTGCACCATATTCATCACCGCTAAACCAATGGTTTCACACGCTTCAAGCACGATCTCTTTGACTGCTGTATCCCCAGCCTTGATGGAAGCAGCGATCGCTCCGCTACGAATATCCGCCAGATCGGTCCCAACTTCTTTTAGTAGATAAGGTGCATCGCCACGAAACGCCGCCTTGGCCGCTTCCGCAGCGATGGTCATTCGACTTGCCTCGGCCTCTAGCGTGCCCGTTAAAGCAAAGCCACTTGACCTTGAACTGCTGCTGATTCGCGTATGCCCGATCTCCATGCAGGAGATATTGCGGCCGTGAAGGATATTGTCTTCATACACACAGCCCCCGCCGATGCCCGTGCCTGGAAAAATCCCCAACGCACAGCGAGAGGACTTAGCCACCCCAAAGCGATATTCTCCATAAACCCCTGCATCGACGTCGTTCAATACAAACGCAGGACAAGCGAAGTGCTTTTTCAAAGCGTCGCCGATTGGCACTTCATCCCAGCCCAAATTGACCGCAATGCGAATCATTCCTTTACTGGGATCAATTGGGCCGGGGCAGCCGATCCCGATTCCAGCGACGCGACCCGCTTCGACTCCCGCATCATCCAGCGCTTGCTCGATCGTTTCGAGAATGCGTTCGACGCCCGCCTTGGCCCCTTCGGAGCCCTTGGTTTTCCGCCGCCGTCGCCCAAGAGGTTTGAAGTCCTCATCGAACACCACGGCCAGCATTTTGGTGCCTCCCAAATCAAAGCCAATCCAGACGGGACCTGCGTTCGTTTCGCTCATCAACTTATTCAAACCGGAGAGGGAGGCAATGAAGAAAGAAACCAGAATAAATAGCCCAGGTGCCCGGGACCAGGGGAAGCACCCCAAGACGGCTGTTTCAGCGTAATCGACAATTCGCTGCGAGACTGTGAATTCTTAACACGAACGCGTAAGTTTTGATTTCGACCGGATCAATAAACCGACAACTGGCTTGCTCGAGCGAAAAGCGACACGATTTCAGCCCAAATGCCCGATCAACGACTGCCATTCTGGCTGAGTTAAAATGAAAAACGAACTTTTTTATTTTTTGCAACAATAATCTCCTCCTCCGGCGCAACTACTCTTCGTGTCTGCATCAAGCCTCAGCGAACAGGAGATTTCTGAAATCTATCGCCAGAATGCCCAAGGGCTTCGGCGATTCCTTATCGGTTTACTCCAATCCGACGCAGACGCCGCCGATTGCTTGCAAGAAACCTTTGCAGCCCTAGTTCAGCAGGGCAACCAACAAACCATCGCCACGCAACGAGCTTGGCTTTACATGGTCGCCCGCAACCAAGCCGCATTGCTGATCCGACGCCGCCAAACCAATCGCCGTGCACTGAACTCGGTTCAGGAAACCGCCACCGAGCACCAGACGGAAAGCGATCCAGTCACCGCAGCGATCGACCAGGAACGCCACTCACGCCTGCGATCGGCAATTGAAAACCTACCTGCAGCGCAACGCCAAATCGTCGAACTCCGCATCCACGACAACCGAACCTTCCAACAGATCGCAGAGGAACTGGACATCCCGCTGGGGACGGCACTCGCTCGAATGCGATCCGCCCTGAAAAAACTGTCCCAGCGACTTCACGAACCGTAGCCTTATTTTGTTCGCGAACGTTCTTAAGCGTTCGCATGAACGTTCACCGTAATCCTATTTTTAAGAAGCATCCGTTTTCACGCCTGAATCCATCATGCAGCCTAAACAACCCGCGTTTGATTCCGATGACCTGCTCCTTTATCTGTTGGGTGAATTACCAACCGAACAAGCAGATGAACTGGAATTGGCGATCGGCAAGTCAGAATCGCTTGCCAACCGATTGTCGGAGCAAGCCGAATTGCTGGCGATTACCGGCCAGGCGATTGCGGTGGTCGATCCGGCAACTCCCCTACCCTCCCCTGTTTCAAAACAGGAGCGACGATTTCGCTGGGTGGGATGGGCAACCGCGTGCGTGGCTGCAGGCATCCTGCTGGCAGTTGGCCTGCTGAATCGGCCCGACTCCGTAAACTCTCGAGACATCGCTGCGAATCGAGCACATGCCGAACAACTGGCGATGGCTTGGATGGAAACACACATTCCATCGGAAACGGTTTTGGAAAATGAAACCGACTTGAACTCCGGTGCAACGGACGACTTTCCCAGTGAAGCGATGATCGTCGATTCTTCCGATTCACTCTCTTCCGATTCGGAACTTGGTTCGGACCCGCCATCCTGGATGCTGGCAGCATTGCCTGCAATCGATTCGGCACTCTCCGCCCCCGACGATTCCGCAGGAGCCACCGATGATATCTAAACACCTTCCTGCGGGGCTGATGACGATTTTCCTGCTGTGGAACGTCAGCCCAAGCTCCGCCATCGAAAAATCGGATGTGCCCGCCGACCAAGAGCAGCAAACGTTGCAGATGGTCGAACGACATCTTCCTGAACTGACCAAGATGCTCGCCTTTCTACGTACAAATACGCCAAGAGAATACGAACGAGCGATACGCGACCTCAATCGTAAAGCTCGGCGATTGGCCTTTAGTCGTGAACGTGGAGAGGCCTTTTTTGAAAATGAACTGCGTATCATCAAAATTGAAACTCAAGTCGATCTCGCAACGGCCAAACTCCGGCTAAATGATGACGTCTCGCTGCGTAAGCAACTACGCGAAAACATTGTTCAGTTGCAGCGGCTAAAAGCAGAACGACTACGGCTTGAACGGGAACTGGTTGAAAAACGCATTAGCAAACTGAACTCGCAACTTGAAAGCATCGATCAGCGCATCGAAGAATTCGACACCAACGGAGCGTTGGTCGCCGAACAGGCTTATCGAATCCAGCTGCGTCGTGCCCGTCGTCTAAATGGTGCAAACAAAACCAATCCATCGGACTCTCGCAAACGGGAAAACAAACCGGCCGCTCCACCGGCAAAATCAAGCGACACTCCCGCCAGCGACAAACCTTCTCAATCATCTTCACCCACGCTTCCTCCAGGGAGTCCGCAATCGTGATGCTGAATTCAAAATCCAACCGGCGGCTTATTCGTCAACGGCTCACCACGTTTCGTCCCTGCCCTTCGGACTCTGTCTCAACCATGTCGCAGCGTACAACGATGAAATCGCCCCTCCTGCTGGCCCTGGTAGGGGTCGCCATCGTCCTGACTTCCAAAGGACCGCTGTCGGCAGCCGAAAATTCTCCGCTGGCGGGATTGCCGCAGCGATTTGCTGACGGCAACACCAACGAAGTCCCCGACTTTCAGCGTCACGTGATTCCGCTGCTCAGTCGCTTAGGTTGCAATGGGCGAGCCTGCCATGGCTCGTTCCAAGGACGCGGTGATTTTCAACTATCGCTGTTCGGGTACGACTTCGCAGCCGACCACAGCGCTCTAATGGCAGAGAATTCAGGGCGAGTCGACACCGACGATGCGGCGGAAAGCCTAATCATTTCCAAGCCAACCGATGCAGACATGCATGAAGGGGGCAAACGATACGAACTGGGCAGCTGGCAGCATCACGTGCTCGAAAAATGGGT
Source organism: Roseimaritima multifibrata (assembly GCF_007741495.1). NCBI lineage: Bacteria > Pseudomonadati > Planctomycetota > Planctomycetia > Pirellulales > Pirellulaceae > Roseimaritima > Roseimaritima multifibrata. Next base: position 6,021,936 of record NZ_CP036262.1, read on the forward strand.
CAGCAGTGGCGCCCCGTTTGAGAAAAGTGATCCCGCGATCCTTGATCGATTAGAAGTGATTCCAGCCGAGATTCTGTTTCACAAAGAAGCCCAACAACAACCTCTCAAAGTGATCGCTCACTGGGCTGACGGAATCCAAGAAGACGTCACGGAGATATGTCGGTTTTCCAGCAATGACGATGCCATCGCAGAAGTCGACGAAACCGGCATCGTTACCGCAGGAGTCAAAGGGGATACACACGTCGTTGCCTATTATGACAAAGCCGTTGTACCGATCCCTGTGCTACGACCGCTAACCGAACTTGCCAATGCTAAGTACCCCGACGTTCCCGCTAAAACCAACGTCGACCAATTGGTGAACGTCAAACTGAAAAAACTGGGGATCCTACCGTCAGATGTTTGCTCCGACGCCGATTTCTTGCGTCGCGCTCGCTTGGACATTACGGGAACACTCCCCTCGGCCAGCGAAGTCCAAGATTTCCTCGCCGACAAAGCGACCGACAAACGAGAAACGCTGGTAAATGAACTTCTCGATTCCCCCGAATACGCGGCTTGGTGGGCGACGAGAATGTCCGACTGGACCGGCAACAGTGAAGAACAACTACGCAACACGCTTCCCATTCGTGGAGTCGCTTCGAAACTTTGGTTTGCATGGATCGAAAAACGCTTGGCTGAAAACGTTCCATACGACCAGATTGTCGAAGGAATGGTCATGGCCACCAGTCGCGAACCAGGCGAAGACTACGCAGCCTACTGCAGTGCGATGACTGAAGTCTGCAGCCCAGGAAATGAAGACAAGTTTGCGGCACGAGAAAGCAACCCGCTCTACTGGGGCCGTCAGAACTTCCGCAGCACCGAAGAACGAGCGATCGGTTTTGCTTACGCCTTCATGGGAATTCGAATCCAATGTGCTCAATGCCACAAACATCCTTTTGATCAGTGGTCCAAGGATGACTTTGCAGAGTTCGGAAAATTGTTCCAACCGATTATCGCTGGAAACGCCTCTTCGCCGCAAAGCAAAAGAGAGCGTGACCAAATGCTGGCGAAGCTGGAACTGAAAGATTTGAAAGGCGGCCAACTGCAACGCAAGTTGGGAGAACTGATCCGCGATGGCGAAACCGTTCCCTTCGCCGAACTGTTTGTCCGCACCGCACCTGTACGCAGAAACCGTGGCAACAACGCTAAGAATCGTCGCAATATTCGCACCTCGGTACCCACCGGAACGTTGCTTGGCGAAGACGAAAAACTGACTCTCGACCACGACCCTCGCGGAGCCCTGATGGACTGGCTTCGCGCTCCTGAAAACCCTTACTTCACCAAAGCTTTGGTAAACCGTGTTTGGGCAAATTACTTCGGCGTTGGCTTGGTCCAACCGACCGACGACCTGAACCTTGCCAACCCGCCGGTCAACGCCCCGCTGATGGATTACCTGGCAGCCGGTTTCCAAGAAAGTGGTTTCGACATGAAATGGTTGCACCGAGAAATTGTGCTTTCGGATACCTACCAACGCAGCTGGGAACCAAACGAAACCAACGCTTCGGACAAACGCAATTTCAGCCACTTCATCCCTCGCCGTCTGCCTGCAGAAGTGGTGCACGACGCGATTCAGCTGGCAACCCTGTCGGACTCCGCAGCCGAAAAAATACGCGAATCTTTGTCAGAGCGAGCCATTGGCGGGAAATTGGTATCACCAAACCGCAACCGTCAGAATTTTACGTTGTCGGTTTTCGGAGCCTCGCTGCGAGAAACCAACTGCGACTGTGATCGCTCGGATGAATCCAGCCTTCTGCAGTCCGTTTACCTTCGCAACGACCAGGATGTTCTGATTCGATTATCCGCCAAAGATGGCTGGGTGACGGAAGCCTGCCGCACGCTTGGCGTGAAACCACCAACCCCGCAAGCCTCCAACAAAGTCGATCCAAAGGTTCGGCAGCGGATGGCGATGAACAAGCAGCTACAAACTCGCCGAAAACAGTTGGTTGAAGCGATGGCCGACAATCGCAAAGGCGCAGCCGCAAAGATCCGCATGGACATCATGCGACTGCGGAAACGGATGAACAATCCCGAAGAAGATTCGCTTGAAAAACAGCCCAGCAAGGCCGATTCGGATCGTGGCGAAAATTCGGTTGCGAAACAAGAAAAGCAGCTGTCCGACGTGATTGACCAAGCCTACCTGCGAACCCTCAGCCGATTACCTGAACCTTCGGAGAAAGAACTTTCTCTCCAATTCATTCGTGACTCCAAGTCCGTTGGCAGTGGTGTGGAAAGCGTCGTCTGGTCTCTGATCAACACCAAAGAATTCATCCTTAACCATTGATTCCATTGCCCCGTTCAATACCACTATCAAGGACCAACGATGTCGATTCATAAAACATGTGACGGAATGCGCCGTCGTGATGTATTGCGTGCCGGTGCGCTGGGTGCAGGCGGGCTTTCCCTGGGCGGCTACTTGCGAATGGCAGACGCCGGGCAAATCCGCTCCGCTCCCGCTCAGTCCGCGATTTTTATCGAACTTCCCGGAGGCCCCTCGCATCTCGATACGTTTGACCTGAAACCAGATGCGCCGGATGAGTTCCGTGGAAGCTTCCGGCCGATTTCAACAAACGTGCCCGGGATCCAAATTTCGGAACACTTGCCGAAACTGGCATCCTGTGCCGACAAATTTGCGATCCTGCGAGGCGTCAGCCACACCTTGGCGGCTCACAACCTGGGTCAAGAATATGTCAGCACAGGCTCACGTCCGTTGGCATCGCTGGAATACCCAAGCTATGGTTCGGTCGTATCGATGCAGACCCAATCCAAACCCGACCTACCATCGCACGTTGCCATTCCAAGGGCCAGCCATGGTGCTGGTTTCCTGGGCATTCGTTACTCCGCCTTAAACACGAACAGCGCACCGGCCGCGGGACGGCCTTTTTCGGTTCGCGGTGTCTCCCTTTCACGGGGAGTCACCGTCGAACAGGTACAACGTCGTCAGAGTCTCCTGAAAGATCTTGACCAGCGGTTTGCAAGCCTTGAACAAAGTGACCAATTGATCCAAGGCTTGGACAAATTTAGTGACCAAGCACACGCCTTGATCACATCTCCAACCGCGAGAAAAGCTTTCGACATCAGCCAAGAACCCGAAAGTTTCTCCAAGCAGTTTGGCGACGATCCGTTCGGGCAAAGCTGCTTGTTAGCGCTACGACTGGTCGAATCGGGCGTTCGTTTTGTCACCGTGCAACTAGGCGGCTGGGACACACACACCGACAACTTTACAAAACTGAGTACCAACCTACTACCAAAGCTGGATGCAGGATTAAGCGGGTTGTTCAATGGCCTTGAACAACGTGGACTGCTTGCTTCGACCGCCGTCCTGGCGACCGGGGAATTCGGCAGAACCCCTAAAATCAATCAGCGAAGCGCCGAAGGAGGACGAGACCATTACCCACGCTGCATGTGCATGCTGATGGCAGGGGGAGGCATCCAAGGGGGCCAGGTGGTCGGCGAAAGTGATGCGACCGCTGCCGGGCCTGCTCATACTGCGATCACTCCAGACGACGTCGGAGCCACCTTCTACCATAACCTTGGTATCGATCACCAAATGGAATTCGACACTGAAACCGGGCGTCCTATCACCTTGGTCCGAGACGGAAAGATCATCCATAAGCTTTTCAGCTAGTACAGTCGGTTCGTGTTTTGAATGGCAGCCTGAGAGTTTTTGATTCTTGGGCTGTTTTTTTGCGCCGAGGGGTTAGACACGGAGACACGGAGTGAAGGAGTGAAGGAGTGAAGGAGTGAAGGAGTGAAGGAGTGAAGGAGTGAAGGAGTGTGGGAGTGTGGGAGTGTGGGAGTGTGGGAGTGCGGGAGTGCGGGAGTGCGGGAGTGTGGGAGTGTGGGAGTGTGGGAGTGTGGGAGTGTGGTTTGGTGATGGGTGGGTTGTTTCTTTTGAATTGGTTATTGATGGGGGCGGCTGAGGTTTATTGTGTGGCTTGCTTTCAGACGGTTGTGTTTTGACTTTTTGCTAACTGCGACCTAGCTTTCCGGAATGAGCCACGGGGCTCCGTTTCCTTCTGTTCAGGTTGCACCCATGATTTACTTCGTGCCCATCGCCTTTCTCGCCGGGCTGTTTGCTTACTCAGTTTTCCGAGCCCTTATCTCTGGGTTTTATGTCATTCGGCCCGATCAACGCGCCGTCCTGACGACTTTTGGCCGTGCACAACGCCTGAGCGAGGATACCGTTGCCAGCGACGACGACCCGCATCTGACCGCCGATGAAAAATTGCGTTATCGCTATCCCGTCGTGCGAGTCATTGGACCGGGTGGCCCGTACTTCAAGTGGCCCTGGCAGGACGTTTACAAGGTCAGTGTCTCGACCCAGGCCGTCGATCTTGTTTGGGACCCTACAAAATCACAATCGACGATCGAAGCGGTCACAAAGGATAACCTGACCACCGGAGTCAACGGGCAACTGCGATTCCGAGTCAGCGAAAGCAATCTCTACCCTTACCTCTTCGGCGTACGCAGCCCGCTGGAGCATGTGATGGGCTATTTCGTTTCGATCTTGCGAGAACGGGTCGCGACTTTTGTGGATCCCAAAGGTCAAAGCCTGCTAGCCGACGCTCACCTGGGCGACGAACCAAGCGAAACCTCGGTCGAATTGTCCGAAGGGGTTTCGATCAATGACTTGCGCAAGAATTTACCAACTCTGAACGCCTATATGGAACAACAGTGTGCGTCCACTCCAGGACGCTACGGAGTAGAACTGGACGCCGCGTTGATCACGACAATCGATCCTCCACCAGAAGTCGATCGTGCACTCTCCGCGATTAACAGCACTCGCAACCAAGTTGCCGCCGACCTGAGCACCGCCCGTGCGGATTCGGAGCAACAGATCACGATGAGCAAACGAGCGGTCGAAATCGCCGCCAACAATGCTCAAGCCGAAGTCGCTCCGCTGCGAGAACTTGCTACGACGCTTCAAGCCATCAAGGGTGAAGGCGGATCAACGTCCTTGTCGGTCTACCTGCGAAACATGCGCATTCCGTTGCTCGCTCGAGCTCGCCGCGTTGTTCGCAACAGCTAGTTCATCCTTCGCAATTCATTCATCCTAGAAGCTCAGTTGAATAACCATGACGCTCCCATTCATTATTTTTGCCGGCGTTGCCGGACTCATGTTTTTACCGATCTGCTTTTCGGTTGCTCGCGCAATGTGCTTGTACGCAGTCGTGTCAGAGTGCCAATCGCAGGTATTCACCCTCTTCGGAAAAGTTGTAGGGGTGCTGGATGAACCTGGGCTGCACTTCCCAATTGGACAATTCGGGGCTCAAGCCCTTTTGATTCCCTTCTTCGGACGTCGCGAGGTTGTCAGCACGGCGTTGCGACAGCACTACCTTCGCGGGCAAATGGTGAACTCCGAAGAAGGAACCCCGATGGGCGTCGGGATTTGGTATGAGATGCAGGTCAATGACCCAGTCGCTTACCTGTTTGTGAACACCAATCCAGAAGGATCGCTGCAAGCCAACGTCGCCAGTTCCACAATTTCGACGCTAAGCAATCTGGAAATGGACAAGATGCTAGAAGACCGCCATAGCCTAAGCCGCAGCGTTCGCACCACCGTTTCGCCGCTATCGGAAAAATGGGGCTATCGACTAGGGTCGGTCTACATCCGCAAAGTCTTCTTCACCGACCAGCAGATGGTTCACAACATCACCGACAAAGTCGTCAAACGCTTGGTCCAGGTCACCAGTGCAATGAAACAAGACGGCGAGAATCGCGTCGGCCTGATCCGCAGTGAAACGGCTTACAAGGTATCGCAGAAAATGGCCGAAGCCTCCGCCGCCCGTCCCGCCTACGTCGGTGCTGCTTTGAATGACATCGCCAAGCAGGATTCAGAGATTTTAGAAGCGGTCATGGACGTCATGGAAACCGAAAAACTTTTGGAATCCGATGCTTCAATCGACATCCTCCCCAGTTCCTCCAACGTACTGGTGCAACTGGGCGACCGCTAAAGACGCGTCGGAAACGCAGCGTCTTTAATCGCAACCAGCCTGTCGAGCGGGGACAGGCTGGCAGCCTGTCCCACTTCGGCTGCGGGCTCGATCGAACCCACCGGCTATTTTGCTAGAGCGCGTAGGACTTCGATCCCGCGCTGCAGGGTTTCGTCGCTTGCGGCGAAACTGATGCGAAAATGACTGTCCCGAGCACTGAAGATATTGCCGGGAATGATCAGCAGACTTTTCGCAATCGCCTCTTCCACAAAAGCAGCCCCGCTTGTTCTTGGGGCTTTTGGAAACGCGTAAAACGCGCCTCCGGGAACCTCCAACTCGTACAGGTCCGACAGCCCGTCAACGATCATGTCTCGTTTGCGACGGTAATCCGCGATGTGCTGGGACAAGTCGATATCGATCGCCTGCAGCCCCGCCCACTGTGCGGGCTGTGGTGCACAAACAAATGTGTACTGCTGCAATTTCAGCATCGTATTGATGATTTCCGACGGCCCATGCACGTACCCAACTCGCCACCCGGTCATCGCGTGGCTTTTACTAAAACCGTCGATCACAATGGTCTGCGGGTTGAATTCCGCCGGCGACGCAAACGCTTCGTCATACATAAACGCGCTATAGATTTCGTCCGACACCAAAGCGATGTTGTTCGCGGCAGCCAGATCTGCCAGATCCTTTAACTCTTCCCTTGTCGCCGTCACTCCGGTCGGATTGGCCGGGCTATTCACAATGATCATCTTGGTTCGCGGGGTAATCTTCGCCGCAACTTTCTCACAGTCGATCCGGAAGTCCGGATAACTATCGATTGCGATCGGAACCCCACCAACCATCCGGATCAGTGCTGGATACATAACAAAATAGGGATCAAAGAAAAGAACTTCGTCCCCGGGATCGACCATCGACAACATTGCCAAGGTCAATCCACCGCTTGTTCCGCTGCTGACGAACACGGAGCGATCCTCGTGCCCATACCGCGCATCCAGGTCGGACTGCAGGCGATCGCGAAGGGGACCGATCCCCTGAGTCTGGGAATAGCCGTTTTTATCCGCTTCGATCGCTGCGGTGCAGGCATTGCGAACAGCATCCGGAACACGAAAATCAGGTTGCCCGATTGAAAGATTGATCGGATTCTCTAACTTTGCAGCCAAGTCGAAAACACGTCGAATGCCACTGCTATCGAAGGCGGCGGTCCTTTTGGCAATCCAGTTTTGCATCAGGCTACTTCAGTGAAAAAAGAATGGTGAGATGGAATCCTGAAATGTAACGATTCTCTGCCCGTTCGGCAGTATCCTACTTATCATTACCTGGCTCTGCGAACGGTTTTTCTTCCTTCCAGCCTGTCCTTCTGCCCGGATCCTCCATGGCCCCCTGCCGCCCCCCTATTCCCGTCCTCCCCATCGTAGCCGTGATCAGCCGGCATGCAGCCGCTCGGGACTGGGGGGCGACTGCCCTGGAATCGTTGCTCGGCTCTATCGCTTTCATGACTCCACCACAGCCCTTTACAGCTGGCGGTTACTATCAAAAATCGATGGGCGAAGACCTACTAAAACAATTTGTGGCCTTCAGCCCCTGCGATGACCCAAGTGCCCTGCCCGCCTGGAAAATCGCCACCAACGAAATGGAAAGCCAATTCGCTAAGGAAATGGCAAGCGAATTCGGCGCGACCGAAGCTCGCCCGCTTAATCTGGACTGCGGCTACGTGACCGAAGCCAAACTGGTCCTGGCAACAACAAAAGACCGGGACCACCGGCTTTACTTGCAACAAGGGATCTATGCCGAAGTGACGCTCAGCTACGCAGGACGCCGCTGGCAGGACCATCGCTGGACCTATCCTGACTACAAAACCGACCTAGCCCTTCAATTTGCCGAAACCTGCCGTCTGGAACTGCGACGGCACCTAACAGCCATTCGATCGGCAGTCACGTAGCCAAGCTCGCCAAAGCGTGAACAGACCGGCAATATGTCACGAATCCATTTCACGTCCCCCGCGAAAGCAGTGCAAAACGAAGATCCCTTAACCCTCGGTCTTCGATCCCTCTAAATACTCCGCAACTGCCTGCAGGAGCGGATCGATCGCTTGGGCCTGGATCTGATGGGGGGGATGCCACTGGATCCAGCCCGATTCGGGATGCTCGGTGCAGATAATATCGACAGGCCGATCGATCCATCCCAGAAAGAAAGTCACACGCTTCTCAAAAACCTCGCCTGGCTGCTTTCGATACGTCACTTCATAGGTCGACCGATAGCGAAATCCCGGGTCCAACTGCACTTCCGAAGCCGAAATACCGGTTTCCTCTTCCATTTCACGCAGTGCGGTCTGGTAGGCATGCTCCCCTTTCTCGGCATGCCCTTTGGGAAGATCCCAGCGGTCGGAATGCCGCATCAACAAGAACTTTCGCGGCTCATCCCGAGTCAACAACAGGACGCCAGCAGCGTAGACTACGGTTCGATTCGACATTACTAGACCCTCGATTAATTACAACAAACAACGAATAGCCATGAAAATCTACACGCGCACCGGCGATGAAGGGGAAACCGGACTATTTGGTGGCCCGCGAATCTCCAAAGACGACATTCGAATCGAAGCGTATGGAACGATTGACGAACTGAACGCGGTGCTGGGGACCGTCCGTTCCTGCGAACCTTCCCCTGAACTGGACGAACAGCTCAATTCGATCCAAAGTGAGCTCTTTTCGATAGGGGCCGAACTGGCGACGCCCGACCCTGACAAACACCAAATGAGGATCGTGGGGGATACCCATATCGCCAAACTGGAATCCTGGATCGACGAGGGCGAGCAACAACTCCCTCCATTAAAGAATTTCATACTCCCTACAGGCTGTCCTGTAGCCACCCAACTTCACGTCGCACGCGGAGTCTGCCGACGAGCCGAACGACGCGTTGTAACACTACTAAACATCCCTGAAATTAATGTCTCTAATGCGACAATGGTCTATTTGAACCGTCTTAGCGACCTACTTTTCGTCCTCGCAAGGGTGGCGAATCTGCAACAAAGTGTCACCGAAAGGCACTGGAGCAAACCATAACCCCTAAATCCTAAAGGGGCCGAAGGTTAGGCTCGCAGAATTGGCTTGATTGGTTACAATCAGTTTCAGCGGTCAGCGAAGGCGGCAGGTTCTTCTCCTGTTTCGCGTTTCGTAGACATCTCGATCCGAACGCCCATTGCTCAGGAAAATTGCCGTGAAAAAAGTCGAAGCAATCGTCCGTCATTTCAAACTTGAAGACGTTAAAAACGCCTTGACCGAGCAAGGAATCGACGGAATGACCGTCAGCGAAGTCCGTGGATTCGGGCGTCAGAAGGGACACACGGAAATCTACCGTGGTACCGAATACGCCATTGATTTTGTCCCTAAGGTCAAAATTGAAGTTGTCTGTTCAGAAGACAGCCTACAGTTGGTGGTTGATACGATCCTGCAAACTGCCCAAACCGGCCAAATCGGCGACGGCAAGATTTTCATCACCAACCTAGAAGATGCGATCCGCATCCGTACTGGTGAGCGAGGCGAAGACGCCCTTTAAGGCATCTGCATTTTCATAAATGCCCTCCCCCACTAGACCGTCGATTCGTCCTGCTGTTGTGGATGCTCGCGAACGCTTAAAGGCGGGTCGCGAGCGGATCCGTCAACATCATCAGTCAGGCCTCAGTGGAGTTCAGGTTTGCACCTCATTAACCGACTTGGTTGATGGGATCGTTCTATCGCTATGGAATGCAACCCTTCGCTCGGTCGAAGATCCAACTCCCGCGGCCAATTCTGTGTTGGTTGCTCATGGGGGCTTTGGACGGAGGGACCTCGCACCCTATAGCGATGTCGACCTCATGCTGGTTCCCAATCCGGGCCAGCAGGACGCATTGCTGCCGATCGTCAGCCAATTCACTCGCGATATTTTCGACGCGGGTTTGCAACTGGGATTCACGGTCCGCACCCAAGCAGAAGCAAACTCCTGGGCTTGGAAAGACGCAACCGTCTTCAGCTCGCTGTCGGAATCGCGCCTGCTTTCCGGCAGCATCCAAATCTACAAGCGCTATTTCCGCAGCTTGCAGAAAGGAGCCATTCGCCGGCAACATTCACTGATCGAAGCCGTTTGCGAAGCAAGACGAATCGAACGCCATAAATGGGGCGAAACCAATTACCTGCTAAGCCCCAACATCAAACGCTCGCGAGGCGGCCTCCGCGATATCCAGCTGATTCGCTGGATTGGATTCGCCAGTACAGGGGAAACCGATCTAATTCGCTTGGTTCGACTTGCTGGCTTTCCCGTAGACGACTATCACCGCGTGCAGGCCGCCCAACAATTCATGCTTCGGCTGCGTAACGAACTTCATTTTTCCTACGCAAAAAACCAAGACATTCTCGATCGCGCAGCCCAACTAGCCATTGCGAAACGCTGGGGATACGTCGACAAGGACAGCCACCTTGCGGTCGAATGGTTGATGAAAGACTACTTTGAACATTCAAGAAATGTTCGGTACGCCGTCGCCCACTTCCGAGCAACCTCAGAACGCAATCCTCTGCTAGCGCGTAGCATTAACCGCATCTTCTCTAAATCGCTCGACAAAGATATTCGGTTAGGGCCGTACGAAATTTGGGTCCGCGATAGTGCGTTGGAGGAATTCTCTCAAAGCCTGTCGCGTGTGTTGCAGTTGATGGCTTACGCCAATCGACATCAACGTCGAATTGCACACAAAACCTGGCAGCAAATTCGACTTGCGATGATGGCCCAACCACTGGAAACTTTGGACTACAAAGCGGGCCGTCAGTTTCTTTCCTTGCTAAGTCACCCGGGACATTTACCTAGCCTGCTTCGCCGCCTGCATGAATTACGGGTCTTAGAAAAACTGATCCCCGACATGCGTCGCGCTCGGGGAATGCTTGAATTCAATCAATACCACAAGTACACCGTCGACGCCCATTCAATCCGGGCGGTGGAAGCGGCAACCCAGTTTGCAACGGAAAAATCGCTTCCCGGTGACGTCTACCGAGAGATCGCAGACAAACGTTTGCTGCACCTGGCACTTCTGCTGCACGACCTTGGCAAAGGCTACGACGAAGACCACTGTATCGTCGGGCAACGACTTGCCCTGGAGACATGCCCTCGACTGGGACTGGACGAAGCATCCAGCAAACTGGTCGCGAAACTGATCTTCCTGCACCTGGAAATGAACAACACATCCTCGCAGCATGATCTAAGCGATCCTGAAATCGTTTCAAAGTTTGCGGCGACCGTCGGATCCCGCCAAATCCTTGACATGCTTCTCATTCATTCCCTTGCAGACATGCAGGCGGTTGGTCCCGAGGTCCTTACCGACTGGAAACGGCGGCTTCTGGAAGAGCTGTACATTCGAACGCGCAAGTTCTTAGATTCAGGCAATCTTCCCGGCGAGATGGACGAAGCAACGACCAAGAAGAAACAGGAAGTCCTAGAAATACTTTCCGATTTTGCATCCGACGCGACGCCGCTAACCGACCTTGAGCATGTTCTCGACAGCTTAAACCCATTGATGCTGCAGCGGCATGACGCCAAGACCTTGGCCGAACAGGTGTCGATCGTCGCGGGACTTGCCCCAGAAACCAGCACATGTTGGTTCCGCCCAATCAAGGATCAAGATTCTACCGAATTCACACTTGTTCGCGTCGATCAATCAAAGGTTCGCGGCCTGTTTGCACTGGCAACCGGAACGTTCGCATCCAATCGCCTGGAAATCCAACATGCCGAGGTCGCGACCCTGGCACCGGACATCGCCTGGGACACGTTTGTCGTACAAAACCCCAGCCATCTGCCGAAACCAGATGCTTGGTTTGCAAAGTTTGGCGAGCAACTGTGCAACAACCTCGACCAACAGACTGTCCCGGAATTCAGCTTTCCCAAAGTCTGGAACAGCGGTGCCGGAGAAAGCGAAGCGGTCCTACCGTTGCCGACCCGGGTGACTTTCGACAATGATACTTTCGAAAAATACACGGTCCTTTCGCTCTTCGCGTACGACCGTCCAGGCTTGCTTTACGCAATTGCAAAAACGCTAGCCGACGCTTCACTCCTGGTTCATTTTGCAAAGATTTCGACCCACCTGGATCAGGTGATGGACGTTTTTTATATCACGGACCGCGAAGGCAACCGCATACTCACCCCCGAAAAGCAGCAAGAATTGGAAGACAGCCTTATCGAGGCTGCCGGACGATCCTCTTCCTAAGATCCTGTTCGCTTCGCCCAGCTTTTCTTCAGCGAAACTTTAACGGCTAGCGAAGTTTCACCGCGACATTCTGTTAAATCACTACGGTTGCAACGGATATTGGGCAAGCCGTCAGCGAACCCCGCAAACTTCCAGAACAAAAATGTTGCCAACTTCCTTCGGCGCGGCAACAGTTGTTCGGTGGCAAAAAGCCACCCAGTCATACGGTTCACCCACCGCGGCACCGGCCTCGCGGTAAATGTGGTTCATGTTACCACTTCATAGGGCAAGCGAACCGATGCGAACCCACGCTGAGTGGACCGTTCATTCTCCATACCGGAATTCGATCGGTCCACTCACATGGGATTGCTTTCTTTATGCCCATAACAGCCAAGCCAGGAGGGTTCTTCAATGAAGATTCTTACAATCAAGTTGCAGTTAGTATCGCTGTCAACCATCAGCTGCATGCTGGTAGCCACCTGTGTGCAAGCGTCGGATCAAGCAAAATTCCATCAGCTACTTGCCCAGCTCCCGGAACTTCCCGTGGAAGAAGAAAAGGAGGAACTGCTGGACAACGGCATCGACCTTCTTGACTCCTTGCCCGAGGAAGCGGAGTCGCTTCCAGAACCGTCGCTCAAACCGCTCTCCAGCCCGGCTCCCATCATTCCACCGTCATTGGATGCAGCCGACGAAGGGATGATTGAATCGACCAGAGACGGCAAACTGCTTGATGAATCCAACAAGATCGAAGGGATGGCTCCCCAAGTTGAACCCAAAGAAATACCGGCCCCCCTCCCTCCCCAGCCGCTCTCTTCTCCTAAAAGCATCTTAGCGCCCACACCTAGCGACGACCTCTCCGCTGGCTTTTCTCTCCCCAGCGAACCCGCCACCAATCCAGAATGGAGCCCCTCCGTCCAGACTCCGTTAACCGCTCCTGCGGAGTCCCAGGGGCAAATCGACTTCGATCAGATGTTTGAGCGTCAGAGCCGGCAGCCGACCGACATCGCAATGGCGTACGAATCTTCGCCCGCCATCACGCCCTATGGGCATGGCGATTCCTACGGCGGAAATTACTACACCAGCAACCGCAAGCCGTCGCTACCACCACCCGATTCCTTAGAATCGATGTACAACGGACGGGACTGCTACAAAGACGTTTGGGCCGGATACGCAGCCGAGAAAGAACGCCGCGGACAAAAATATCACAAGCATATCCATGGCACTTGCGAATGTCTGAACAAGAGTGCTCGCTACAACGGACCTCCCGTCCTTGGTAAGCATAGCTGCGGATGCAGCTCCTGCGAGTAAACGAGCATATCGAACGGGGCTCTCCCCAGTCCCACACGCTAACTTGTTTTGCACCAAGGACTAGCAGTCCGCGAGAAACTCTTTTTTCGCCGATCCTGAATTTTCGATTCAGGATCGGCTCTTTTCATTCCGATACCATTCATACCATGGAATGGGAGGGTGGAACGATGGTCACCATCGTTCCAACAGTTGACGGGCTATGGTGAGGCAGGGAGGGCTTCACCATGGCCCTTCTTCATGCGCTAGCGCCGCCTATCGGCTTCTACTTGGCATCGGTTTTGGTTTCTGGAGCCAGCAAGTAATAGAAAACGGGCGTCAGCAGCAGACCAAAGAAGGTGACTCCCAACATTCCTGAAAAGACGGCAACGCCTAGCGTCGCTCGCATTTCAGCACCCGCTCCTGATGCCAATACCAGCGGCAGCACGCCAAGGATAAAGGCCAACGAAGTCATGATGATGGGCCGCAGGCGAAGCTTGCAAGCCTGCAGGGTCGCTTCCAGCTTGGTCATTCCCTTCAGCTGCTGCTCGATCGCAAATTCGACGATCAGAATCGAATTCTTGCTCGCCAAACCAACCAACACAACAAATCCAATCTGGACAAAGATATTGATGTCCATCCCGGCGATTGCCACCCCAATGACCGAGCACAACAAGCACATTGGGACAACGAGGATGACCGCCAAAGGCAACCTTAGACTTTCATATTGTGCGGCCAACACAAGGTAAACCAAAACAACTGCCAGCCCAAACACAATCAGTGCGGTGTTACCAGCTTGGATCTGAAGAAATGTTAGCTCGGTCCATTCTGAATCAAAGCCAAACGGCAGTTCTTCAGCGACCACCTCTTCAACGGCCTTAATCGTATCCCCAGATGCGACACCGGGCATTGCCATCCCATTAATGGCAGCGGCTGCGAATCCATTGTAACGCAAAACCGAAGCAGGCCCCGTTGTATCACTAACGGTGACAACCGCTCCCAGCGGAATCATCTGGCCGGCATGATTGCGAACAAACAACTGCGTCACTTGTTCTGGGGTAATCCGATAGGCGGGGTCCGCCTGCAAGTTGACTTGCCAAGTCCGCCCAAACGCGTTGAAGTCGTTGACGTAGTAACCGCCCAAATAAGTTTGCAGGGCGGTGAAAACTTCATTCAAAGGAATGTTCAGCGTTTTGCATTTTTCGCGATCGATATCGACAAACTTCTGCGGCGTATTCGCACGGAACCCGCTGGCCATCCCCAAGATAATCGGGTTAGCAGATCCCTTTGCAGCCACTTGATTGGTCACCTTCTGAAGCTCTTCCAAGCCATTCTGTCCGATATCACGGACCATAATCTTGAACCCGCCACCGCTTCCCAATCCATCGACAGGCGGTGGGCCAAAAACCGAAATCCTTGCTTCCAAAATGTCTGCAGCAACGGCCTTCCGGATCGCATTCGCGATTTTGTCCGAGTAAAGGTCAGGAGATTCCCGGTCCTCAAACTCGTTCAGGATCACAAACACGGATGCCAGATTAGACCCGACCGCATTCTGAACCACCGATTGGCCGACGATTCCAAGTGTGTGCTCGACCCCGGGAACAACATGATTCGCTTCTTCGACCCCAACGTCATCGGGATCCGACTGAAGAACCCGTTTGGTTAGTGTTTCGGAGTCTCCGGCAAGCTCACCGAGCAGAACCTTGTTTAGATGTTTGACAACATTTTCGGTCCGTTCCAAGGAAGCGGAATCGGGCAGTTGGATATCGACCAGCAGGTAGCCTTTGTCCTGGGCGGGGACAAAACCAGCCGGAACGGTCGTCATCCCTTTATAGGTCCCCCAAATCAATCCGGCATACAACAACAATGCCACGAAGGAAAGCCGTACCAACCAGCGGACCGACCCCGCATAGGCATCCGAAACACCGCTAAAGAATCGATTGAAGAGCCGAAAGAACCAACCAAACAACAAATTGATCAGACGAGAAAGATGATCCGGTTTCTCCGAACGTGGCTTCAGCAACAAAGCTGCCAAGGCTGGACTAAGCGTCAACGAATTGACGGCACTGAAAAACGTCGACACGGCGATCGTCGCAGCGAACTGTTTAAAGAACTGCCCTGTAATCCCTGAGATAAACAAGCAGGGAATAAACACACACATCAAAACCAACGAAACCGCAATGATCGGTGCGGCAACCTCTTTCATCGCCTCTTCAGCCGCCTCGACAGGCCCCATCCCGTGCTCAAGCTTATGCTCAATCGCTTCAACAACAACGATCGCATCATCGACCACAATCCCGATAGCCAACACAAGCCCGAATAGAGAAAGGTTGTTCAAGCTAAAACCGATCCCGGCCATCACCGCAAACGTCCCGATAATAGCGACCGGCACGGCCAACAATGGAATGATCGCTGCACGCCAGGACTGCAAGAAAATCAAAACGACGATCGCGACCAAAAAGATCGCATCGATCAATGCATTAAACACCTCGTGAATCGACTCTCCAATAAAGGGAGTGGTGTCATAACTGATTGAGTATTCGACCCCCTCAGGAAAATCCTTCCTCATCGCTTCCATCTTTTGCTTAATAAGTTCCGCAGTATCAAGCGCATTGGAGCCCGGAAGCTGATAGATCATCAGGCCCGACGAAGGGACACCATCCAAAACACACCTGGTGTCCGAGAATGCGGCCCCGTAATCGATCCCCCCAAAGACCTGCCCATCTTCTGTGGTCCGTTGTTCGGTAACCACGTTTTTCAGTTTGACAACTTGCCCCGCCTTACCGACCTTGATGACGATATCGCCAAACTCTTCTGTGGAGGTCAAGCGTCCAAGGGTTTTCAGGGTGTACTGAAACTGTTGCCCGGATTCAATCGGAGCTCGCCCAAGCGCTCCGGCGGCGACCTGAACGTTCTGCTCACGCAGCGAGTTAATAATGTCGGTGGCAGTTAATTCTAAAGCCGCCATGCGCGTCGGATCCAACCAGATCCGCATGCTGTAATCACGCTGCCCGATGATCGAAATGCTGCCGACCCCTCCGATCCTCGCCAATTCGTCTTTCAAACGAATCGTTCCGTAATTGCTTAAGTACAACTGATCACGGGATTGATCGGGAGAAAACAGGTTGATTGCCAACAAAGCACTGGGGGAACTTTTCACCACCGATACACCGATATTCTTGACTTCGGCCGGAAGGATCGGAGTCGCCAAGTTGACTCGGTTTTGAACCAACACCTGAGCCATATCGAGGTCGGTGCCGACGTCAAAGGTAACGGTTAACGTATACCCTCCGTCATTGGTCGATTGGCTGGACATGTACAACATGTTTTCGACGCCGGTGACCTGCTGCTCGATGGGAGCGGCAACGGTTGCTGCCACAACTTCGCTGCTGGCCCCCGGGTACTTAGCAGTCACCTGCACCGAAGGGGGCGTGATTTCAGGATACTGGGCGATCGGAAGCGTCCAGACAAATATCCCACCGGCCAACACAATCAGGACCGAAATCACACATGCGAAGATGGGACGCTTGATGAAAAATAGAGAGATCACGGCAGTGCGTTCCGATCGTGAAACTTGGTAACGGTGAGGTGCTTAGAAACGTGCAGGCTTAAGAAGCTCGCTCGATCATTCGGTCGAATCAGACGGCGCTGCGGAATCTGGAGCAGGCGTCGCCTTAACACTTGCTGGAGGAGCGTCTGCACCCGCTCCATCAATCACCGATTCCACCTCTTGACCGTTTCGGATCAACAGCAGACCTGCGGTAACCACTTTCTCTCCCGGGGAAACGCCAGACGAAATAACCCGCAGATTATTCTTTAGTTCCCCCAAAGTTACCTGCCGCTGTTCAATCTTGTTCTCGGCATTGATCACATAAACGAATCGAGTCGCTTGATCGGTTCCAATGGCCCGCTCTGGAACAAGCACAGCCTTATAGAAATTGGAACTCTGCACGCGAAGCCGAACAAACATCCCCGCCTTAAGCAATCCGTCACGATTCTCGAAGGTTGCTTCGATGCGTGAGGTTCCCGTTTCCTCGTTAATACCCGTTTCAGCAAAAGTGATGATCCCTTCGTGCGGAAATCCGGTCTCATCCTGCAACTGAAGAAAACAAGGCATTTTCTTGTCTTCGATTTTGTCGGTCTCCTTAAAATCAGCACCGGCCATCTTTCGCAAATCACGCATAAACCGCAGACGAACATTCTCATCCACGTTCGCGACGGCTTTGATCGGTTGATCCGAAAGAATCTTGGTAAGGATGGTTCCAATACCAAAACCACCGCTGACATAGTTGCCGGGATCCACAAGGGCTCGATTAACGCGTCCGGTCAGCGGGGAAATCACGTCGGTATCCTTAACATCCAAGAGAGTCCGTTGGAAATTCGCTTTGGCTACCTCCAGTTGTGCCTCGGCCTCGGCGACGGAGGCTTCGTTTTGCTCGAATTCTTCGTCCGAAATCGCACTTTGAGCATGCAATTTTTCGGAGCGAGCAAATGTCTTTTTGGCCAGTTCTAACTGGGCTTCGCGGACTTTAACCTCAGCACTCGATTGTGCGTGGACCGCTTGGTAGACCTCAGGATCGATCTTAAAAAGAACCTCTCCTTTTTTGACAAGTTGGCCGTCCGTAAATTTTTTCTCTAACAGAAACCCTGAAACTCGGGCCTGGACTTGCACCTCAGTGTTCGCAGCGGTCCGCCCCACCAAATCGACATAGTTGACGACTTCGTCTTCGATGGCAGGGACAAAGCGGACCTTTTGCAGCACTGCGGGACCTTTTCCAGTTGACGATTGCTTGTCGCAACCAATCGAACAGAAAAGTAGTGCCAGCGAGCTGGCCGTCGCAATGAAACCTCCGGCCTTGCGGCAGGATGGCTGAAGCAACATCAAAATCATCAGGAAAGACCCGCTAAACCAAGACTAGTTCCATACTTGCCACGCTTCACGCTCGCGAGGCGCGACCAGCCATGATTGTGAACCTTTAGGCTCGCGATGGAAAGAGGTGTGATCGAAGGATACTGCCGGGCGATCATCTCTTTGCTAACAGAACGATTATCCACTACGACCCGCGATATCGGCCCCCTAGATCTTCCCAAAGAAGCCCCTGCAACAATCACGCTGGCGTCCGTTCCCCCCGACTACCGATGCATCTTCCTGAAAAGCGACTTGCCAGGGCCCATTTCAGGATGAATCGATGATGTATGATTTCGCTGCAGCCAAGCATCTCTCCCACCGATTCGGTCCGCGAAGAATGATCTTGATGATGGGGCTGATTGCGGCGTTGCTCCCCACCGGTGCAGCAAACGCCCAGACAATCTGCGATGGTCCATCCGTTACGTGCGATGGGCAATGCGTCACGTGCGATGGCTTGGGCGGTTGTTCATGCGATCTTCACGGTTCCGGGTTTCTTGCGGACATGAAACGGATCCGCCTGAACGCGGCCGACCAAGGCATCACCTTTCAAAACAATCTCACTCAGTTCTACATGGGCAATACGACCGGTGGGAACGAGCAGCGTTTCCTCTACTCGGGCCATGGCGACTATCTGGCGAATGTTGACTTTGGAAAACTGGGCGTTCAAGAAGGACTGTTCCTCAAAGTCCGAGCGGAACATCGATTTGGAACTTCGCTGTCGGGAATCACCGGTTCTGTACTCCCTTCCAACGTGGCTGCCGACCTGCCCGTTCCGAATCATGAAGACCTCTACATAACGAATTTCATGATCACCCAAGCGCTTTCGGAAGAATTCGTTCTTTTCGCTGGCAAGATGGACGCACTTGATGGTGATGCAAACGCCTATGCCCATGGACGCGGGATCCGACAATTTTCCAACCTGGGATTTGTCGTCAATCCGATCGCGCTGCGAACGATCCCCTACTCCACCCTGGGCGCTGGATTTGCATTCCTCAAAGACGGTGCGCCCCTGTTGAGTTTCATCGTCTGGAACCCGACCAATACAACTCGGACGTCGGGCTTTAGCGAGCTGTTTAGTGAAGGGGTCGTGCTGAGCGGTGAACTCAATTTGCCGACCGATTTTTACGGTCTCCCAGGTCACCAACTGTTTGGTGCAACCTGGAGCAGCCGCGACATGATTTCACTGGACCAAGACCCTCGAATCATCCTGCCCAATGTTCCCATCGACCGCCAAAGCGGTTCGTGGTCTCTCTACTGGAACTGCGACCAAGCTTTGGTTCAAGACCGCTGCGATCCGAAACGAACCTGGGGATATTTCGCTCGAGCTGGAATCGCGGACAAACAGACCAATCCTCTCCAGTACTTCTTGTCTGCAGGGATTGGTGGTGCAAGCCCGCTGAAACACCGCACCAACGACAGCTTTGGTGCCGGATACTTCTACGCAGGCACAAGCAGCGATGTGGGCCGGTTCCTCGAAACGGCACTGGGTCCCATTGGCGACGGACAGGGTATTGAGCTGTTCTACAACGCAGCGGTCACCCCTGCCCTGACCATCACTCCTGACATGCAGGTCTTGATGCCCGCTCAAAAATCGCTGAACACCGCGCTTGTCGCAGGCCTCCGCATGAACTTGGCTTTCTAACAAGCGGAAAGGGTCTCAAGATTCCTTACGG
Source organism: Roseimaritima multifibrata (assembly GCF_007741495.1). Classification (NCBI taxonomy): domain Bacteria; kingdom Pseudomonadati; phylum Planctomycetota; class Planctomycetia; order Pirellulales; family Pirellulaceae; genus Roseimaritima; species Roseimaritima multifibrata. Next base: position 6,041,973 of record NZ_CP036262.1, read on the forward strand.
ACGACTTCCCAAGCGACGTGCGGGCGAGGTGCTTTCTTAAGCTCCCACCCCGGACGGTTGCTAAATGCAGAATGGATTTCCTTGGCCTGCGAAGCATCCATGTCGCCTCGATGGGTGTGCAATAGATAACGCACCGTCAGTGGCTCGCCCTGCTTAATTTCGATCGGCTCACGCATCGTCAATGAAGACCCCATCCAGCCATCATTGCGAACGTGCCAGCCACTGGGGTAGCCAGGGTTAGATGGATGATCGTGATACGTGATACCTTCACGCACGGTTGTCCTCGCCGCTCCGCTTCCCGCCCCGACCGAACCGCTGTAGTCCATCCATCGAGCTGACTTTTCGAAGTTCTCTTTTTCGCCTTGACGCCCTTCGCTACTGGTTAGCTGCCCATCGCCAAAGTGAGCGGACAAGCCTTTGGCCACGCGCACGGCCAACAGTCCGAAATTTGTTTTCCCCAGCACAACCGATTCCACTCCCTCAGGGGCTGCGAGCGTCGTCTGAATTTCTAGCATGGACTCACCATCGGGAAGTGCGATCAGCGACGCAACAACCTGCTGGTCTAGCCGTGGCGTCCCCTCGGCGTCTCTCCATTCATTCCTCACTGCCATCGTTGCCGCTCCATCGCCATCCTGGTACGTCAGCCACTCCTTCTGAACAACTGTGGCTTTTGAGGAGTTCGCCCAAAAACTGATTCCGTCCACGTCATGATGGGCAAACCAAACACTTAAATGATGATCATGGTTCGGGGCTCCTGGATGGCCGATTCTGGTCAGCGAGGTCCCCGCAGGACCATTTAGAGGAAAAAAGAAAGGGCGAGGATAGGCATCGCTAAAATTCCACACGGCTTTTTCGACCCCATCCACCTGCAATGAGACCCGATGGCCCGCCTGAGGAACCACTTGGCACCTAGCAACAGCAGCCTTTTCTTCGTCAGCGGCCCAGGCAGACTGCGATACACTTAAGATAATGCCTGTCGCTAACAACGGGACAGCCAGAAAAGCCCAAAGGGACTTCGTGTAAAATTTCCAATCGTTCATCGGGCAGGTTTCTACTAAGGAAGGAGATCGGGCGGGACAGGATTAGCACGCATCATTCTAACACCAAATAAGGACGTGTCGCATGTTCCGCCATGCCTCGCCCCTGAACGCAGGCATGCCCCCCCCCGCTTCACGGGCCTGCAAATGGTTGCCGCAAAAAGTCCCCTGGTGTACCGTATTGAACAGGGAAAAATCGATTCATCGCGATCCCGCCGGCCATCTTAATCTCCCACTAACTCGGTAGTTCATGAGTGGATCGATCAAACCCATCGTTATTCAAGCTGGTTCACGGGGCTATGAAGTTTGCCGCGTCGAAGATGACGAATGGGCGACGCTCACCGATTCGCTTGCGATAGAAGAGCCGCTTGAAATTCGCATCGTCCAAACCATCGACGGAACAAAATGCGAATCGCCCATTTCTGTCACGATGCGCACGCCGGGTGATGACACCGAACTTGCCTTGGGATTCCTACTCTCCGAAGGGCTCATCCGTTCCGCATCCGATATCGAAGGCGTCCGGCTCTGCTCAAAAGGAAGCATCGTTCGTGTCTATCTGCCCGCGCATTGCAGAATAGACACCGAGCGACTTCGCAGGCATTTCTACACGTCCAGCAGCTGCGGGGTTTGCGGCAAGACCTCCATCGATGCCGTCACCGTACACATCCAGCAACCCCTCGAAGCTTTACCTCAAGCCATCTCGCCGGAACTCATCCATTCACTGCCGGACAAGCTACGGGCGACGCAACGCCTCTTTGACAGTACAGGTGGCCTGCACGCCAGCGGCCTGTTCAGCACCTCCGGTGAATTGATTTGCCTCCGCGAAGATGTGGGCCGACACAATGCCCTCGACAAACTGATCGGATCTCAATCGTATGCAGACGATTCACGTTTCAGCGAATCGATCCTCGTTGTCAGCGGTCGAGTCAGTTTTGAACTGGTGCAGAAAGCACTTGTCGCAGGCATCCCCGTACTTGTTGCCGTGGGGGCTCCCTCTAGCTTGGCGATCGATCTGGCGGAACGTCACCAAATGACTCTGATCGGATTTGTTCGCAATCAACGTTTTAATATTTACTGCGGGCAGGACCGCATTCGAAGGAGACGATAACCATGACGTCAACGAATTCTCAATCTGGTATCGATGTCATCTCTCGCAAGGATGATCATGACGGAGCCGTCGATCGCGGCCATGGCGTAATCCACTTGGTCCCCACCGAACAAGACGTTGAACTACGGCAAAAGGCGGTCAAGACCAAAGCAGCAGGAGTCGAGGCGGTTCTAAAAAGCTTCCAATATGGAATTGGAGAAGCCGGCCTGCTGCGCGGGACGTTGCCGATGTTGCAATTGAATCAGGCCCAAGGATTCGATTGCCCAGGATGTGCATGGCCCGAATCCGATACCCACCGGTCCTCATTTGAATTCTGCGAAAATGGCGCCAAAGCGGTTGCCCATGAATCGGATAAACGTCGAGCCACCGCCCAGTTTTTTCGTGATCATAGCATCAGCGAGATGTCCAGGCATTCGGATTACTGGCTTGAACAACAAGGGCGTCTAACCGAACCGATGTTCCTCGATGAAGGAGCCTCGCACTACCAACCGATCCGCTGGGAAGATGCTTTCCAGCTGATCGCAGAAGAGCTGAACAACTTAGACTCCCCCGACCAAGCGGCTTTCTACACTTCGGGCAAAGCGACCAATGAAGCCGCATTCGCATACCAGATCTTCGCCAGAGGCTATGGCACCAACAACCTTCCTGACTGCTCCAACATGTGCCACGAAGCAAGTGGCCGTGCACTCACCAAAATGATGGGGATGGGAAAGGGAACGGTAAAGCTGGATGATTTTGAAAAAGCAGAACTGGTTTTTGTGGTTGGCCAAAACCCTGGCACAAACCATCCACGCCAACTGTCCGCATTGCAAACTTCCAAACGCAATGGGGCAAAGATCATCAGCGTCAATCCTCTGCCCGAAGCAGGATTGATGGGATTCATGAACCCTCAGCAGGTATCGGGAATGCTGGGGATTTCAACGCAACTGACCGACCTGTTCCTGCAAGTCAAAATCAATGGCGACATCCCACTTTTCAAAGGGATCATCAAACAGCTAGTCGAATGGGAAGACGAACGGGGCGACGTGATAGACCGCCAGTTTACGGAAGAATTTACCGAGGGAATGGCCGATCTACTTGCGAACGTTCGCGAGGCGTCCTGGGACCAAATCGTTTCGCGAAGCGGCATTCCCAAGAACCAAATCGTGCAGGCCGCGAAGTGGGCTAGCGAGACATCCCGGATCATTGTCTGTTGGTGCCTTGGCGTTACCCAGCATCGCAATGGCACCCAAAATGTCCAGGAACTGCTAAACCTACTTCTCATTCGCGGAGCGATTGGCAAGCCAGGCGCAGGAGCGTGCTGTGTACGCGGGCACTCCAATGTCCAAGGGGACCGCACCATGGGCGTCTGGGAAAAGCCTCCACAATCATTGCTCGATCAAATTGAAAAGGTCTTCGGATTTCACCCGCCGCAAGAGCGGGGATTCGATTCCCAACGTACCGCGAAAGCGATGCACGAGGGAAAGGTAAAGGTTCTGGTGTCGCTGGGCGGCAATTTCCTGCTTGCCCTTCCAGACACTCAATTCACCGCCGAAGCGATTCAAAACACGGACCTGACAGTCCGAATTGGTACCAAACTGAACCGTGCGGATCTGTTGACCGGGCGACGGTCACTGATCCTTCCCTGCTTGGGACGAACCGAAGCGGATGTGCGTCCCGCCGCCAACGGCAAACCGGCTAGGCCTCAGTTCACCAGCACCGAAAACTCGATGGGAGTCGTGCAAAGTTCGCAGGGCAAATTCGCACCTGCTTCAAAAGACCTTATGAATGAAGTTGCGATCCTCTGCAAAATGGCTCACGCCGTCCTCGGCGACCGAACCGGCATCGACTGGCAGGCCTGGGCCGACGACTACGATCAAATCCGCGAAGGGATCGCAGCAGTCATTCCCGGCTGCGAAAACTACAATCAACTTGTCCGCCAAAAAGGGGGCTTCTACCTTCCCAATGGCCCCCGCAAACGAAACTTCACAACCCCTAGCGGCAAAGCGGTGATGACGGTCAATCCCATCCCGAAAGATGAGATCAAGCCTGGACAATTCGCGATGACCACCGTGCGAAGTCACGATCAATTCAACACAACGATTTACGGACTGGACGACCGCTACCGTGGGCTCTACAACGTGCGGCAAATTGTGATGATGAACGAAGCGGACATTGCCGAACAGGGACTAAAGCCCGAGCAAGCGATTGACGTTGAAAGTCACTTTGAAGGAGAAACACGTAAAGTCTGTGGATTTCGAGTGGTCGCTTATCCAATCCCACGACAATGCGTGGCGATGTATTTCCCTGAAGCGAACCCGCTGATTCCAATGAACAGCACCGATGAGTTTAGTAATTGCCCCTCCTTCAAACACACCATCGTTAGCGTACGTGCAAGCGGAACCAAACACTGACATGCCAGTCAATCCTTCTTCTGCAGATCAGTGCATCGCCTCGCAACCACTAACCGATTCGTTCGGCCGCGTGCATCGAAATCTACGAATTAGCGTTACCGACCGCTGCAATATTCGTTGTTTCTACTGCATGCCTAACGAGAACATACGCTTTCGTCCTCGAGCAGAACTACTGACCTTCCAAGAGATTGAACGCTTCGTTCGCGTGGTCTCTGCCGCAGGCATTAACAAGATTCGCATCACAGGAGGCGAACCGCTGCTGCGCAAGGATTTGCCAAAGCTGATCGAAATGCTGCGTGCAATCCCTGCGATCGAAGATATCGCGATGACAACCAACGGAATCTTACTCGATCAATATGCCGTGGCACTACGCGATGCGGGCCTCGATCGACTTAACATTTCGCTGGACACACTTGACGAGCAGACGTTTAAAAAAATCACGCGTCGCAGCGGAATCGACCGAGTCCTTAACGGGATTGCCGCGGCTCAGGCGACTGGATTTGAGAACATCCGGCTAAATGCGATTGCAATTAAGGGACTGACAGAGACTGAAATCAGTCCGCTTGCCAAATTCGCCCAAGCACAAAACATGAATCTTCGGTTCATCGAATTCATGCCCTTGGATGCCGACGGCAAATGGAAAGAGGAAGATGTCTTAACCGGCGATCGCATCCGAGAAATCCTCACGTCCGAAGTTGGCGAACTGCGTCCCTGCGATCGCCCCGACCTTAGCCAACCGGCTGTCGAGTACGAGTTTGCCGGTGGGCGGGGACGCATTGGTTTGATTAACTCTGTTTCGCAGCCGTTCTGTTCCACCTGCAACCGGCTTCGCCTGACCGCGGAAGGACAGGTGCGCAACTGCCTATTCTCCGATGCCGAATGGGATGCGCGCGCGGTAATAAGAGAAGGAGGCAGCGACGCGATGTTGCTTCAACGCGTACGCGAAGGCGTGCTTGCCAAAAAACGAGGGCACGGAAAAGATTCGATTGAATTCGCGCCGACCGCGAGGGCAATGTACCAGATCGGTGGCTAAGCCAACTACAAAGCAACCTTCCAGATACGCGCGGGCCCCACCGAAATCCCCAACTGCGTGACGGTTGATTTTTGATTGCTTGGCTTGCGCGCGATGGATATCCTTGACACTCCGTGCTCTTCTTCCCACATCCGTCCTCGAGCCACCCAACATGCTTTTACGTTCGCTTATTCTGCTGATGACACTTACTACGACCGGCATTTGTACGGCGACGGAACAGAATCCCAAGAAGCCCAAACGGAACACTCCCCCAAAGGCCGCACAAGGTTTTCAGTGGGTCAATGCGATGCCCAAGAACCACCATCCGTCGCTTAAACATGCAACGTTCCGCAGTCCTTCGCTGAACCGCGATGTGGGCTATGTGATCCTGTTACCTACTGAATACAAGGCCAACCCCAATCAGAAATTTCCGGTTGTCTACTATTTGCATGGAGGGCGTCCCGGAAGCGAAACCAAAAGCATCGGACTAGCCGCCTCGATCGACAACGCGATGGCGAACTCCGATGCCTCGGCAGCGATTTATGTCTTTGTTAATGGTGGCCCCGTCAGCCATTACAACATCCCTGATGCTCCGGAGAAACAAGGGGCCAGTCTCTTCATCGAAGAATTGATTCCCCACATTGACGCAACCTACCGAACGATTGCCAACCGTTCAGGGCGAGCCTTAGAAGGTTTCTCCCAAGGTGGGCGAGCGACCATGCGACTAGCGCTTCGCCACCCGGATCTATTTTGCAGCGCCGCGGCGGGCGGTGGGGGCTATGCCACCGAAAAACGGATCAGTGAAGAAGATGGCTACGAAAACCCAAAACTCCGTTTCAGCCCGGGGGACAATACTTGGGACCTTGCCCGCGTTTACGCAAAACGCCCTCACCCCACTGTCCAATGGATGATCTACGTAGGTGACAAAGGATTCAATTACGAGAACAATTTGCAATACATGCAATTCCTGGACTCGCTACAGATTCCCTACGAACGGATCGTGGTTCCCGGAGCTACCCACTCGGCAAAACAAATCTACGACGCAGCAGGTTTGAAAATCATGCGGTTCCATGCAGCAAATTTCCGTGACGCGGCAAAGCCGAAAAGCGAATGAGCATTGTGCTGCATCACTAAAGGCAGCACCACGGACCGGTGATACCACGGACTAGTGGCGTCGGCCCACAGAGTAGGAACCGTGCAAGCCGCCCTGCGTTTCTTCAAGACATCAAATGCAGTGCCTTGCCCACTAGAACACGGTTCGTACGGCAGCTAGTCCTGTCGATGACGCTGCGAACCTCTCGCTCAATGACGCACTGACGCTCCAGTGCATCCCAACGACACGACGCATCAAAACATGCTAAAGTGGTCGTCGTGGCAGAATCGACATCAGATACAAAGGGCACCATGTTTGCACACATGTATCGCAATATCGAGCGGCGAGGAAGATTTCGACTCAGTACAGGCGGGACCTCTATTCCCTCAGCCGCTACGACGGTCGCAACCTCACTCTTCAAGCGATTGGCTCGAATCGCATTCTTTGGCGGAAGGCGTACTCTTGAAAGAGCAACTGCCACATTCCTCACACCATGCAATGAAACAGGTGTCACCCAACAATAAGAATCAAACAAGGGAGAAAATCCGATGAAACGACTTGTCTGGCTAGCGTCTTACCCTAAATCGGGTAACACATGGATGCGAATGCTACTTTCGGCATACCAGCAGGACCGCGACAAGAACTTCGAAATCGATGATGCCTTTCGGTCAACGATCTCTGCCTCACGACGTGCGACCTTTCTGCGGGTCGCCAACAAACAAGAACTAGAAATACCCCAAATCGATTCGTTACGTGAAGCGGTACAGCGATCCATTGCACAAACAATCAAACCTCCGATCCTGCTAAAAACGCATGATGCATGCGTCCAGCACAACGGATTTCCAGTCATCCGCAAAGAATTGACACTGGGGGCTATCTATGTGATCCGCAATCCCTTGGATGTGGTCGACTCCTTTGCCGATCACATGGGGCTCTCGACCGACGGTGCGATCTCAGCCATGAACAATCCCCGCTTCTCCATTGGTGGAAAAGACGCAGAACTTGTCCCTCAATACCTCCAAACGTGGAGCAACCACGTGCGTACATGGACCGAGCACAACAACTTTCCGGTGCATGTTATTCGCTACGAAGACCTCCATGCAGCCCCTCATTTTACGTTCCGTAACGCCCTGAATTTTTTGGGATGGAATGTGGACAGTCGGCGATTAAAACATGCCATTCAAGCCAGTTCATTCAGTAACCTCAAACAACAGGAAGAAAGAAAAGGCTTTGCTGAGCGCAGTCAATCTTCTAGGAGCGGACGCTTCTTTCGAAACGGGAAAACTGGCAACTGGCGAGAAACACTAACGCCTGAACACATCCAACAGATTGTTTCCATGCACGGTCCGGTTATGGAATTCTACGGCTACCATCTCCCCTGCCAATCAACGGACTCTTCTTTAACGACAGAAACATCAAACATAAAAAAACAAATAATTAACCTTTAAAAGCTTGCAACGACCAATTAAACCCCATAGCATAGTCCTGCAGGGGCATTCACGTACTTCCAGAACAAAAGCTATCGAAAGCAGAAAACACGGCCAAGGAACCTTTTCACACACACGATTCACGGGGCAAAATCATGAATCGCAAAGACCACTCGGTATCCGATCGTTCGTTCACGGGCAAACAGCACGGACGCAATCGCCGCAACGGACGGCGTCTTCTTCTAGAGTCACTAGAACGCCGCAACCTGCTAGCGGCCTCTCCACTCGACGCTCCAACACCATCGGAACCTGCGGCAGTCGTGGAGATACCGATCGAGGAGACTGCAACGACCAGCCCTCCCGTGCAGCCCGACGAAGTCTTTTCACTAGGCGTCCTTAACTACACGTCCGCCCCTCCCACCCCGACCTCGATCGCCGACGATCTTCTCGCGAGCAACGCAACCCCCTCGGCGACAATCGAAGCGGGCTCAGACGACCTGAGTAGCGACATACTCCGCTACGGATCGTACACCCCACCCACGACAACTTCTACGCTTTCTTCGCCCATGGACTGGGAAGGCGATCTTGACGAAGGCGAACAGTATTGCCTTCCCAATGCAAGAATGGTCGGCCCCTGCATCCCGCTCCCCACGTCCCCGACCAGCACGCTAACAATGTCTCCGACCAGCACGCTCACGATGTCCCCTACTCTAACGGGAACAGCGCAGCCGACTGGCAGCCCAACTTTACCTAGCATGCCAGACCCTTCGGACCTACCAAATCCAACAGGCAGTCTGACGCCGACCGGAACACCCTCCTCCACCGGAGCCCTTTCACCGACAGGGGCTCCGACTCCAACAGGAACTTCGCCACAGCCTCCAACTCCGTCCGGGACTCCAACCTCAACTGGAACCCCAACCTCATATGAGCCTCCAGCTCCAACCGAAACTCCAACGTTGTCCGAGCCTCCCATTTCAACGGGAACGCCAACATTGTCAGGGACTCCGACTTCTTCGGAACCCCCAATTCCGACAGGGACCCCAAATCCGACGGGAATGCCAACCCCTTCAGGCACACCAACCTTAACAAGCGTCCCACTCCCCACGGCACTCCCAATGCCGACGGGCACTCCCACTAGCACGCTCCCATCGATGCCTTCATGGGACGATTCGCCCCTGGCCATTACTGGCATTCAATTCCAGACCATGCTTCAGACCCCTACGCATGCGGTCTCAACGATTTACGAGGGATCGTCACAAATTGAGGTACGGCTAACACTCTCTCGCCCCTTGCAAATCTCGGACTTTCTTCAGATCCAAGCGGACCTGAACTTCAACAACCAAAACGATGAAGGCGAGACTATCTGGTCCAATGATGACATCATTTATTTTATCGGCACCCATGAAGTTGTCGCGTCCATTGGACTGATAGCTGATGATGGTCCGTGGCCTGGAAACGGCCGACCCCAAGATGATCTGAAAGTGACAATCCAAACCTCGGAAGAGACAATCGAGAGTGAAGTCATCGTCAAAAACGTTCCGCCCGTGTTTGCTTCCGTACCAACGGTCGAGGTCACCGAAGATACCGATGGCAACCGCCTTCTAAATCTTTCCGTATCAGTCATCGACCCAGGACGCCAAGATCAATTAAGGATGATCGCCAACTGGGCAGACGGCGAGACGACGACCGGCGAGTGGAGTCCAAATTCTCAATTCGACATGATGACCCTGACTCGAATGATTCCCGCCGGGGCAGCACTGCCCGAAATTTACCCACTGACCCTAATGGTTCACGATGACGACATCGAAATGACGAATGGTGAATTCAATCCAGAAACAATCGGATTAGCCAGTTCACAGATTACCGTCACGCACGTCGACGTTGCCTACAACAACGACGACGATGACGGCAACAATTACCCGGACCTTTGGGATCGCCCTGACGACAACTACAGAATAAGCGGCGACATGGACCCTCCTCAAGGCGACGCTATCGTGCCCGTGAACAAACCCATCTCAAGCGAAAATGACGTCATCGCCTACCAAGTCGCAGACATTCGCCCCCAAATGGTTCCTGCAACAGAAGGACGGTACATACTAATTTACGATCCAACAATTATCCGACTATGGGACTCAGCTCATAAAACCCAATGGATCAAACCGCATAATTCGCCTGACACCACCGCCGATACCTTTGGAGTCGGCAGGCCACTGCAAGGCATTGAGTACGAGGGTCAAGACACCGTATTCATCGAAGGTATCAACATCTCTCCAAGTCAAACTTCAATTCAAATGGCCTGGGTCGCTGACGGCTGGAACTTCACCTCCGACGACACGTTGCCGGAAAGAGAATCCGACTCTCCCAAACAAGTTATAGGAGATATTGTCATCGTAGATGTATGGGGAATTGATGTCGACATCGATAGCGACAACAACGACGGTTACGCCCAGCCCGCAGGAGACCGCTGGGAAGAGTACCTTGAAGACAATGAGTTTGCTATTGGCAAAATTATAAAACCAATCCAACTGTACGAATCATTCCCATCGAACCTGCTAAACGAACAACTTGAAGCTAACTACCAATTCACTCCTGTTTCCATCAGAGTGAGTACAGGGCTTGCCCCTGAGACTCAAGTCGTCATAAGCACATTGACTACATTACCTCACTCATCTGGATCAATCCAATTATGGACAACCCCGCGAAACGACCCAAACCGAAACGACAACCTGGTCACAGAAGGCGGACACAGAATCTCAGGCTACCTTAGCGAGCTTTCCTTAAACGAAATCGGCTACGACCCCAACAGCAGCACAATCACCCTCTGGATTGAAACGACCTATGTACGTGACGATATCCGCACAAAAGAGGATCTTGACAACCTCTCAGCCCCATCAAACAAACTGCGAATTCAATTACTTGGCCCCGACAACCTAAACGTGGAAGACCGTGTCAAATGGACAGCAGTGAAAAAAGAGTCTTTCTACAACACATTAAGCTCAAACCAAACTCTACGAAATGCAATGGCTGCAGAACTGGTATACGGAAACAATGGAATCTACGGAACGCCACATGAATCAACAGACTACGGCCTAAAACTAATAAGCAATCAAAATCAGCAAGATTTACTCAAACTAATGGCAATGAGCCATACACTTTCAAAAAACCAGGCGCAGTACATACTAGACTCTTTCTACTATCGTGCACCTACCACGGATTCTCCAAATTCAGATTCGATCGCAAATTTCGGGGCCGGACTATACTTAGATCATTTTTCAGGACGCTTCATCCTTGCTTTTCGCGGCACAGACCCAGAAGACATGAACGACTGGGCCACCAACTTTAGTCAATTGACTTCAAATTATAGCGCTGACTATGAAATGGCAATTCTACTTACGACGGTTCTTCAAAAAAATGTTCCGAGCCTACAGTTGATGCAATTAACTGGCCACTCACTTGGCGGCGGCCTAGCGAGTGCTGCTGCGATCGCCACAGCATTACACGCAGACACGTTCAATGCCGCGGGGATCACAAGAAATACGCTAATTAACCCTGTAACAAAGATCGAACATACAGAAAACTCCTTCAGTCGATTCGACAACGCCCACCTGTATGTTGATTCTTTTCAGGTCTGGCATTTCAAGACTCCGGACAACGAAAAAATCACGGTCCCTGATGTGCTTAGTTTTGCACAAAACTATCTTTCTATCGAACATAATGGCAGACACTATCTACCCGATGCCATTGGCGAACGTCACTACCTTGTGGGCACAGACACTTTGGACGAAGGACTGGAATTCACACAAGATCTTATATCTTTCATGCAAACCCCTGACAAGTCGTCTATCGAACCAATCTTAATAGGCATACTCAGTATTGACATAAACATACTCGGCCCATACATCTACATAGACGGCGAACTTGAAATAGCAACATTAAAAAAGATGGTTGAGTCACATAGCTTTAAAGCAATCTACCACGGTCTACTTAATCCTAACGCTCACCAATTCACTGGTCACACTTTTTAGCTTTTCAAAAAACCTTCTAAAAAAACAAAGATTTCAGCTATGATGTTTATTCGCCCAATGACACTCGCTGCATTACTGTATCTTATTTCGCCAGCACCGAATGCCAACGCCGTACCTCGCGATCCGGTCAAGTCTGTAACGATACTTTACGACCTTCCGTATGGCCCGGTTTATCGACGTGGGGCTGAACAAGAAACAGAGATTTGGAAAACGGAAGGCTGGACTCCTGAAACTTTTTTTGAAGACCCCGACACGATTGCCCTTTGCGACACCATTTCGGACGGATCTCCGGAACAACTAAAGAAAGGAATTGCGAACGCAAAAGATCTAAACCATCAGGGGACCAAAAATTTCACATTGCTTCACTGGGCCTACTTAGACAACAACATCATCGCCTTTAGACTGCTACTGGAAGCCGGGGCCAGCCCAGACATTCCACTTACAGATCATATTTTTTGCAAAAGGTTGCGTCACTATCTTCTCAAAGGCGACACCATCCTGTTCACTTCCATCCAAGACATTGCTTGGCAATTTACAATACTTGCGGCGAAACATACTCACAAACCAAATCTTCGAAACGCAAAGAACGACACGACGTTACTAACCTTAACACGCGCCAGGATCGCATCTTCGGTCATAGACTCCGTCCTGCAGGCTGTCCTCCAAACCGGCGTTGACATTAACGCTCGAGGCGAATTTCATTCGACAGCCGCATTCAGAGCGATCACATGGAATCGTGCGGACATCTGCTTAAGTCTGCTAAAAGCTGGCGCGGCACCAGACCTGAAGCACCCAAACAACCTGACGATAAAATCTGTCCTTGAATTTGAGCAACAGCATCTTCGCAAAAAAGGAATTTCATCCGCTGACAAAGATGCTTTAGAAAAATGGCTGAACGCTCATGAAAAAACGTCGGCGAATCCTGACCTCACTCAGCCGACGAACAAAGGAAACCAAGGTGAATCCGAACGCTAATGGGAGTCCAGCGATTTGAAATAGCCGACCAGCAAACCGCTCCGCAGCGTCCGAGGCGTGATCCTCCACCAAGGCTCTAAAACCACCTTTGACGGGGCGAGATGTACCGCGACGCTCCACTCGAAACGAGCCGAACTTGGCGACAAGCATTTGACAGCCCTCAACCTAAGACTCCTGAAGGCGAACGGTGACCTCCTCAACGGGATTCCGCGATGCATGGGAAGGCTGGAACCTGTTGCCTATTCGCAGGCAGCCGGACGCAAGGACATCCCTTGCGCGCCCCAGGCCTAGTGATCAATGGAAAATAGATCTGGCTCCGCAGGGCGTGCTGGCTGCCCAGCCAACATTGCCGACTTTCCCGCCCGACTGCAATAAGTTCCATCAAAGCACTCGGTGAACAAGATCAAAAGCGGCGTCTGCAAGCAGCCCTGCAGAGCATTGAAGCGAACGACAAAAGCCAATTCGACGATTCGATCGACACGCCTTCCAGCCCTCACGTTGTTCGGTCCGATCGCTATAAACCACTCGGCTCAAGTGCAACGCGCCGCTAAATTTACCTTAGCGAGCCAGGAAGACGGGTATTATTCGCACACGCTAACGGGACAAACAACAAGCCATAGCAGGCCTGATGGCTCCCTGCATTGGTCAATTCGACGTCGGTGAATGGTATCGGTTATGATATTGGTCGGCCTTCATTCACATTCTGCTGCATCCAGTCCTGATCAATGCGTCCCACCATTCTTCTCCTGAGCTGCCTCTCTGCGTTGTGCTCCTATTTCGCTGCGGTTCTTCCCGCCGCGGACAAATCGATTGGATGGTCCGATGAGTGGACGATGTCGCAAGCTGGTGGGGTTTCGCAATGGTTTGAAATCCGCGGGACAGGAAAACGAAACAATCCGTTGCGGCGTCAATTAGATCAAAGGTTTGACGGAGACCAGTTTTTTGTACGGTTTCAACTTCGGTACGACGCAGCAAGCATCGATACCCCGGCGGATGGGAATGGTGAATTTTTGGTTTTGTGGATTGATGAACAAGATGGTGGCGACGGAGCCGGCCATAGCGGCGGCATCCCGAACATTGGGATTCACGTCAATCAAAACAAAAATGCGTTCATGGCCCGATTTTCGTCCGCCAGCGAGACTTTTGGCGACGTGGAATTGCAAGGTGACCGAGTCTACAACGTCCTGGCTTGCCTCTCCCGATCAAACCCCGGATCAGGCAATCGCTACGACCAAATGCGAGTTTGGATCGACCCCAAAATTACAGAAGAGGCTAAGCCTACGATTCGTTTGACAGGAAAAGACGCGATTCAATCAATCCATTGGATCGGATTTTCAACTGGAGGAAAAACGGAACCTGATGATCGAATTTCCGTATCCGAAGTTTCCGTTGCAACCAGCTGGCTTGCATCCTTCGGTTTAACGCTCGAAATCGATCGAGGAAACAAGCCGAAAACAACCTCGCCACCGCCCTCAATGCCTCCTGCGAATCAAGCGATAAATCAGACGGTTGATTTCCGCAAAGAGGTGTACCCGATCTTGCGAGACCATTGCTTCGAATGTCACAGCGGTGAAGACTCTGAATCAGGAATTCGCCTGGACAGTTACGACGAAATTTTGAACCAAGTATCACCGCGTGATGCCAAATCCAGCCACCTGATTGCGTTGATTGAATCGTCAGATCCCGCGATCCAAATGCCGCCTCCCGACACGGCGGCAAGCAAGGTAAGCGACAAGCAAATCAAAGTGTTGCGACGTTGGATCGACGAAGGTGTTTCCTGGGATCAGAAACTGCTACCGTCTCCTGTTTTGGACTCCGATCACTGGGCATTCCAACCGCTCACCGTGCCACACCCTCCTGCGACGAAACCGAACACGAGGGCACGGTCGCCGATCGATGCGTTCATCCAAAGTAAGCAAAATGACCTCGGAACCGCCTCGACCAAGTCCGCCGACTGGGCAACGCTACAACGGCGAATCTCGCTCGATTTGACAGGCCTACCACCCTCCGCATTCCCTGGCTTAGAACTTGCCAACAGCCACGAACAACTTGACCGCTGGATTGATAAACTACTGGCCTCTCAGGCCTATGGAGAACGCTGGGGAAGGCACTGGTTGGACCTTGCCAGATGGGGAGAGAG
Organism: Roseimaritima multifibrata; assembly: GCF_007741495.1. Taxonomy (NCBI): domain Bacteria; kingdom Pseudomonadati; phylum Planctomycetota; class Planctomycetia; order Pirellulales; family Pirellulaceae; genus Roseimaritima; species Roseimaritima multifibrata. The sequence continues at coordinate 6,057,183 of NZ_CP036262.1, forward strand.
CAATGGGCATCAACACAACCGATCTCGGCCTCACGCATGGCGGTACCGCGACTACGTCATCGACAGCTTCCGAACCGACAAACCCTACGATCTCTTCATTCGAGAACAGATCGCCGGTGACGAATTGCCGGCCGCGTCGCAGTCTCTCCAAGCAACAGGATTCCTAGCAGCGGCTCGCTATAGTGGCAATGAATTAGACAAAGAGATCCAGCGAAATGACATTTTGGTCGACGTCGTGAACGCGACAGCTCAAACGTTTTTAGGAATGACAATGGGATGTGCGCAGTGCCACACCCATAAATTTGATCCGATTACGATTCGCGACTATTACCGTTTCCAAGCCTTCTTTACTCGCGGTCAGCCCGGGAATCTGCTGTTAACGCGTAACGTACCGGATGCCAAATCATGGACCACCACTCGGCAGCAACTGCTCGCTTCCGTTCGCGCACGCATCGTTGAAAAAAAGCGAATTGCGGGCATCCCCGAGCCAATTCTGGTGACCCCAACAACCATCGTTGCCAGCCTGAATCCCACCGAACGGCAGGTATACAAAGACCTCGAAACTGCGATCGGGTCCGTTCCACAAGTCTGGGGCTGGACGGGGGCAAACAGCCAGACGACAGTCGCTCCTCACGAGATGCGTTCACCACTGCCCAACGACCGCGCCGCAATCGAAAGTCTCAAGACGTTCATACGAATTCGTGGGGACGTTAAGTCGGTCGGCCCAGAGGTAAAGCCTGGCTGGCCCGCAGCATTTGGCCCGACGCCCGATTCCGCCGACTCACGAACCGACTTGGCCGCGTGGATGGGCTCCTCTGACAACCCATTAACTGCCCGCGTTTGGGTGAACCGAATTTGGCAATGGCACTTCGGTACAGGAATCGTTAAAACCTCAGGCGACTTCGGTACCCAAGGCACTCCCCCTACCCACCCGGAATTGCTCGATTGGCTTGCCAACGAATTGATCGACAGCGGATGGAGCACACAACACATACATCGGTTGATCCTTCAATCAGCAACCTACCGGCAATCGGACGCTTTTTCAAAGTCCCATTTCGACCTGGATCCCGAATGCACAACAATTTGGCGATGGACTCCCAGACGCCTTGAATCGGAGGCGATTCGCGACTCAGCCTTATTCGTCGCGGGAAAACTTGAGCAAACAGACGGTGGGCCAAGCGTTCCAGATACAGCTGATAGCGACTCCTTTCGGCGCAGCGTCTACCTACAACAAGAACGCGAACGCATCGCCGAATCCTTGACTCTTTTCGATAGCCCACCAGCCCTTTCCACTTGCTCGCGACGACGAACATCAACCGTCAGCTTACAGCCGCTGTATTTGCTGAACAGTGAATTTATGCAGAATGTCAGCCAAGCATTTGCTGATCGCCTGCGGAAATCAACCGACGAAAGTGATTACGCCGCTGCGGCCATCCGGATTGCACTGGGACGCAACGCAGAGGCAGAAGAAGTGGCAAGACTAAATGAATTCCTGAGCGAGAACTCTTTGGAGTCTTTATGCTTGGCCGTTCTGAACCTTAGCGAATTTTTGTACGTGAATTAAAGATACGCATGAATACCCACCGCTGGATCGACCGCAGGCATTTTCTATACGGAGCAGGTTTAAGCGCCGCCGCAGCAACCTGCACAAATAGGCTTGCGCATGCCGCAACGGGGCCCACGGTCCTGCATCATCCCGCAACGGCCTCCAATGTTATTTTCCTGTTTATGTCGGGCGGCCCCAGCCAAGTCGATACGTTCGACCCAAAGCCCGAATTAGATCGACTAGAAGGAGAGGATGTTCCTGAGAGCATTGCTGCGTCGATCCCCCGAATCAAACGAGCTGGCATCAAGAACCTTATGCGGTCGCCATGGAAATTTAAAAACCATGGCGAAAGTGGAATCCCGGTTTCGGAATTGTTTCCCAATGTTGCTAAGCAGGTCGACGACTTATGTGTGATTCGTTCGATGCAGCACAACAACCCAGTTCACGGCCCGGGCGAATGTGTCGCATTGACAGGGACCTCCGCAGGCGATCGCCCTAGCATCGGCAGCTGGTCGCTGTATGGGCTAGGCACAGCGAACGAAAACCTTCCAGCTTTTATTACGATGAACCTTCACTCCGACGGGATGCAATATCCACAAGGTGCTGGATGGGGATCCGGTTTTTTGCCTTCGGGTTTCCAAGGAACCATTGTTGACCCCTCGAAAGGGATCCGACATGTCGCAATGCCTCCCAACACCACGGAGCAGGACCGCAGGCAGCAACTCGATTTGATCCACTGGTTTAACGATCGCCACTTACGGCAATCGGGTGAACAAAGCGAACTACAGGCTCGGATAGATTCGTATGAAACGGCTTTCCGAATGCAAACAGCCGCCCCCGATTTGTTTGACATTTCCAAAGAGACACAACAAACTCACCAACTTTATGAATTAGACAACCCGCAAAGTAAATCGGTAGGTAAAGCGTGCCTGCTTGCTCGGCGAATGGTGGAACGAGGTGTCCGTTTTGTGCAAGTCCGAGTCGGGGGCTGGGATGCCCATGGAAACATTCAGGCAAACCATTCCAAAATGGCGTCGCGCACCGATGGGCCGATAGCAAGCCTACTGACAGACCTTCGCCAGCGTGACCTACTTAAATCAACCCTTGTGGTTTGGGCGGGCGAGTTCGGGCGAACTCCAACAAAGGAAGGCCGCGGCAAGGGACGTGACCACTCACCCGCCGGCTATACGACATGGCTGGCGGGCGGTGGCATACAAGGAGGCCAAATCATCGGGGCGACCGACCCACTAGGTTATGTCGCTATCGAACGCCCCGTGTCGCCGCACGACTTCCACGCGACGATTCTCCATGCCTTAGGCATCGACGCGAACCGCTTGACGTACAACCACCACGGCAGGGACGAAGTCCCCACCGTCTTCGGCGGCGAAGCGGTCAAAGAAGCTTTTGCATAATTTTCGCTAGCAGGGACATGCAAAGTATTGGTGACGGTTTCCGATCAAACTGCTGTTGTAGGGCAAGGCATCTGAAAATCGCAACCCGCTGCGTCAGAGGGATCGCTTCCCGCAATTGCTGTCCCTCGTTGACGAATGGAGTGGAGACTTCGGCAGCCTGCGGTTCCTCATTTGTTTTCGTCGAGCCAAAAGCGTCGAGGCAATTGATTGCGAAGCAAGCGGGGCGGAAACAAACGGGGCGGATCCGGAGTCAGACTTTCGTCAGTCATAAACTTCAAGCCCCTGCTAGCAAAGTAATTCGATTCACTAGCAATCGTTTACTAGCCGAATTCCGGTGCACTTTCTTGACTTTTTCACAAAATCACGTCTACACATCTCCCCCGACAGCGGTAGGATACATCTATCGATGTTGACTCACTCTTTTCTCATGCATGGGGCAGGCAAAATGTGCAATGTAAATCGCAGTGAAGTGTTCAAGGCGAACGAAATAGGCGTATATCATGCGATGAACAAAACGACTCGCGGTATTTATCTATTCGGAATCGACCTTACTTCAGAAAACGATTATAGGGACCGGCGAGGATGGTATCGCGACCGCATGGCTTTGCTAGCACGCTTCTTCTGTATCGATGTTTTGGCGTACAGCATCATGTCCAATCACTGGCACGCCATCTTACGCAATCGGCCCGACCTAGCGACCAAGTTAACGCCACGTGAGGTCGCGATTCGCTGGCTTTCCGTCACGTCACGCGCGAAGTGTCGAAACAAGAACGGTGGAAAGATCACCGAAGCCGAAATCGCTAAGATCGTCAACGACCCCGAGGCAGTCGAAGAGCGGCGAGCACGGTTGTCGAATATTTCGTGGTTCGTTCGTCAGATGTGCCAAACACTTTCCCGACGCTGCAACAAAGAAGACCAAGTAACCGGTCATCTATTCGGCAATCGATTCCAGATGAATCGTTTGCCTACGGAAGAGGAAATTTTGGCAGGGATGCTGTACGTTGATTTGAACCCACTGCGAGCCGGCTTGGCCGACGCACTGGACGATTTTGCGGAAGTCTCGATCAGCGAACGATTGACAACGTTAGAAGGCGAGGCGGCCGATCTCGAGTCATGGTTGGCGCCGTTGGAACTGGAAACCGAAGTCGACGGGAAACAGGTCGTCGTCGCCAATAAACTTACCGCCGAACAGATCGAGGAACGCGTTCGGAAGCGAGAAGCGTTAAGCGACAGCCTAGGTTGTGTCCCGATGAAACTGGAGGCCTACCAAGAGCTGCTTTGGCATTTAGCCCTCCAGGCCCGACCGGAACTTCAGGCGACTGATCGTCTGCCGGCCAACATATTCCGGAGCCCATTAAAACTGGCAGGAGAGAATATCAACATCGACGAATTAGCCGAGCGACACGCACAAATGGGGCGACGTTATGCATCGCCGGTCGATCTGCAAACACGTATTGCGATCGCTCAGCGTCAAGCGGGCGGAGGCTCTGTCCCAATCGACAACACGTGGGCGAGCGTTTAACCGCGAATTCGGATCGACCAGTCGATTAAAGCATCACAAAAGTCAAGAAACGGGCCTGTGACCGCTACCGGTACATCAACAGGGCCAAAAAACGCCCCAAAAGAGCCTCAAAAGCGACTCAACAAAGTCCATATCGTGCACAAAAAAAGCTCAATCCCTAAAAAAACAAAGCTAGCAAACGTCATCTCCCCTCCCGCGCATAGACTGTCCTTACCTCTGTCCTAGACTGTCCTGAATTTTGGCGATTCGAGAACGTGCTGCTCGACTTGGGACCGTGCACTATGGAAAGTTCGCGTCTCAGCCACGATACAATTATCATTTCATGCGGGACGCGACTAGCTGAAATCGATTGCCTTAAAGCCCAAAAACACATTCGGAATTACACCATGGACAAGAAAGTTTTCAACAGGATACTCATCGCAACCCTTGGGGTAATCCTTGCGATTCCAGTTGGGGCTCAGGAGAACCTGCCGTTCCCGCCCAGTGCCTCCGGCAGCACCGCTGCCTACAGCATGCAGCAGTCCACATACAATCCGCTACCAGCCGAGAACCGCCTTCCCGACGATGCACCCAACATTCTCATCGTGCTGATCGATGACGTTGGTCCCGGTCAAACCGATGCGTTCGGCGGTGAAATCCACACCCCGACTCTAAACAAGATCAGCAAAGAAGGCGTCGCGTACAATCGCTTTCACACTACGGCGATGTGTTCGCCAACTCGCGCAGCACTGCTAACCGGACGCAACCATCACCGCGTCGGCAACGGTCAGATCACAGAACTGGCCAACGACTGGGACGGATACGTAGGTATCATCCCAAAGAGTAGCGCCACCGTAGCTGAGGTACTCAAGAATTACGGCTACAGAACCGCTGCCTGGGGCAAGTGGCATAATACCCCCGCTCAGCAGATCACCGCCGCGGGCCCCTTCGACTTCTGGCCTGCCGGCTACGGTTTCGAGTACTTTTACGGTTTCTTGGCTGGCGAAGCTTCACAGTACGAACCGCAACTGGTGCGTAACACGACTTACGTCGACCACCCCCATACTTCCGACGGACACGATTACTACCACCTGAGCGAAGACCTGGCCGATGATGCGATTCACTGGCTGAAAGATCACAAGGCGTTCGCCCCGGACAAGCCGTTCCTTATGTACTGGGCTAGCGGCGCCTCCCATGGCCCGCACCAGGTACCGAAAGAATGGGCGGACAAGTACAAGGGCAAGTTCGACGACGGCTGGGACGAGTACCGAAAACGCGTTTACGTACGTGCCAAGGAACTGGGCTGGATCCCGAAGAATGCGCAGTTGACTCCACGCCCACCAACCTTGGCATCGTGGGATTCGATCCCTGAAGACGAAAAGCCATTCCAGCGACGCCTGATGGAAGTCTACGCAGGATTCACGGAACACGCCGATGTGCAAGTCGGCCGGATCGTGGACGAGATCGACAATCTCGGCTACGGAGAAAACACCATGATTTTCTACATCTGGGGTGACAATGGCGCCTCGGCCGAAGGCCAGAACGGCACCATCAGTGAATTGCTCGCGCAGAACAGCATTCCAACCACCACCCAACAGCAGATCGAAGCGCTCGATTCGCTCGGTGGTCTAGATGTCCTCGGTTCCCCTAAGACAGACAACATGTATCACGCTGGTTGGGCCTGGGCCGGTGCGTCCCCCTATCAGGGCACCAAGTTGTTGGCTTCCTACTTTGGCGGCACACGTAATCCGATGGCCGTGCGTTGGCCTGCGAAAATCAAACCAACTGCCAAGCCACACTCCCAATTTCTGGACGTCAACGATGTGGTTCCGACCATCTACGACATCCTCGACATCACTCCGCCGCGCATGGTCAACGGCGTTCCGCAGGACAAAATCGACGGCATCAGTTTCAAAAGCACGCTCAACGACGCCAGTGCCAAGGAAGTGCAACCGACCCAGTATTTTGAAATAATGGGCAGCCGCGCGATTTATCACGACGGTTGGATCGCCTCTGCAATTGGTCCGCGTTTGCCCTGGGAGTCAGGTCTGCCCGCCGGGATCAAAGAATGGAATCCGGCCAACGACAAGTGGCAGCTTTATAACCTCAACGAAGACTGGACTCAGGCCAACGACCTAGCGGACAAAATGCCTGCGAAGCTAGAGGAGATGAAGAAACTATTCTTGATCGAGCTTACCGAGAACCAGGGCTTGCCTGTCGGTGGCGGGCTCTGGGTTCCCTTATTGCATCCAGAGTTGCGATTGGTGCCGCCATACACCTCGTGGAACTTCCCGGTCGCGATTACACGCATGCCAGAAGTGGCTGCGCCGTCTCTGGGCAATAAAGACAACGTGGTCACCGTGAACACCGACGTCCCCGCCAATGCCAATGGTGTGATCTATGCACTCGGCGGATTCTCCGGAGGGCTGACCCTGTACGTAAAAGAAAACGTCTTGAGCTACGAATACAATCTGTTTGAAATCCAACGTACTCACATCCGAGCCAAAGGCAAACTGGCTGCGGGCAAACACAAGATCGAGGTCAAGACGACTTATGTCGAGCCCAAACCAGCCGGCCCACTAAAGGTAGTCCTAAGCGTTGACGGCAAGGAAATTGCATCCGGCATCGTGCCGACGAGCGCACCCTTGTTGTTCACCGCTAACGACGCACTCGATTTCGGTATCGACCTGGGCTCGCCGGTAGGGCTTGAATACTACGACCTAGCCCCGTTCAAGTTCAATGGCACGATCAAGAATGCGAGCGTGAAATATCTTGGCACCCCTGCGCAGATCAAAAAGGAAAGAGGGGAAACAGACAATCAAATCCCCGCGGCAAACTGACCACGGCGTAGCCATAAGTCGAGCAGACTCTTTTAAAAACCGACAAGGCTGGCCGTGCAAGGCCAGCCGTGGAAAACGGGGCAATTCGAACTGGTCAACATACCAAACTAGACATTCAACAATATCTTCTTAAACGATATCTGCTTTTTCGAGAACCGCGATATAGGCCCGCACATAGACGGTCACTCGTTCTGACATAGACTGTCATTATTCTTGTTCCCGCGGACCTATTCTGTCTTTAATCTCTGGCTGACCGAGCGCCCCAATTGAACGACCTACGACTGAACAATCTTCCCCAAAGTGATCCGGCAAATGTACTGCGATTCCGTGATCGGCAATATGCTGCGGACTTGATTGGTGCGGCAATTATTGAATTCGATTTCTTTTCTTGGCTGCAGGACAACCCGCGAAGTTCGCTCTCCGTGATTTGCGAACACTTCGATTGGCACGCACGCCCCGCCGATGTGCTGCTGACGCTTTGCAGAGCGAGCGGATTCATCACGTCCGAAGAGATTTGCGACGGCAACTACCGAGCAGACGATTCGGGGCTTTCTTCACTTTCAATCGTCGGTCAAGAACACCTGACTAGCACCAGCCCTTGGTTCCTCGGACCGTACTATCAACCGATCGCAGATTCCAAAATCCTGAAAGATTTCGCCTCAATCCTTCGTACTGGAAAACCTGCAAACTGGCAGGCGAAGTCCGACGGTGCTGACTGGCATGAATCGATGAAGGACCCGCAATTCGCTCGTAGCTTTACTGGGCTAATGAACTGTCGCGGATTGGCACTCGGACAGCATCTGGCAAAGTCTCTTATACCGAAACTGAGCGAATCAAAACACTTGCTCGATGTAGCGGGTGGGTCGGGAATCTATTCCGCGACAATGGTCGCTCATAATCCACACCTCCGAGCGACCGTTTGGGAACAGGCACCCGTCGACGCAATCGTGCGTAGCGAGATTGAACGATACGGACTGAGCGAAAAAGTTTCCATCTTCAGTGGCGACATGTTTTCGAATGACTGGCAGACCAGCCTAAGCAACGCTCCCGCCATGGACGTCGTCTTAATGTCGAATGTCTTACATGACTGGGATTGGCCAGAAGCCCAATCCTTAATCAACAAAGCGTACGCCCTGCTACCGCCCAAAGGAACGCTAGTCATCCACGATGCCATCATCAATGCAGAAAAAGCAGGCCCTCTAGCAGTCGCTGAGTATTCCGCTTTGTTGATGAACATTACGCAAGGTAAATGCTATTCGGTCGGCGAGTACAATTCGATGTTAGCGAATGCCGGATTCCAACCCGCTGAATTCCAATCAACCATCGCGGACCGCGGTTTCATGACCGCGATCAAATAATTGGGAAAACCTTTTTCACAGCGGACAAATCAGCGGGAAATCCTCAAGCTCCGCAGCGACCGTTCACAGAACCTCAGCAAACGCCGATTGCAATCGGCGTTTGCTGGAGCGATTGAGTGATACCAGACGCGGAAAAAGATTGTCGCCTTTCGCGCCGCAAAAGGCGACGATTCAGGTTGCCACCAGCCCAGTTCATTGCCTCACCAATGGGCCTTTTCTCCAACGCCCAGCATAATCTTAGGCGATTAAACCTGCTGAAGCCCTCCACCGGTCCGGCGACGCCCTGCTCTTTTCCAGTTACCGGGCATGCACGCAAAAATCACAAACTTGAACCGGAACATGAATACGTGTTAAGCTAACCCTCAGCTTAGATGCCTGCTCTTCTCCTTCTATTCTTGTTCCTTTCTTCACCAGAGGTTTCAAACTGGACCGACGACGGTTTCACGGCAAATGGCATTTTCGCATTTGGACGCACCCAAACAGCTAACATGCCAGAATGACTCGAATTTAATTCGGGTCGAAAGGTTTCCACAGAACGGCGACTCACCCCCTGGCCTCGAGTACTAACCAGCGCAACGCGAAGCATCTGATTGATTCTGTACGTTAGAGAGACGTTTCAAAGCCTATCGGAAACGTCCCGCTCATTCGTTATTCGATCGGCACCTTCAAACCATCTGTTCTCTACCTAACCTCGACTTCAATTCGGAGATCGTCGATGTCAAAATTCTCTCGACCATTCCAACTATTGTCAGCCATATGCGTGGTTCCGCTGCTGACTCTGTCTAGTGCTGTCCTCGCCGCCGATGGACCGACAATGACCATCGGATCAAAGGCCCCCGCAATTGACATCGAGCATTGGGTCAGCGACGGCAAGGGCCAATTTCCCCACACCACCAAACTAGAATCCGGCAAAGTCTATATCGTCGAATTTTGGGCGACCTGGTGCGGTCCCTGCATCGCAGCGATGCCTCACCTAAGCGAGACGCAGCAGAAGTATGCCGATCAAGGCGTCCAACTAATTAGTGTCTCTCGTGAACCGCTAGAAACAGTCGAGACTTTTCTCGAGAAACCGGTCCGCAATGAAGAGGACAAAACCTACCGAGAATTAACCAGCACCTACTCTTTAACCTGTGACCCAGATCGCTCGACATTTGAAGATTATTTCCAAGCTGCTGGCCAGACAGGCATCCCCTGTGCATTCATTGTAGGAAAGTCGGGATTGATCGAGTGGATCGGACACCCAATGCGCATGGAAGAGCCTCTTGAGCAAGTCCTAGCAGACAAGTGGGACCGCGAAGCTTTTGGAGTCGAATTCGCGGCAGCACAAAAGAAGAAATGGTTGCAAGCGGAGCTCTCTCGCAATTTCCGGACGGCGCTCAATTTGGCAAATGCAGGCAAGAGCGATGAGGCAATCAAAATCTTTGATACCCTGATTGCGAACGAAGAATATGAAGCCCAGCACGGTCGCCTTAAACAAGCCCGCGCCGGAATCCTGATCACCACAGCCGGCGAAGATGCTGAGCCTCTAATGACTCAATACATTGCCGACCATGGTGACGATGCCAGCGCCTTAGCCGCGATTTCTCGGGATGTTCTCACAGCAAAGCTACAACGCAAAGAACTACCCGATTCAGTTTTCGCCCTCGCCGCCGAAGCTGCCAACAAAGCTGTGGAATCGAACCCCAATGAACTAGGGTTTCTATACCTGTTAGCCCAGTGGCAAAAAGCGAATGGTGAGACGGAGCAGGCTATTAAAACCACTGAAACGGCTATTGAATTGGCAACAAAGCAGAACAGTCGCTTGGCGGGAATGTTGACACAATTCCTTGCAACACTAAAGCCGAAACAAGAAACGCCTGCGAAGGAGAGTGAACCGGCCGAAGAGAAATAGCCCTCCGGTACCAACCAATGGAGAGCGTGTATGATTGCACGCTCTCTTCTATTTCCGCGAGTTTAACTTGCGACAACATTGAGTTAAGCGTTTCGAGCAAGTGCCGGGGGTAGTGGATTGGCTTCCCCGCGAGGCTTTTTGCTGTGCGGCCCGGACAACCCGGTAACGCTATTGCAACAAGACCGGACGCCTTGCGTCCAATGCCATCTACTTTCTTAGCGGCGCCGTGCCGCTAAGAGGTCACGCAAATCCTTGCGGTGGGGTGCGAGCCCTAAGGACCGTCGATAACTTGGCGTGCAAAAGGCCGGACGGCTTGCGCCGTGCCGCTAAGAGGTCACGCAAATCCTTGCGGTAGGGCGCGAGATCTACGGACCGTCGATAACCTGGCGTGCAAAAGGCCGGACGGCTTGCGCCGTGCCGCTAAGAAGTTCATGTAAATCCTCGCGGTGGGGTGCGAGCCCTACGGACCGTCGACAACCTGGCGTGCAAAAGGCCGGACGGCTTGCGCCGTGCCGCTAGGAGGTTCACGTAAATCCTCGCGGTAGGGCGCGAGATCTACGGACCGTCGATAACCTGGCGTGCAAAAGGCCGGACGGCTTGCGCCGTGCCGCTAAGAGGTTCATGCAAATCCTCGCGGTGGGGTGCGAGCCCTACGGACCGTCGACAACCTGGCGTGCTAAAGGCCGGACGGCTTGCGCCGTGCCGCTAAGAGGTCACGCAAATCCTCGCGGTGGGGTGCGAGCCCTACGGACCGTCGATAAACTGGCGTGCAAAAGGCCGGACGGCTTGCGCCGTGCCGCTAAGAGGTTCACGCAAACCGCCTTAGACCTGCTTCATTGCGAAAAACATCTCTCTGCAAATCTGCTCAGATCGCGCGTCATACACTTCGGCTTCCTGAGGTGTATCGTCGGCAACCTTGGGATCTTCGTAGCGAATCGGCAATCGCAGCTCGCACCCCGGCACCACCGGACAAGCTTGATCCGCACTCGAACAGGTCATGACCGCACAGTACCCCTCAGTGGGATTGGGCGGCGAATCATAAACCTTCGAAAAACAGCTGAGCGGTTCTACCTGATCGGAGTACCCGACGTGATAGTCAGGGTTTCCTGGATCTCTAGACCCCGCAGAATCCGTCGTAACGAGGAAACCACTGCGACGAAGTGAATCGACGACTCGCGTATTCATTGCGGTCGCTTCCGTTCCACCTGAAAAAGTCCGCACTACGTTTAGCCCCAAAGCATCCGCGGCGACCTTGGCCCAGATTTGCGTTAAATGGCTTCGTCTAGAATTATGAGTGCAAACAAACGTTAAGTCCGCCTCCTTCCCGGCGTTCAAGCAATCTCGCACATAACCAGCAAGTTGCTTCAATTCCCTTTTTCTTGAATCGGGTATCTGATCGAATTCCGATTCTCGCTTAGCAATGAACTCGGAAAGACTTGGGTACAGATCGATGGGCTTTCCAACGTTCATGAACAAACTCCTTTTAATGTTGTTAAAGTATTTCCATTGGAATTCGCAACCAGATTTCGAAGCCCTGTGACTCCAATCGGCGGTTCTGCCTGCCAAGGGACCACCACCGTTTGCTTCGCATGCTTCGTCAACACTTCTTCGATAAAGGGAAGCTCGTTGTGCTGCCGGCACAGCAGAACCGAATCGGTGACCTGCAAGGGAACTAGGGATTGATTGATCACCCATCCGTAAGGTTCGATCTCAGCGCGACGAAGATCCTTCTGCAATTGCTCGGCTTCATGAACCGGCGTTGATTCCGGCAGCGTGACAACCAACACGTGAGTAAAATTAGGGTCACGCAACCGCGGTAGCAACTTTTCCACAGACTCAGGCATTTGGCTGCTCTGACGCGTCACTTCACGGTGGTAGCTCAAAGCCGAATCGAGCAGTAGAACCGTGTGACCGGTCGGTGCGGTATCTAATACAACAAACCCATCTTCACCCTCGGCGACCGCATCTGCGAATGCCCGGAACACAGCGATCTCTTCGGTACAAGGCGAACGCAGATCTTCCTCCAGTAGTGCCCTACCCTGCGAATCCAGTTCCGCACCAGCCGACTTCATCACTTCATCGCGGTACTTCCGAACCTCCTGCTGCGGATCGATCCGACTGACCGACATCCCTTCCAGCGTGTCACTGGCGATCGCTGCCGCAATATGAGCCGCAGGATCGGTGGTCGAGAGATGCACCTTCAAACCTTTTTCAGCTAAAGAGACAGCCACCGCAGCGGCAATGGTTGTCTTGCCAACTCCACCTTTTCCCATTGTCAAAATAACACCATGCTTCTGATTGGCGATATCGTCAACAAGCTTCTGCAGTGGAGTTGCTTGAGAGAGAATGTTCTCCAGGTTCTCTCGTTCATTATTGGTTGCTTTTGCCTGAACTGCGATCGACTGACCGGTGCCAATCCACCGCAAGGCATCCACACCGACCAACCCCTGCGGGGCGAGTGCAACGGTACTTTGTGGCAACGTTGCTAGCCCTGTAGGCATATCGTTAATCGCTTGCTCGCAGCGTGACTGCATCGCGTCGGCAATCGGATCCGATGCTCCCTCTGCGGCAAAGACACCATTGACAATTAGGTGTTGCTGCCGGACTCCAAGTTCGCTCAGTTCCCGGCTAGTGCGTTCCGCTTCACGAAACGCCGCAAGGTCGGGGCGTGTTACAAGAACTAGCGTGGTTCTTTCCGCGTCGCCAAGCGACTGCACGGTCTGTTTGTAAATCGCCTGCTGAGCCTGTAGCCCCGCCAATGGCCCCAAGCAGGAAGTGCCCGACGTATTGTCATCCATGAAACCAGACCATGCGGACGGTAACGTTAGCAGACGTAACGTATGCCCGGTGGGCGCGGTATCGAAAACGATATGATCAAACTGCGAGGTCGCCGACGCATCACCAAGCAACTTTGCAAATTCATCAAAGGCTGCAATTTCCAAAGTGCAAGAACCCGAAAACTGCTCTTCCATGCTTTGAACGGCGGCCTCAGGAAGGACGCCGCGATAGGGTCCCACCATGCGTTCCCGATATTCACTGGCAGCTAATTCAGGATCGATATTCATCGCCCAAAGATTAGAAACGGACTCCACGCCCGTAGGATGATTTGTCAACTCGGTAGCAAGGACTTCATCCAGATTCGATGCTGGATCGGTCGAGACCAACAATACGCGGGATCCTCGGTCTGCCAAAGCGATCGCAGCGGCACAGGCCATTGAGGTTTTCCCGACTCCTCCCTTACCTGTAAAAAACAGATTGCGAGTGGGCTTGTTCAAAAACTTCATTGTGATCTCCGACTTTCGAATGTTTAAGTTCTCGATTTACCGAATGATGTGAGCGTCCTGACCAGTAGGCATTAACGCACCGTCTGCACAAGAAAGCGGCGAAGCAAACGCCGTCGATTCTCCTGAATCCCGGGACTGGGGACCAAGCCACCAAGTCCCGCTTTTAGCTCTCGCTTAACAGCAGCCTGAACCGCCACAACATCCGCCGTCAGCCATTGGCAACGCGGACTTGGTTTTCAGAGGAGTCCCTGTCCAGAGCGCAAGATTCTCGCGCGAAGGATATTCACTGCGGCTGACGATCACGCCATCGACGATCACGAGAGGCAAACAATCCACGCCTTGCTCGGCAAGCATTTGATTCACGATCGGTTGCTTCGCGAATTCGGCTGGGTTCTGTGCGAGGTTAAACCGTGAAACATCGTGCCCCTGCTCCTTCAGCCAGTCCAGATCGGCTGCGAATTTTGGCAACTCAGGATCGACCTGTGGTCCACAGACTCCCGTCGAACAGCACATCGCCCTGTCATAAATTTCCACGACGCGGCGAGCCGATTGCGATGGTTGCAAAGTGGCCGCCGCAGGTGCCCCCCCTGCCTTGGTCGCATGCACGCGAACACTCGCTGCAAATTGATTGGCATCAAAGGATTTCATCACGTTGGCTAATCCGTCGTGAAGCGAATTGTCAGACGAACACGAATCAGGCGATCCACAACAATCACCACCATCCGCCGCGTGAGCATAAGCATTCAGGTCCGCCCCGGTATCGGTCACCGTCACAGCATCAAATCCAGCTTCTTCCAATTGCTGCCGATAGGCGTCCATCAAGATGGCTCCCGAGATGCATCCGACATAGGCCTCGAAACTCTCTTTGATCGCTTCGGGAAGCGGTTGCTTAAGTCCGATGTCGCTGATCGCAACCCGCCCGCCCGGTTTTAACACTCGCATGATTTCGCGGAACACGGCCCCCTTGTCGGGCACCAAGTTGATGACGCAATTACTGATCACACAATCAACCGAGTTATCCTCTAGCGGCAACTGGTCGATTGTTGCCTGATGAAATTCAACATTCGTCAAGCCAAGTTGCGTCGCCCCCGCCTGCGCACGTGCCAGCATCTCTTCGGTCATATCGATCCCGATGACTTTCCCCTGGTCGCCTACTTTGCGAGCCGCCAGAAAGACATCCATTCCGCCTCCACAACCGAGATCGACAATCACCTCGCCTTCGCGAACCCCTGCAAGCGCCAATGGGTTCCCACAAGACACACCCATATTGGCCTGAGTCGGCAACGATTGAATATCTTCCTCGGAATACCCGAAGGCCTTGGCGATACTGCGAACCGCATTCGAATCATTCGAGAGTTGGCTGCGAGCTACCGAAGCGTACTGCTCACGAACATCATTTGTTTCAGGGGACTTAGACATCGAAATTCCTTCATTTTCTGTAAGTAAACATAAAACGACCAACTATCGGAACCGGTTTGACACTCTCCCGAACGCGGCCGACTGCAAGGTGTCGCACCCGCGACCGATGCCAACCATT
The DNA here is from genome assembly GCF_007741495.1 of Roseimaritima multifibrata. Lineage (NCBI taxonomy): Bacteria > Pseudomonadati > Planctomycetota > Planctomycetia > Pirellulales > Pirellulaceae > Roseimaritima > Roseimaritima multifibrata. The sequence continues at coordinate 6,072,552 of NZ_CP036262.1, forward strand.
CCCACCTCGGTTCCTTTCCACCACTCCACTAAAACGCCTATCGTCGATAAACGATTGCATGCTCTAAAAAAAGGTCAGAGCTCATTCACAAACGCCTTTAGCGATTCAAGGCATTCAGGATTAATACAGTAACAAACCTTGGGTCCGTCGACTTCACCTTGAATAAGCCCGGATTCCTTCAAAATCTTTAGGTGCTGTGAAACGGTCGACTGAGCCAACGGTAGTTGGTTGACGATTTCGCCACACATGCAGGCTTGCCGACCGATCAGAAAACGCACGATCTGAACACGAGCCGGATGTGCAATTGCCCAAGCGAGCTTGGCAAAGTCATCAGCCGTCGGATCCGCCTGAAGCTCCACCGGTGTCGCATCGCATTTTCTGCTGGTCTGTTTTTTCACCAAAAGACATTCTCCAAAACGTTCATCGTCGATATACGATTTAATCTATAGCTGTTTCTCTACGAAGTCAACAGAAATGCACCACCCTTCGTGTTAAAATGGCGAAACCTACAACTTCTCTAGGAACGGCAACAACATGAAGCCCTCACATTTCGCGCTCGCGATCCTAGTCACCTGCACGACCTTGTCGCTCGCTGCGGAGGACCGTCCCAATGTCGTTCTAATCATGAGCGACGACCAGGGGGGCGGCGACTACGGATTCATGGGCAACGACGTCATCCGAACGCCCGCATTGGATGCGATGCACGCTCGCAGCGGATACCTAAGCAAGTTTTACGTCAGCCCCGTCTGCGCCCCAACACGGGCCAGCCTGATGACAGGACGGTACAACTACCGCACTCGGTGCGTCGACACTTACGTCGGCCGCGCGATGATGGATCCCGAAGAAGTGACACTGGCGGAGTCGCTTCGCGATGCTGGATACAAAACGGGCATCTACGGGAAATGGCACATGGGTGACAACTACCCACTGCGAGCGATGGACCAAGGTTTTTCGGAAAGCCTCGTTCACCGCGGGGGCGGGATCGGACAACCTTCCGACCCGATTGGTGCCGAGGGAAAGTACACCGATCCGGTGCTGTTCAAAAATGGTGAGGAAGTGTCGCTAAAAGGGTACTGCACCGACATCTATTTTGATGCCGCAATGGAATTCATGACATCCAGCACGGAAACAGGCAAGCCGTTTTTTGCGTACATCGCGACGAACGCGCCTCACGGCCCTTTTGATGATGTGCCGCAGGAACTGTACGAAGAATATAAAAACACCGACCTCTCCTCCCTGCTGGCCAGGCCTCTTCCCGAAAAACGTCGCAAAGCGGAATTCGACAAACTAGCGCGCATCGCCGCGATGATCACCAACATCGACGAAAATGTCGCTCGCCTGTTTGCCAAACTTGACGAACTGGGCATTACCGATAATACGATTGTGATCTACCTAAACGATAATGGCCCTAACACCATGCGTTACGTCGGCAACATGCGAGGCATGAAGTCCCACGTAGACGACGGCGGGATACGATCGCCGCTGCTATTCCAGTGGCCAGCAAAGGTACAGGCCGACGCGACGTCGGACAAACTGTGTGCACACATCGACGTGATGCCAACCATCCTCGACGCCTGCAACGTCGAACCACCCCACGCAACCAAAATGGATGGACGCAGCTTCCTCCCGCTGCTGACTGGCGAAGACGTGAACTGGCCCACACGGCAGGTTGTTTTCCAGTCCCATCGAGGCAATGTGCCTCAGCTATTCAATCACTTTGCCCTCCATGAAGACCCTTGGAAATTGGTCAACCCAAGCGGTTTCGGGAATGAGCGAATCAATGGCGTCCCGAAGCTAGAACTTTACAACCTGTCGAATGACCCACGCCAGATGCATAACGTTGCAGCCGATCATCCAGAGACGACGAAACGACTTTCCCAAGCCTATGAAGCGTGGTTTGCAGATGTCAGTTCCACTCGCGAGGACAATTTTGCACCGCCCCGAATCATCGTGGGGACGAAGCACGAACCTCAGACAGTGCTCACCCGCCAAGATTGGCGACATGCTACCGGAAGACCATGGGCCAAAGACTCGAACGGGTTCTGGTTGCTGCAGGCTGCCGAAGCTGGCGACTATGACATTGAAATCATTCTCGATAGCGACAACCATCCCGCCGGCACGGCGATCGTTAGCGTCGGGGAATCACAGTCCGAACTGAAACTCACAGCCGGTCAACAGCGAGGACACCTTTTTGTGATTGACGCCAGCCCTGATATCGCACGGGGCTGGCGTTTTTTGTAGATGATTGGGTGGTGGCGGATCATTTGCGGGTCCAAGGCCGGAAAGGCGGGGAAAGACGGGATGCCAATGGTCGTGACGCCATCAATTGACTTCCCTTTGGGACAGGCTAGATTCGCTGGTTCTGTGAGCCTAGTTTCCGGGTGCTATTTGCCACTTTCTTCATTCAATCGCAACTTGCCTCTGTAGTTTTTGGTTACGTAAGTCACTTTGTCCTTTCGTGTTTTAGTGTCCGGTGGTGGAGGAACAACCTCTTTTTTAGTGATTTTCTCGTTGTCGTTTGACTGTGATTTCTCATTGTCTTTTTGCATTTCAGGGTAGGCGCCATGTTTGAAAAATCGGATTTAACATTTCAGCAGATGATGGTTTGGGAGAGATTGCACGATGGACTGAAAGCGATTGAAGACGCTAATGACAATTTGGAATCTCGGGCTGCGAAAATCATTGCCGGCTCCACCGGTGCCATCGGCGCTATCGCTGGTTTCAATCTCTTGCCGCAATCGATCGTCGATACAGGTCGTATTGAGAGCATCTTCCTTGCAGTTCTTTGCGCCTCAGTATTAGTGTTGTTTTGGTTTGCTGCAAAACTTTGGTCGCAACGATCCTTATGCGTTCCAATAAATGGCGACGTGGATGACCTTTACAATGACTTCATCGCCAAAACGCAAAACGAGGCATTTAACAATGCACTTATCGACACTGCAAAAGCGTTCGAGCACGCAAAATGGGTTAATGGAATCAAGGGCAGCGAGCTTCGGAGAATGTACATCGTACTGCAATCTCAGCTTGTAATAGTGGGGGTAGGGGTAGTCATCAAAGCTTTTTCATGACACGGAAATCACTGAATCTGTTAGAGTTGTGGTCGAAGCACTCTCGTCGCCTGGAGGGCTGTAGTGGCTGCGCAGAGAGGCAGTCGGCTATTTAGTGTCTGGTGTGTTGATTTAGGTGAAAACACGAACGAAAGCCGGGAGAAACAAGCAGGTTTATCGGGCCGACTAAGAATCCTAAGAGCAGTGGCGCGAAATACTAGATTAGATGGGTGAAGGGACTGAAAGACTTGAGCACGGAAGAGCAACATGTGAAATACAGCTTTGAGACAGTTTAAAAATGGCAAAACGCAGCGCAACTACCCGCATGAAGGGTCTGCCCAAAAAATTCTTCGATCGAAATGATTTGTTCGTAGCCTACCGAAAGGCCAAGCAGGACGTTTTTCAAGAAAAGACCCAGGCGAACCGACTTGCATTTTCCGAGTATGAAAAACACCTGAATGCAAACCTTGAGACGCTACATTCCCGCCTAACATCCCGAACGGTCAATTGGTTCAGAGACTTGAACTTCATTGGCGACGTTGGCTTCATCCCTAAGGATCTGCACCTAGCGTCCACAGCGTCCGAATCGGAATCCGAGCCCCATTTCAGTCAATCTGACCCTGACGAGAGTTGGAAACGGCAGATCCAGGCCATGGGCGGGGAGAATCCTACCGTCTCGTTCCGTCCGATGGCTGCCTTCACCGTAGACATGTATATCGTCTGCACGTTGTGGGTGAATCGAGTCGGTGCACACTTAGATGCCTGCCTTGACAATACAGCCAAGGGATCGCGACTACGACGTCATCAACGCTCCGAAGAAACGGGCACAATTGGTGGTCTTCACTTGGATGCCATTGGATCTTTTCCACCGTATTACTACGCCTACAAGGAATGGCGAGATGATGGGCTTAAAGCGATTCGCCTTGAGTTGGAAGAAGATCGGAAAGTTATCGCGATCACGATGGATCTCACCTCGTTCTATCATCGCATCGACGCAGGCTTTCTTTTGGACGATGCGTTTCTTGAAGCTGTCAGGTTTCAAGAACTCTCGGGACACGATCTCACGAACGAGGAGCGATTGTTCACGCGGCAATTGGTGCGAGCATTTGCCAATTGGGGAGAGGAATATGCAGATAGCTCTGATGCCCCATGTGTTGGCATTCCTGTTGGACCATCGGCACCGAGAGTCATTGCCAACGTTCTGCTCGCGGAATTCGATCAACTCGTTCAGCAGAAACTCGATCCGATTTATTACGCCCGGTATGTGGACGACATTTTTCTTGTCATACGCGACCATGGCCAGTTCAACGACGGAAAGGACGTCTTGTCGCATCTGTGCGAACGGATCGAACCTTTAGATTTCAACGATGATGGCCAAGAATTGCACCTTAAACTGAGGTACGCCAAGGATTCACAATTGGTGTTTCAGGCAAAGAAGCAACGCATTTTTGCATTGTCCGGCGAGATCGGACATGACCTACTGGACACAATCCAGAGCAAGATCGACGAGATTTCAAGCGAGTGGCGACTATTGCCTGACCTTGATGTATTGGAAACGTCACCGGCAGCTCGCGCTCTCGCGGCCGGGAAGCGGCCAAATGAAGACGTCAACACGCTGCGAAAAGCCGATGACCTGTCTTTGAACCGACTCAGCTTCGCGAATCTACTTCGGGATCATGACCAGCTACTGAATTACCTGCCTCCGTCGGAATGGAGGTCCAAGCGACACGAATTTTACAAGTTTGCAGAACGCAACGTCTTATCTCCTTCCCGTGTTTTCGGATTGGTTGGATACTTCCCTCGACTTTTCGGCTTGGCTGTTGCTTGTCGTGATTGGAAGCAAGCTGAGAGCCTGCTGAAGCGAACGGTGCGTTCGTTGACGACACTCAAAGAAACGACGACTTTATTGACCGAAACAAAGACCAGTGACACCTGGAAGAAATTTGCGTTGACACTCGGGCGAGTCGTTCATGAAACGCTCATTCAGTGTTATCCATTATCAGGAAAGAAGCCTTCGGATGCGAGATCCGTGAATCTACTGGCAGGGCAGATCTCAGAGCTTCTTGGGTTCGAGTCTGACTCGGAGAGGTTGCTAATCGAACAGAGTCGAGAATTGTTCTGGACCGATCTTGGGCGTGTTCCATTCAAAGACGGTATTCTTGGTTATATGCAAATCCCAAAGTGTCCTTTGCCGAGTTGGGAAGGCGGTATTCCAGACGAACAGCGTGAGCGTCATGCCGCAATCCGCGAATTCGTTAAGTCGGTTGGGCAAGACGTCAAGAAGACTCGACCGCTCTTGCTCCCCACTCGTCCACTATCAGTTGCTGAGATCACCGAACTCGATCAGAGTACTGTGTCGGATTTGACGAAGTTGAAGAAGTTCGTTCACGCTATTCGTGGAACATGGGTGCGTCCCGCCAACGATCACGAAGATGGCGACTGGAGTACAGCGACGCGGGTAACCATCGGGTTAGGCGAGCGAAAAAGGCAGCCAAGGATTGCTATCACAAGTTTAGCAGTAGGAGACTCAAGCTGGGCGATGGCAGCGGCTGGGAAACCAGACCTCAGCGCAAGTCGGTATAAGTGCCTCACGAAACTCGTCAATTCAATCATCAAATCGAAAACTCGACCAGATTACGTCCTGTTACCCGAGCTGTCTGTGCCTCGCAGATGGTTGCCGGGTATCGCGAGCAAGCTGTTGCGGCAACGAATATCGCTGATTGCCGGTGCAGAGTATCGTTACGATAAAAGCGTTGTGTTTAACGAAGCGGCAATCTACCTTGTGGACAATCGAGTAGGATACGCATCCGCCCACACGGTCATTTGGCAACAAAAGGGGCTACCCGCTCACCATGAACGTGAGGAGTTAAGATCAAAATTCGGCTTGAAGCTAGCTGAGCCACAAAGTTCACGGTGCCTGAAACGGGTATACAACCATTTCGGTTTCGAGTTTGGGACTCTCATTTGCAGCGAGCTTACCGATATAGAACACCGCCAAATATTCAGAGGACAAGTCGACGGACTTTTCGTATTAAGCTGGAACCAAGATCTTGAATCGTTCGGCTCTCTGATCGAATCCGCGTCTCTCGACGTGCACTGCTTCATGGCACTAGTCAATAACCGGAAATACGGTGATAGCCGGGTACGGGCACCATATAAAGACGCGTGGGAACGCGAACGGGCAAGAATAAAGGGAGGGATGGACGACTACTTTGTAATTGTTGAACTCGACATTGACGCGATCCGTGACTTTCACAGCCATCAGCTTCCGCCACTTGGTGACCGAGCAAAATTTAAACCGACGCCGGAAGGTTTCAAAATCTCAAAGTCTCGCAAGCGAATTCCAGGAACATGATAGTCAGTCTGCGTACTGCAGTATCAGGACGAAGGACGACAAGATCGCTAGCAGTTGCCTCGAAGGCTCATGATTTGCACCAACTCCACCAACAAGTTGCCCAATTCAGGGCCGATCACAGATCAGAAAGCCGTTTCTCAGCCCCGTGCTGTTGATTCGTGCAGCAGTTGTAATTGGTTTTCCAGTTCGGACAATGCCAGGATGGGACCCGATCTGGAAAGTCGGAATATCGTCTCAAGCCAGTGAGAAAAAGTCACCCCCAGCAGAATTATTAACACCGCCAAGCCTGACTAAACACACTAAAGACTTCTTGTCACCCGGTACGCCCGGTAAGGAGAATGGGTTTGCCAAAGATGAATCTCGACGAACAATTTATCGACGTACGCATTCACTATTTCCCGCAGTGGGATAAACGCGGTGATTGGACAATTGCGTACGGAACCACTGAACAGTTGCGGAGCAATACTGGCTACTGCGATACTGACGCGAATGTGATCTACCTGGATGGAAGGGCGTTCCCAACCATGTCCGCCGACGGACAGCGCGCCTTCATCATTCACGAGATTTGCCATGATGTTGGAGCTGCCTTTCACAATCGACGCTGGGCAATACGAATGGAACACGCTGCCCGGACCGCTGATCGACTCGGCGAGTCAGATGTCGCAGAAATCCTGCGTAGTGACATTTATTCGTACTTTGGAAACGGTCTATCGTTGGCGTACAACGCGGAGGGAATCTCCACATACTTGGATGATCTGCTCGCTCACAATCCGGACATTTCATTTGATGGACTCCGCAAACGTCTTTCCAAGTTCTTCGGCTACAGAATCTCAAAGATCAATCGCGATTTTGGACCTGAAATCCAATCTTTCGCGGACAATTCTGGCATAGAATAAGGCAGAACCATCGGGTGCTTCTGAGTCGCCATCTTAGCCTTTTCAAACGGCACTGTCGGATTAGTGTGCACCTATATTGACACCCCATTGAATCAACAATCTTTGCCGATTCTCTTTGTTGGCATGAGCAAACAACTACCTACCTTGGCGGACTACATTTCGAGCAAGGGCTGTAAGCTGACTTGGCTCGGCTCAAGGGAATTTGATGCTTCGATTTAGCCAGGTATCTGCACCCTGATGAGTGGTACTTGGTCCCTGAGTCCGTTACGTATACCTGGATGTCGGTCGTCCGGATCGATTCGGCCTCAACAGGGATTGCTGTCTCTATTCGAGTCCCGTTCCGGTAATCCCATGGGGCCACTCGGCGAGCATCCTGCCAGAGCCCAGCCACTTCCCCCCGTGCGACCTGCTGGGCTTTTGCTAGGCGGATATCGCTGCTGTAGTCGACATAATGCCAAGCCAGGCCAGCGAGAATGATCTCATGGTTCAGCCAGCGATCCCCTTCATCAATGACATAGACGTTGCCGAGCAGTCGCCCGTAACGATCCTTCTCCTTAACCTCAACCCGCAGATTTTTCCCGGACACCTCATGTGTAAGCCACAACTTGGCTTCAGGACCGAAGCGCTGGTCGCTTTCAGGAGCGTCAATGCCAACAAGACGAATCGTTCTCTGATCATCTTCTATGGAATGTAATTTGATCGTATCCCCATCCATGATCCTGCTTGCCTTGCCAATCACAACCTCCGCTTCCTGGTCGTAGCGTGGCGTGGTGGCGTACGCAAAATAGATTTGATCGTCTTCGCTCAGCGACTCAATTGGCAAAGCGACCTTATTGCCACCATCAGCACGCTCCAGCTGGACATGTGTCTCGTTGAAGTTGACCAATGTCGCAACCACCGAATGAGTACCTGATTTGTCAGTCCAGGTCCTCTTGCTCTGCTTGGGCAATGCCAACTGAATTTCAGCGGGTTCCTCCGGATCCTCTGCCTCAACTTCAATATGCGAGGGACTCGGTGCTTCTGGAATTAGAGATCCGGAAGATTCTGTCGCCATCGAAGACGTGTCAGTGGTGGCAACGCTCTGGCTAGCAGTGGGATCCAGGGCGCTGCTGTTAACCGCATCCGTGCCGATCCTAGAGTCGGCAACCGTCTGTTGGGAACGACTAGTTGACGAGTCAGACGCCATCCAGGATACCAAGCCGCCGAATCCGCAGCAGCCAAGTACCAAGAACGATAGTGTGGCAAAGATGGCGAAGAAGCACCCCAGAAGAGCATCTCCTCCGCTAGGTGACGAGTTTCCGCCGCTTGATACCGAGCTTTGCGATCTTCGCTTGGCACCTCCACCGAGTAACTTGTTGCTGAAGGTGCCGAAAGGAGTACGCACAGAATGCGACACGCCGCGATGTGTTACGGTGAGCCTTCCGACAGGCAGTTTTTTGCTACGTCTAAAGCCGAATTTGTATCCCATGCGAACAGTTTACTGTTCCCGCTCACTTGGGGGGAGTCGCCAATCTGGATTTCGCTAGAACCCAACTCAGCTGTCTCGGTCCCTATTTCTTCAAAAAAATCGACAGCCAAGCAGCGAACGCCTGACTGTCGATAAGAATCGTCCCGGAACGTTTACGCGGGAACGTATGCGGGTTCCAATCGATCCACATCAAACACGGTGAACGGATTGCTGTAGGCGTGCTTAAACCACTCCGCTTCGTTGTCGTCATCGGCCCCGGCCATCGCCGCTTCCATTTCAGCGGTATCGCACTCCCATTCACTGACATAAGCATCGGAGTGAATGCAGATTCCCTCTGCCTCTTTGTTGTCCAGGCATCCATTCAGGTTGATGCATAGCGGAATTCCGATCACGTTGTCGCTCTCGGGCCAGTAGCACGGGATGCTTTCAACGATCCCAATGACCTGGACAACCTTTCGAGTAGCTGGATCAACCCGAACCGCAAGCTGGGCAACCACTTCAACCGCAATGTCAGCATTCGGAACGTGATTCAGCATGCGGGGCTGGCGGTCTTCTAATCGCTCGGCAATGTCGTCCATCACCACTCGGGCGTTGTCAAAGCAAGCCAAAGCGTGCTCGGCCAGAACCAACCAGTGATCTGCGCCGGGGATCTCCTTAATATCAGCAATCAACTTTTCCAGGTCTTCTGCGACCGGGGTGATCCAAGAATCCTTTTCCTTCTCTTGCTCCAGGTAGTTCGCGATGACGATGCATCGATCCAGGATGGAAGTGTGTTTACCGTTCCAGCGTCGCGGCGGTGGCGACGGCAATACCGCACGTAGCGATTCGATGGCGGCTTCTAGAAAGAACTCGCGGAAAGTGTGGTTCAACATCATAGCGAAAGCTCCAAACAACAAAGGCCGGACACAGATGTTAAGAACGCGGCTACTAGACCGCGCCGACAGCTTTCGCTCTTCATGGATGCCTGAAACCTTTCGGATCGTCTTGGTTTCGGTGTATCCGTCATCGTCGGGGATGTAAGCAAGTAGTGAATCGTTCATTAAAAGGAGCCAATGGTCGAGGAATGAAAAAACTGCCAGCCGGTTGATCGAATGACAGTAACCATCGCAATTTGCTCCATGTCAACTCGCTGGCTAGTCTACCAGTTGATGTAAAGGGTAAATCGCTCCCGAGGTGACCACACGAATGTTTGAGCTTCCCTGTAAAGGATGGCTGAGAAGGCAGGTATCGAGCCCTGAGAGAAGCCTTTCATGAACGTGCGATCGCCCTGTAAACGGAATTGCAAAAGTCTTGCTGGACATATCGCGATCGGCACGTCAAGTATCGTAAACACGAGCTCGCTGTTCGATGAAGTAAGCGATGTTGTCCGCCTTTTGATTGTCTGCTTCTATCCAGCCGTCAGTAGCGAACACCCCTGATACGTCACCGTCACCGGTCTTAATGAACATCACCCGATCATTTTCACGATTTGCAATTATCTCCCGAATTGCACGAAACTCAATTCCACTGCACCATCGTTTGCGTTCGTAGTTGCCAGACAGGAAAACTACGTTCAGTCGTGCATTTGTATAAACCGTTTGTAACAACGTATCGAGAGAGGGGCGAGCCAAAAACGCTTGGTAATGAAAGTCGTAGAAAACAGAATTCAAGCCCAATCGTTGTTCGAGACGTGACGCAATGTCTTGAACCAAATTACGGTCTTCGCCGGGGAACGACAGCGCGACCTGAAAACGATGTGATCCCAAATCGACATATGGCCGCTGTGGAAATGCAGACGGTGGTGTTTGCACTCCGGCTTTAGAAAGCACATCGGTTAAATCGACATTCTTGATCGCCCAGTGGGTTCGGTGATACTCGAATCCGTCGATGTCCAATTCAAAAGAGAGGTTTGTGAATTGCTCGTAAGTCAATTCTGTACCTGTCGGATCGAAAATCGCGCGGATACGATTTCCACGCCTCGCAATGTCGGTAAGCCTAACGAGCCGAACGTTTTCATCAGAGACGTCTTGCTCATGCGCTATCAGTGCAGGAAAAGCGAGAAGTTCGTCGATACGAGTTTCGCCAAAGTGAAAAAAGTAGTCGCGAAGGTTGTTGTCGGTGTATTCCAAACAGCGTTCAACTGGCATTTCAAAGCGGCTTGCAGTGAAAGCTTCCGGGTCAGCAGAAACTATGAGGTGAAGTGGCATTCGTGTCTAAGCTATGGTGGTGTAACGAATTGCGATCTATCTGCTGGTCAGGCGTAAAAAAACTCAACATAACCAGTTGAGCTGACCGCCTGACTTGCAGATAGATCGTGCGTTGAACTTTGTCGCCGCACTGGGCTTGATTGGGATGTGAACCAGGATGACTGGTTCGTCAGAAAGAGTCTAGCAGATAGGACTGGCGACAGGTTGATAAGCTTCTAGGCCGGGGAGGTGCAGTTGCAGCAATGGGGCCGCCTCCTGCGCGTTTTCCTTTGCACCTTCTACTTCCGTTTCCAGGTACCAGTCGTAAAATCCGGAACCATGCCTCTCTGTCCAGAATTGACGGTGAGACTCCCGCTGACCATCCGCGTATGGAGATGGCGTGAGCTCTGCTCCGAAGAAGAAGGTCGGATTCTTCGTCTGGGCATCCTTTGAGCAAATTGTTCATCAATTTGAAGTCGTTGGATTGCGAGATTCTCCAGTTCACCTTAGAAGGACCGCTGATCCGACCTTGAAGCATCTTGAGTTGATCGCTCCTAAAGGTTTATGTGTGGAAATCGATATCGTAGCTGCGACAGGCGTCTAGGCCCAATGGGCAGGCCGTCGCAATCACTGCCCCGATTGCGGCAGCCGTTTTTTATAGACTTCGTTCGGTCGCTAAAAAACTTCATTTTTTTGTTGACTTCCTTTTTTTTTGCCGATACGTTAAAAAAATCACCAATCGAGTCCGTCAGACGAAATAGTTGATTTCGTCCGAACACAAAACTCATTTGTGATTCAGATACTTGAGGGCAGTTAGGTACGCTGTTGCGGCGCATTAGAATTGTATTTTCAAAAAATTTGAGAATGTAATTTATTTTGTTTTCCGCGATTCTTTGGTAATAGGGCACTTCCAAATGAAACACTCTTCAGGACTTACGCTGGTAGAATTGCTAGTTGTAATCGCGATTGTTTCGATACTCTTAGGCCTGTCAGTATCCAGCATCCAATATGCTCGTGAAGCGGCGAGGAATCAAACCTGTCAGTCGCAACTAAGACAGATCGGATTGGCAGTTTCTGCATATGAATCGCAGTTCCGCTTTATGCCTGCGGCTTTGGCTCCCACTGGGAGCATTCATGTCACACTTCTTCCATACTTAGAGCAAAATGAACTCTATCGTGACATTACCCTAAGTGGTTCTTCAAATTACGATCCAGTTTTGATTGGCAATAAAGCAATTTCGTTGCCAATACTGTTGTGCCCAACGGATAGTGCTCCTTACCCTGAGGCTGGATCGGGGACTCAGTGTGGTACAAACTACGCGGCATGCATCGGTATATGGGCAGCCCACAACGGATTCGACGGAGCATTTCGTCCCCTTGAGAAGCCGTGGAGTACGTGGAGCTACGGAGCGGGCTCTCTTTCATTATCAGAGTTTACTGACGGGACGGCGCACACAGCAAGTTTCACTGAACTACTCCGGAGTGATGGCTCAACACATCGCCTGCGAGTGACGTGGGAGGGCCCCATTAGCGAAACACTCGCGGAATTTTCCGCCGGGTGTATTTCTGTGACACAAAACAATGTGGTTTCCAGCACGATGTCGCGCGGAACCCCTTGGACTGACGGAAACGTGGGACAAACCTTGTACAACCACGCTATCCCTCCCAACAACCCAACATGTAATCACGGTGATTACATTTTAGAGGCTGCATCTACCGCAGCCAGTCAACACCCCTCTGGAGTTAATGTCTTATATGTAGATGGTCATGTTGCCTTCACCGCAGATAGTGTCGATCGCGACGTGTGGCAATCTGTGGGAAGCCGTAGTTCAACCCTGTCGACCGAATGATTTTTTGTCTTTTCAAAATGGATACGAAACTATGCGCGTGTTTAAGTCTTTCTTTCAGAGCTGCTTCGTGATTGTAGCTGCTTTTGGATTTGCATTGTCTCCTTGTAGCATCAGCCGCGGCGGGGACTGGGATGTGTACAATCCAGAGACCGATGACAGTTATTGGAACTATTCAGATATATCAGCAGAGGGACAGGGACCGCCAGGAGCCAGTTTTAGGGTCGCGTTGTATCAGGGGGCGGTAAAAATCGGCGAACACAACGACGACACAGAAATGTGGGAGGGAGGGTGGGACCACAATTTTGAATCCCCGCCACCAGGATGGCCAAGCGGAAATAAAACGCTGAAGCTCTACTCTAGAGGCGCAAATCAGCAATACACCATAGAAGTTGCTGTTCCTTTTAAAATCCTTGTTTCGCAGTAGCACCAATCGATCCTTGCAGAATTAAAAATTTATTGCATGAATAAGAAATACGCTACACTTCCCAACAGCAAAGCGGACCACCAAAGTGGTCCGCTAGTGTTCCTGATATTTGTGATGGCGATTCTTGGATGCTCACAAGAGCAGGAGACACCGAAAGCAGATTCAGTATCAATTCTGAAAATACCAACGGTGGAACCCGAAGAGAGCTTCAGATCTATATTGGCAACCAGAGATGAGCGTCAGTTCATCGCCGGTGAAACGCTGAGAATCGAAACAGAACGAAAGTTTAGTGTTGATTCCCCACCTGAGAGAATCGTCCTCCAAATGCGAATGAATACACAAGGAAAGTCTGTTACCTTCGCCAGCGGACGCTTCAATAATACGGGTAAAGGCATTTATACCTGCACAATAGAGATTCCCAAAAATGCTGGTGAGTATGATGTGTTAATGAAATCCAAAGGCAGCTTTATTGGGCGTGGCAGGATCACGGTCTTAGCCGAGGCGAAAGACCTACTCTAGCAATCTCACCTAGCTCTTTATGTTCGCGGCAAAATGAGCGATTGTCAAATGTTGTGTTCTGAGTTTTTGAATTAGGCGGCGATTTCATCCTGGAGGATTCCGTCATTGAAGGACCGTCCTTCAATGACGAATGTGAGTCGTTCGTGGTAGTTCAGGTGTCTCCATTTCTTGGAGGCGGATTGTGCAAGTTTAAACATCATTGTTTGGCTTGCACGCCTAATTGGCCATCTTGGATGAATACAAAGTCATTAAGGATCGAGGAAAACACGCCATTCCGTCAGCCTGTCGTCTAGCCATACCGGATCATGTAAGCGGGACTGCGATCGAGGTTCTCGGTACCACGAATGTAACGAAGAGTTGTTCGTGGGTCTTTGTGTCCGAGCCAATGCTGAATGTCGATCAGCGGAATACCCGCGTTGTCCGCTTCGGTTGCGGCAGTGACCCGGAGCGAATGGACGCTCACATCTTCATCGATCCCCACCTGTTCACAATACTTCTTGACCAATCGCTGAATGGAGCGGACCGTCATGCATGAGCGAATAAATCCATCACGCCCCTGACCACGCGGCGACACGGTTGGACGAAACAGCGGCCCTGAGCGATCACGATCTATTTCGGCAGAGGCAATCCATTCGTTAACTGCCGAAGCGGCGACCGGCGGAATCACTCCGCGTCTGAGTTCGAGTCCCATGCCTTTGATCCGAATGACGGTGTGTTCGCCGTCGCGAAAAATGTTCCCGACATTAATGTGGTGCAGCTCGTCAACGCGCAATGCCATGTAGGTGAAGACCGCCAATACTGCCCGATCGCGAACCCTAGCAGGGATTTCGGCATCCGGAGCTTCGAGCAACTGCCCAACCAGCTTTGGGAGGATGGAGGGGGTCAAACCTTTGTCGGACGCTTTAGGGACTTTGATAAAATCCGGAGCGGCCGGGTTGGCCCCGCGATACCCGTAGTTCTGCAGGAACGAAAAAAACGACCGTAGCGAGGTGATCTTTCGGGAAACGGTAGAGTTTTCACCGGGAGTGGGTGTACCGTCCAATTCGGGACGACCGCCTTCGGCTAGCAAATGGTCCCGCCACGCGGTTACCAGAGCGGGCAGGTTGCGATCTCTCGTCGCGGCAGTTCTTTCCACGAAGGCTTGGCCGCCTGGCTGATGAACTCCATTCGGTCCCTGCCACAGTGTTCGCATGTCAGGTCGAGTTGCGATTGCGTTGTCTCTTCAAGTGCTTGCGGAGCACCGGGCGAACGTGCTGATACGGACGCTTCCATCGACTCACCGCCAGAGCCGGAGCAGAACTCTTTCGAACTCTACGCCGCCCTCAGTTTCTTACCGGTTCTGGATCGATGTTTTTACTTCGCAGTTTTCGCGGTCTTTTCGGAATCCGTCTTGCCAGCGTTCTCTGCAGCGGCCAAAGCCTCTTTCAGCCGCTCAATCTCCGCCCGTAGGCTCTCGGCTTCCTTTTTTTCGCCAGCCGCCTGCTTCGCAGCCGCGATAGCGTCCGCTTCCTGCTTCAGGCTTTTGCCCGTCGTTTTGATCGTCATCGAAGTGGTCCCGGTCTTGGGGTCCTTCGATGTCTCGACCGAAAACGAATGGCAGCCCGAACGGATCGCTCCGGTGAACTGGGAGATAGCACCAAACGCTTCGCCGCGATTGGTCATGTTCTGGGTTGTGCAATCGATCTTCATTATCAAGCCGTGTCGTCGAGAGTAATGGTAAAGGGTGGATTCACGGGATCGCCGTCGTCATCGCCAGCAGTCGATCGAGCCGTCCATTGCAGACCGTTGTGAGTTACCGGTGTATTACCTGATCCATGACAGGAGTCTTCACGGGGGCATGCAACGCGGGGAACGTGAACGTGAGGCTGTACGCTCCGTTCGTGTATTTGCCATCGTCATAGCTGGTGGACTGGCTGCCACTTTGAGAAGTGCCTGAAAGGCAGGTTCGAGTGCCGAGTCATCGCCGCCATCAGCAAACTTTCGGTACTCGATTCCGTTTTGCTCACACCATGTCTGCACCTTAGTTGTGCTGAGCACGATCCCTTGGCCGTCCGTTGGGTTGCCGCCTGAAGTAATCAGGACGTGCGGCTTGTCTACTCGCACCTCGATCGTTGTGTCTTCGCGGTCATCGGATCGCTCGCAAGACTTCATGCCACCGAAGTAAAGGACGGCAAAGAAGATGGCGACAGCGATGGCCGCGTACGTCAACAAACTAGCCTGCGGCCTTTCTGCCGGAGCTTCGCTGTAGTGAGGTGACGGTTCCACTTGGTCGACGTGATAGTTTTTTGGTTTTGTTTGCCAATAACGATCGCTGTCGATCAGTGACTGAGATTCGCTTTCGGGCTCTGGATGATCGACCGATCCCGACTCGGCCTTCGGTTCGCTTTCGTCGTCGAACGAAAACAGATCGTCTACGTCCAGTTTTTCTGGATCGCTAGGTTCCTTGCTCATTATTTAGACTCCGCTGCTTTGGTGGTTCGGCGCCGTGACGACGTGGTGGCTGACTTCGCCTTTTCGTCTTTCAACGCTTTCAGTTCGGCCATCAGTTCCGCGTTGATTTCTTCTTGCGTCTTCGGCGGTGGGGGCGGCTCAGGCATTTCCACGTCAGCAGTCTTTGCTTCCACGACAACAAGTCGGGTTTCATGGTTTTGGATCCCAAGCTTTGCCTTGTTTCGAACCTCCGTGATCTTCTCAGCGGCCAGCACTCTCAGTTGCTCCAAGTCCGCTCGCAATCTTGCGATCTCATTGGATTGGCCTGGAGTTCCTTTCTGCCTGCTTGCCCACTCGTACAGTCCCCCTGTGACAAAACCTGCTCGCTCCATCATTCCGGCAAGAAAATGGCGCATCAGGGTAAAACCGCTGGCCAAGATCAACCCAACTAAGCAGAACGTGTCAAAAACTAAACTGACCGCTCCCATCGACCCGAACCCATCACCGTTCGCACCGAGCCCCTCCTGTGCGACTGAGTTCACTCCGCACTCAAACGCCCGCCTGGCTTCAAACGACTGCTCAAATGATTCTGTAGCAAATCTCGAGAAGACAGCGACGTTGCTGAACCATCCGTTCCACCACATGTAAGCCGCTCCCCAAATGACAGCGACTCCCAACCAAAAGTGCAAAGCATTCCGGCCGTTCTCCGATCCTTTGCTGTCAGTCGTTAAGCCGAACCCCAATAAGGACCGCAGGTACACTCGCCGCGCGATGTCGCATGAAGAATGGAAATGGTTCATTGAATGGGCACCAAAGAACCCATCCACTAGATGGAACATCTCAGCACCGACGAGAACACTTCTCTATTCTGTCGCTATCCTAACAGGGCTGCGAGCCAATGAACTATTCACACTTCAGTCAGAACGGATGAATACGCAGCGTCCTCCATTCTTTGTTCTCGCGAACAGCTCCGATACCAAGAACGGCGAACTCGCGCGACAGTGGGTGGGATCCGACACTGCATCAAAGCTTTCATCCCACATAGAATCCAACCCTGATGACCGAACAGTCTTTGAGGGAATGCCCAATAGCGATGGGACTGCCGCGATGTTCCGGGATGACTTGGCATTCACAAGACGCAAATATGAGCAACTTCACAACAACCCGGACAAATACTTCCTAGCAGTCAAGAACCGGTCCGGCGACGACCTCGATTTCCACTGTCTTCGATACACTTGCGGAGCATGGCTCGCACTGGACAAGGTCCACCCAAAAGCGATTCAAACTGTCATGCGGCACTCGACAATAACGCTCACTATGGACCGATACGGGCACCTGTTTCCGGCGATGGAGCACGAGGCAATTCAGGCACTTGAGCGGTTTATGTGAGAGTTCCCGCTTTATCTGCTGGCCCGCTTTTGGCCCGCTTTTGGCCCGCTTTTCGAAAAACGTCGACGCAACTCGTTTACTGCCAATGCCTTGCGTTAGATGCTGCTGGCCCGTTATTGGCCCGCTTTTGGCCCACCCCCCTGATGGAGAGGAAAGCAGAGTCCCGTTAAACAAAAGAGCACTTTTTTGGAACTTTTTTTGTGCTTTTTTGGCATCTTGGGGTGGTTTCCTGCCCTTGCCGCTAGAAATACTTTGCGAATCAAGACGATCTGACTGTACCGTTTTTGTACCGCACTCGGCGTACCTCCACGGTCCTCAGCGTAGGACTCAGCGAAAAACCATCTACGTTTACTGCTAGTCAATCGCTGGATGAAAGCTAACGTTTTGCAGGAAAAACCTTGATTTTCGTTAGTGGCCGGGACGGGACTTGAACCCGTACAGCGATTACTCGCCGGGGGATTTTAAGTCCCCTGTGTCTGCCAATTCCACCACCCGGCCGAACCCCACAACCTGCAGGGTCAGGGACCATTTTCCCCAGTTTTCGTTGTCTGATCGGGACGTCTAAAGGAATCTCCCCGGGTTGCGGGAAGCCAAGTCCTTTAGTGGTCAGGCGATAAGATAACAAATGTTCGCGGCAAAAGGGAGACGAGTGCGGGGAGCAAATCAGAAGCTTTTTTCAATTCACCTCGGCCGTCGCTCGCACGCTTGCAGGAACAAAGCAATTGAGGTTCCCAGGGGGCTGTTGAGTTCCCACCATCGTGGCATGCCAAGCCAATAACTGTGAAGGCTGAATGTCGACCGAAGACCATGCCCATTCAGCAAGTTTCCCCATCGAAGCAGAACGTTCGTCGCCAGAACCTTCATCAAACACAGCCGACAAGGTTTCGACGTCTGCAATCGTGGCTTGCAGATTCAAAGTCGCACCGGCATACAGCACCTTCCCTTGAGCATCCATCAAGGCAAACTGCCCTGACTGAGCAGGCACCTTGTCGGGATCGATCGCCCAGATCGCAGCCCGTCCGCTCCACTGCAACGGGGTCCCCAGAGCCATGGAACGAGCGGTAGCCGTTTCCGCATGCCGGCGGACGTTTAACAGCGATAACCGAGCCATCGAGACATCGGCCAATCGGTTGGTTGCAGCAATCTGCCGATCAAAGCGATCCGCCAAAGCAGGATCACAAAAAATCTGATCCAGTTCATGACGCAAACCGGAAAAGCCCATTCTCCGAACACTGACTTCAGCAACCAACAGGGCCTCGCCAATTTCGTCGACCGGAACCTCTGTGGCCGCCAAATACGGCAGGTCCGCAAGAGCTCCCTCCTGATCCAAATTCAACAAAAGACTGCGCCAAGTACACGAATTTCCGACGATGGAAAGCCGGGCACAAGCTTGGTCAAACGCCTCGGAAAGCACCGCATCATAAACGACACGATCTGCGGGCTGCCCTTCATGAGAAATTTGGAACGCACTGCGAATCCCCAGCAATGTCAACTCCAACTGAGCCGCTTCGTAGCGGGCTTCACGAAAGAGAAGGTTCTGCTGGGATGCTGGCATTTTCTTCTTCTTAGCCAGCGAGGGTTTTCCTGCCTGGTTTACCTTCATCGGCTCGGCCGTGCCACTCAGGCGATCGCCAAGACAGATTGAATCCAGGCGTTCGCATCCCATTTGAACATACGATTCGGACAGATCAAATCCCAGCCAGCGTCGCCCCAGCTTCTTTGCGACCGCAACGGTGGTGGCGCTACCAGAGAACGGATCGAGCACCAAGTCTTCCGGCTTACTGCACGTTCGAATGATACGGCCCAACAACTGTTCCGGCATCTGGCAGCCATGAAAACCGGCTCGCTCCTTAAACGTTCCGGCAACCCGCGGGATATACCAAGTATCTTCCGAAGGATTGAACCCGCGTTGAATTTCCTGAGGCCGCAAGCGAAAAGTTTGATCGGTTCCGGCTGGAGGCTGAAGTTTTTCCAGATCCAAATCCTCACTGGATGCTAATTCACCGATCAAGCCAGCGGGACGAATCATCCAGGTATCATCGGGAAGCCGTCCCTTTGGATTCGCACGCCGATCGTTGTAGATCAGTTCACGTGCCGATGGGACGCGATTATCAAGATCCTCATCAAGGAACGTAAATTTGGCGGGGTCTTTTACGAAGTAAAAAAGGTGAGCATGGGAGCGAGTGAATTTGTGCTTACAGTTCACCCCAAACGTGTAATACCAAACGACCCAACTGCGACAGTGAAAACCGATCCGCTGACTGATTACTTTCAGTTCTGCCGCGTACTCGTCCCCGATCGCCAGCCAAAAAGTTCCGTCATCACGGAGGACTCGATGAACCGCATTGATCCAGGATTCACTCCACTCTAGATACTGATCGACATCTTGTTTGTCATCGTAGACGTCGTAGTCGTAGCCAATATTAAATGGAGGATCCGCGAAAACCAGATCGACAGATTGCTCGGGCATCGCATCCATTTTCTGAATGCAATCGCCTAGTTCAATTCGGTTTTCCAGCGGGGAGGTCATATTCGATACCAATTCCTAAAAAGATTACTGGGGTGATATCGTATCGCATCAAAGCTCTACCGCCAGGACCGAAGCATTTGGCACTGGGTCGAATCGCAGGCGAGACCGCCAGCCCCTTGAACAGCCCCGCACACTGCCCCTCGAAAGACGCAGCCCCCCTCCTATGGACAGTGCCCCCCTTAAGATTGCAACTGAATATCCCGGGGGGCGGATGAAGACTGCAAAATCGTCGCGATCAACAATCGGTTGCGACTATCGTGTCCCCGTGTGGATTGGCAGGAACGCCAGTCCTAGGGCGGCAGTCTTTTCAGGAGAGGAGCCTAATTTCAGCCATCATTATCCAAGTCCTGCAGGACTTCGGTAAAACGCTCTGCCGACATCCCCTGCAAGCCGATTCGTTTTCGCCGGTTGGTCTGGCCACTGACCAGCGTCAAATCGGCGCGCCGGACAGAAAAGAATTTTGCCAACGTTTTCAGGACGGCAGCATTGGCTTTGCCCTGATCCGCCGGAGCGGTTACGGCGACACGCAGCGCAGAATCGTATTCCCCGCCGACTCCAGGTCGCTTGGCCTTCGCCGTGACATGGACATAAAAATAGATTTGCCCTTCGGCTTCGTCATAATCGATCATGGCAGATTCCGTCCTTAAGCATTCAGCCTTTCAAGTGCAGAAACGGCTGCCGAAATTGCGTCGATCGATTCTAATGGATTGGACATCAACCGAGAAGAGAGTTCGTTTGCTTGGTCGAGCGGATCGGGCTGGTCACAGATCGCTTCGATGGCCGGTGAGGCTTGAAAGAAAGCCTTCACGACATCGGGATCCCATTGCTGGCCGGCTCCCTCACGCAGGATCTTGTGGGCTTTCTCCACAGGCATTGCTTTTCGGTACGAGCGTGTGCTGGTCATCGCATCAAACGCATCCGCCACCGCCAACACCCGCCCGAACAGCGGTATCGAATCCCCGGTCAATCCTTGAGGGTACCCCGAACCATCAAACGATTCGTGATGGTGTAAGACTCCAGGCAGAACGTACTCCAACTGTTTCACGTGCTGAAGGATCGAATATCCAATTTGAGGATGTTGCTGAATCGATTCGTACTCTTCATCTGTCAAACGCCCCGGCTTCGAGAGGACTTCATCAGGAACTCCGATTTTCCCCAGGTCATGCAACAAACCCGCCATATAGATTCGTTCGCAATCGGCGGTATCAAGATCCATTTGACGCGCAATTTGCTGACCGATGGCAGCCACCCGGTCACTATGACCGCAGGTGTAAGCATCTTTCGCATCGACGGCATTGATCAGAGATCGCACCACTCCCAACAGCAACATTTCACGTTCGTGATAGAGCTTCAAATTCCAGGCGTGTGTGCCCAGCATGATCGCAGCGGCGTTCACAACGCCAGCTTCAAAAGTCCCGAATTCCCAGCCACTCAAGCAGGTTGCGTTCACTCTTAAATCTTGAGCATTGCTTCCCATCACGGCACGATTCGCAACCATCAACCAGCCAAAGGTATGCCCAGCGCGACAAATCGGGACGAGGATATAATTTCGAATGCCCGTTTCCCCGCTTCCCAGAGGCGTCTCTCGATTGGCAAAGGGAGAACTATTCCTTACGAAAGGATTTCCCGAGCGAACATCGACAGCGCCGACCTGTTTCGCCCAAAATTCTAAATCCAGCTTGAGTTCACCCAACGAATAAGAGCACTCCAAATTCGATTCAATCAGCTGGCCCGAAGGATCTTGCGGATATGACAGGAGGGCTACAAATTCCGCGTTTACCAGTTGTCTTAATGGGGGCAGGACATGGGCACAAACCGATTCCAAACTACTGCGCAGATCACAGACTTCAATATGTTCGGCTAACAGTCGCAGCCACGCGAGCTCTTCAAAGTCATTCGTCACCTGATCTGCGTATTCAGCCAAACAGGTTTTCGCTTCGATCAAGGCTTGTGAATTGGCAAAAGATGTGGATGTCGATTCTGCCATTCTCCGCAAAAGCTGATGGCGATCTTGCTTGCTCTGGCCCACCAACCAGATAACCTCATCCGCTTCATTCGCTACAGCCTGCACAACCCAGTCGATTCCATCAACCGTTTCAATATGCACTCCCGACAGAAGCGGTTCGCGGCTAAACAATTCGTCAAGCAGATCGTGCTGGATTTGAGCGTGAGATTCAGGCAGTGGTTCTACCGATTCTAGGACTCCATCACAGACCATCCACATGGAGAACCTGGAATCAAACTGCTGACGTAGGGCTTCCCTCAACTCCTGCACTTTCAGCAGTGAGGCGGCAGGCAACATGTAATGAGGAGCAGTCATAACGGTTCAACTGAGAGGAAACGTTGGCAAACATGGCGACTCTGAAACGGACGCCTTCAGCACTATCTATCAGGCCCACCAACAAACCTAGCTTGCGATTTACGCAGGAGTAGAGAAGAGCCTGCGGAGAGAGGCTATTTGCATTTCGCTATTTCCTGACCTACTTTTCGACGAACCATTTCCCAGCAGGCAGGCCTGGGGAACAAGTTCATCAGAACAAGAGGATTCTTGATTGCCGTTTTTCGAAGTCCAATCGGACCGACGCCAACCACAGAACTCCGCTGCTAGCCGTCACTTTGAAAACATGCTGGATTGAATCGTGAATACTCGTCGCCACGTCCTAATCGCCGAAGACAATCGGGTCCTTGCAGATGTTCTGCACTTTAACCTTCAAAGAGCAGGATTCCTGACCACCATCGCGCGAGATGGGTTGCAGGCGATGGCGGCACTGCGGCATCAGCCATTCGATCTTCTGCTGACGGACTATCAAATGCCGGGAGCAAATGGCGAGCAGATTTGCCACTACGTCCGAGACGTTTTGTCCAACAAGACAATGCCGATTTTCATTTGCTCTGCCAAAGGTTTGGAACTAGACACCGCTTCCCTGCGCGACAAATGGCAGGTAATCGACGTGATCTTTAAACCATTCAGCGTACGTGAAATCATTCGCCAGGTTAGCGAAGCAACCTCCACCACCACAGATTCTTCCCCTCCCCTTTCACAGGCTCCAGCATGAAGTCGCTCGTGTCAGGTCATGACTCGTCTCGCCGCTGGCCAGAACCGCAACTAATGATCGCAGTGGGGTGCCTATTCGTGGGCACTGCGGCGTTGGTTCGTCGCCTACCTTGGGAACTGAATTCCGCTAGCCCGGAGGCCCTACTGACAATCGCATTGCCGGTCGGTGCAATCCTGATCGGCGTGTTGATGTTGCAGCGGCGTTGGTATATCAGCAGTGGGATCGGCAAGCAACTGCGAGCATTGGCAACAATTCCGGGCGAAGTATCGCTATCGAGCGAGGGGCTTCCCCTGGAAGCGATCCGCGCCCATAGCGGACTAGCCATCGGCTGGAACCGTTTAATCGGAACCATCGACAAACAGCACCAGGGGACCCAACTACACGCCAAATTAAGCGAAGTCCTGCAGACCCCCGAAAACGACCACTGGCAGGAAATCTTTCAGACACTGACCGATGGAATCGCGATCACCGACGCCGATGGAACCGTGCTCAGCACCAACAAAGCCCTTCATGCAATCCTGCGATTGCCTGCAGGCCAAATACTAGAAGAAACCAATCTATACCCATTGTTGTCTGAATGGTCGCACATTCCGGACCATCGTCTGTTCGCGTCTTTATCGCTTTCGACCTGTCCAAGCAGTTTTCAATTAAGGCATGGCAAAGAGACGATGGACGGAGTGGTCCGGGTCGACCGCTTGCCGATCGAAGCGACTACCGGCGACGCACAAACGACAAAACTGGTCTGGACTTTTCGTGACACAACCCAGACCCGGTTGAGCGAGGAAATGCGCAACCAATTCGTGTTCACGGCAACCCATGAACTACGAACTCCCCTGGCGAACATTCAAGCTTATGCAGAAACCTTGACGATCGAACAGGGCATTGATTTTGAGAAGCAGAAAAGTTTCTACAACGTCATCAATGGTGAAGCGACGCGTCTGGCTCGCCTGATCGATGATTTGCTGGACGTCAGCCAGATGGAAACCGGCGCAATCAACGTGGCACGGTTCGAAACCGATGTCGCCAAAATGATCGAAGAGGTTTGCGGGGGCCTGCTGGGACAAGCCGCACGCAAACAGATTCAGTTGCAAAACGAACTGCAACCGGGCTTGCCACGATTGCATGCCGACAAAGACAAATTGACGGCAGCCATCATGAACTTAGCGGGAAACGCGATCAAATACACTCCCGCGGGCGGAACCGTAAAAATTCGTACGGACGTCAAAGATGGGTTTCTAAACATTCACGTCGAAGACAACGGAATCGGAATTTCAGAAGAAGAATTGCCTCGTATCGGCGAGAAATTTTTCCGCAGCCAGGATGCGCGATTGCAGGAGATCCCCGGCAGTGGACTAGGGATTGCCTTCGTCCAGGAAATCGCGCGACTGCATGGCGGAACGTTACAGATTCACAGCAACCTAAATGTGGGATCCTGCTTTACGTTTTCCTTACCCGCGCCCGTGGAGCCGAGGGAATGATCGAGAAAACGCGTCGCGGCACCGTCTGGATACTTTCTGACAAGCGTCCTCTTAACGCCAAATCAAGCGGTGAATTGCAAGCTGCGATTGACATCAAATCGCCCGCTGGCCCGCCGCGATATCTACTGGATCTACAACACGTCCCGCTAATCGATAGTGCGGGCCTTGAATGGTTGTGCGAAACCGCCGCGCGTTGCCAACAAGCCGGTGGGGTCTTTGGCCTAGTCGCCCCCAATCCGCTTTGCCAGGACATCCTAGCTGCGACTCGCCTGGACCGTCGGTTTGCAATTTACCCTGACACATTAAGTGCTGTAGGGAATCTTGCCCAATGACCATTTTATCCCCTACCATCCCTTGGCAACCCTCACCGGGTGCCTCAATACTCGACCTAGGATTGATCGAAGAAGAGACCTTTCTTGGTACAGGAAATGAATCCCTTCACCCTCCAACCGTTCAACTCCGCGACGGATTGGTCGACCCTTTAACCGTTCGCTTATTGCCAATCGCCAAAGCAAAAAGGCTGTGTGCCTTGGTGATGTTCAAGGTTCATGATTCACTAACCGTCGCCTTAGCGGAACCTCAGAACCTGCAACAAATCGATGAGATCGAACGCTTGACCGGCTTGGCAGTGCAACCGGTTCGAGCATCGAAAGACTCGATTGAATCCGCGATTGAACGCTGTTACCGCGATGGATTTCGAGTCGATGCGATCAATGCAGACCTCCCCCCTGGAATGGTTTCATTAGGAGGCCCATCGGTCGACAATGACCCGGCACTCGACACAGGCGTTCCGCACGAATCTCCCGTATCCAGTCTTCTAAATTTCATCATCGTGCATGCGCTCCGCCAAAATGCCAGTGACGTTCATATCGAACCAACACAATCGGGAATGGTGGTCCGAATCCGAGTCGACGGACAGTTACGGGAACTTTTGAAGACCCGTCGGGCCCTGCATGGTCCGTTACTATCGAACCTGAAAACATTGGCGAATCCGAAGGAAGCCCAGGCGAACGTTTCTCTGGAAGGACGAATGCATGTCACGGTCGAAGGACGTGCCATCGATATCCGGGTGACCACATTGCCGACAATCCAAGGCGAGAAGGCTGCGCTCAGGATCCTGGACCGGCGTCACCTGACGTTCAATCTTCAAGATCTGGGAATGCCCACTTCGATTCTGCAAAAACTACAAAACCAACTGGCTCGGCCCCATGGCCTGACCCTGGTCACCGGTCCAACAGGATGCGGAAAAACGACCACGGTCTATTCAATGCTCCAGTTGATCAAATCGGTTCAGCGGAACATCGTCACCGTAGAATCGCCCGTGGAATATCAACTTGACCTTGTCAACCAAGTGCCGATCGGGCAAGGCGAATCGCTTTCCTTTTCGACGGCCCTCCGGTCCATACTTCGCCAGGATCCCGATGTGATCATGGTCGGCGAAATCCGCGATCCGGAAACGGCAGCTTTAGCAATCCAGGCATCGCTGTCAGGTCACTTAGTCATCAGCACGATGCATTCCCAAGACAGCCAAAGTGCCATTACTCGGCTGCGAGACATGGGTATCGAACCGCACAAAATCGCGGCCTCCCTGACCGGCGTGATCGCTCAGCGTCTGATCCGCCAAAACTGTCCGTACTGTCAAACGACCTACTATCCCGAAGCGACTGAATTGGAATCGGTCGGTTACCACAGCGATCGTCACGAACCGTTTCACCGCGGAGAAGGTTGCCGCGAGTGTTGCGACAGCGGGTTCAAGGGACGGCAAGCGATTTTTGAATTCCTAACCATTGACAAAGATTTGCAACATCAAATCCGAATGGGACACCCCTTATCAACGACTCCTGCAACGAAGACAGAAACCGGTCCCATCGCACCACAAGGAACACGGCTGATTGACATGGGTCTTCGGCTGGCGGAAGCCGGCACGACCAGCATTGAAGAAGTCATTCGAGTCGCTCACTTAGAATAGTCCCCGAACATGATCCGCATGCCCGCTTCCACGGCAGAAAACCTTCGCACGTTCGTCGCTCAGAACATCCGCTCCCACTGGAATGGATCAAAAGACGGCTTGATCGGTGTCGAAATCCGCGCGCGGTCAATCTCGATCGCTCAACTGCGACGTGACGGAGAGAATCGCAGCCTTCGTGCCCACTGGGAAATTCCGCTGTCGCCTCCCCGAACGGAGTCGCCTGCGGAGTTTTTATCGCAGGCAATGGAGGATTTTCGTCAACATTGGGCTCCGCTAAAACAGATGTTTGGAGGCAATCGAGTTGCGGTCACGCTGCCGCACGAATCGATTCCATTCCGAATCCTGAGCGTGCCAACGGGCTCATTTGCAGACATGCAGACCGAGGTCCAGCAAGAACTAACGCAAGAACCGGAGCTGGGTTCCAACTTTGCGTTTGCCGCCTGGCCAATCCACCACGGCACGGAAGGATCCACCGAGATGGCAGCGGTGGCCGTCCCCACATCTAGCGCCCACGAAATCGTCCATTCGCTTCTGGAGTGTGGCTTAGAATGCCATCAACTGGATGCCCTGCCCTCCGCCCTTGCTCGTTTGGTGGCAACCGCGCAGGCACATGATTCAGCGTTCACGTCGGCAACGCCGTCCGCGATTCTCCACCTAGGCTGGAATTCATCGCATCTGTATTGCTACCAAAACGAGAGGATTGGATTCGGACGGGCGCTGTCGCGTTGCGGGCTGAGGCAGGTCTACCAGACGATCGAAAACCAGTGGCAATTGAACGAACAGGAAACCGATTTACTGCTCACAGAATTCGGATTTACAAAAACTGCTTCAAATCCCCAAAGTGACAACTACCTGCAGCGGATACTGGAACCGAACCTAAATCGTTTGCACGATGAAATCTTACGAACCTTAAAATATGTGGAGCGACAATATCCTACGCAACGCCCTCACGTCCTCTGGGCCTGTGGCGAAGGAAGTAAGACCCTCGGCCTAACCGAACCGCTCAACCAGCGTTTGCAGATCCCTGTCCAGAAACTGCCCGCCTATTGTCCACTAGGGCCGGATAACTTTGCTTCCAGCGCCGTTGCACAATCTCTTTCAGCAATCGAATGGGAGCCCGAATGATGCAAGTCAATCTTCTTCCTGCTGAATTTCAGAACCAACTGATCTTCCGAAATCGGGTCCGTCTGTGGATTCGGCTCTGGAGCATGCTTGGGGTGCTGGCCTGTGGACTCTGTTTGCTCAGTTATGCGCGTCTGCTGCACATCCGCGGAAGCTTGGCATCCCTTCAAAACCAGAGCCGCTGCTGGGCTGAAAAACATCAGCAGATCCGTTCTCTCGATTCTGAGATTTCGGAACTGAGCACCAAAAATTCGAACACTTTAAATGCAGTTTCCAGCGGCCCACTAAGCCAATGGTTAGCAAAAATCCAGCAAGCAACCGATCCGTCCGAGACAGGCTTGCAGATAACTGAGCTGCGCATGACGGCCCCCTGTGACAGCCTGGGCATCGATTCCAATCGCACCAACGACCCTGTCCAGGCTTCGCCGATTCAGATGCAAGCCGATGTCCGTTCTCCGCAAAGCCTTACCGATTTTTTTACATTGCTTGAGAGCCAAGGATCATTCCAGATTCGCAACCTTCAGATGCAACAGCAGACAGATCAAACGACTAGCCTAACCCTGGAGCTGTCACAGCCATGATCTATCGCATTTCATTAGCAAAAGCCAACCTCTGGCCTATCGGAGTTTTATCCTGTCTCCTGAATGGGATCGGGGCTTCCTGTGCAGCGTTGATTTTTATGGCGGGATACATCGGCCATTCCTTTCTCCATGCAGAATACCAGTCGATCGGGCAGGAACACCTAAATGCAGTGACGCTGATGCGGTACGCACCGGTCATTGATTCTCGGCACCGCGACAGGACCCGACGCTTGCAAGCCGCACGTGCGGAGCAGCGAGCGATCTGGGATCGATTCCCCACGCAACCCGATTCGCTGGGGCTTCTGCAAACCCTAACTTCGCTGGCGCAACAGACATCGTTACAGCTGCGTGGATTTCGTCCAGAAGAAACGACCACGCTAACGACTCACCAGGAAAAAAACTTTGCGATTCGGTTTGACGGGAACCTAAAAGCCTTCGAGGATTTTTTAGCCAAACTTAAAACCAGCGGATTGGACTGCAGAGTGACCTCCTTCGATTGCACTCAGCCGACAGTGCCGTCGCAAGCAAACACGTCCCCCACCGCCCCCTCATCGCCCGACGTGTTTTCCATAGAAGTCCATCTTGCCGTCCCTTACCGAAGAAAAACGGTAGACCTGGACAAGACATAAAACGAATGGGATCGGCAAATCGGCAGCGGAACAGCGGAAGAACGCACGCCGGCCGTCAACCTGGAATCCCACCGCGTGACCATCATGCCGCAGGAACCACCGTTTGGCGACGGTAGCTACGGCAGTCACGTAGCACTCGCCAGAACGTGGACAGACCGGCAATACGTCACTCATAAACTTCACATCCCGAGCAAAAGGCTACAATCTCCGCTAGCCTACGGGCACTTTCCTTCGTGATGCAACGGCGTCCCGCTCCACTGTGCTGGTCGCTATTTCAGGCTGGTTTGCACCTCCAAAGGTGCAGGACCGCCCCTCGACAAGCTGGAACAGTATTTGCGGGCATTTGTTATCGCTAGACTGGTTCGATCACGAACCCCGCTTTTCGACCACTGGCTGGCCCGTTATGGTCATTCAGCGAATCCACAGACCAACTCGTAGGGATTCTGTTCCCGCCATTTCCCCGTTTAAGGAGTTTGTAAAGCATGGCTCATACACTTCCCGCATTACCTTATGCCGCCGACGCCTTGGAACCATATATCGATGCCAAAACGATGGAAATCCATCACGGCAAGCATCACCAAGGTTATGTCACCAAGCTAAATGACGCCTTGGCAGGTACCGGACTTGAAGACAAGTGTGTCAACGAATTGGTAGCCGACCTGGGCTCCGTACCGGAAGCCAAACGCGTAGCCGTCCGCAATAATGGTGGCGGGCACGCCAACCACTCGCTGTTTTGGACCATCATTGGCCCAGGCAAAGGCGGAGCTCCTTCTGGAGACCTTGCAGCGGCAATCGATTCGGCTTTTGGCAGCTTTGACGCGTTCAAAGAACAATTCGCCAACGCTGCAGCGACTCGGTTCGGCAGTGGCTGGGCTTGGTTGGTCGTCGACGGTGGCAAACTAGCTATCGGAAGCACCGCGAACCAAGACACCCCGCTGATGGGCGCCGCGACCGCTGGCATTGGCGGAACGCCAATCCTGGGCTTGGACGTCTGGGAACACGCCTATTACCTCAATTACCAGAACCGCCGCCCTGATTACATTTCGGCTTTCTGGGAAATCGTCGATTGGGACGCTGTTGCCAAGCGTTTTGCAGCAGCCTAAAGCGGCTTGACTGATAATCATTAGAGAAACGGCACATCCTAGAATCTGGGATCGTGCCGTTTTTTTTGGATTTCACCTCCAAAATCGGCCCCTGCCCGAAACTGCCATTGACGCACGGCAGGACGGCGTTTTAGTTTGCCAATTGCAGAAATTTGGCATGGATTGCCGCCGATTTCTAAATATTCCCTCAAATCTAGCGATCGTGATGGTCGAAACAGCTAGAGGGGACAACACCCACTTTTAACGATCTGCCCGCCAGGGACGCTCTGACGAGCGTAGAAAAGCAGATTTCGATGTATCACTACCAAGGATGGAATTGATGCGATACCGAACCCACGCACGCCGCGTGCTGTTGGCCGGATGCGCACTCACGGTCGCCGTCTCGACCGGATGTCGTAGCGGCTTTAGCAAGCCTAGTTTCAATGCTTTTGGCTGGGGAAAAAGCCCCTCCGCCGAAGCTCTCGCTGGAACCGGGCCCTCGACCACCTACCCAGTTCCTCCCTCGGCCAACGCAACCCCAACGGCAATCGCCTCGGTTGCAGCAGGGACCAATGGCACCGTCGATGTCAGCAATGGCTATGCGGTAACAACGCCTCCTGCCTCTGCGGGCTCCGCAGCGAATCCAGCGGCTGCCAATGCAAACGGCTTTTACGGAAGCGCCAACCCAGCCGCTCAACCTGCAGCATCGGTCGCAACGGCTCCCAAAACGCCAGCAAACGATCCTGCCGCGGCTCCCGGCTATGGTTACGCGAATGCCGCTTCGGCAAGCGGATACCAATACGGCGGCGGGCCGGCAGCATCGGCGCCAGCAGCATTACCTCCGGCATCGGCCGCGGGCAATCCTGCTCAATCCTACGCACAATCGGCTGGCGGATACCAAATGCCTTCCGCCGCAGCAGATCTTCCAAGCACCGAACTTCCCGCTGGTTCCGCCCCTGCAGGCGCTAGTCAAGGGTTTTCAATGCCCGCAAGCTACGCCAACACAGCTCCGCCCAGTGCTCCGGCTCCTAGCAACCCATACGCCGCTGGCGGGCCAGGTGCTGCGGCCGCTCCCGATGCGAGCACGGCTGCGATTCCGCCGTCCTATGGCGCCCCCACTTCGGCGGGAGGTGGCTACAAGCCAGGCAGTACTTCTGGTGGACAAAGTTACCCTGGTGGAAACGATGGCAGCGGCAGCTACATGAGGTAGTCGCGTCAATAATCCAGGCTAGTAGGCGAAACGAGGCTGGGAAGGTATCCTAACAGCCTCGTTTTTGACCCTTTCCCGTCCCCAACCACCCCCTACGTTTCCTATGGCGCGTCGAGTCGTTAGCCGCAAAGATAAAATTGCCGAAGCTGAAGCAACGGAAGCCGAAAAGAGCGCCAAGAAAGCTAAAAAAGCTAAAACGAGCAAGCGCAAAACCAAGGCTAAACCAGCAACCGAAGTCCGTATGAAGATGTACTGGGGCGTCTTTAGTCAAAGCCTCAAGCGAATCGCCGTCTTTGAATACGACCAGAAAACGGAAGCCGAAAAACGAGCTGAAGAGCTAAGCAAAGGTGGCAAAAGCCCCCACTTTGTGCAAAAAGTCAAAGAAGAAATCGGTCTCGACTGATCGTTTGTTGCAAAACAATCCGGACGGAGCGCAGACCGCCCTTCGAGGAGAGCCTGTGAATTTGCCAGGCGTCTCCCTATTAGCATTGCAGGTACCCGCCCGAAACGCTCGCTCTATCGTTGCGTTTCGGTACCCAACGCGAAACTTACCCTTCCGGTAAGCGGGCTCGTCCCACGCCAAATCCCAGCGGCCGCCTTCTCTCACGATGGGCGATTGCTGAATGGGTGGCTTCTCCTTTCGCGATGGCCCCAAGCCCCCTGCCCGGCCGCTACCAAGAAAGCCTTTGTAGATCTGTGCTCCTGGCGAAGGAAGCCAGCGAGCCGAAACGAGGGGCGATGCGAGGGTTGTGCGATAAATAAGTAGTGAGTGTGGCAGGGAGAAAAGGCCCCATGCCAGCTTGCCTGGCATGAAGCCAAGATTTGAAATTAGTTCGCATGGCTCTAGGAAAACGCATCCCGTTCGGATTGCCGCTTTCAGCGGCAATCCGAACGGGATGCGAAAACCGTGGGAGCAACCACCTCTAATTTCAAATCTTGCGTTCCTGTCGGGTAAACCGACGAGGGGACGTGGCGCTTGGATGTCTGGGCAGGTGCCAGCTGCTGTCAAACCGTCAACTTATATATCGCACGTCCCAAGCATCGGACGCCCCCTACATTCGCTGGGAGGTTCCCTTGGTCAGCGCCATAAAGGCGGCTTCTAGGTCCAGCTCTTCTTCGCTGAACTGCCGCAGCGGAATCTTGTTCTCGATCAGCAGCGTTGGCAAATCGCTGTAGTGTTTGACTTCAGGCTTGAGGATGATTCGCAATGATTGATCCCCTCGCTCGACTCCTTGGACTTTAACGTGCCCAGCAAGCAGCGATTCGACCTTGTCTAGATCTTCCAAACGCTCGGGGTGAATCACCAGTACCAGATGTTCACGGACACGGCGTTTGACCTCTTCAACCTCGGCGTTGACGTTCAGAACGCCCTTGTCGATGATCCCAACTTTGTTACAGATGTCGCTCAATTCGGGAAGGATATGGCTGCTAACGATAATCGTCTTTCCCATCTGCCCAAGCCGCCGAAGCAGGTTCCGCATTTCGATCCGAGCACGAGGGTCAAGACCCGACAGCGGTTCATCTAGCAACAAGACTTGTGGATCATGCAGGAGCGTCCGCGCCAGGCCCAGTCGCTGCGTCTGCCCACGAGAGAGCGTATTTGCGAACGCGTCCCGTTTGAAATCAAGATCGACCACATCCAACATTTCATCGACGCGTTTTTTCCGAGCCTGTCCGTTGATGCGGTACGCCGAAGCAAAAAACTGCAAGTATTCGACCACTGTCATGTCATCGTAGACGCCGAAGAAATCGGGCATGTAACCAACAAGTCGCCGAATCTCTTTAGGCTTGGTATGGACCGAGTGGCCGCAGACATACGCCTCGCCCCAGCTCGGTTCAAGCAGGGTCGCGATGATCCGCATGGTGGTCGTTTTCCCTGCACCATTGGGACCGATAAAACCGAACAGATCGCCTTCATTCAATTCCAATTCGATTGCTTTAATCGCAAAGGAATCACCATACTTCTTGGTCAGGTCGACGGTCTTAATCACGACGAATTCATCTCGAAAAAAGGAAAAACGCGATCCTATCGATCGGCCTGCACAGGCAACAAAATACGGACCAAGCTTACCGCCTGTCCGGTGGAAACGGGGAGTGCCGAAGCCTCCGAATCACTGCTTCCATCAGCGGCCGAAGCCGTTAGCTTCAACGTCGTGCTCGGTTCTTCTAAACGGCCGATTAACAGTACCGTTTCATCGGTCAAAATTTCACTTAAATCGAACTGCCTTAGCGGATCGTTGGCCAGCCCTGTGTAGGATTCGCCCCCCGCGATCCCATAGAAGCCAAAAACCTCTGCGACCTTCGCAAGGTCACTGTCTTCGGCTTGATCCCATGGTTCACTGGACGTTAAATCACCAACCTTCTTCCGCTTCGTTAACAGCCAACGAAGCAAGCGAGGCCGCAAGTCCTCGACACGTTCGATCGTCTGGCCCGCTCGAAATCGCGATGGCAGCGTATAAACCCGGTCACGGTCCAACAGCATCCCGTCCAGAATATCGACCGACAAGGGATTCGGGAGGGCTCCGATCAACTCGGCTCGGTTTCGTCTTGCCAAGCGATTACCTACGTCCGGCGTAAAATCGAAATCCCACCAACTTGCAAAACCTTTGCTGGATGACGGTGCCAACGGGAGCCCCGACATTGATCCTGCAGGCCGTTTACCATTCCAGTCCAAAAAGACATCGTAGGCAGGTAAACGCTGGTCTTCCAACTGGATTTCGATCCCGCCAAATGGCGCCCCAGAGTAGCCGAAGGGGGCCGTGAACGGTCCCGACAGTTTTTCCTCCGATATTGATGACCGAAAGGAATCCGAAACCGACAGCGACACATCGAACTTCGCTGCCTGAGAAGCATAAAGCACATCCCATCGGAAGCCTCGACCAGTCTTCTGAATACCGTTGATATCGATAATCTCTAAGCGGTTCAACTGAGGCTGGGCGTACTGCCCCTTCAGCGTCCATGAAATCAGAAACAGACTGACCGCCGCGATCATGACAGGGAACGTCAGCCATCCCAGCAGCGGACGTTTTAACCACCGATTCACCAGGAGAAAATCGATCGGACCGATATACAAAAACAGCAGGATCAAAAGTGCAGCAAGGATCGCGAACGGAAGCGAACCGGCGTTCGCGAAACGATCCAGGTTTGCCCGGATCTGTCCTGCCATATCGTTGTAGTGGATGTCACTGGAACGAGGTGGCTTGGATCGTGGCGGCGAACTGGGAAACAGATCCGCTGCCATTCCAGCAAGCAAATCGTTCCGTTGCTCCCAGCCTTCAAAAGGGGCTTGATCCAAATCGGCTGCAATCGCAACAACGTTTCCTAAGCCGCGTCGATAACGCATCGCAAATGGCAGCGGGCGGCGATCCAGCAACCGCCCAACCAAAACGGCCTCCCCCTCTTCAACTGGCAACACAGCGGCCATGAACGGCTCTAGCTTTCGCTGCGAATTCGTGAAGGATTCGATCGCACTCGGTTCCATTTGGAACGTGACGGGCGGTTTCTGATAGGGCAACAATCGTCCCACCAAAGAATCTTCTCGATAGGCGGCGACGGCATTCTCGCCAAACGTGACCAGCACAAAACCGCCCCGTTCGACCCAGGTTAAGATCGCTTCCAGCGAGGCATCCGAAATCTGATCCAACAACGGCGCCGACCCGGCCGAAATCACCAAACCGTCCAGCGAATCATACCCCAACCAGTGGTCCGGCAAATCGGCGGCATCGGTGACGATTGTCGTCGCCACCGTCGCTTCCTGATTCAGCAGTTCATTCGCCCCCAGCTGATCGACTCCAATCGGATCGCCCAGAATCATGACCCACCGTCGATCGACGGCGATCGGTTGATCTGCAAAGCGGGCCTCTCGCTGGACCGTGCCTTCTTGCGAGCGAACCACCAGCGGAGCCGCGGCTTTTCCGGGAATCACGTACCGCCACTGCGAAAGCGAAGAAGCGGGGTTGTCCGCCGTGTCGCGATAACGAACGCGAACGCCATCCCCATCGACGGTTTCAAGCTGCAACGGACCGTCGAACGGGACACGGACCGGCGTCCATTGCCCGACTCGATATTGCCCATCAACGCCGATACGGACCGGTTCCGCGGACGGCGGCGAACCCGGTGTATCCGGTGAATCGGCGAATGCGCCAGCGGCTCCCAACAGGACGGCACAGAACAGCCCACACAGCCGCCTCATCGATGGCGTTCGCATAGAGTTTAAGAATGGGGGCCGGTCCAGAAACAAGGATTTCACGGTTTCTCTTCAGCGGGGCAAAGGCAAGCCAGCCGCCCGCAACCGGGACAACCATGGCCATATTTAGCGATTAGAGCGGCGGACAAATCGACGCCGGCAACATTAGCAATCGTCGCCAACCAGGCAATCACATCCGCAAACTCTTCGGCAAGATTCTCTTGATCATTACCCCTCAAAGCCGATGCGAGTTCGCCAATTTCTTCCATCAACCACATAAAAGTTCCGTCGACCCCTCGTTCGACGTCTTTTTCGTAGTACATCGTGCGGATTTTCGCCTGCAAATCGGCGAGCGACAAATCCGCAGCAGGACTATCGCTGGCGGCGGGCAGAGCAGGATCAGATGGGTTCATAACGGATAATAGCAGTCGGTCGAATGAGTGGACAAGCCGTGTAGCGAACGCAGTATACACTAACCAAACGTCTACCCACCCGCCGATCCAAGCTACCCAAAAGGGGCCTTTGGTCGCAGCTGGCAACTTCCCTGGGGCCACCCATTCGACGGAAACCCAACACCCCTGGTGATTTTAACAAATTACGTAAACAACATTCTGCAGATCCGCCGCGCGAGCGTCCAAGCGACCGTTAAATGATCCGCTCCACCTAGGAAGCTGAACCGACCGTCACCGTTCGCGGACCACTGCTGCGTCAACGGGGACAGTCGCGGCTCATTGCCCCAACGTCATCTCCAGCCACTGACCTCGTCCAAACCCTGCATTGCCGATCGGGTCCACCCCCAGAATAAGCAGCTTGGCTCCGGCCAAATCGATATCAATCTCCGCCGTCCGGTCCGTCTCTTCCTCGCTCTCTGAAAGATTGCCCTCGGTGCCGGCAGTGATTTCGGGGGACTGCCAACGCGTTGTTAACTTTCCGGATGCGTCGGCGGTTTGCACGATAAAGCGACAGACCATAGACCGCAGCAGCCTATCGTGATTGGGAGCCACATCCATTCGAGCACGCACGAAACCACGCAATCGCTGCTCTCCATTTAGGCGGTAAACGATCCGGCTGTTTGCAGGGACCTCGATTCCGCTTCGAACCCATTCTCCTTCGCACCAACGCGGCGACGAGGAATCGCCCCAACTATCCATCGCGATGACGTCGCCGAACGACGGCACGTGTCGATACCGCAAAGGCGACCGCAATTCCAACGCACCGGACTGAACCGCGGGCGCGGACCAGACCAACATTGCGTCCCAGCGATTCGACATTCCTCCAACCTGCAAAAATTCTCCACCAACGGCCAACCGCTTTGGCGATTCCTGCAGCGGTGATTTCAATCGAACCAGACTACCGTCGGACAGAGCCATCCAGTGATCTTGGTCGTCGACAACCGTCGCCATACGCAAAGCGGGACTGGAGACGAAGGCTCGTAATCGAGGACCACTAAAATCGATCGTAGGGCGTGCCTCCGAACTTTGCTCCGCACCCGCCAGCCTGAATTCCCCTTGCCTGTCCTGACTTTCAATCGTTTGACCGGCGACCAAACTCCCACGAGTTACCGTTCCATCGATCGCAATAACCGCATCCTCGGGCCCTTTTAAACGAGCGGCTTTCCGTTCGATTCGCTGCCAAGCTTCTCGATCGAGTGGTCCGTTCCAGACGATTGCCTGGACGGCCGCCAGGGGAATCTCCATTTGCCCCCACTCATTCGATACCTCGCACGTCTTCGAATCAAAACGCCAACGATTCGCTGCGATTCGGCTTCCATCGACCAGCAGGATTGCCGCGGCCGTTTCCAATGCGCCGCCTGCCCTCCCCTGCTCTGCTGAATCGATCGGTTGCGAAATCAAAAGTTCAGCATGACGGCCTTGCCCGTACGCGATCCCGCGATCGGCACTGGACGCCAGTGCGGCGATCAGCCCAAACATCAAGACCACAGCCCGTCGTGTGGAAGATTTTGTACTGGCTAAAGAAATTGTCATGAGAAGGATTTTCGCTCGGACGATCAACGTTGAAAAATGGGCAATGCCGTCCGCGGAGCACTTAAGATCAAACAGCTCATCGCCGTCGCATAAGGTCGGCCGACGAAATCATGCCAACCGCCATCGACGGCCTGAAACCGCAACAAGATGTTTCGCAGCGACGTGTACCATTGCTGAAACGCATCCCCTCCCTGCTGCCAGAAGGCCTGCACGGAGTAGTAATGGGCGTACAAAAAATAGTTATTTTGACGTGGGGAAAGATTGGCGGTTTGTCGGCGTTGCAAAAACTGATAGGCAAGCGTCAATTCCTCTCCCTTGTACCTTCCGGCGTTCTGCAGTGCCACGATCGCACCCGCGGTTAGCGGGAACCGACTCTCGCCCCCCTGCATCTGATACATAAATCCGCCGTCCGCATTTTGAGAGCGACGGATGTAGTCGATCGCCTTGTCTACGACCTCTCCCGGGACATGCAATCCAGCATTGCGAGCGGCTCGCAGTGCCATCACTTCACAAATGGTAACCGAAAGGTCCGCTTCAAGTGGCTGAGGCGTATATCGCCAACCACCTGAGGTGTGCTGGGCCCCGACGATCGTCTGAATTGCAGCTCGCACCTTGACGCCCAGATCATCGCGATCAGTCATCCCCAGAACTTCGGCAAGGAACAGAGTCGCAAAACCATGCCCGTACATTTCGCCTCGACTGGCGGAAGCACGACGAATGATGAATCCGCTATCGGTGCAAGAATCCGCAATGTACTGCACACATTTCTCGACGGTCGTTCCCAGCGGTCCCCGTCCCGGCAGGTTTCCGGTCGCCAACAAAGCAAGTCCGCACAGAGAAACGACGCCGACGTTCTCTCCCATCCGCCCTGGAAAGGACCCATTCGCCCGCTGTTCTTTAAATAGATACCGCAGCCCATTGGCGATCGCTTCCCTTGTGGCGGTCGTGAACAGGGCGTCGGTCTGCGCCCACCCATCCACCGCTTGCTGCACATCATCACCAAGCACCCGATTTCGGTGACACAAAGAGGCAGCCAAGACGCCCGCTAAAACGCCTCTTCGATTCAGTTGTCCACGCTGCATTGGTTTAGAGTCGATACCGTTTGATTGCATCATTGGTCTTCCGCCTCCGCCAAAGCTTGATAGTAGGCCTGGATCGCTTGCTGGTAACGAGGATGAAATTGTTCGGGCAAAGAAGCCTGCAACTGCTGACGAACCTGATCAGGCAGATGCCCCCAAACCGATTCCTGAAGGTTCCGTTGGTTAACGGCCTGCTGACTTGCCGGATCCCCCTGAAGCTGTTCGGGCGTCATCGAATCGCCGTCTCCTGGCGAACCATTTGGATCCTCCGATTTCTCAGACGATTCCGGTTTCTTGCCCTCCTCTTGGGACTCCCGTTGCTGCTGGGAAACGGCCTCTTCGGCAGGCGTTTCTTCCATCGATGTTTCGGATTGCTGAGGCTCCGTTTGCGATTCTTCCGGCGGCGACTGAAGCTGTTGGAGGATCTGATCCAAGGCATCGATCGCTGATTGCTGAACAGAAACCACGCTGCCGCCTGTTGCCGCCTGAGAATCCTCGTCGGTTGATTGCAATTGACGCTGTGCATTGACCATCGATTGATAAGCCGCCAACAAGGGGCCACCATCCCCGAGGGTCACCCCTTCAATCGGCGACGTTTCCGGATCTTCCGTTTTGCCCTTCACCCTTTTTTCTGGCTCCGCATCGATCATCAGCCCATCCAACAAATCATCGAAGGCTGCTTCGCCCGTTGCCGGTCCCTTTGTCGCAGGTTCCGTCGCCGGCGGTTCCTGCGCGTTAAGTCGACTACAGGAGAGGATTCGGCAGTCCGGCGTCCCTGCAAACGAACAGACCACCAGCCCGAACCAAATGCTTCCCAGACGCGCCATCGATTTCGATTTCGAAAAAAGCTTGATCATTCGGTTTATCCTGCGTGCCTTCGAACCGTCGTTTTTACTGATCATCTAAAATCGCCTGTAAGCGTTCGGCTAACTCGGCTTGCTGAGCCGCTAATTCCTGGCGTTCGCGTTTCCATTCCTGCACAGCATCTGCCCCGTCAAGC
The DNA here is from genome assembly GCF_007741495.1 of Roseimaritima multifibrata. Classification (NCBI taxonomy): domain Bacteria; kingdom Pseudomonadati; phylum Planctomycetota; class Planctomycetia; order Pirellulales; family Pirellulaceae; genus Roseimaritima; species Roseimaritima multifibrata. Next base: position 6,112,002 of record NZ_CP036262.1, read on the forward strand.
TCGGTTCGTCGATCTTCCAATTGCTGCGTCTGATCGCGCAACCGAACCTGCATCGAACGCATCAGATGAATCGAAGCCATCGGGAAATCCGGTTTCGTCTCTCCATTCTCTTCCTGCGGATCGGCGTTCTGATCATCGGAATTCGGTTCCTGTGGATCTTGCTTCGCATCACTTGGCGTGCCGGCCTGCTGCAGTGACTGAGCGATCTGCTCTAACCATTCCTTAGCGGCGGTAGCGTCGGCAAGGGACTGCGCATCCAACGGATCTCGCTTGAGCCTAGCGACCGTCGATTCCATCGCCTGCTTGGCATGCTGGAGGGCTTCGGGAAAGAGAGGTAAATCCTGCAGCTCTTCTTGCACCGAATCGACCTTCTTCAATGCATCACTTTGTTTAGCGATCGCCGCATCACTTTCCACTCCTTCGCTACGCAGGGTTTGATCGACGGCATCCGCCACCTGCTTCTGCATCCGCACCAATTCCGAAGCACGATCGGCAAGCGGCGTGGAGCTGTCCGATTGTCGATCGGGATCGGCGAAGTCTTCTGCGGCTTCGCGCATCTCGGCAGCAAGCTGGGCCTGAGCCTGGGCAGCACTGGCGGGCTGCTTTTTTAACTGTTCCGCTAACGCCCGCATCCGAGGCGCCCACTGCTGCAAATCTTCGGCTGCGTTCTCAGCCGACTCAGCCATTTCCTGCAATCGATTCTGAAGGTCCTCAGACTGCCTAGCCAATTCAAGCTGCTGATCGGCAAGCGTCTCGGTCCGCTCCCGTTGTTCTTGCTCGCTTTGACTGGAAGCGGCTCGTTCGGTTGCAGTAGCCAAGCGTTGCTGCGTCGCCGCCATTTCACGAATCGATTCAGCGGTCAATTGTTTTTGCAAACCGCCTGCCAGACGATCCTCAATCGATTTGAGTGTCGCTTCGGCGGCATGTTGCAAATCAGACGTCGCCGCCAGGGAATCGGTCGACTCTTCTGCAGCGGCTTGTTCTAACTGCTGCAGCGCCGGTGCCAGCTGGCTATCCCGCGTCTGCTGCAGTTGGTCCGCGATCTCTTTCATCGAATTCAGCAACGGCGAGTCGAGCTGATTGAGCTCCGCTTGCGATGCAACTTGAGCGGCTTTGGCCAAGGCCCCCGACGCTCCGGAATCGATCTGCTGAACAGCTTGCTGCTGTGCGGCACGCGCAATCCCCAACGATGCCTCACGTTGTGCAACGTCCTGTTGCAACTGAGCTTCAGAGGTCCGGTCCATGGCGATTTGTTGGCGATTCCTAGCGGTTTGGATTAGCTCCAGCACCTCTTCACTTTGCTCGACCAACCTGCTTTCCAGTTCCTCCGCAGAAATCAAAAACAGGCGTAACCCTTCCGATCGTCCAACCTGCCCCGCCGTGTCTCTTGCTGCTGCATAGAGCAGAACGGCCGCAGGGTCGTCCTGCTCGGGAACAGAATCGAGCGCAATTTGGACGTCTCGCTGAAGTTCAATTCCGTCAGCCGGTTTGGACAACACAAAATCGCCCTCCGCCTCTTGCCCGTCCCCCCATACCAAACCACTCTCCACCAAACCGTAGTTATCACTGGCCGTAAACGAGACATCCAGAACGGCAGCCGATGTCAGATACCGGTCCTGCGGAGTCTCTGTCCAAGCGACAACGGGCACCGAGTCGACCACAACATCGATCTCCCAATCGGGCAAAAACGATCCCGTTAAACCATCAAGATCAGTCCACTCAAACTGCAACGTCTGTGTCCCCTGCTCGTTAGCCGTCGCCCAAGTCGATTCAAACTCCAATCCATCTTTCGACCGTTCGACCGTCAGCATTTCTTCATTGCGAGTGACGACCAAGTTTTGCAATTCCCGATCCACACGAATTCGGATTCGAAACCGGCTATCAATGGGTATCGAAAATCGCCTTGCCTCCGTCTCGAACGCTTCGACGCCGCTGATCGGAGGAGGCTGAACCGACACGCGTCGATCAAGCATCTTAGCGGGCGGAACCACTTCAACGTTCTGCCAAGGCATCGACGTATCGTCTCCCCCTTGGACACGTACCTGAAACGATTCTTCTGTTTGCGACCGATCCAGAATCGCTTCGCCGGTTGCCAAATCAACATCGACCGACTGTTGGGAATCGGGTTCCTCGGCAAGACGCCAAGACAATTTCGTGTCTACGGGAAGGTCCACCCCCGCCGCATCGACAATCTGCAACGAGACTGGATTGCCAGTCGAAATGCGTTCGGGATAACGAAGCTGCAAATGATTTTGCCTTGGCCATTCAACGGATCGCCAAGGCATCGCTAACCGCTGCACGCCGATACTTGCCGTTGCTGGGCGCAGAAAGAAGAACAGGCCCACAGCAACAACAGCGGCCACACAAACCAAGACCGTTTTGAGAAATCGAGGCTGATCAAGCGCCTGAGAAAAATCCAGACCCGCCGTCTCTTCCGCCAAACGATCACTCGCAGCCCGTTGCAATTCGGAATAGGCAGGCAGATTTTGGGAAGAAGAATTCTCTGTCGATGGGTAGGATTCGATGAAACTACTCAGCCGATCGCCCAGCCGCGGAAACCGCAATTCGATCCGGCGAGCAACCTGAAAATTGGTGACCGGACGCACGAGGGGGCTCCACAACCACCGCTCTGCTGCCCACGCTACAACCAATAAAATCGTTACAGTCGCCCCCCAGCGGAAAGTTTCAGGCCAATTTGCCCACCAAGCATGGACGCTATAATCGACACAAATCCCCCCACCGACAACGATTAGCAGGACCGCGGCAAACAGGAATCGCCCTCGCCACCGCAGCCAAAGCTGTGCCTGTCGCGTGACCTTGGCCACCTTTTGAAGCAGCAATTCCGAAGCCTGCGATGTCCGCACCGGCGTCGTGGTCGTTTGTCCAGGACTTGGATCAAAAATTGACTGGTTACTCATGCAAACCAGTATAGGGTTCACAGTCGCGGCGAGAATCACCAGCAAGCGGGCTTCATAGCATTTCCAGCCTGCTCGAACTACGATTCAGTTAGCGAATGGAATGGCCGAAAGAGTACAGAACAGGACCGTCCGCAAATAAATCACCGGTTTATTAAAAAGACGCAGGTTACCCGGCAGAGAAAACCGGAAGGCATGCGTCCTGCAGCAAGAATCGCATTCGACAACCTATCCCGGGGCGGTCCTTGACGCAGTTCCCTTCATCCTCTGACATTGGCTCTGACGTTGACCTCCAACGCTCCGAAACCTTCACCGCAATACCACCCCTACCCTTTCTACAGCCCTCGCTTTTGGCACGGGATGCGGATGGGAACTTGGTTTCGTCTCCTTGCAGACAACCGTTTTCGTGTCCATCCAACTCGCTGGGCACTGGCCACCACGGTCACCCTAGCAGGCCCGTTTAACGAGGCGATGCGACTGGCCCAGAAAGCGATCTATGGTCGCAGATTGGACGCGCAGCAGCTCCCGGCTCCCCCCTTATTTATCCTAGGGCATTGGCGTAGCGGGACCACGTTAATGCACGAACTGATTGCCAAAGACGATCGCCTGGGCGGCCCCTCAACGTATCAGTGTTTTGCGCCGCATCATTTCCTTGTGTCCGAGTGGTTCTTCCGTTCGTTCGGAAAATGGCTACTCCCTTCCAAACGCCCGATGGACAATATGGAAGCGGGCTGGGACCGACCGCAGGAGGACGAATTTGCGTTGATGAACCTGGGCGTTCCCTCTCCCTATCGCCGCATCGCCTTCCCCAACGAAACACCTCCAGACCTTGAATACCTGGACCTTGCCGACGTGCCGCAAGAAAAGCGGGACGAGTGGTTAGCCGCGTTGCATAAATTCCTCCTTTCCGTAACCCTCCGGAAAGACCAACGGCTTGTCCTAAAAAGCCCGACGCACACCGGGCGACTTCGCTACCTTGCCGAGTTCTATCCGGGCACAAAATTTATCCACATGACGCGCGACCCGCGAAGCCTGTTCCCATCCACATGCCGACTGTGGCCAAGTTTGGACCACGTTCAAGCCTTGCAAAAACCCAGTTCGGAAGTGACTCCAGAACTGGAAGCGTATGTCATCGAGTGCTTACAGCGGATGTATACAGCTTTCGAAAGAGATATTGCCCACATCGATCCCGAACAGATCATCCACGTTCGATACGAGGACTTGGTGGCCGATCCGGTAAACAAGCTGGCAGAGATCTACGAAACGCTCAAGCTGGATGGATTTGACGACATCCGTCCAACGCTGCAAGAGTGGGCCGATTCGCAACACCGCGAGTACAAGGTCAACAAGCATTCCCTTCCCCCTGAAACGGAAGCTCGTATCCGCACGGAGTGGGCAGACTACTTCGAACGTTACGGATACGCGTAACCGCCCTCAGCAGCAAAAGCAATCGCGAGCCTTCCGCCCGAGCGACGTTTTTCGTGCAAAATGCCGGACGGCTTAGAGCAAAATTTCTTAGCGGCAGGGCGCGAGCTCTCCGGCCCACGAATGACTGCCGTGCGAAAAGGCCGGACGGCTCGCGCCGTTCCGCTAAGAAGGGCTTGAAGGAAAAATTCCTAGCGGTAGGGCGCGAGCTCTCCGGCCCACGAATGACTGCCGTGCAAAAAGGCCGGACGGCTCGCGCCGTTCCGCTAAGAAGGGCTTGAAGCAAAAAATCCTAGCGGCAGGGCGCGAGCTCTCCGGCCCATGAATGACTGCCGTGCGAAAAAGGCCGGACGGCTTGCGCCGTTCCGCTAAGAAGGGCTTGAAGCAAAAAATCCTAGCGGTAGGGCGCGAGCCCTCCGGCCCATGAATGACTGCCGTGCAAAAAAGGCCGGACGGCTTGCGCCGTTCCGCTAAGAAGGGCTTGAAGGAAAAATTCCTAGCGGTAGGGCGCGAGCTCTCCGGCCCATGAACGACTGCCGTGCAAAAAGGCCGGACGGCTCGCGCCGTTCGGTTAAGAAACGTCGATGACGTTGCGGTCGTGCCGCTTCACGCTAAAGTTGCCGTTACAATTGGACCCGCTAACCGATTAGCAACCGAAATCAAAGTCACTTTTTGCAAAACAAAATCCTGATGCAATATCCAATCGAGCTTAGCTTCAAACTGCTCACATTCGGTCAGCGGATCACCGCGACGGACGCTTCGGGCCAAGTCCTGATGTTCATCAAACAGAAGATGTTCAAATTCAAAGAGCAGGTGGAAATCTACAATGATCCCCAACAGTCGCGTCTGTTGTTCCGAATCGCAGCCGACAGGATGATCGATTTTTCGGCGAACTATCACTTCACCGACGCAGAAGGAAATGATTGGGGAGCCGTTCGACGCCAGGGGATGCGTTCCCTCTGGTCGGCCCATTACGACGTGATGCAAAACGAAACCGTCGACATGACGATTTCCGAAGAAAGCCCCATGAAGAAGTTCTTGGAATCGATGCTCTCTGAAATTCCGATAGTGGGCATGATTGCTGTCTACTTGCTCAATCCCAGCTACATCATCCATCGTCCTGACGGCACCCCGGTCCTACGCTTAACCAAACATCCCGCTTTCTTTGAAGGTCGCTTTACACTTGAAAAACTAGCGGAAATACCGGAGGACGATGAACTCCGCTCTTTGATGGCGTCGATCATGCTGGTCCTCCTTGAACGTCGACGCGGCTAATTTCATATCGCTACCTAAGCCTGCGTTTCCTGCCTCCTTTCCAACTCAAGATAGTTTTGCCATGCCTATTTCCTCTGCCCATCCAGGAACGGTGTTCAGCCTTCGATTCGGTTGCCTGTTGCTGTTGATTTCCAGTCTGATCCCTGGTTGCTCACGTTCAGACGCTCCCACTGCAAAATCAGATGTTCCCGATAGCGAACCAGCCGAAAACGCACCGGATGTTTTAGAAAATCCGATTGCTAAAACACCTCCAGCGATTCCTCAAACCTACGAAATTAATGCGGAGACACTCTTGGCAGCTCGTCTGCCCGCCGAGCAAACCGGAGAGGGGTGGGTGCGGCTGTTTGACAACCAGACTTTGTTTGGCTGGCAGCTAACGGGATCCGCGAATTGGCGTGTCGAAGATAATCGCATCGTTGTCGATGGAGGCGAAAAAAGTTTCCTGGTTTCGACCTCTAGCTGGAATGACTTTGAACTGGAACTGGAATTCAAAGCGGACGAAGGGGCCAGCAGCGGCGTTTTCCTCCGTACGCCTCTCTACCCAGAATCGTCCAAAACCGATTGCTACAACATTCGCATCGCTAATGACGACGCGAATTATCCGACGGGCAGCATCGCACTTCGTAAAGCCGTCGCAGAACTGCCCGCCGAAGCAACCGCTGCCGACCGATGGCATCGCTATAAAATTCGCGTGGAAGGGAATACGGTAACGGTTCACCTGGATGACGAACTGGCCTGCACCTACGAAGACGCGGCGCCGCTGCCAGCAGGGCACGTCTCACTGCTGCACGATCAGGGACACGTCGAATTTCGCGACATTCGAATTCGCCCGCTAGGTTTGCAATCGTTACTTGCCGAAGAGAACCTAGGCCAGTGGAAGCAGTATCCCGAATATGAAGGCGAATTTAAGATCAATGAAGAGGGATTGCTTGCCATCACCGGTGGCAGCGGACAATTGGAAACACGTGATTCCTTTGCCGATTTTGCGATGCTGACCCGAGTCCGCACAAACGCCCCCGATCTAAATTCCGGCGTTTTCTTCCGCTGCATCCCGGGTGAAAAGATGAATGGGTATGAATGCCAGATCAGCAACGCCACCAAAGACGGCAACCCACTGATTCCTGGCGACTGCGGATCGGGCGGCATTTTCCGCCGCCAAGATGCACGTATCGTTGCGGCCGATGACGGAGAGTGGTTCGACATGCTGCTGATCGCCAAAGGCCCCACCATCACCGCTTGGGTAAATGGCATCCAAGTCAGTGACTGGACCGATACACGCGAAGCGGACCCCAACCCTCGCCGTGGCCTACGCTTAGAAGAAGGAACCATGATGCTTCAGGCACATGATCCCACGACCGACTTATCGATCCAGCAGTTTGAGGTCGTCGAATACGAATAACGCGCCCCAATTTAATTTCTTATTTGTTGCGGACGCGGAAACGGGCCACCGCTAGAATAGAACTCATCAGCCCCCCCAACAGCCCTTTTCACCAATACTGGACCCCGTCATGATCACTCGTCTTTTGCTTGCCTGCGTACTCTGCGTCTTCGCAGACTACGCCGCGGCACAGTTTCGAATCCAATTCGGACGAGGGGGCAATTCGACTCAACCCCCTAAAATCGACCACCACGATCAGGTGATTCGCGATGGGCACGGGCACACCGCTGGTGTCGACCACCACAATGGATCGCACAACCGCGTTTCTCCAAATTCTCGGCCTCGGCCTAGACCTAGCGGCACGCACATCGATCATCACGACCATGTCATCCGTGACAACCACGGGCATGTGATTGGCCGCGAACATCACGATGTTGTCCACTCCAATCGTTCCTACCATGTACCGGCCCACCACGGCAATCACCATGGCCAGTATTACGTAGAAGACAGCCGCTACTACTACGTTCCTCCAACATCCATTGGGCATACAGCAGCCAGACCTGCTGCCCTCGCTTTCGGTGGCTACCATCAGTACGAAGACCTGTCGGGCCGACTGGAAACGATGCTGAATGAATTGCTACTAGACCTTCATTACAATTATTCGCATAACCCTGGATTTCAGGAAACCTATCGCGAAGGTTATGAACTGCTAAACGTTGCCAAGTACATTCACGACGCGGAGCATGCGAATGATCGCGATGCGATGCGAGCCAAGCTTGGCGGCATGGACCAACTGTTTCATCACATCGAAGACGACGTACGTGGTTGGTCACGTCACCACCACCGACAAATCGGAAGCCTTGGAATTCTTGACAAAATGGAACACATTGAAGCAACCCTGCATCACCTGATGCACGACGTTGGTGTTTCCGCTCAAGAAGAAGCCCCACTCCCAGGCGGAGGAATCGAACAGGCACCACCACCGACCCCGTAGGGACTTCGGTTTTTGCCATTGATCTTTCTAAGCAGCCCTCCCTGAGGGCTTTCGCCCCGGCGGTCAAGAAAGCAAGTCGGGCACTGATTTTCAGGGTTGCCGCAATGAGGTCACGACCGGCGTCATTGCCGCCTGCAAACCAGGAGGCAACCCAGCAACGATCCCCACTAGCACCGAAACGAAAACACCGCTGACGGCCAATCCCAGTGAAGGACGAAACGCGATCATTGCCCCTTCGGCGCCGATTGCAAATCCCCCGACTGCTAACATCCACAGCGCCGCCATCGTTCCTAGCCCCCCTCCGATAAAACAGAGCACCGTGCTTTCCGTCAGCACAAGCCGCAGTGCTCCCAGCGGTCGCACGCCCAAGGTTTGCAGTACGGCATACTCTTTCATTCGATCTTGAACACTCATCACCGTGGTCATTGCAACAAGAGACAGCACCAATCCCACGCAGGCATACCCGAGGTAATGGGCGAACCCAATCAGGTCGACCAAATCGGATAACGTACTTGCCTGAAAGGCCCCTTTTCGTCGGGTTTTTGTCGCAACCGTCGAAGCTCGCAATTTTGAATCGATCTCCGCGGCAACTCGATCGGGGTCCGCATCTTTGGTTAACACGACTTCGTGCTGTGTCACCAACCCTGCAGCATCCAGTCCACGGGTGTACTGCAAGAAAGCGAGGCTGGTGTAAATCAAGTTTTCCTCTGCGGGAACGGACGACGCGAACACTCCCGCCACGTTGACGTTCAAATCTCCAATTGAAAAAGTATCACCGACGTGCAAGTTACGTCGCTGGGCCACGTTTTTTCCGACAATCGCTGCGTCGCGTCGCTCGGCGAAATCCGCCCAATTGCCAGCGGTCAATTCGATCGGCCGGAGCTTTTGAATTTGCTTGGGATCGGCACCATTAAAAACGACGATATCCAGGCTGGCCCGACAGTTATTGGTCCATACCTGAATCGGCATAACGTCCTGAACCCCCGCGATTTCAAGGATTTTTCGTTGGTAGTCTTCAGGCAATCGGCTTGTCGTCGGACAAAAGCGGTTTTCTTGAAAAACAATCAAACTTTGGTTTGCGTCCTCTCCGCTGGTCAAACGCCGCAGGCCTTCCTGCACCGACCCCACAAAGCAGAATACGAACATCGCCACCGCCGTTCCCGTTACCGTCAGCAGGGTCCGAGAGCGATGGCGCCACAAAGTCTTCAGGACATATTTCGTCATACCGCTTCACCCGCTTGTTCGTGAAAATGACCTCGATCCAACACCAACTGCCGAGTAGCAATCGAGGCGGCTTCGTGATCATGCGTGACCATTAACATGGTGATATTCAACTCACTATTCAGCCGTTGCAGCAACTCCAAAACTTGCTCACTGGTCTCAGAATCCAAGCTTCCTGTCGGCTCATCGGCGACCACGATCTGCGGGTGGGCAACAATTGCACGGGCGATCCCAACCCGCTGCTCTTGGCCTCCGGACAACTGCCGCGGGTAGTGTTCGGCTCGGTCTCGAAGGCCCACAACATCCAAAGCCAGTTCGACTCTTTTCCGTCGTTCGGAAGCCGACATTTTCAGCAGCAGTGTCGGCAATTCGACATTTTCATACGCGGTCAGAACCGGGATCAGATTGTGGGTCTGAAAGATGTACCCGAGATTCGCAGCACGCCAATCGGCAACCTTCCCTCGCGACAGACTGGTTACTTCGGTCCCGTTAACGACGATTCGTCCGGAATCGGGGCGATCGATTCCGCTGACCAGATTCAGCAAAGTACTCTTACCGGTACCGCTGGGCCCCATCAACGAAACGAACGCCCCCTCGGCAACTTCCAAATCAACATGATCCAAAGGGGTAATCACTTCCTCCCCCTTTTTAAAACTTTTGCAAACGTCGTGCAGTTCCACCAGTGCCATTGCATCCCTCGATTCTTGACGAGTGTGATCTCAAAGTTAAATCCCCCACTGCATCGTCGCTACTTAAATCCGAGTGCTCGATCTTCGCCGAGAACCGTCAAAGGCATTCCAGGCTTCAATCCATCGCGGCCTGAAACGATCAGTTTGTCCGTCAACCGCAACCCGCTAACCACTTCCATCAGTCCGTCCGCCCCCGTTTGACCGGATTCCACGGTGCGAAATGCCGCTTGGTCTTTTTCATCAACGACCCAGAAACCATTATCAGCATCCCTTGCTGCCAACAGCGATTCGGGAACAAACAAGCGTTCGATCTCTGCAGACCCTTGATCCCCACCGGGTGATTCAGGAGCGAGAAAAGTTGCCGTCACCAGCATTTCGGGGCGGACATTTTCCGGCGGTTCTAGCAATTCGACTTTCACTTCCAGTGTATTTTTTTGAACGCTTGCGGTACTGGTCACCTGCAACACCCGGCCCAGTATCACGGCTGCCGAAGAAGCTGTTTTGACTTCGACACCTTGACCTCGTGTCACCATCGGAACGTCCTCCAAACGGACATCTGCCCGCACCTGAAGACGATTGGGATCGTACATTTCAATCACCGTGCTGGAGTTTTGCCCCGCGTTCGCATCCATCCCCATGACCCTTGAACCAGGAGAGGCGATCAACCTTAGGACGCGGCCGTTCATGGGGGCTCGAACCACGCTTCGGTCCATCGCCAAATTAGCTTGCCGCAGCAGGAGCACCGATTCACGAAGCAGTGCGGCGCTGGTGCTGACTTTGGCTTCGGCCTCCTCCAACTGCCGTTTTTCTTCCACCAGCAGCGTCAACCGTTCTCGGGCGGCTTTTAGTTTGTTTTCCAATGCCTGAATTTCACGCTGCAGGTAAGGTTCCCGCTGCAGTAATTCATCACGAATCGCCTGCGCCGTTGCGTATGCGTTGGCAGCTTGCTGCACCAGCCTTCCCGCAATCGCACCCTCTGCATCACGGCGTCCCTCCCATGTTTTTTCGGCGTACTGCAAATCCCCTTCGGCGGCGGCAATCAAAAAAGGAAGCTTCGCCAATTCGGTTTTTGCTTTTGCCAACTGGCTTTCCGCGTCGGCAACATCCGCCTGCAAATGAGCTGGCCGATGCAGACGAATCTTGGCGGCGTCTCGTTCGGCTTTGGCTCGAGCCAATTCGCCTTCACGAATCGCTTTTTTGGCCTCCGCCTGTTCGACCGCTAATTCAGAATCGATCGAAATCAGCCGAGCAATCGGCTGATTTTTCTCGATCAGTTCTCCTTCGACGACCAATAATTCATCGATCACGCCCGGCGCCAACGCAGCAACACTGCTTGCAATCGGACGCGGTTCGATCCATCCGGGAGCTTGAAACAACGGGGTGCCCGTCTGTTGGACTTCGCCCCGTTTTACCAGCACCGGCAAAACCGTCACTTCCTGACGCGGCATCCACTGCTTTCCAGCGGCGGCCCCTAACAGAATCAAAAAACCAGCCAAAATCGCTAACGGTATCCCATACCGCAGCCCCCATTTCCGGCCCCGAGAAGGCGCCGAATCGGGGACCGTACGATCCAAGGCAAGTTGGCTAATATCGACTGAATTATCATTCATCAGTTAGTAACCGCGAGAGGTACAATCAGGAGGACTTAGATACTGGGACGAACAAAAACCTGCTTGGCCGACACCGTCAAATTCCCTAATTCATCACGCATAGCCGTTCCTTGAACGACCACCGTCGATAGCTCTTTGACATTCAGCAACTTGCGTGCGTCTTGTGACACAGGGGCTCCGGCTTCATCAACAACTTTGATCGTTGCAATGTTGTCTTTGACGGCCACAGTTTCGCAGCAATAATCCCACGGAGTGGCACAACCTTCATCGGCTGCACAGTAGGGAACCTTGGCATCGACGATGGTAAATGCAGCGATCCCATTGACGAAAGGTTCGGCGGAGCCACCGATCAGGCCAACCAAAGTCACCTCGTCATCATTTTCCGCAACCTTCCGCGCTTCCCCTACCGGCAGCGCACCTTCCGGCTCGGTCTGTACTAAATAGGCCGAATCACCGGCACCATCCGACGACTCCGAATCGGAAGCGACGTCCGAACGACCACAACCGACCATCACCAAAGACAAACCCAACAACGCGATAAACTTCTTCATTTTCAAACTCCAAAACAGTGAGGAAACAAACTAAAACTCAAACGGCTTTTAAACAAACGGCCACCTCCGCCTTTAGCGCTTTCAACGCTGGCGGCAGTGCCCCTAAAACTCCTAACGACAATCCGACACCGCACCCAATCAGCAGGGCCACGCTATCAATCCGTAACGTGAAGGCCCCCATCGTGAAGCGGATCGCCATGCCGTTTAACATCGTTAATGCGATAAAGCCCGCGATCAATGAACCGGCGGCCGACAAGAGGACTCCCTCTTGGATCAGGCTAAGCAAAATTGCCACACGGCGAAAACCAAGAGCTTGCAAGGTCGCAATTTCCCGGACTCGCCCGGCGACCGCGCCATACATCATGTTCAATCCAGTAAAGACACCGGCCCCGGAAACAAGCCATACCACAGTCCAGGCAAGCATTCGCACAGGGCGATAATGTTTTTGCAGCAGGCCGTAGTAAGCGGTTTCGCCAATCGCGCGCAGTTCCAAATCGATACGCTCTTTGCAGAACAGTTCGACTTCGCCCGAAGACCTTCCAGGCTGCAATAGCAGCGCTACCATGCTTAGGTCTTGTCGTTTTGTGGCGGTCTGAAAATCACTAAGCCGGCACCATATCTCGGACTCAAACGCAGCTCCTCCGGCGGCAAATCGACCACTAATCGGCCAACTTTCTCCCTCAAAATCGATCACTTTCCCGACAGCCAACGACTCGGATTCAACACCAAGTTTCGCGGCGGCCAAGCGGCCGACTAAGACCTCTCCAGCCGCTGGCCATTCGCCTTCAAAAACGTTTACGGAACGCCGCACCAACGGGGCTGCGGTGGTCACTCCACGGACCAATCCCAATCCGCCCTTACCTCCTGCTTCGCGAACACGCGTTCCTAGATACAACTCCGGAGAAACGTGTTGGATGCCGTAGCGTGCCTGCGCCCCATCAAAACTAGCTGTCAGCAAACCTGGTATCTGAGCGGCAATGGATGAATTCTCTACGTTCTCTTCCGAGTTCACCGAATAGACCAACACAACCGCATCGTCGCCACTAACGGCCAACGAACGTTCCAGTCCACGAATGAACCCCACGACAACGAAGACCAACGTGATCACCGTCGCCAATGCGATCAGAGTTAAGGCAGTTCGTATTGGCCGTCGGGCCAAATTGCGAACGCCATACTCCCAAGGTAGAAGCATGCTGAGGATCCGATAGAAAGAGCAAATATCCGTGCAGCGTCAAAGAGCCGAGACTCTACGAAACACTTACGCGTGATAGAAAACGAAAGAGGGAAAAGATTTCCGTTTCGCTTGCTCAAATCAGCAAAGACTGATGCGCAATACAGACGTCCCTGCCGCAATTGGGTTGCCAACTACGCGGGGGACCGACGGTGACATTCACTCGCTGCAGCAGTTGTTCCACAATCGGAAGGCTGACATTCAGCGGAATATCTAAAGAAAGAAGATCAAGCGTCCCAATGTCGATCGTTTCATCCGACGCCAACGCTCCATGGCAAATGCATTGCCCACAATCACAGCCAGAATCCGAATCGGAGGACGGATCCTCCGGGCTTTGACTACCTTCGCACGCATCGCAACAGGAAACCTGCAGCCCCTGATCCAATTCGCGACTCTGCCCACATCCATGGGTAAGACAACGCGTTGGGCATGCTAGCAAGCACGCGATCAAGCAAAGATGGATAGAAAGTCGGAACATACAAATACGATACCTTAGAAATCTCGTTAGGCCAAGAGTTCTTTTTGATTTGCAGCAAGGCCCGAGGTGAGAGCACAACGCTCGGGAGACACGCTTGCGGCTTCCAGTTCACCCGACAATCGCAAAAAGTATTATCTAAGGCCGCCATGGTTCCGGACTGCCCGGTTTCTTTTGCAGGAATTTGGCATCGACGGTCTTGTACCATGCATGCAACCGTTCTCGCATCTCCTGGACTCGTTCAGGGTGCCGCGAAGCGATGTCGTTCTGTTCACCGACATCTTCCCTCAGATTATATAATTGAACGCTTCCATCCTCGTAGCGTTCAATCAGCTTCCAATCCCCTTCGCGAATGGCTCCTGCGGGGATTCCACCTTGGTTGCTGTAATGCGGATAGTGCCAGAAGAGTGCGGTCCGGTCGAGAGAACCGCCCTTTAGGACGGGCAATAAATCCCGCCCATCAATGGGATGCTGGACCAGAACTCCGGCCGCAGCAGCAACGGTGGGAAACAGGTCAATCGAGCAGATTGGTTCATCGCAAACGGATCCCGCCGTGGTGATTCCGGGATAGCGGATGATCCATGGCTCCCGAATCCCCCCTTCATAAACCCAGCCTTTCCCGCCTCGAAGCGGCAGGTTACTGGTTGGTGAACCTTCACTAGTGGAAAGCCCACCATTGTCGGACGTAAAGATTACGATGGTGTTATCCTCGACCCCTGAAGTTTTCAACTGCTGAAGGACTTTGCCTACAGCTTCATCCATGGCTTCCACCATCGCAGCGTAAACAGCATGTTTCTGTAGAACGCGAACCCTACGCGGTTTGTCTCCGAAGATCTGCTCTTCATCGCCAAACTCTTCCCCCGCGATACTTGCTGCCTTCGCTTTATATTTTTCGACCAAATCGGGACGCCCCATCAATGGCGTGTGGACCGAATAGAAAGAGAGGTACGCAAAGAACGGCTGATCTTTGTTATCGGCAATGAACTTCGCCGTGTCACGAGCCAAACGATCTGGCAGATGATCTCCGGCAGGACTTTCAACTGCCATCTGCGGATTTTCAAAAGGGGCAAAGTAGCGTTTCCCCGTGTAGGGACCGCCGATTCGGTGCCCACCGATGTTCACATCGAAACCGCGATTCTGAGGATAGTACTCCTCCGATTCACCCAGATGCCACTTGCCTGCGAAAAAAGTCGCATACCCTTTCGACTTGACCGCCTGAGCGATCGTCGTCTCTTTCAGCGGCATGTGATCATTTAGCGGCGCCGGAGCAAACTTCCCTCCACGTTTACCGGAAAAGAAGTTCGTCGCGTCAACACGCGTGGGGTACTTGCCCGTCATCAAACTGTAACGAGTTGGCGAACAAACAGGATTCGCAGCATAACCATCGGTGAACCGAACCCCCGATTTCGCCAACGCGTCAACATTGGGAGTTTCGTAAAAACAGTTTTCATTATTTGCGCCGATGTCCATGTAACCTAAATCATCGACAAGAAAGACAACCACATTTGGCGGGCGTGTTTCCTCCGCAGCGGTCGCGTCCTGGCTCATCACATTCGCCACGCCCAAACAGGCAAGCACCAAAGACCAGACAGGTCCGCGCCAAACAGTGATCTCGAAGGATTGAAATTTCATGATTTAAAGGAGCACAATGAGAACGATAAATTTCAGCAACACGACAATGACAAATCGACCTCTACTTCAAAGGCGGAGCGGCCAGGGGAACACCGTTGGTATCCAGGATTTGGAAATGATGGATGCCATGTTTCAGTCCATCGGTATAGGTCCAAACCACTTCTTTGTCACGATTGACTTCGATCAGCTTGGGAGCGTCCGCATCTTTCCGACCGCCTGCGTACGAGGTGATGACAACATTGCCGTTCGGTAGTACCTGCCCACCGCAAGGGTCTTGAAGCCAGGCCCCCGGCAGGTCTTCATTCAGCAGTTGCCAGACGCTGTTCCCGTCTGCATCAAAATCAACGACACGATTTCCGTTGGTACAGCAGACGAGGGTATTCCCTTCGCCGTGGCGGATTGCCGTGAACGGCCACGAATGAATGGAGTGTTTCGTGTCCCCTTCGGCCGTTGTGTCGATACTGCTAAGGACCTTTCCGTCACGACCATAATGCCGCACTGCAAAATCGAGCAGATGCGGAACCAAGAAACTTCCATCGTCTAACTTACGAGCCATTCGCGTCTGCATATGAAAGTTCTGCAGTTGGCAGTCGAGCGGAAATTGGACGAGGATATCGCCGTACCGGTCCACTTCCAACAACCTTGGTTTTTCCCCCGACTCCGTGATGACGTAGGTTCCCAATCCCGTTGGCTGAGCCGAATTGACCTCGGCTTGAGTCCCTTTCCAAATCAAAGTCTCTCCTGCGGAGCTAACCTCAATAACAGCCCCTCCCGGGTATCGCTTTCCTTTGCTCAGGGTCAGCACAATATTGCCACCGGGCAAAACGTAGCCGTCCCGAGTTGAATGCGGATAGCTCCAGGTCCGCTCCCCTTGCCCGTCGACGATGTAGGTTTCCTGCCCGCATGCCAAGAAACCGTGCGTCGTCTCCTCGGCTTGCACCGATCCAAAATGCAACAGCATTCCGACAACGGCAACCGACAGGAATTTCAATTGATTCGAGTGTTTCATTGTCTAGTTTTTATTTGATGAGGACCGCCTGCAGATCCATGCTGAACCTACTCATTCCCGAACGGGCCACTTCATTGTACTTGGTCGACGGCTGCCCTACGCCCTCCCCCGCCGATCGAAGAAACCGATCATTCATCGCTGACCGGAATCCAGGAAAACACCAAAGAGCCCCCCAAATTGCTTCGAACGGGCCGCGTGGGTCGGCTACAATATTTTACTGCTCCCTCGGAAAGCCAAGGTCTCAAAAAACGAGCTTGCAATGAGTGATCGCTTCACTCGTCAATGAATTCATCGCGACAGGCAAAACCTCCTACTTTTCATGCGAACGCTCCCAACTTCTCCAACTCGGTAAAGATCAACATGAAATACCTCCTACTAGCACTTTTTTCGTTCTCCGGATTACTTGCGAACGCGGACTCTTTGGTATTCGAAGGGGAAGCCGGTCCTGGCAAGGGAAAGCACATTGTTTTCATCGCCGGGGATCACGAATACCGCTCGGAGGAATCGCTTCCCGCGTTGGCTCGCATCATGGCAAAACACCATGGTTTCAAATGTACGGTCTTATTTAACATCGACCCCCAAACCGGCCAGATCGTTGCTGGAACGCCTTCGAACATCCCTGGCATGGAAGCCCTAGAGACGGCCGATCTAGCGGTCGTTTTTCTGCGTTTCCAAAACTTGCCAGCTGAACAGATGCAACACTTTGTCGACTATCTAAATCGTGGCGGTCCGGTCGTCGGCATGCGGACCTCCACCCATGCCTTTCAAATCCCTGCAGAGCAACCGTTCGCAAAGTACTCGTTCCAAAGCGATGCCGATGATTACGAACTTGGATTCGGACATCAGGTTTTAGGACAGACCTGGGTCGGTCACTATGGCCGCAACCACAAACAGAGTACACGGATCACCCCGATTGAAGCGAAGAAGTCACACCCAATTCTGAGTGGTGTTCAAGACGTTTGGGTTCAGGCAGGAGCCTACGTTGGCAAACCAATCGACGGAGACATCCTTACGATGGCACAGCCACTTGAGGGGATGACCCCCGATTCGCCAGTCGTCGAATCGCTACCGCCTCAGCCTTCGGAGTGGACTCGAACCTACGAAGCCCCCAACGGCAAACAAGGTCGCGTCTTTACATCGCTGTACGGGACTCCAGAGGATTTAACAAACGATGGCTACCGTCGTCTGATGGTAAACGGAATCCTTTGGGCAAGCGGCCTGGAAAAAGCAATCACCCCCGACCTTGATATTTCCCTGGTTGGCCCATTCCAACCAAACACCTATGGCAACCAAACGCATGCACTTGGGATCAAACCCGAAATGTATGAAGGGTACGAAAGTCCCATCCCTGCCAACAACAACGTGAATCAACCGGGCAAAAAGAAGAAAAAGGCGACTGCGGAGTAAGTAAGGGTTCACCAATCGTAGCTGCCGTCGCCAGACGGTCGAGCCCTGCATTGCCCACGCTCTGACGAGCGTAGCGACGCCTGATGGGGGATCGGCTTATGGGGGGGCCGCCTGGGAGCATCTCAAACCAAGGCAAGATATAGGCCTCTGTGTTAAGATGAACTAACCGGCCTTTCGTGCTTTTTCTTCCCCTGCATCCTTCACCGGCCCCGCCACCAAATTAATGAAGCTACATCACATTCCTTTTATCGTTGGACTGTCTTGCTTCCTAATCGGGTGTTTTGCATGGGAAGCCTTGCCTGCGGCCGATTTACAGGCAGAGGAACCGCTTCAGTACAACCGTGATATCCGCCCGATTCTCTCGGGCCGCTGCTTCGCCTGCCACGGCCCCGATGAAGAGTCCCGGGAAGCCGATTTGCGACTTGACGATCGAGAGGAAGCGATCGATTTCGGAGCCATTGCACCGGGATCTCCTGACGATTCGCTCCTGCTGGAACGGATTGTTTCGACAGACCCCGATTTGGTCATGCCTCCCCCCCACGCTGACATGCCTCTGTCCGCCACCGAACAGGCCACTTTACGACGCTGGATCGAAACGGGTGCTGAATACCAACAACACTGGGCTTTTGAACCGATCCAGCGGTTCCCGATTCCCGAGGTCGCAGATCCGGGTTGGTGTCGCACCCCGGTCGATCGGTTCATTTTACAGGCCCTTGAGAAACGAAAAATTGCGCCCTCTCCGGCCGCCAACCGAATCACCTTGATCCGGCGACTGTATCTGGACTTGATCGGCCTGCTTCCCACCGCAGACCAGGTCGACGCGTTCGTCAACGATCAATCCCCCGATGCCTATGATCGACTGGTTGATGAGTTGTTGGAATCACCCCACTTCGGAGAGCGTTGGGGGCGTCATTGGTTGGACCAAGCAAGGTACGCCGACTCCAACGGCTACACGTTTGACACCGAGCGACAAATGTGGCCCTACCGTGATTGGGTCATCGATGCACTCAACCGCGACATGCCTTTTGACCAATTCACGATTGAACAGCTGGCGGGCGACCTTCTTCCCGACGCCACGATTTCACAACGAATCGCAACGGGCTTTCATCGCAACACCCTGATCAACCAGGAAGGGGGAACCGACGATGAACAATTCCGCGTCGAATCGGTCATCGACCGAACCAATACGACGGGAACGGTTTGGTTGGGAATGACGGTCGGTTGTGCGCAGTGCCACACTCACAAATTTGATCCGATCACCCAGGAAGACTACTTCGCTTTATATGCCTACTTCAACAGCACGGTCGACAAAAACAACGTCGGGCCACAGGTCTTGCTGAAGTCTGCTGCCTCGGAGCAATTGAACGAATTAAAAGCAAAGTTAACCGCATTAAAAACGGAGCAGGAAAAGAGCCGCCTTGAGCAGACGCCCGCAGAATCCGTCTCCTGGACGCAGCTGAACTTTGCTTCCTTTCAATCGGAATCGGACGCCAAAGCGGACGCACTGGACGACGGATCGCTACTGGTCAGCGGAACCAATGCAACCTTTGACGACTACATTGTTGAATACGAAATTTCGCCTCAGAGTATCGCTGCCCTACAGCTGGACGTGCTGCCCCATCCGTCCCTACCCCTCGGAGGTCCGGGCCGTGCAAGCAACGGCAATTTTGTTTTAGGAGAAGTCGAACTTTACGATGCGGCGGGCAAGAGGATTCCTTTGCATCCAACCGCGATTGCAGATTACTCACAACCAGGGCATGACATCTCTCGCACCGTCGATGGCAACGTGAAGACCGGCTGGGCGATCAATACCAACAGCAAAGGAAACGTTGCTCATTGGGCTCAGTTCATCCTCAGTGAACCTCTGGTTGCGTCCGAAGCGACCCGTTTGCGGCTGACGTTGCGATTTTGGCAGGGGACGCGTCCTTACAACCTGGGGCGTTTCCAGCTCTCGGCATCGCCAATCGCTCCCCCGGTCCCCGATGCGGCACTACAAGCATCGATCGACACGATCACCAAGCAAATCAAGACGCTGGAAGGGCGACGCGTCCGGTCGATGGTGATGCAAGAATTACCCGAACCTCGCGAGAGCCACCTATTTGTTCGCGGCGATTTTCTGCGTCCCGGCGATCCGGTGGTTCCCCATCCCCCTTCGGTCCTCCCTGCCCAGTTCCCTTCCAACCCCGTGCAGGGAACCGACGACAGCAAGGAATCGAATTTGAAGCAACCGAGTTCGGATGCGGCTTTGAAAGACCGTCTGGATCTGGCGAACTGGATCGTTGATCCGGCAAATCCGCTTCCTGCACGAGTCACAATCAATCGAATCTGGGGGCGATACTTTGGCCGCGGCATTGTTGAAACCACCGAAGACTTTGGCTCGCAGGGAACCCCGCCAACGCACCCGGAACTTCTTGACTGGCTGGCTGTGCAGTGGATCGAAAGTGGTTGGTCGCTAAAAGCACTCCATCGCCAGATCGTCACTTCGGCGGTCTACATGCAGTCCTCCAACAGCAGGCCCGACTTAGCCGCCGCCGGAGACCCACAGAACAAGTGGCTTGGCCGTCAGAATCGGATCCGTGTGGATGCTGAAATTGTTCGCGATTTAGCGTTAAGCGCCTCAGGACAAATCACGCGTCCCATCGGAGGCCCATCGGTCTATCCTCCGCAACCCGAAGGGGTCTATGCGTTCACTCAGAAAAAGAAGAACTGGAAGACCAGCGTTGGCACCGATCGATTCCGGCGGACGATGTATACCTTCTTTTACCGCAGTTCCCCTCATCCATTACTGACCGCATTTGATACGCCTCGGTTTAATGTCACCTGCACACGACGAGGTCGCTCGAACACTCCACTTCAATCTCTGATGGTCGCCAACGATGCTGGCATCTTTGAACTTGCCCAACACTTAGCGACGGTCGTTTGCGAAGCGTCCGATGATCCCGACCAGCGGATCACCGACCTGTTTCGTCGCTGCCTTAGTCGCTTCCCCAGCCAAGAGGAACGAGACTTCCTGGCAGGATTTGCAGAGAGCCAAGAAGCGATCTTCGCAGAACAATTCGCGAGCGAATCCGATTCGGCTGATTCGACTTCGAAAAACGCGAACCATCAAGAATCATCACTTAAACCCAATCGAGCCGCCTGGATTGCTACGGCTCGGCTGATCATCAATTTAGACGAATTCATTACAAGGGAGTAACTTCGATGACTCCAGAAAACGACTTCGACCGTCAAGCCACCCGCCGGCATCTCTTTCGAGACTGTGGGATTGGTCTTGGATCGATTGCGTTAGGCGGTTTACTGCACCGCGATGCAATCGGTGCAACTCCGCTGGCAACCAGCCACGGATCGCTGGGAGTCCTTCACCACCCGCCCAAAGCGAAGAACGTTATCTTCCTTTTCATGGCAGGCGGTCCCAGCCAATTTGAAATGTTTTCGAACAAGCCGAAACTGACGGAATACACCGGCAAATCGACTCCTAAGGAATTCATCGAAGGAAAGCGTTTTTCGTTCCTCGGTCCCGAAGCAAAACTGCTGGGCAATACTCGCAAATTCCAACGCTCCGGCGAGAGCGGGATTGAACTTAGCGAACTGCTGCCCTACCACCGTGAAATCGCCGACAAACTGTGCTTCATCCACAGCATGCATACCGACGTCTTCAATCACGGGCCGGCAAAGATTTTCATGAATTCGGGATCCCCTCAGCCGGGACGCCCCTGCATGGGTTCTTGGATTCATTACGGAATTGGCAGCGAATGCGACAACCTGCCAGGCTTTGTCGTCTTGCAGTCGGGACCTCGAGGCCCACGCGGCGGCGGGGCCCTGTGGTCAAGCGGCTTCCTCCCTTCACGTCATCAAGGGGTCCCCTTCCGAAACACCGGCGACCCGATCGTTAACCTTGCCAGCCCCGCACATTTTGATGGGCCGCAGGGCCGAGCCTTCTATGATGCGGTCGGTGCAATGAACCGGAAAAGAATGGCAGCGACCGGTGACCCGGAAATCGAAACACGGATCGCCGCTTACGAGATGGCCTATCGGATGCAATCAAGTGCTCCCGATCTAATGAACATCCAAGACGAATCGCAGGAGACCCTCGATCTATACGGTGTCAAACAAGGGACTCCTTCGTTTGCGAACAACTGCTTATTGGCACGCCGCATGGTCGAACGGGGCGTCCGCTTTATTCAGCTGTACCATACGGACTGGGATCACCATGGCGGACCGGGGCAAACCTTAGGCAAAGACCTAGAACTGTGCTGCAAGCAGACCGACCAAGCCTCGGCGGCTTTAATCAAGGACCTCGAACAACGCGGACTGCTTGACGAAACGCTGGTTCTTTGGAGCGGCGAATTTGGCCGGACACCGATGGGAGAAACCCGAGATAATAAAGTCGGCGGACGCGACCACTTTATCGATGCCTTTACGTTATGGATGGCAGGCGGCGGGATTCGCCCCGGGATGCAATATGGGCAGACGGACGAAATGGGATTCTCGATCACCGAAAACCCTGTCCACGTACGTGACCTGCACGCCACAATCCTCCATCAACTGGGGATCGACCACAAACGCTTCAGCGTCAAATTCCAAGGGCTTAACATGAAGCTAACCGGCGTCGAAGAAGCTCACGTCGTCCACGACATTTTGGCTTAAAAACGGTTTCCGGCCTGTCGACGTCTGGCGCGCGTGCTTGCCGTCGCTGCCGTCGCCAGACGGTGGTTCCTGCTGCATTCTTGTCACAACAGCACTCGTTGCGGCGACGCTCCAAGCCCGCAGGCTTGCGAAAGCAGTTCCGTTTCCGGTCTTGCCCCGGCGGGCTAGTAACTGGCAGCTACCAACTTGTGCGATCGAGATGCGATTCTCCGCCAGCCCCGAATCGCCTTAAGCCAAAACCAGGGGTCCGCCTCCGCAGAAGTCAGGGTTTCCGAAGCTTTCCACGTGGTGTCCGAAACCGTGGGCCAACGACATCAGCAAACGGTTATGAGCCACTCGTTCGTATTTCAGCGACCGGCCCATTTTGAAATTACTGCCTCCCCCGACCAACACGAACGGGATGTCGTTGTGGGTATGCGTGTTGCCTTTGCCTAATTCGTTCGTCCAAACGATCAGCGTGTTGTCCAGCATATTGCCGTTGCCATCGGCTTCTGGAGTTTCCTGCAAGCGTTTGGCCAGATACGCGATCTGTTCGCAGTACCACTTGTTGATCTGAGTCAGTTGATCGGCGGCTTCGGTATTGCTGTCGGGTTCGTGGGATAACCCATGATGCCCCTTATCGATCCCCAACCATCGCATTCTCGCCTGGCCAACCGAATTGGTCATCTGCAGCGAACCGACTCGAGCGAAATCGGCGATGAAGCTGTTAACCATCAAATCGATTTGCATCTTGGTGATGCGTGGCATGTTGTCGTTATCCTGAGTCACTCCAGGTTCCAATTCAGGAACGGCATGCCCTTCCGCTCCATTGCTCACATCCGCAGCCCGCAGCTGCAATTCCATTTCCCGCACCAGCGTCGTGTGTTCCTCCAACATTCGGCGATCTTGCTTGCTGATCGCTTTGGCCATTTTGCGCAGATCTTCCTGCACATCATCGAGGATACTGACCAAGCTCTCTCGGTCCTTCATCTGCCCGTACAACTTGGAAAACATTTGATACGGATCGTCGATCGGTGAAACCGGTTTATTCGCGTCTCCATAGACCATGCGAGTCCATGTATCGGCTCGATCGGGAACCATGACGCCAAATTCAAGCGATCCAAACCGAGTCCGCGTTGCTTCCTCAGCCTGGAAGAAGTTCTTAATCTCCTGATCGATCGACAGCCCTTTGGCCCATCCTGCGGGCGTATCCGACCCGCCTTGGATATTGCCAGGAAAAAGCTCGATGCCGGTCAACAGGCAGCCAATACCGCGCATATGGCCGTCACCATCGCCACGGATCCGATTTGCCAGCCCATGCAGAAAGAGCGTCTGATCCTGGAAAGGGGCCAAAGGTGCGGTGCTTTCCTTCAGCGTAAAGGAATCGCCCTCTTCGTCTGGCCAGAAAGTCTTGGGGATCACTCCGTTGGGACTGAAGACGACGATCAATCGCTGCTTCCGACCCGCTGGCGATTCCGCAGCAAAGCTTGGCAGATTACAGAGGAAGGGGGCGGAGGCGGCTCCCAGGCCTAGTGTCCGCACAAACTCACGGCGACTGCGATGCGATTGAAGCAAATTCATGGCTTGGAAACCTCGCTTGAAGGACTTGGATCGGAGGGACTTGTCTTCGGTGCTGCGGCTGCAATTGCCACCGCGGAATCCGCGACCAAGTCTCGTATATGGTAGGAACTCTTTTGAAACCCTGAAACCAACTGTTCACGGACTTCAAGTGGAAACGCCTGAATCGGTTGTTTGGCAAGGTAGCGAAATAGCTGATCCGTAAATGCACCATGCGCCGAAGGGCTCTCGGCTAAAAATTCAGCTAAATCGACTGCGGTTTCCAGCGTGACCTTTTCACCACTGGATGTCAAATAGATTCCCGAAGCATCAATCGGACGCTCCAGCTCGACAGGACGAAATTGGCCAACGGCATCGAAGTGCTCAAACGAGAAACCGAGCGGGTTAATGATTCGATGGCAGACCATGCAGTCATCACTACTTGTTTGCAACGCGACACGCTGACGCGTGGTTAAATCGGGCTTGGAATCGGGTGGCAACGGTAATTCCGCCTGCGGAGGCGCTCGCAGCGTTCGCCCTAAGACGCTTCTTGCCACCAAAACGCCACGGTGAATGGGAGAACTTGAATCGGAATAAGCAAATCCAGCCATCACATAAGGGTGGGTCAGGGCGCCAGCTCGATAGTCGGGCTGAAACAGAATTCGCTGAAATTCGTCTTGCTTAACTTCCGGGACGCCGTAGTACTCCGCCATCCGGCGATTAAAGAACTGCTGGTTATTTAAAAGCAACCGCCGATAATCCGAATCCTTTTCCCAGACAATTTGATCTAAGAACAAATTCAGACTGGTCCTTAAATCCGAAACCAAAGGAGGCCCAAAATCAGCGTATCGTTCGCGATCCTTGGATAACCCGTGCATGGTATCCAACCCCAGCCAAGCATGCAGGAAACCTCGCAACTTCACCTGAGCACGAGGATCCTCAACCATTCGGATCGCTTGCCTATGAAGCTGTGTCGGATTTCCCAGACGCCCTTCTTTAGCTTGTTTCAAGAGCTCCTTATCTGGCAAAGAATCCCAAATGGCATAAGACAGTCTCGCAGCCCGATCGTAATCGTCGCCGTTCTCGGATCCCGGAAGGTGGTACAGGAACCTTGGCGATTTCAAAGTCATCAGCACGACCAACTTAACCGCCTGACCTGCATCCTCCGATTTCGCAAACGTATTCTCAATATAAAACTGATGAACGTCTTTCGCTAACGGACGACGAAACGCTCGTTCCGCGAACTGTTCACAGAACGCCTTTAGTTTTTCTTCTCGATTCTCGTCGGCTTGTTTACTGCCGGACAGCTCGTCCAAGTGGTCCACGACATAGGCTGCGGTTTCCAGAGCGGCATCCGTTGTTGCATCATCCCATTCTCGCGAAATCGCGTTTCCTCGCTCGTACCCTGTACTGCGGTCATCCGGCGGAAAGGAGGTCGTTACGACAAAAGTCTCGGGCGATTTCCAAGGAACTAAGGCACGATGGGGAATGACCTCACTGACATGGTTGGGCGGTGTCCAGCGAAGTGCTACGCGGGCCAATTTATCCCGCTTCGATCGGTAGTACTCCAAGCGAACGGAATAGCTGCGTCCAGCCAACAAATGAACCGTACCTCGATGCTCCGTCTGATCTCCGGATTGAACAACCGCGTCCACAATGGGATTCTGCAAGTCATTCACAAACAAACGAACCCCGTTCATCGAATCGACGACAAACTCGTACTCACCTGACTCGGAAGCCAAAACCGAACCGTCCCAAGCCATCGCAAACTCTTCGGCAGATAGCTTCGGGTCGGGGCTTCCCTCTCCAAAATCAAAATCGATTTTGTCATCGATACGGTCAAAGACACGATCGCGAAACCCCACCACTCGTGACTTGAAATAGGTTCCACGCAGACCATTCGTCGGTTCCTTGTCATCCTTAACCGCGTCCTCAGTCGCCGCCGATTCGTCCGCTGATGCCGGAGCTCGCCACGCATTGAGTTGCTGCTGCCAGATCTTGTCAGCGTCCTTCCGATTTCGAAAACTGCCAATCAAATCTGCAAGCGTGTTTTGATGTTGCCGGACGGTTAATCGACTCAACTCAACACGAGTCCGCATACGAACCGCAGCAGCTTGCCGGGGGTACAGGACATCGCGGAGGTATTTGGCGACCGCTTCGGCATCCTCGCCCGTGCATTCATCCGGAGCCCCTTCGGGCATTGTCTGCACAATGACGTCGGTCAGTTCGATATGCGAGCGTTCATCCAACAGCGGTTCGTCGTAGGCACCCTCCACCCCTTCACCGTGGACGCCATGACAATCCGCACATCGTTCCAGATAGATCCGTTCCCCCAGCGTAGGTTCCGCCGCCATAACACGGGTGTAATCAGCAGCGAACAGGCCTATCAAAACCGTTAGGCATGCAGACTGCAGCAGCAAATCACGGACGAACCGGAAGAATGACATCGGCATAAGGTGGGATAAAAGGCGAGGGATCAAGTAAATCGACCATCTTCATTATACAGTCCCCTACGCTCGAAGTAGCGAAGCATCTTGGAAGGCCCTTCTCGAAGAATGCCCCACTCGAATCAGAGTGGTCCAGCCAAGTATCGATCTCTCACGGAATCCAGCCTCCCTACTTGCAACCGCACCACCGCAGCCCCACACTAAAGGGTGGTGGCCGTCTACTACACTGATCTGTTGTCAACTAAACCAACTGCACCTTGAATCATCGCGTCGAAGCTCCCGGGCAAACGATGCCTGGTCGCGTCGTGATGAGCGACCTCCGCGCGTTCGAAATTGTTTTCGTTCAACTCTTCTTAGCTGGAGGTGCGTGGGATGGGAATTTACGGGGCAGATCGATTAGTTTTGGGGGCAAACAAGACCGGCCAATTGTTTCGGCGGATGGACCGGAGCCGTTCAAAGCCACGGCATGGCTTTACCCTTGTTGAATTACTGGTTGTCATCGCCGTCATCGGTATCTTGGTTGGATTGATGCTTCCGGCCGTCCAATCGGTCCGCGAAACCGCTCGACGGCTCAGCTGTTCCAACAACCTCAAACAACTGGGACTCTCTCTTCAGCTGTATCACGATTCGCATCTCAGATTCCCCTACGGTTGGGACACACGCGGGATGACGTGGAGCGGCCATATTTTGCCACAACTGGAGCAGAATCCGCTGTACGACAGTCTTCAGTTCCATGAAACGGGAGCCGGCAACTGGGCCTACAACGGGGGCCCCAACGAAACGGCCGCCGGGACGGTCATTGGCAGTCTTCGCTGCCCTAGCATGAACCTTCCGACGCACCTTTCGAACCACGGCATCCCCGAACGAGTCCCTGTCAGCTACCGCGGCAACGCAGGAAGCCTGGCCAGTTCCGACGATGCCAGCACCATCGTCCCTGGAACGCGATCCTTAGAACACCTGCAGCAAAACGGAATCTTCTACGGATGCAGTCAGGTGCGGTTGGGGGATGTTCGCGACGGAACCTCCCAAACATTCATGATCGGGGAATCATTCACCGACCCGTTTTTCTACAAAGACGGCCAAGCGATGGACTACTGGGCGATCGGATCACCGTCGATCGATCCATGTCGCTGCGACGGTGGCACCGGTGGTACCGAATTTTCAGAGGTCGTAGGAACCACCTTTGCACCGCTAAATGCTCGCCGAACGGCACCACAACTAACCGGCCGCCAATTGGAATTAGCGTTCGGCGGCTATCACCCCGAGGGTGCCTATCTAGTCTTCTGCGACGGAGCGGTTCATTTCCTGAACGATTCGATCGACGATGCAATCTATCGTTCGCTCAGTTCACGCAACGGAAACGAATCGATCCCAGGTTGGTAACCCCAATGCCACCGACATAGGCAATTTGCAAACCGCTCTCCTAGCGGAACGCCGCAAGCCGTCCGGCAAGCATCAACGCTCCTAGCAGAACGGCGCGAGCCGTCCGGCAGGCATCAACTCTCTTAGCGGAACGGCGCGAGCCGTCCGGCAGGTGCAGGGGTTTCCAGAACGATTGCCGGACGGCTTGCGCCGTTCCGCTAAGAAAAGATATTGATCTCAGACGCGAACCGTCTGATAGCGGCCCCTTTCACCCGCACCGATTCACCAAGCCACTTGCTCTGCCACGAAAACCACCTCCAACAAAACGCAACCGATAGCGTTCACCCTTTTCTTGCTGACTTTCAAAGGAAAAAACATGTCCCGCACTTCATTCCCCTTTGCACTAAGCATCCTTCTCCTACCCGCCTGCAGCGATCCCCTTGCTCCGGACTACGGGGCACTCGATTTACTGGACGTATCGGGAACCGTGCAGATGGACCGCGCCCCCTTGCCCGATGTCATGGTCACCTTCGAAGATCCGGTCACCGGCGCCTACTCTTATGGCACAACCGATTCTCGTGGCCGGTTCCGCCTGCAGTTCAACAGTGAAGTGCATGGGACGCTGCCTGGACGCAAACTTGTACGCATCCGCTCGGCCGGATCCGAGACGTCCGGTGAAGCGACCGCTGACGAGGAAGAGCAAGGTTCCTCCGCTTCGTTTACCACGTCCGAAACGGAACGAATCCCTTCCATTTACAATGAAAAATCAGAATGGTTCGTCATTGTTTCGGACGAAGAAACACACTTCGATTTGCAGTTAAAACCAGTGTTTTAGCTACTCAGAGGCTTCTAGAATTTCGATTTCAATCTGTCCCATCACACTTAAGATCGGCTGCAAACACTCGTATTCGTTGCCACTGGAAAGATCGGTCGTTACCAGTGCGATACGGCTTGCCGGAGCCGACGCGCCCAACGTTGCGTCCAACGCGATCCAGCCTTGATCAACATAGGCAATGTTCCACATGTGATACAGCATTGCCGGCCCATCGACCGTCTGGACATAGGTCAATCCTGCAACCACACGGGCTGGAATTCCTTGGCTCCGCAACATTGCGGCTAGCAGCACCGCATGTTCGGTGCAGTCCCCCGTTCTGTCCGCAGCGACCTGTGCCGCCGTCGAAAAGCCTCGCGAGTAATCCTTGTGCACAATATGTTGCTGCACCAAACGCGCCATCTTCTGAACTCCATCCGCAGTGTCTTTCGCCACGAACGGTTCAGCGCGATATTTCTGAAACGCTTGTTGCAAAAATGCCTCACACCGCGAGTCCTGAAAATCAATCAGAGAATTCGGTTCGATATCCGCGCTGGAAACATCGGGTAGCGTTGCTTCCCCATCCCATCCAGCGCTAACGGATACCCGCAACGCCTGACCGTCCGAGAGCGAGGAAACCCGCTGCCCTGCGGCCGCGGGAATGGCGAACATCGAATTCTGATCTGAGACGCCATTTGCGCGAACGTCAAAGTGAACCTCGGACACATGCAACGGATCTGCAAGCTGACCGGTTAGAGGAACCGCTGCGGCCAGCAAGAAATCCTTGTCCATCGAAATCTCGGCGGTCGCGGTCGCTTCATCGGTTTGGTAACTGGTCAATCGCAACGCGGGAGTCCACGACTTCACAATTTCCCCCGCTTCATTAACCCAGTAATCCGTCTTTATTTCAGTCCCCGGATCAATCGTCAATCGACAACGCACCTTCAACAACGGAGCCGAACTACCGTCCAGAAGGGAAACGGGTTCCAGTCCTTCGGCGACCAATTCGTACCGGCCCAGTTGGTAACTCACTGGCAGTAAAGCCTGCATGTGCCGTCGTTCACCAGGTTTTAACGGCTTCATCCTTAGTGAAAAGGGAACCGCTAACGGACCTTGATTCCCCTTTTCCCAATGAATTTGACGCTGTGTCGTCTGTCCACTGCGACGAATTTGCAACAGAAGCTGCCCTCCCTGCGGAGAAGCGGTGGTCACCGTTTCGGCCGCACCATTGCCAAGCGTTGAACTCAGTTCCAGCAGCCGGCCATCGCGATCCAGTGTGGTCTGCTGCAGAACGTGATGAGTCATTTTTGAACCACCACGTTGCAAAACCATTTGATCTTCCGCTCGGCAGACCCAGCCTCCATCCATTCCCGCCTGAACATCGACGTGGGAGTACCCAATCTTTTGCCCATCGACGGAATGAACTTCCCAGCGTTCCCATCCAACAAGCGATGCGGCTTGGTGATCCGTTTGCGGATCTGCGGCACCCGACACAACACCTTGCCCCGGAGCCGCTAAGTCAAGCTCCGGTGGCTGGCGTTCACAGCCGGAAAAACCTGCCAGCAGGAGCAGCACTCCGCAAAACGACGGGAGCGAGAGAAAACTTCGCACGACAGCTCTAGCGGACGAAGACCCGCTGAAGATCTGCAGCAAACGACGGTTCATCACGAGGGGCATCCTTGCAACCGAGCGAGGGACTTCTCAGGCCATGCAAACCTGGCAGCGAGCCTCATTTTAGCGTCTCCCCCCCAGCCCTGCCTCTTTCTCCCCTCCGCTAACGACCGATTTTAACAATTAAGCCATCTTTAGCGGCATTGATTTGGAGGAAACACAAGGAAGCCAGGAACCAATTCCGAGTCGCCAGCGGAGGTGACCTAACGTTTTATAGACACCGGGGGGAGTCGAATTGTTTGGCCGTTGATGGCCGTGGTACCGACATTTACCTGTGAGACCAAGTTAATGGGCTTTCTTAAACGCATCCTCCGAAGCACCGGACCTGAAGGCGCTGTCAATACAGACCCGGCGGGGAGCTTTGAGCGATTGAGCGATGAAGAACTACAAGCACACATGGGAATCGACCGATATGATTCATTTTACCTAACCAACGCGATTCGCCCCTCGTACGACCTGCAAGTTATCCCTCGCCAGGGATTCCGGCATGACGAGTACCGGGACGACGCCAGCGGTGCCAGGGTCCCCGTTCTAATGGCTTCGGCTTCACGACCGGATCTACTGGACCTGTTCCTGGAATTGATCGATCCCCTTGGACCGGTTGTCGATGTTGTTCTGGAAACAAGTCACCATGCCACCGCAGGGCACCAGGATTTGTATCGCGAACATATCGATGTCCCCGTGTTAAAAAGCACGCTTTTGGAATTCGAAGACCTGCTGCTGAATGATGGTTGCACCGGCATCGCTGTCGTCAATCCTCAAAAGCAACAAGAGGTCCAGTTCGACGAACACAAGATGTTAATCGCGTACGGACATCCTTTAAAGGAATTCGAACGGGTCTTGATTGCGGGAGACGTTTTCCCTGATCCCGACATCCGGTTCATCACCGAAGCGGAACACGTGCACAGCAGCACCGACCGCTACATCCACGATTTCGAAATCCTCAAATCCCGCCTGGGAATGGATTCCGACTGGAACTAGGGAAAAGCGTTTGCCCTGTCCAATTTGACCAGCCCCGATCATTCATGGAATGCAATTGCATTCCACAGTCGATCTGTAAGAGGGCTGCTTACCATCGCCATCAGCGGCGATGTGCATCCATTGACCTGCGTATTTAATACATTGCGCATCTAACGGCCAGCCTGCATCGCACGATGCACGCCACTCCGCATCAATCGATTCGCACTGCGGCGAATCGACTGGAAACGTCTTTGTCGCCCGCTTCCTTGAAGCGGACAAACTAGGTCCTAAGACTGCGATTCGCGGTACGCTTCGGCCTGCCGGTCGAGGTCCCCGGAAGTGTATCGCTGCCAATACATATCAAGTCGCCGTTTGACGACTCCGCTAAGCAGAAAAACGCCTAACAGGTTTGGCAGGCACATTCCCAGCAGCATCAAGTCCGAGAATGCGAGCACGTTTGTCGCTGCGATAATCGACCCCAGAAACGTGAAGAGCAAGAAGATAAATCGATAGACGATCGAACTGCCCGCACCAAACAACTGCACAAACGATCGCTCGCCGTAGTACGACCAAGAGATACACGTACTAAATGCGAACATAACCACTGCCATGAACAGGACGTAGCCAAACCACTCATGGCCGCCATCGCGGAACGCCGCCAAAGTGAGTGCGGCCCCTTCTTTGGCCTCGATAACATCGGCGTTTGCGGGGTCGACGTGTGCTTGACTGACAATGATGACCAATGCAGTGGTCGTACAGACAAGGACCGTATCAATGAACGGTTCCAGCAAGGCGACAATCCCTTCGCTGATCGGTTCATCCGTTTTCGCCGCGCTATGAGCAATCGGAGCAGAACCGACACCGGCTTCATTGCTAAACGCCGCTCGTTGAATACCGATCACCATGACTCCCACCACCCCGCCATAACCGGCTCCGGGGGTAAAGGCTTCCGTGAAGACGGATGCCAACGCGGCGGGAATTTGTTCTGTGTGAGCAAACAGGATGTACAACGCGGCCAACATATAGGCCATACACATCAAAGGAACGATCGCCCCGGCCACACGTCCAATCGACTTAATGCCACCGACAATCACCACTCCGACCAGCACCGTCATCAGCAACCCGTAGACCCAAGGGTATTGGTCAAGGAACGTGATATCGGTTCGGATGGCCGCCAGCGACTGATTGATCTGGTAGGCATTTCCGCCACCAAAACTGGCTCCAATACAGAGAATCGCAAAGATAAAGGCGAGCACTTTGCCAAGAACCGGCAGGCCCAATTCGGTTAGGCCCTGTTTCAGGTACCGCATCGGCCCTCCCAGCACATGCCCTCGACTATCGACGGTTCGATACAGCTGTCCCAGAGAACACTCTGCAAACTTAGTGCTCATCCCCACCAACCCAACAACGATCATCCAGAACGTCGCTCCCGGACCTCCCAGCCCAATCGCAACGGCGACGCCGCCGATGTTTCCCAGGCCAACCGTTGCGGACAACGCCGTGGAGAGGGCCTGGAAATGGGTCACTTCGCCCGGTTCATCTGGATTGTCGTATCGACCGCGAGCCAACTGAATCGCATGCCAGGGGGCCTTCAGATTGATGAAACCCATTCGAATCGTCAGAAAGACTCCGCCAAGCAGCAACCAGGCCACCACAAATGGAACACTTGTCCCCAGCCAACCGGGATGCGCTTTCCCACTGGAATCTTTCCAGGGCCCTGTATAGAAATCGAAAAAGATGACCGTTTCAACAGGAGCCACAACATACTTGCCGAAGAAGTCATCGATATTAGCCTGCCAATCCGGCGCTTCGGCTTCTTCAGCGGCCGCCTCTGGATCCACTCCGTCCGCAGCCGCCTCAGGTCCCGCGGCTTCAACGTCCACGGCAACCACTTCCTCGGCCACAACCGCTTCCTCGGTGGCCCCCTCATTCGCGCCGACATCCTCCTGCCCAAGCAAGGGGCTGGTTGCCCAACTGCCTCCCGCCACAACTAAAAAAAGAAACAGGATCAAGCAAGGAACACGGCGTCGAAATTCAAGGTCAGTCATCATCCATCCGGGCGGTGACAAAGTACACGAGGGGATCGCTAACGATTCCCATGATTATTGATGAGCGTATATTAACGGGAAACCACATGCGTTTGGACCGCACACTTCACAGGTTCTTCAACATTTATTCTGTGGGGGCCAAAATCACAGCAAACGACCTGCTAAGAACTGCCAGTCTGCAGTTAGGATTGGTGGGTAAAGGACCAACCACCGTTGCGATTGCAGCAACAAGTGGCGAACGCCGGGAAGATGGCTGACAAAACAGCTCCGTCCGGCAAGGGCTCTCAAATCAAGAAACGACGAGAACGCTGAATCGAGGAAGGCTTAGCAAAGCCTTTGCAACAATGAAGAAGAAAAAAAGCAGTGGTCAGGGGCGGGCTCGAACCGCCGACACACGGATTTTCAATCCGTTGCTCTACCAACTGAGCTACCCAACCAAAGCAGGCTGTTATACTAAGTGGCGACCCTGTTTTCTGTCAATCGGTTCGACGAAAAGAGAAGCAGGAAGGTACAAAGAAGTTTTACTGGTCACGTTTTCGTTTATTTTCCGCGGTATTCTGTCGATGCAAGCCACTTTTTCTCGCTCAAAAAATCC
Organism: Roseimaritima multifibrata; assembly: GCF_007741495.1. Classification (NCBI taxonomy): domain Bacteria; kingdom Pseudomonadati; phylum Planctomycetota; class Planctomycetia; order Pirellulales; family Pirellulaceae; genus Roseimaritima; species Roseimaritima multifibrata. The sequence goes on from NZ_CP036262.1 coordinate 6,145,891, forward strand.
GGTTTCTTGGAAAAGGTCAGCGATTTTTTTTGGGCTTGTCAGCATTTTCTTGCCTCTCCAGGCATCCGTTCACGCAGCCAAGCCGACCGATCCACAGGTTCAGGCGATGATTCGCAAAGGAATTCAATTCCTCCACAGCGAAGAATCGATGAAAGGGCTGGGCCATCGTGAGGGGTCCGAAATGTTGATCGCCTATGCGGTTTTCAAAGTGGACCACGAAGAAAACGACCCGATCGTCAAGCGAGGCCTGGATCAAGCGATCCGCTACGCGGGCCAAAGTGCCAGCCAAATTCGAAATCACACCTACGCCAATTACGAGATGGCCGTCGCCATCCTCCTGCTGGCAGAAGTCGATCCCGTCAAATACGAAAACGAAATCCGTAAACTGCGCGACGTCTTTGTCTCGGGACAGCGGGGGCACGGCGGGTACGGATACTACAGCGAGCAGGCGGGCGATATTTCGCAAACCCAATACGTGATGCTGGCGCTCTGGACGCTAGACAAAAATGGGTTCCAAATCCCGACCAATGCGACGATCGGAGTGACAACTTTTTTCCTCCGGACCCAGGCTCCGCAAGGAGGATGGGGATACAAGGGGAACGTGGCCCCCAAAGTCGGGCAAAAAATCCCGCAGGACAATCGAGTCGGTGAAACGCTGACGATGGGCGGTGCAGGCAGCCTACTGATCGCTGGTGAATTGTTCGGATTCTGGGAATCCCCCAACCTGGACCCTGCCCTTGCCGAATTGCCGATCGCTTTCAAACCTGCCGAAAGTGAAAAAGAAAAAATGCTGAAAGCGGCTGAAGCAGCCGGCATCAAGCCTGCTCTGCTGCTTGGCTCGGTCTCGCAGGCCGATCGTTTCCTCGCCAATCCTAAGGGGGGGATCCGGCTGCGTGATTACTACAAGATCTACACGATGGAGCGTTATCGCAGCTTTGTCGAAATCGCGACAGGCAACATCGTTGAAGAACCGGACTGGTACAACAAAGGGGTCGCCGACCTGAGATCCAAGCAATCGGATAACGGGGCTTGGGGGATCAAAGATGCCTACGGCAGCGGCGGTGCCGTGAATGATGAACCGGCAGTCGCGACCGCGTTTGCCATCCTGTTCCTAATCCGAAGCACCAAGAAATCGATTGTCTCCTTCAGCCAAGCGACCGCTCGCGGCGGCCAGGGGCTCCCTAAAGACGCCAGCGAAATTCGCATGGAAGGTGGCCAAGTGAAAGGTTCACAGGTCGCCGGAGCCGTTGACGGGTTGTTGAACCTGCTGGAACAAGATGGGGCCGACGAACTGGACGGCCAGTCGATCCCCGAAGACCTCAAACTGGCGACCGAGCCCGAAGCCCGCCGCAAACAACTGGACCGTTTGATCCGCTTGGTACGGGGCAGCCAATCCTGGCAAGCGCGCCGCGTCGCAGCCCGAGTCCTAGGGCAAAGCGGGGAACTTCGCGTGGTCCCAGCATTGATCTATGCCTTGAGCGACAATGACACCTACGTCAGGCGATTTGCCCGCGATGGCCTGCGATTTGTCAGCCGCCGCTTTGACGGATTTGGAATGCCAGACAAACCGAACGCCACCGAAATCAAAGCGGCTCAACAGGCTTGGCGCGATTGGTACTTAAGCCTTGACCCAGGCTATGTTTTCCTTGACGCTGATTCGTGATCCAATCTTCTCTCGACATTTAAACCAATGAACGATCCTCACACCGATCCCGAATCCGATCCCATTATCGATGCGGAAGCCGTTTCCGACGACGAATTAGTCGTGGAAGCCGAAGCCGTTGCCGACGATGGAATCGAGGAACTAGCCGTTGCCGAAGTGGTTCCACAGGTCGTTTCTCCAAAAGCGATAAAACCACTTAAACCGACCGAAGGCCCGAACCTAAAAACTTCCCGATTCGATTCGGTTAGTTCTTGGTTGATGGCCCTGGCCCTGTTCGTGGGGATTTTCGTCACCCTGTTGTTTGTGATCTGGCTGACTCGCAATATGAAATTTGCGTCCAAGCCGTTCCCACCGATCATCGAAGAAGCGGCTGGCCGAGGCGACAACGCGGAAGGCTTTGAACGCGACTTTGAACCTCCAGGCGCCGAAGAGGTTGAAGAACTAACGGAACCCACGTTGGCGGACACTCTTGAAGCGGTCACCGACGCCGTCAGTAGCGTGGCCGCATCGCTGGACACGATGAACACCAACGCACCGGCCAGCACCGCTGGCACAGGCTCCGGGGACAGCCGGCCGCCCGGCCCCGAAGGAGAGGGCGAAGATATTGTTCCGCGTTTCGAACGCTGGCGATTGAATTTCAAAGCCAAAGACGTTTCCTCGTACGCCAAACAACTTGATTTCTACAAAATCGAATTGGCGGCCGTCGGTGGCGGAGTCCAAGGGGTCGACATCGCTTCGAACCTCAGTGGCGGAGGCAAGAAACGCAAAGTGGACACCGAAGATCCGGCCGCTAAACGGCTCTATTTCAGCTGGACCGACCCCTCGGTCAACTTCGCCGCCTGGGATGAACAACTGCTAAAGAAAGCAGGCGTTCCCCTGGGAGGAAAGCGAATTCGGATTCAACTGATTCCTGAAAATCTAGAAAACGAGCTAGCCCATATCGAACTCGCCTACGCGACCGAAAAAGGACATCCCAGCGTGACCGAGATCGCTCAAACCGTTTTCGAATCGACCGGATCCGGCAATAGCTTTAAGTTTGAAGTCATCGAGCAACGGTACCGCAAAACGAAGTAGTCGCTGCCAAAATCAACAGCGACGATCGTCTCACCGCAACCAACCGCTCCAACGGTCCTCACATCACTCCTCCATACCTCTAAGGCGGAAGCGATGTAACGAAACATGAAAACAACACCGTTCGAACAGGTCAGTGGTTTCCTAACAGCCACCGCATGGCTTGCTGGCGTGACCGTTGCATGACGCTATTTCCGAATATCTCTCAAACCGTTTTTTGATTACAAGCGGGCAAGCCAAACCAGCGTTCTGTCGTGATCAGTCAACGGTATCAGAAGACATCGACTCCCCTACCCTTATAACTTTGACGGCGAAGGTCGATTGTTGCCTGCTTCTACCCCTTGTTTATCGATCTGCCTGCCGACTTACTCTCGCGCCGACTTGCTGGAACGATGTCTAACGGCGTTGCTCCCCCAACTGGATCCGTACGCGAATAAGATCGAGTGCATTGTTAGCGACAATGCTTCACCCGATCACACGCCAGAGATCATTGCTAAGTTCGCAAAACATCCTTGCCTCCGTTCTTTCCGCAACGAAACCAACCTGGGAATTTTGGGAAACATCACAACCGTGGTGACCCAATATGCGACGGGCAAATACGCCTTCCTAATCGGGGACGATGACATCGTTCTCCCCGGGGCCATTGAACGGATCATGAATATCCTGCAGCGACCGGACGCCCCCGATTTGGTCGCTCTAAATGTCGGGTACCAAGACGGCGAGCACCGCCCGCAGGCGGCTGAACTAGCCGCCTTCTTACAAACCATGACGATGACCAAAACGTTGCGACCACATGCGGCCAGTGGTCGTTATTCGTTATCGGAATTGCTGACCGGTCCCGACGCCGACTTCACTGCGTCCTACAGTGTCATCATTCCTCGGCAGTGGTGGTGTGACGAATTCCCAACACCCTTCCTTGATGCTCCGTTTACCGAAGTCCGCAACACCTACCCACACGCGCACCTGATCGCCAAGCGGATGGGTAACCAGCTGGGAGAACTGATCGCGGAACCGTCCGTTCTGATTTTCGAAATGCCAGCGAACGAATTTAGTTGGTCAAAATACCGTGGCATCGTGTCAACGTTACACTCCGTTTCGCTGCTCAAAGAATTCAGCAAAAACGGCGTACCGCAAGAAACCTTGGCTCCCTACTTCCTGAACCTTCTGCAGCACCGCAGTGCTTTTCTGGGCGATCTACTATGGGATCCGGATTGCGCCGGTGGCTGGCGTGAAGCGATTCGATACGGATGGGATCTTAAACGACATCCCTACGAACTGCTGCGCTCATTTGCCATCGCTGGGCTCCACCCAAAATCCCCGCGATGGTTGCGTTGGTTGGCGGAATCAAGACTTAAAAATTCGCAGTGAGCGCCCTCTGTTGAAAAGGGATAATCAAATCGCCAGCGTGTGATTTTTCTGTCGTCGTTTCACGACCGCATGTTCGCGCCTTGGGCCACCCTTATCGCTTTCCTAAATCATCAACTATTTGGGTTGCCCATTGGCGGAATCGTGCAGGCGACTTCAACAGAGCGTTGGCCTCGGTTCGGCTTAATTCGGGAAACCAACGATCGATCAATCGATTACGATGTTCGGGGCAGTCGATATCAAACGCGTTATCCCGAACCAAGCGATTTAACTGGTTCTCTTGTTCGGCCTGCAGACGCGCACTCAAAGCCTCTGTCCATTCGACCGAATCCAGACAACGATCAACGGAGGCTTCCCAATCTTCATATGCCGTTTGCCCATGGGCGACCTCCAAGAACCGCCGGAGCGAACGTGTTAGTGGTCGCTCGCCACACAGCGGATTGTCCGTTCTCTTGACTCCGGCAAGCGTCCAACCGGGCTCCACTGCAAAATCGATCCCTCGCTGCTGCGGTTCGATCCAAAACCGACGCTCCCTTGTTTCCGCTCTTCGACTAAAAACCGACTCGACCAAGACCTCCTCCCCCCATCGACATTCAACTTGTATTTGCTCTGGGGAATAAGTCACCGATTCGATCGATTTCAAACGCCAATCCGGGCGCACGACGTTTAACAGGCTCCAGACATGGGGAAACATGTCGGTGATGTAGTCGGTCGTTAACTCGGGCGACTTCCGTTCGCCATGGCGAATTTCCTGCCACGGGTCGCACCAACGGATCTGTATTTTGTCGGGAATACATCCGGCCACCGATCGCGAGAAATCTCGAAAAAACCCCGCATGCATCAGCGGCAACTCGACTCCCAAAGGCGTCTTTTGTTTCGCGGCCAACGCCTGCAACTGCCCTGCTTCCCGCGAAGACGTCACCAGCGGTTTTTCACACAAAACAGGAACTTTCGCATCCAGCAATAACTGACAGTCGGCAAAATGCTGCCGCGGCGAACTGGCCACCACCCCTGCAACCAATTCACTAAAAGGAATTTTGCTGCGTGGTACTAAAGAGACGTTTTCCCACTGCTGGTTATCCAGATAAACCTGAGCCGCTTGCGGAGCATGATCGGTTACCCAGAAAATCGAATCGATCTCTGTCGTCCCTTTTCCATTTAGCTGGCTTACCAGATCCCTCAGGACCGTCAGTAGAACCCGCGCCCAGCGACCTCCACCGATCACAGCCATCGCTTGACGTTTGCTGTTCAAACCGCCTTGACCTCTGGCATCGGCATCCACAGTTCACTCTGCAATCCTCGTTCACGCAACTGTGGCACGATTGAATCGGCGTAGTGCCACGCGAACAGAAACACGACCTCCGGCTGCTCATCGAACAGCCGTTGGTTGTTCACAATCGGGATATGCATTCCGGGCAGGTATTTCCCGATCTTTAAAGAAGCGGGTTGTTCCGCTAAGTACGGGATCATATCGGGCCCGATTCCGGCAAAATTCAAAAGCGTGCTGCAACGTCCTGGACAAGAATTCCCAACAACCCTTTTCCCCGCTTCCAATTTTTCCAAGATGGTTGCCAACAATCGATTCTTCAAACCGATAGATCGATTGCGAAAATTCGCGTAATAGTCAGGGTTCAGCAACACCTTCTCTTCTTCACGCAGCAACTCGGCGACTCGGCCACTGGGGAGCGCGTTCTTTCCTTTGGCTACGGTCACGCGGATGTTCCCCCCGTATCGACTTACGCGCGCCGCGTCGACGACGGTGAAATCATAATAGCCAAACAGAGTGACGAGCGCCTTTAGCGAATAGGTCCTAAGATGTTCGTGGTAGATCGTATCGAACTGCAGTGAATCGATCACAGGCAACAGGTAGTGGTTCTCCAGCAAGAAAAAACCGTCATCGGCAACCAGGCTTTCCAAGCCTTCGATGAAGTCTCCCATCGCGGCCATGTGGGCAAACACGTTGGTTGCCGTGACCAGCTGAGCCTGCCCATGACTGGCGACCAACTGTTCGGCGACTTCCACGTTAAAGGGGGCCTGGACGGTATCGATTCCCTCTTCGCGAGCAAATCTGGCAATGTCCGTTGGTTCGACCCCTGCGACCCGCATTCCTCTTTGACGAAAATACGTCAGCAGCGTCCCATCATTACAGCCAACGTCGACAACCAAGGCATCCTTGGACACCCCGCAATCCGCGATCACGTCAGCCGCCAGTTGTTCCTGATAAGCCGCCAATTCGCGAGTCACGCCCGTCCGATAGGGATAGTTTTGGTGATAAACCACCTCACCAGGAACGACGTAGTCAAGCTGCGATAGCGTGCATTCGGGACACCACATCTGACGAAGCGGATAGCTATTTTCTGGCTGCTGAAGTTGCTCCTGCGTCAGCAACGTATCGCACAGCGGCTGATGCCCCAGATCAAGCACTTCCTGCAGCGATTGCGACCCGCAGACCTGGCAAGCGCTGACAGGGCCGGAGGCAATATTATGTTGCGGACGTTCCGAATTCGCTTTATTTGCGGCGGTCATAGAACAAGCTATTAAGTCGAAGTAGAAGGAGATTCTTGAGTGCCTGCAGCATACTGTGTGATCTGTTCCCGAGTTAGGGTTCCAGGTTCCCTTCCATCGGCAAACCCTCGATACCACTCGGCAGTTTTCCGTATCGTTGTTTCAAAATCCCAGCGTCCCGCCCACCCCAACCGCTGCTGAGCACGATCGGTTGCCAGGAACAACTGGCCCGCTTCATGCCAGCCTTCTGGAGGCGTATCGAAGACTCGCTGCAGTTCAGGCCATTGCTGCTGGAGGGCGCCCACCACATCGGCGACCGAACGATTCGAACCACGGCAGGGCCCGAAATTAAACGCTGTTGCCAAATCCTCAACCTCGCCTGCTTTGGCTTCCGCAAGCTGCCTTGCCAGCGATAGATACCCATCCAACGGGTCCAGCACATGTTGCCAAGGTCGTGTGGACTGAGGGTAACGCAGCCGAATGGGCTGATCGGCCTGAACGGCGCGAACGCAATCCGGGATGATCCGGTCCGGAGCCCAGTCCCCGCCACCGATCACATTACCAGCTCGCGCGGTCGCGATTCGCACAGGGCTAGGGGAGGCATGATCGGTTTGCGAAAAGTAAGACTGCCGAAACGCGTCGACAGCCAATTCGGCCATCGCTTTACTACAGCTGTAGGGGTCACGTCCTCCCAGACGATCGGTTTCAACATACCCCGCATCGGTTTCAATGTTCTCGTAACACTTGTCGGTCGTCACAACGACGACAACGCATGGTCGGTCCCACCCTCGCAGGGCGTCCAGCAGGTTTGCAGTCCCCATCAGGTTTACCGCAAAGGTTTCCAGCGGCTCGCGGTAGGACTGGCGTACCAGGGGCTGAGCTGCGAGATGAAAGATCACATCTGGATTCGCTTCCTTGACCGCCTGCCGAAACATGCTGGCATCGCGAACATCGCCGACAACGTGCTGAATTTTGTCGGCCTGGCGCAGCGCGGCAAAGAGCGACGGATCCGTAGACGGGGCAAGCGCGTACCCAACCACATCGGCTCCCAGTTCCAGCAACCACTCCACCAACCAAGCCCCTTTGAAGCCGGTATGTCCGGTGACTAGTACTTTGCGGCCTCGATAAAAATCGGCATGGACTGAATTTGTCACCCGGATCACCAGACTTTCCAAGGAGCTTGGTTCGTATCCCACAATCGATTTAGATATTGGTACTCGCGATACGTATCCATCGCAAAGAAAAAGCCATCGTGCTGGTAGGCCACCAATTCCCCTTCTTGGGACAGACGCTGCAGGGGTTCCTGTTCAAAGACACAGGAATCATCGCCCAGCCGATCGATCACCCTGCGGTCCAGGACAAAGAAACCAGCACTCGCCCATGCATCCGACTGCGGTTTCTCGCTGAACTGTTTAACCAAACCATTGGGTTCCAGGTCAAGCATTCCGAACCTTGAAACAGGGCGCATCGCCGTGATCGTCGCCAATTTACCATGCTGTTTGTGAAACGCGACCAAAGCCGTCAGATCAATATCCGCGACCCCATCGCCGTAGGTCACCAAAAACAAATCGTCATCGATATACCTAGCAGCACGTCGAATACGCCCACCGGTCATCGTAAGATCCCCGGTTTCGGCCAGGGTTACCGAAAAGGATTCCGTCGCCAGCGGTTGATGAAAATCGATCGCCTGCTGGTTCCCCAGCTGGATCGTAAAATCATGGTTCATCGCGTGGTACTGCAAGAAATACTCTTTGATCATCCGCCCCTTATAGCCAAGGCAAAGCACGAAATCATCGAAGCCATGAGCGGCATACATTTTCATGATATGCCAGAGGATCGGACGACCACCGATTTCCACCAATGGCTTGGGACGGTACTCGGTCTCCTCTCGCATCCGAGTCCCCTGCCCGCCGCATAAAATCATGGTTCTCAAAGGTTCAATTCCTTAAAACGTTAATGCCAACGTTGGCGAATCTTTCGCCAAACAAAAATGGCTAGCGGTAATTTAAACAGTGCGTTTGCGGCCAAATAACCTGCCGCAACCCCGACGGCTCCAAAGGGTTTCACCAACGCCAATACCAGCAATCCATTCAAAACGTCGCCAGCCAAAGCCCATTTAATATAGGGGGCTGACAGATGGCAATGGACGTATCGCCAAAGGGATTCCACGACGAAGACGACCAGAATCGCCAGCGACAGCAGGAACACCGGAAGCGGCGAGAGCAAACGGTCGCCAATCTTTGGCAGGAAAGCGTCTAACAGCAGGACCAACACGTTCACCGCGACCAAGGCCACCAGCAAGATTCCGAGCGCGACACAGGAGACACGGCGGAAAACCCGATCAAGTTCACTGAAATTGCGGCGGGCGATCAAGCTTCCAAATAGCGGCATCCGAGCACGGACCCAGCTCCCGCTCGCTTCCAGCAAAGTCCCTAATACCTGCCACGTCATCCCCATCCGTCCGGCAGGAATGGGGCCGTGAAAATAAAACAGCACGGGGACCAACAGGTAGGCATTAAAAAAGCCAAAAAAGCCTTTGACCGTCATCCGCCATTGAAAGGGCCAGACCTCCTGAAACCACTGAAAATCAACGACAACGGGCTGCCGCCATAAACTGACAAAGAAATTCCGGTAGCGGCCCCCTACAAAAGCGGCTTCGCAGCCGACTCGGACGACCGAAACGATCGCCGGCACCCAAAGCCCCGCCCCCATCGGAATCGAGATCCAAACCGCCATGGTCCCCAGCACCGAACGCGTCAGCTGGTTTTTATAAACGGGCTGCACCTGATGGCAACCTTCCAGGACCGCCATGCAAGGAGAGAGCAACAAACTGAAAGAAGACCCGAGGACCACTGCAAGCCAGGGCCACTGCCAAGCGATATTCTCCGATTCACGTGGGCCACCAAAAAACCAGAACCCAGCCGCCGCGACGACAAAAAAGGAGAGCACGGCGGCGATCAGGTACCACCGCATCGCGATCCTGAACAAACTGCCCAGCCGCGACCGACGGCGGCGATCCCCCACAACATATCCGTCCCCAGACAATTCCAGACCATCCCATTCATGGCTGGTTGAATTGATCAAGACCTGTGGCAAGGACAGTTCGAAGAACATCTGCAGACCAACCACACTCCCGAAAGTGTAGTAGTAGCCCTGCATTTCTTCTGAAAAGTAATGGGCGATCAGGAGTAGCGTGACGGGACCGGCGGCGAATTGCCAGCCGCGCACGCAGATCGCAAAAAAGACCGCCTGATTGACCTCCAGCCGATTCAGCATCCGCCGCGGCCAGCTCCGCCGAGGCGGTTCGGCAATCGGTTCGGGCGGCAAAGGAGGCGTCTCGCTGGGCATCGGCGGCTTTCGGAGCCAAAATGAAGTCAAGGCTCAACGACGAACATGGCAATGCCCTCCCGCCGCACCCTCTCACTCAAGATGCGATGGGAACAGTACAATGCCGTTTCTACGTTGAATCGACCAATATAGTTCGTGAACTTCCGACCCATCGTGGGCGAAAGAAGCCGATCGAGCGGAACTTCACCTGCATTTGTGACGAGAACCCTTTAGTATCCTCGTCCGATTCGGGACTTTTTGATTAAACTGAACCAACTAGTACCACTTCTACTTCGCACAATCCTGGTTTGACGTCCTTCAGACGTTTCCTGACACTAAGCTTCCGATAGAGGAACCGACAGCATGTTGCTTGCCGCAGATGATGGACTGAATCTTTACATGCTCATCTCGAACTCGACGTACCTTGCGTTGGGGTTGGTGGCTCTATGGGGGTTGTACTGCATCGTCGTGATTTGGACTCGAGTCTCGAACAAGCGTTTCAAAAACGAAGCGGCTCAAGACGCCTTCTTAGATGAAGTCGATCCGGCCCTCCGCAGCGGCGATTTCGAAACCGCAGCGATGCTTTGCGAAGGGGACTCGCGAGCGATCCCGCAAATGCTTGAATTGGCCATCGCCAATCGTGAACTGGGATATGGTCGAGTCCGTCAGGTGGTCCTCGATCGCTTTCAGCGCGACGTTCTCTCCGACCTTGAATACCGGCTCAGCTGGGTCAGCACCGTGATCAAAAGTGCTCCGATGATCGGGCTGTTCGGAACGGTTTTTGGAATGATGGGGGCGTTCAAGACCCTCGCAACGGCCGAAAGTGTGGAACCTTCTGCATTGGCCGGTGACATTCAGGTCGCGTTGGTGACCACCGCCTCGGGCCTGGCGATCGCGATTCCACTGATGATTATCGTCGCCAATATCAATATTAAAATCAGCAAGATGGAAGACCTGGTGGGCACCGGCCTGACCCGCTCTTTCTCAGCCCTTAAAGAGGGAATGCAGCGAGAAGGCTAAGCCCTTTTCGAGATCCCCGCTTCCGGTTTCAAACTGCAGAATCATCGCATGGCTTCGGTACCAGACACGATTGACGACGACGAAGAAGACGCCCCGATGCAAATGTCGAAGGGGAAGCGTCCCGATGAAGAGATGGACATCACCCCGATGATTGACATCACCTTTCTACTGCTCATTTTCTTTGTGGTAGCTTCGAAGATGGACCCCACCCAAACGGGGAGAACACCAACCGCCGATGCTGGACTTGCGGTCTCCGCAAAGGATTCGGCGGTCATCTTTGTCGAACGGGGAAGCGAGGACGCCGCCATCCTCAGTCGCTCCGACAAAAGCAAATTCATCGACGACGAAGACGCACAGACCCTGGAAGTCATCGAATACGTACAGAAAGAATTGGATGACGGGAAGCAGCAGGTCATGATTCTCGGAGACTACGACGTTTCGGTTGGCGAAATCGGCCGGGTCCGCAAAATGGTCGGTGACAATTTCCCGGATCTAGACACCACCTACATCGCCGTTAAAGAGGAGTGAAAGCATGTCGGATCCCAGTGCAGACCTTCCTGACGAACCGCCACCACTACCGCGTAAAAAACGGGAAGATGGCGAACTAGACATGACCCCCATGGTCGACGTCACGTTCCTGCTGCTGATCTTTTTCATGGTGACCGCATCGTTCAGTTTGCAAAAATCGATCCCGATGCCCCGCTCCCAAAGTGACCAGCCCAGCACAAACCAACAGGACGAAGAAGAAGACGATTTTGAAACCGTGACCGTCGAAATCGACGAATTCAATGGCTACCTCATTATCGCTCCGACCTTTGAACGCGAATGCGCCAGCAAACTAGCCATCACGACGGGCTTAAAAGAAGCCTATAACCCGAGCGCAGGGGGCATGCGATTGTCCATCACTTGCCACAAGAAGGCTCGCTTACAAAGCCTGGTCGACGTCATGGACGCAGGCACCATCTCCAATTATGGCGAACTACAAATCACCGAAGTCGAAGAACTTAACTAAGAAGATGTTCGCAAATAAGCTACCTAGTTAATGGAACAACACCAGTTTTCTGGTTTCAGAAATACCAGAGATCTTGGTCTCGTCCGTTACAATTGAATCCGGCCGCTTATGTGTGTGGACGGTCCCAAATCGATTCCAAGCTGACTCCTTATCACCCTGAAAGCCGATGCTGGCCAACGAACTGATCGATCTTCTCGAGCGACGCGGGTTGCTGGACCAAGAAATTATCGAAGCCCTGCGCGATCAACTGGCACAAAGTGGTGCCAAGGTGACGCCTGAAGCGGTTGCGAAACTTCTTGTTGACAATAAACACCTAACGCGTTTCCAAGCAACCAAGCTGATTGGCGAGCTCCGTTCTGGAGAATACGAATCGGAAGCCGATGCGGTACAGGCCAACGAATTGGCGGATGATCTGGACTTATTGGATGACAACGCTGACGATGGCGAAGAGGTCATGGCGGTCCTCGATGAGGACGACGATGTCGCCGAAGCGATCGCAATCGACGATGACGAAGTCGCCGAAGCGGTAATGGTCGAAGACGACGATGTCGCCGTCGCGGTAGCCGTTGATGATGACGAAATCGCCGAAGCGGTCGCCGTCGATGGCAGTGGCCCCAACAAGACAACAGCGCGCCGAAAACCCCAGCCAGAGAAGAATATCTGGGACTCGTTTAAGATCTACGGTGTCGCCGGGATCATCCTGATGCTGATCGTCAGTGGATTTGGCCTGTGGTGGGTCATTTCAGGGCAGGACGCAGGCGACTTCATCAAGAACGCAGACTCGCTGTACGATTCCACCAGCTACGCAGAAGCCCGCGAGCAATACGAATCGTTCGTTAACAGCTATGGCACGACCGACCCAATCAATGCGTCTAAAGCGCGAGTCCGAATCGCGACGACCAGGATCTACGAAGCGGTCGGCAACGCCGATCCAACCGACGCACTGACGGTCGCAAAAGCGGAACTGCCAGCGGTCCAGGAAGAACAGTTTATGGCGGACGAGCGTCCCGCACTCGCTGACACGCTGGTCGCCGTCGGCGAAAACATCGCCGACAAGGCCGAAGATGCAGAACAAACCGAAGAGAAGAAAACCTTCTTGGCCGGTCTGGATGACTTGATCGCGATGACACAAAACGCGAAATTTGTCACCTCGGTCTCTCGCCAAAGCCTTGCCACACGGCTGACGGAACTGGATGAATCCCGGGCGCGTATCAATCGCACCATCAACCGTAACATTCGTCTGGATGAAACGGTTGCGGCGATGACGAAATTTCTAGAAGGTCGCGAAACCAAACCGGCCTACGATATTCGCAAAAGCCTGCTCCGGGATTACCCCGAACTGGAAGAGAACGAATCGCTGCAAACTCTGATCGAACAGGCGAGCGGAATCCAGCAAGAACTGGTGGAATCCCTTTCCACGCTCCCCGAATTGCTTACCAGTGACCCGCTGTCGAGCGACCAAAAGACGATTGTTCTGACCAATCGCGTCGGTCCGGGCGTCCCCGGCTTGGCAGGCCGCGTCGTCTACTTCCAAGTACGTGGTTCCGTCCTCGCCTTTGCAGCCGATACAGGACAAAACCTCTGGCGACGATTTGTTGGCTATCGGAATTCCCACCTTCCAACCCCGCTTGGAGAACGCCCCGAAGAGGGAGTCCTGCTAAGCGATGGAGCTCGCAGCGAAGTCCAACGCCTGTCGGGTGATACCGGTGAAATGAAATGGCGGTCGGTGATTGGCGAAGCATTTAACCCACCTCAAGTCGAGGGCGAAAACGTCTTCCTTTCCACGAATAGTGGTCGAGTCCTGGCGTTAGACAGCTTCAGCGGCGAGGTGCAGTGGGGCGTCCAATTGCCTCAAGAAACACAGGTCCCTCCCGGCGTACTTGACCGTTCTACACGGCTCTATCAGGTCGGCAATCACAGCAACCTTTATGTCCTAGACGGCAAGACCGGAAAAGCGATCGAATCCTACTATCTCGGTCATACCGAGGGCTCGGTTCGCGTTTCGCCCGTGGCATTACTAGGGCATCTGTTTGTGGTCGAGAACATCGATCCTAAAAATTCTCGGATTCATGTCTTGCGAATGAACGAATCGGGCGATGGTCTGGTCCGTGCTCAAGCCCCGATCCTGTTGACCGGGAACGTCATCACTCCGCCCAAACAACAGCGGCGACGATTGATTGTTCTGACCGACCGCGGTCAAGTCAAAGTCCTGGACATCGAACCGACGGCCGAAAACGAACAGGTCACCGTGATGGCCGAACAAGTCGCTTCTTATGAGTCGCCCACCGCGACCCAGATGGAAGTCGATCAAACACAAATGTGGGTCACTGGGACTCGAGTCAATCGCTATGAATTGCAGATGAGCACCGGGCGAATTGTCTTTTCATGGACAAAACATGCAGGCGATTCGTTCATCGCTCCCCCAAAGATGCTGGACGATATCCTCTTCCACGCACGCATTCTGAAGGGGACCAAAGGCGTTCGCGTGACGGCCGTTGATCCAACGACCGGCGACATGCGATGGCAGAACGACGTCGGGGTCCCCGTGTCGATGCTGACTCCTACCAAGGGCGGCGTGCACGCGATTACTTCGCAAGCGGGACTATACATGCTTGATGGGGAAGCCTACCGGGAAGGCATTTCAGGCACCCCGATCGAAAACCCCGGTGGACAAGACAGTTCAACTCTTCGCTTCGAGAATCCGTTTAAGGTGACCGATGATGTTACGTTGTTGCTGAACAAAGAGGATTCGGGCCAACTGGCGGTCTACAACCCAACACGCCGCAGTGAAACCTTGCGAATCATCAAACTGAACATCGGCTTGGCGAAAGCAACCGCCCCTCCAATCGCGACGGCCGGCGGACTGATGTTGGCTTTGAACAATGGACGTATCTTGCTAAAGAACTTCCAGACCGGGGTCAACCTTGGCAGCCCCTTCCAACCTTCGGCACCTCCCGAAGCGGACATCGACTGGTATGACTTGGTCCCACTGCCAAACGACCCAGAGCAAATCGTCCTGGGCGATGACCGCGGGAAACTATTCCGAATTCGAGCCGGCGACCAATTGCGGGCGCTAACCGAAGTCGACAACCCCATTAAGTTTTTGGGCACGATGACAGCGATCGATGACACGCTGTTTGCGACAACCGGTGGCCCCGCTGCCGATGTGTTGCTCCGCTACGACATCAACAAGCTAACAGAGACCGGACGAACCACCTTGGAAGGTCGCGTCCTGTGGGGCCCGGTTCGCATGGACCAAAACATTTTGATCCAAACCGATGACGGAAAACTAAGAGCCATGGATGCGAAGGGAGAAGCGGTTTGGACGCTGGACATTCCACCGGGCGTTCCTGTCGCTCCGCCCACAATGATCGCGGGCCAATGGGTGATGGCTGGCGAACCAGGCTGGTTACTGGCAATCGACCCAGCGACCGGAAAGATCACCGGTCAGATCGATTTCGGCGAACCGCTGTCGGCCGCTCCACTGCCGGTCGGTGCTAACAACCGGTTGTTCGTCCCCGGTTCTGAAGGGGTGATCTACATCACCGATCTGCCAACCGGAGGGGCTTCAGAGTGATTTCAATTTCAAACATTGGGCGACGGCACAGCCAACAGAGTGCCATGACACACCAGCCATTATTGAATGGTTTCTGGAAGTCTGCGATTGTTGGCATTGCCGTCTTGGCCTGCAGTTTCCCGACCACCCTACATGCCCAAAAAAACAATAACTTCGGACAATCGGGAGCTCCCGAGGCCGAAGGAATTGAGCTTCTGCAAACCGAAGCTTATGACATGATTCGAGTGAAGGATTCCGCCAAAGGTGGATGGGCAAAAGTCCTCCCCCTACCCTTCCCTGGTCGCAAACTGCCGCGAACGACTCCGCAAGGATTTCTAGAGGTTTCGATCCTCGGACTGCCCGGCAAGAAATTCAAGATTGCCTGGAAAGACATCGAAGCGATCGACCTCTGGGAAGATCGCCTGGCACGGGAAACTCGCGAGCGAATTGCGAGCGGCGATTTTGATGGCGCCTATCCGTTCATGGCGGTCATGATGCGAGACCTTCCCGAAAATGCGACGCTGGCCGAACTGCGAGCAAACTATCTGCTCCGCGACGGGGCTTCGCATTACCAAAAGAAAGAATGGAAGGAAACCTTAGCGATCCTTGAAGAACTGCGTCGCTTTGATCCCAAATTCCAAACCAAAGTGGTGCTTCAGAAAATCAACGAGATCATCGACACACTGATGGAATCGATGCTGGAAGCGGATGATCTGGAAAACGCCCAAAAACTGCTCAGCCGAATTTCCGGTGATTACAAGCCCAGCGAGATCCCGACGATCGAACGCTGGAACGCTCAGTTTTTGGCGATGGCAGAAGAAAAACAAGCCGCAGCGATCGCTGCCCGCGACAAAAAAGACTTCCGGGCCGCTCGAAAATTGGCTCGCGACAGCCTGCACATCTACCCCAAAGTTCCAGGTGGAATCGAACTGGTCAAACAGATCGACACGTTATATCCACTGGTTCGCGTGGGCGTCCTACAACGAGCCACCGTCATCGACCCCACCCAACTGGACAACTGGCCCGCACGACGCGCCGGCGAACTGGTTTATCGGCGTCTATTCGAAATGCGCGGCGTCGGCCCCGAGGGTGGCGAATTTGAATTCCTGTTTGGTGACACCGAACAAAGTGACGATCGCTTGGAATTCGATCTGAATTTTTCACCGAATGGAACCGAACCACCGCTCGACAAAATCGATGCCTATCAAGTTGCCGATGCGTTGGCCGCGCGCGCCCAACGGACCTCCCCGCTATACGACCCGGCCTGGGCCAGTTCCGTCGAAGGGATCTCCGTCACCAGCCCGCGTGAGATCCAATGCCTGCTCCGCCGTCCGCACGTCCTTCCCGCCAGCCTGTTGCAGGTCTGGGTTGACGGAACCTGGATCAGCGACGACCCCAAAACACCGACCGGCGCCTACAAACCGGACGTCCGTGAAGAGAACCTGACGCGCTACGTCCTCACCCAGCGAAACAAAGATTTCCCGACTCAGCCACGCGAGGTGGTGGAAGTCGATCAAATCAATGCAGCGGATTCCGTGTCGGCACTGCTCCGTGGCGAAGTCGATGTTCTGGACCGCCTGTTCCCTGCCGACGCAGAACGCCTGCGAGGTTCAAAAAAGGTCCGCGTCGGGCGTTACCCTTTGCCCAGCGTTCACATGCTGATCCCCTGCAGCGATCACCCTTACCTTGCCGAGCGTACCTTTCGCCGAGCCTTGATCTATGCGATCAACCGCGAAGATATCCTCACGGGAGAATTGCTTGAAGGCAAAACGGTCGAAGGCTGCCGCGTTATCAGTGGCCCGTTCCCATCGGGTACCGAACCGGACGACCCTTTGGGTTATGCCTACAACGAATCGGTAAAACCGCGGCCCTATCAGCCACGTCTGGCAAAACTGCTAATGGAAATGAATCAGCGGCAGATGAAATCGGAAGCGGAAAAGAAGAAAGAAGAAATGCCCGCGATGACGCCGATCCGGATCGCCGTCCCCGCCGACAATGTTGCAGCCATCGCGGTTCAAGCGATCAAAACCCAACTGGAACTTTTGGATGTCTTTCCAGTCGAAATCGTCGAACTGCCCCCCGGCGAATCGATGCCCAAAGAAGGGACGGCCGATTTGGTTTATGTGGCGGCTTCGATCTGGGAACCAAGTATCGACGCACGGCGACTGCTAGGACCAAACGGCTTGGCAGGCAGCCAAGATCAATTGGTCGGTTTGGGACTGCGAAGGCTGGAAACCGCCAGGAACTGGAAAGAGGTTCGTGACCGCCTTCATGACCTGCATCAAACCAGCAATCACGAACTTCCCATTCTGCCCCTTTGGCAACTAGTCGATTCCTATGCGTACCGCAACGAAGTCGTTGGAATCGGTCGCGACATTGTCTCGTTGTACCAGAACGTCCGACGCTGGCGTCTCGCGCTGTAGCCTCAGAACCCAAGCCAATTAACATGTTTCGCATTATTGTCTGCTCCGGGCTAAGCTTGTTCATGCTGCTTTCGTCAGCAACGGCCCAAGGCAAAAAACCCAAACAAGAAGCCACATGGGATTACGATCCCTACAACATGTTGGTTTGGGTTTTGGACACCAACGGAGACGACCTGACGGACGAACTGCGGCAACCGCTTCGCGACTACCTGGATTACGATTTCTCTGCGCTCTGGCGTTTGGATTTGAAGAAGGCTCCGCCAATTGTCCAGGTCGCTGCGTTGCGGGATCTGCAATCGGTCCAATTCGAACGCCTAACCGCTTCGGACCCCGTCTTGGCGGTCCGCAAGAACCATCCTGACGCTCCGCGAATCCGCACGGCCCTTAGCGCCGGTCAATATGTCAAAAGCATTTATGCGACGGCCGACATGCAAAAGGATGTCTTAGACCGAGCCCAAGGGATCCTGCTGCATCCAGCGCGCGGGCGCTGGGAACGGATGATCAATGAAGCCTTGGTAGCGATGGATTTGAACCCAGCAAAATACCGGGCGATCAATATCGCCATGCTAGACGTGCTGGAAGGAACATCGAAGGTCGACGTCCCGCTACTAAAAAAGATGACTCAACCGATCATCGATTCAACGGTCGACATGGAGGATGGCCCCACCGCTGCGGAAGTCCAGCAAGGTCTGCAAAAGCTATTTCAAGAAATGGAATTGATCGCTGAGGTCAGCAACGCCGACCTGCACGGAATGCGTGACGTGATTAAAACCGAAGGCTTTCCAAATCAAGATGCCGTGCTAGCCAGCTGGGCTGCAGAAGGAACCGAATCGCTGCTCATTCCTCGCGGCATGGCGGCAGAACTGGACGACCCCGCTCCCAAAATCATCCCCTTGGATATTGCTGGGCTGATGGGCGAGAATTTTGACAACTACGACAAAATCTTTATTGTCCGTATCGACCGCCAATCGATTCCCATCGATGTTGCCGTCATGGAGATCGATTGTGTGATGCGATTGCCCGGCCCAATCGTGCGCAAGAAAGTCCTTAACGAACAGCGATTGGTCGCCGCGATCGGCGAAGCGATGACAGCCAGTTTCGGTCCCATCATTCGCATCGAAGATGCCGCAACCAAATTGATTACCGGCCGGGTGAGAGGTGCAGGCCTGATTACGGACCCCGATTCCCCCGCCGCGATCAAAGTAGGCGATCTACTGCAACCGGCGGTCCGCAAAGACGACCGACAAGGGGATCCTCTGATTCTTGAAGCCCTCGACTGGGCCTATCTAAAGGTCAACAAAGTCGACGGTGCCAAGCTGGAGATGGAGCTTTTCGCAGGCCGCGCAGGAGGGCTTCAAGGACGCAAGAACAGTCGCACCCATCGGTTGGCTTTTCGGATCCGCCCCTACTATCCAAACACGGTCATTCGCTTGCACGCTCAAGGGAAATCCGACGAACCGCTTCAGGGTTACGAACTTTACGAAAAAGATCTGGAAACCAATGACATGTCCTTTGTCGGGCGGACCGACTGGGATGGTCGCCTAGTCCTTGAGAAAAGCGATTCGCCACTGCGTCTGATGTACGTCAAAAATGGTGGAGCGGTACTTGCACGGCTCCCCTGTGTCCCCGGACAAGATCCGATCGCAACGGCTGACCTAATGGGCGATGACCCCCGGCTGCAAGCCGAAGCGTACATCCGAGGCGTGCAAAATGCGATTATCGATTTGGTAGCCCTCCGGGAACTGCTGTCCGTTCGTATTCGGCTTCGCATCGAAAAAGGGAACGTCGTGGAAGCTCGCGAACTGCTGGAATCACTCAGGGAACAACCAACCTACGAGATTCTATCGACCGACATGCGAAACAAACGCCTGGAACTGGGAGCCCCCTCGCGTCAGCAGACAGCGATGATCGACCAGCTGTTTAAGCAGACCTTTGACATGCTCGGCAAGCACATCGACGAACGAATCATTCGTCAACTAGAAGTCGACGTAGCCAACGCCGAAGAAAAGGCTCGCAACGGAGCCGCAAAAAAGCCGGCCGAAGAGCCAGCAGAAGAACCCAAGGAATCGTAAACGGCTGCAGCGTCGCAGGAAGCTAGCCGCACTTGTCGCTCTTCAACTAGCGGAACGGCGCAAGCCGTCCGGCCGCACCACCAAGAACCTTGCTTCTCACCAAACCGATCCAAGCGGCCGCGCAATAAAGCCTCTGGACTTAACCAGCGCCGAAGAGGACCGGCCTACTTGTCTTTGTTGCGCCACGTGGGACGCTGACGGCGAGCTTTGGGATGGTGTTGAGCTCGCAGATGAGGATCGGCGTAGGGTTCGATCTCGGCACCGTCGGGACGATCCGTTAACCGGACGACGGTCGCCCGCAGCTTGTTCTCTTTCTTCTGATACTCCGGATCGATTTCGAATTCGACGAACATTTCGATCATTGGAGGATTGCTTTTGGTTTCCCAAACGCTGCTGTGGAAAAAGACATCTTCACGAAAATCTTCCGCGTCGATAAATCCGAACTTTCCCTCCGCTTCGACAAATTTGACCTTCCCCAATCGCCGGCGCTGGATGGGATAATCTTTAGGGGCAACGTACTCGACCAAAACAGTTCGCTCAGCAGGAAAAAAGGGTTAGAACGGCGGCTACGACAGCACCACCCACCATGTCCGACTAGCGAACCGGCGGGACGGAGTTGAATTCCGTCCCCTCTAATTTAACTCGGGATTAGGAATTTGGGGAGCGCCAACCCAGCGTGCGACAGAATTACCGCATGCTGAACGCAAAAGCCGCCCCCACATCGTCTGATGATCCCCAAAAATAACGTCTGTCGTTGGGGAGGCAATATGCCAGGTTCCAGCCGCAATCTCTTGCTCCAACTGGCCAGCTGTCCATCCCGCGTGTCCGACGATCACACGTACAGGCGAATCAGGGTCGTTCAACAATGTTTCCATCTCCCCTTTTTCTGCTGCGATCATCAGCCCTTCCGCTCCCCCTAATTCGGCTTTTCGAACGGCCTGCAAAGCGACCACGGGGCCCGACAGAGGGCCTCCGAAGTGAACCGCCCGCGATTGCCCTCCCGGAACGACAGGAGAGTCATCCCCGATATCAAATCGAGCCGACGTCCCTTCTGGTTGCGCTTCCTTGGGATCTAACATCGCCAGCAGATTCGCCGGCTGTGGGTGAAAAGGACGGTTTAAAAGCAAACCGATTGCCCCTTCTTGGTCATGTTGGACCACCAGACAAACTGCCTGCGAAAAGAGGGCATCTTCCACACCTGTTGACGCAACCAGTAAATTCCCTGCGATAGATCGATACATTGTCCTGAACTACCTCCCATCCTTTCCTCAAATCGGTTACCCGATTGACGACAAGTTGACAGTAAAAACAAATCAAGAGAGGTTAGTGGCAATAACTGGGCCAAATCATCAGAATCCACTCAAAACCACCCGTAACCCTTTTCCCAACAAACAGTTACGACCGATGAAAAAAGAAATCGAAGCGATGCGTAAGAGCTACACGCTGGCCGGTCTGGACCAATCTGAGGCCGATAGCAGCCCTTTTCGTCAATTTACGAAATGGTTCCAAGAGGCCCAAGAAGGAGATTTACCCTCTTGGTTTGAAGTCAACGCGATGACCCTTTCGACGGCCGACCTGGAAGGGCACGTCACCAACCGGATTGTTCTTTTGAAGCAATTCGACGAATCGGGATTTACGTTTTTTACGAACTATATGTCACACAAGGGCCAGCAATTGGCGGCGAACCCTCACGCCGCTCTCTGCTTTTTCTGGCCTCACCTAGAACGCCAAATCCGGATCACAGGGACCGTTAATCGTGTCGCTAGCGAGATATCGGACCAATATTTCGCAAGCCGCCCTCGCGACAGTCAATTGGGAGCGCTGATCAGTACGCAGTCATCCCCGCTCGCCGACCGGAGCACCATGGAGACCGCTTTTCAGCGTTATCAAAAAGAGTTTGAAGGCCAGCCGATCCCTCGCCCCGATCACTGGGGTGGGTACCTGCTAAAACCAACGGAAATTGAATTTTGGCAAGGACGCCCGAGTCGGCTCCACGATCGAATTCGCTATCAAAACCAGAATGATCAGTGGACGATCGATCGCATCTGCCCGTAGCCCTCCCCCCAAAAGCAAGACAGCCCCAACGGGGGGAATGAAACCTCGCAGAAAACTAGGATAACCGTTTCAGCCACCACAAGTGGAACGCCACAGGAGTCGATTGATTTGTTTTCCCGCATGGGGGTCGCGGCATCGGTCCGGTCTACCGATTTCAGACTCTTAACAGGCCGGTGATGGGGCAACAACCAACAACGATTGCATTTCCCACTCACCAACCGCCTTTCCCAAACCTTGCAAGCGACAGCCAAGAATTCTGCTGCTTTGTGAGTCGAGGCGGGTTCGAGAAATACAATCCATTCCTTTGTGGAGTTCAATACAGATGCGTTTCAACAAATCGAAGTCGTTGCTGGCAATCACCCTTAGTGCCGCTCTATCCTGCCCAGCACCCCTGATGGCAGCTCAACCGGTTGCTTCGGTCGCTCCGGCTCAAACCGTCGTCGTTGACGGCCTGAAAATCAACAAAACGGTTTCGAACGTTGCTCTGCAAGACAACGTTCTACAGGGAGCTCTTGTAGATGCGAACGGCCAAGCCATCGCGGAAGCAACGGTTGTTCTGTCGCGTATGGATGAAGTTATCGACCAGCAGGTCACCGACGCGGAAGGCCGATACGCATTCGAAAACGTACAAGCTGGCCATTACCAAGTCCGCTCGGCAGCGGGCATGGAACTGGTCCGTACCTGGGAAGCCGATTCGGCTCCTAACGGCGCGAAACAAGGAATCATCCAAACCGTCGACCGCGACATGGCTCGCGGCCGATTCGGACACTACGGTCTGAGCACCTGTCAAAAAATTCTGATCGGCGGAGTCATCGCAGCGGCCATCGCAATCCCCATTGCCGTCTCGAACGACGACGATGACGCATCCTAAGCCAGGAAATTTCCTCGCTTGAGATCGATTTACGGACTTTTTGCCAGTCTAAGTTGATTTATCGGCCTAACCGGCCGATCTGGATACTCTGCAGGGGTACTTCAAACCGACGCCGTGCGTCGGTAGATATCCCGATAGATCATTTCGTCATGATTTCACCAAGTCGTTGGGACTCGGGAAACAAAGTGGCGGAATCCACGGATAAATCAACCAGACTGCGGAGTCCCTAAAGTCATGACACATAAAATCTTCAACGGTTTTCTCGCCCTTGCAATGTCTTTCGCAATGGCATGCCCACAAGCCCTGCAAGCGGCTCACCCATCCCACATGGTTGTGGAAGGGCTGAAAGTCGACGCGACCGTCAAAGACCTAGTTCTGCAGGACGGCGCGATCCAAGGTTCACTGGTTTCGCCAAATGGCAAACCAATCGCAGGACAGGCCGCTGTGGTTGCTCAGCGTGGGCATACACTCGACACCCAATTGTCCGATGCTGAAGGTCGTTATGCCTTCAAGAACCTGAAACCGGGCGTCTACCAAGTCGCAACCAATGCCGGAATCCTGACCTATCGAGTTTGGAATCCTGAGCAAGCTCCTGAAGGTGCCGAGCAAGGCATCATCCAAGTCGCTGGTGACGATGTCATCCGCGGCGGCAGTGCCTGCTGCTCGGACACCTCCTGTGACGGCTGCGACGGAATGGGCGGCCGCCATGGTAGCAGTGGAAGAATGTCACGAGCCCTCGCCAACCCAACCGTGGTTGTTCTTGGAGCCGCAGCAATCGCAGCGGCGATCGCCATCCCGCTTGCACTAAGCGACGATGACGACGCTTCCTAAACCAAAATTTCTTGGTTTATAGGACCCGCACAAAACGAGGCATAGCACATCGCTATGCCCCGTTTTTTTATTTGGGCATCCGGTTGATCGTCCAGTAAACCTCTTCCAGCAGTGCTTTCCCTGCCGGGTCCTGCAGATTCATGATCAAGTGCAGTTGGTCGACGGGTTGTAAGCCAGGGACAATCAATTTCACTCCTTTGTTGTCTGCATCCATTTCCACTTTGGAAACGGTCAATGTATCGGGCCCCACTTCGCCGGTGGTGGGAGAATACATCTTCGATCCGTACGACGCTTGCCACAAATAATCCCAGTGTTTGATCGCATAGGAGGCAGGGTCAGAAGCGGTTTCCACATCGACGGGTGTCGTGAATCGGAACCGCAGCCCATCGGGTTCGACGACGGCACCGGTAACCATCCACTCTTCGTTGCCCGTCGCACGCAGGCGTTGAATTCCCTTGTCGGCCATCCGTGGACGACCGCCCCCGTTCCACCCCTGCAACCCGACCGCATAAACCTGGCCGTCGGCGGGATTCACTTCCGCTCGCATGATCCCGGTTTCGAAATCAAACGGCAGCTTGATTATCGCCGCTTGGGATTCACCTTCGACCTCCTGCATCAACACATACGACATCCAGCCTTTGCCAAAACTAGTGTGCAGCAGTCGCCCACTTAACGGTCCCCACCGAGGATCATCAACCCAGACTTGGCCCCCTGACGAATTGTCAAATTCCTGCGGCATATAAACCAGAGGTCGATCGAAGGTTGTGGGGGGGACCAGTTTGTCCAGATCGATCGCCCCACCATCCGGAGCCCATTTCCCAGGGATCGAATAGGTCGGTACCCAACCGTAGAAGCCCCCTTTTTTAACCAAGTTGATTTTGGACGCAGGAGTCCACTGCCCTTGGTTATCGCTAACCGTTAGACGGTTGTCGGGCAATATTCCCATTCCATTGGGGGACCGAAAACCGGTGCAGTAAATTTCGCGGCGCTCGCCATCGGGAGAGATTTTAATGATCGCCCCCGGGATCGCGTAATCCGCACCATGCCCTGCTTTGGCGTAGTAAAAATTCTTATCGGTATCGACCTGCAAATCAAAATTGAAAGCATGGAAGTTCACCGAGACATCATCATCCGCGCTGAAGGTCTCATAGAAATCAGCTTCACCATTGTCGTCCAGGTCATGCAACCGCGTGATCCGATCTTTACACGTCACGTAGACCTGGCCATCGACAACCTTCAGTCCCATCGGTTCGTACATCCCACCGGCAAAACGCTTCCACTTCAAATCAAGCAACTTCTCGTCGACTCCTGAAACAATCCAGACGTCGCCACCGTACGTGGCAATTGCCATCCGGCCATCGTCAAAGAAATCAACCGCCGAAGTCCGGAACCAAGTGTTCCATGGCGTCTCGCGAGGGATGGCAATCGTGTCTAAGGCGTACGCCCCTTTCTCCAGTCCCAAGGTCCCCGTGGTGTGCAAAACTTCCGGCCACAACAAGGGGCCTCCCTCTGCACAGGACTGAGGATCCACAATTTGGGAAGTCGAGGCATACGTGCTTAGCTGTCGCTGTACCGCTTCGAGGGCTTTTGCTCCTTGCCCACTCGATCGACAGATTTCGATCACTCGGGCTTCTGGGCTGGCAGGGATTTGCAACACGATTCGATTCTGTTCATCGATGGACCAGCCCATGCCTTCAACTTGGCCTAGGACCGTCGCCGCCGTCCAGGACTGCCAATTGCCTTCCTGCCGTTTGCCCAGCACGACTCCAAGGCTGCCCGCTGCCGATTCCAGCAGTTGATCATTTGCTTCCGGCACTTGGGCGACAGCCAACGTCAACGCTTTCCCTGGTTCCACTCGCATCGCATGGCGAATTCCAATGGTTTGCGGGAAATCAGCGATCGCGGGTTCAGCTGTCGGAAGTTCCCAGATCAAACGTCCATCGATCTCGTACCGCAATACAACCTGCTGTCCGAACAAAGAATGTCCGTGGTATCGCAGCCACTCTTTCGGCAACGGTCCGCGAGGCAACAAACCTTTTCGCGAATAATCAAAGGTCCCATCGTGCCCCCACTTCCATCCTGCCAATCCTTGGACCGATGTCCCTGCAGGATTCACGGTGCCTTCGCCACGCCCGCGAGCATGCTGGGTCTGACCGATTTCAACAAATCCACCTGACCAGAAATCGGCTTGGTCCATGCTGTGGGTATCGTAAGCGATTGTCTGATCCCCCAACTGAATCGACAACACGCTGGAAAAATCGCGTCGCAACTGAGACGCCAACGCGGGCCCAAAATCTCGTTCGACGTACGGAACTTCCGTGCCCAATTCCGTCCCTTTAGGCAACCCCGCCAAATACTCGGTGGTTACCTTTTCGTATTCGGAATTACTGGGCCGCATGAAAGCTTCCCGAATGTAATGGACTACCTGATAACGTTCCTTAGGAGTCAAGTGCCCCATCGGAGCCATCAAACCGTTCCCGCGGGTCAGTGTCATGAACATCCGGTAAGGATCCGCACCAAATTTCAACTTTTGAGTTCCAAACGCTCGTGCGGTGGGCAGCGACGGGGTATTTCCGTCCGCTCCATGACACTCCGCACAGTAGCCGTGATAGATCAAACTCCCTTCATTGAAGTCACGCGAACGAAGCCCTTTGACAATTCCAGCATGATCCAAATTCTGCGAATCATCTTTAACCAGCAAAGCTTCCGCAGAGGGTTTTAGGCGAGCCTCTGCCTCGGCACCACCGGCAGCAATAGCAGCGACATAAGCCACCAGATCCAAAAATTCAGATTGGTCGGCCAAGGTTCCAGCCAGCCCTTCAGGCATCATCGACTGAGTTGCCAACTGATGGTCTTCGATATCGTCCTGATCGATCCGAATCTCTTTCTGCAGATCTTTCGCGTCGCGGAGAACCAATTCGTCATCGTTTTCTCGAACGACCAATCCGCTCAACACATTGCCGTCACTGGTAACCACCACATTGGTCTCAAACCCTTTGGCAATTTTCTCAGAGGGTCGCAAAACCGCGTTGACCAAATATTCCAGCGAGGTGTCGGCAGGCAACGCCGAAAGCGAAGGTCCCAGCGGGGACCGGTTCTGATCGGAGGAATGACACTGCACACAGGCGGCGGCCGATTTGTAAAACAACAAGGCACCTCGTTCGGCGTCTCCGCGAAGCCGAACCTGTTCTGCTAGATACGGCACCTCCACCTGACGCAGTTGGGTATCCAACCCTTGCGGATGGCGTAAGGTCTCTGCAGCGCCTCCCAGCAAAGGGCAACTAGCGACCAGATAGAAAGCCAATTGACAAAATTTTCTCGACACTTGAATCACAACGAAAACCAGGCAGGAGGGGCAGTAACAGGTAGGACGCCCCCAGTTTAACCCAGATCAATCCCGACCCGAAGCGCGAGTCCAGAAGTATCACACAGCAGGTGGGGCAAGAACCCCCGTGACTGGGGCAATCGGAATTAAACCTCAGGTGGGAACCAGTTACCAGGCGAAGAAAGCCCGGAGGGCGACAGATACTTGCCGGCGGCGTCAGCCGCCGGAGCAAAAAAAGCGTCTGGCAAAGCCCAGCGGGCGACAGAATTTCCTCCCACCCAATTCTGTCGCCCGCTGGGCTAGACAATGCTCTCGCAGCGATCCGGCGGCTCGCGCCGCCGGCAAGTATTTGCCGCCCGCTGGGCTAAAAAGAACCTGCTCAAGCCCATGCCCCCTGCCGGACGGCTCGCGCCGTTCCGCTAAGAAGTAGAGGGGACGCCCCCTACCGGCCAGGCCTCAGTTACCAGAGCAAAAAAGCCCGGAGGGCGACAAATACTTGCCGGCGGCGTCACGGGCTGTTGATTTATTCATGTCGAATGGAGTTTCTGACAGCCTTCCCCCTTTCCCCCACGTTCGCTGACTGCGCAGCGATTCTAGGGAGAGAGCGACGCGGGTTGGAAGAATGACGGACGGGAAAAATGGGCTACGATGCCGGACACGCCAGCGGCGGATCGGGGTTGCTTTGGATGAGTGCCATCAAGAGGTCTAGGTTCAACGCGGTGGTCAGCCAATGCCATTGCTGACGCACCTTGGAGCGACCTCGCACCGAGAATTGACGGATCCCGAGGTGTTGCTTGATCACTGCGAAAGGACGCTCACCCGGATGACGGCGGCGAGCATATTTTTCCTGTGATGACTCCTCGGCCATCTTTTCGGCATGCTCGATCCGATCGGCTTCGTGCTCTGTGTGACGAATCTTGCGGCGGCCAGTTTTTGCGTCGACGCATTGTTCCAACAACAGGCAACCGCTGCACGACGGGGCGTCGGATTGGTAGTGGTGCCGAATCACTTGGCGGCCGTTTTCGGTTTCCGTCGTCTGACCAGTACGAGATAAAACTTCGCCCTGCGGACAGCGATAGAGATCCTCTGCGGGCACGAACACGAACGCTTCTTTGTCTAACTTGACAACTTTCTTGCCCCCCACGCGAACCGTCCTAGTGGGCAATTTGTCGTGCTCTTCGTTCGGCACCGGTTGGCTCAAGTCCTCGCGAATTGCTGGGTTATCTTGAGCCTTGTTTAAGCTGATCGGTGAGAACAAGTTCACGCCTCGCTCTTTGCAGCCGACGATATTCTCTCCGCTGCTCATTAAGCCATCAGCAAGCACCTCATCGATCGGAGCTGGGAGACCGAACCTTTCCTGCACCGCGTCGATCGACTGAAGCATGTCACGGTCTTCATGGTGCCCGAAGACGACGTCGGCATCGACCACGATCCCGCTGTCAATATCGACCGTGGCGGTGGGCGTGTAATTGGGAGCAAAGCCGCCCTCTTTGTTCGGAGCGACTCGGCTTTGTGGATCGGTAATGGGCAGCCGGGCTGGCTCTTTAAGTCCTCGAGCTTTGATCTCATCGAGTTCAGCGACCGCCGCGTCGACCTTTGCCTTGCGGGCAGCGATGTCCCGAAGCGACTCAGGCAAACGACCTCGGCACCGCTCGCCATACATTTCTGTCTGCTGGGCGTCGGTTTGACGAGCCTGTTCTTCAGCCTTGTCATAGAGTTCAGCAAGTTCTTGCTGTTGCTGCCGCAGTCGTTCGGGGGTGCGAGTTCCAGTGCGTCGATTATTCGCTCGCATTCGGGTCCCATCAAAGCCTAGGGCAGCCAGCGGCAGGTGCCCCATTTGCCGAGCGATCAGGACGATCTGAGTGAAGAGATCTTTGAGCGGCTCTTGATTGTCAACGCGAAAGTTGCAGATCGTGGTGTGATCGAGATTGGTGCCGTGAGCGAGCCAACGAAAATCCAAGCGCACAGTGATCGCTTCTTCGAGGTCTCGGGAGGAATGAGTGCGACGGAGGATCCCGTAGAGAATGACCGAAGCGACGATTCGGGGATGGATCGGCGGCCGCCCTCTCTGCAGTTTGTAACGCCGGGTCCAGGGACTCCAATTGATTCGGCCGAGTAAGTCGTCGAGCAACCGTACGCTATGATCGCGCGGGATGGCTTCATCAAGACGCTCAGGAAAAAGGATCGCCTGCTGCCGGTCCAGTGGTCGTTTCGCAAAACCCATAGAATGCTCGAAAAGAGAAGCCAAAAGTCTATCGCAAAACGCCAAAATCACTAAGTGGAAAAGAGAATAAATCAACAGCCCGGTCAGCCGCCGGAGCATAAAAAGCCGATGGCAAAGCCCAGCGGGCGACAGAATTTCCCCCACCCAATTCTGTCGCCCGCTGGGCTAGACGATGCTCTCGCAGCGATCCGGCGGCTCGCGCCGCCGACAGATATCTACCGCCCGCTGGGCTAAAAAGAACCTGCTCAAGCCCATGACATCTGCCGGACGGCTCGCGCCGTTCCGCTAAGAAGTAGAGGGGACGGCCCCTACCGGCCAGGCCTCAGTTACCAGAGCAAAAAAGCCCGGAGGGCGACAAATACTTGCCGGCGGCGTCAGCCGCCGGAGCATAAAAAGCCGATGGCAAAGCCCAGCGGGCGACAGAATTTCCCCCACCCAATTCTGTCGCCCGCTGGGCTAGACGATGCTCTCGCAGCGATCCGGCGGCTCGCGCCGCCGGCAAATATCTGCCGCCCGCTGGGCTAAAAAGACTTTGCTCAACCCCATTACATCTGCCGGACGGCTTGCGCCGTTCCGATAAGAAGTAGAGGGGACGGTTCCCGCCGGCCAGGCCCCAGTTACCAGAGCAAAAAAGCCCGGAGGGCGACAAATACTTGCCGGCGGCGTCAGCCGCCGGAGCATAAAAAGCCGATGGCAAAGCCCAGCGGGCGACAGAATTTCCCCCACCCAATTCTGTCGCCCAATGGGCTAGACAATGCTCTCGCAGCGATCCGGCGGCTCGCGCCGCCGGCAAATATCTGCCGCCCGCTGGGCTAAAAAGAACCTGCCCAAGCCCATGCCCCCTGCCGGACGGCTCGCGCCGTTCCGCTAAGAAGTAGAGGGGACGCCCCCTACCGGCCAGGCCTCAGTTACCAGAGCAAAAAAAAAAAGCCCGGAGGGCGACAAATACTTGCCGGCGGCGTCAGCCGCCGGAGCATAAAAAGCCGATGGCAAAGCCCAGCGGGCGACAGAATTTCCTCCCACCCAATTCTGTCGCCCGCTGGGCTAGACTATGCTCTCGCAGCGATCCGGCGGCTCGCGCCGCCGGCAAATATCTACCGCCCGCTGGGTTAAAAAGAACCTGCTCAAGCCCATGCCCCCTGCCGGACGGCTCGCGCCGTTCCGCTAACAAGTAGAGGGGACGGCCCCTGCCGGACGGCTTGCGCCGTTCCGATAAGAAGTAGAGGGGACGGTTCCCGCTGGCCCATTACAGCATGTCGATCGGATCGATATCGATGACGAACTGGATTTCGTCTTTTGAATTTGTTTTCAACATCGCGACCGCTCTTCGAATCGTTTCTCCTAACGATGTCGAATCTTTCGCCTGCAACAAGATATGAAAGCGGTACTTCCCACGGATCTTTGCGACGGGAGGCGGTGCAGGTCCCAAGATCCTCACTTCCGCGGCGAGTTTGTCTCGCGTTAATTCCAGTTTTTCTACGATCGTGTCGGCAAACGCTTCGGTCGTTTCTTCCACCGGTCCACGAATGATTATCCGCGCCACGCTACCGAGCGGTGGGTAATCATACTTCCTTCGCTGCAGCATTTCCGTTTCGGCGAATGTCTGATAGTCGTGATGGGACGCTGCCTGAATGGCCGGGTGCTCCGGTGAAAACGTCTGCACGACCACACGGCCTCCGCGATCCCCCCGCCCGGTCCTGCCGGCAACCTGAGTCACCAACTGAAACGTTCGTTCGGAAGCACGGAAATCGGGGAAATGCAACGCGCTGTCCGCGTTGATGACGCCCACCAGCAACACATTTGGAAAATCAAGTCCCTTGGCAATCATCTGGGTTCCCAACAGGATCTGCAGTTCGCCTTCACGGAAGGCTGCCAAGACTCGCTCATGGCTGCCGGGGCGCCGCATCGTATCGCTATCCATCCGAGCGATTTTGGCGCCAGGAAATCGAGCCTTCACCTCGACTTCTAATTTTTGGGTTCCCAGCCCGCTATAGCGGATCCCATCAAACCGACAGGCTGGACACCACGGAGGCGTAGGGATTTGGTAATCGCAGTAATGACAGACCGCCTTGCCGCCATCCCGGTGATGCGTCAACGGCATATCGCATTCGGGACACGCCACCACATGCCCGCAGGAAGGACACTGAATGGTGGTCGCGAACCCTCTTCGATTCAGCAGTAAAATGACCTGCCCATTTTCGGCCAGCGTTTCTTTGACCGCATTCTGCAAGGGACGGCTGATCGCTCCGCCGGTCCGCTCACCTGGAGTCCGCAAATCGACCAACTGCACGTGTGGCATCGGGCGGTCGGCAATACGTTGGTTCAACTGGATTAGAGTCGCGTGCCCCGTGTTGGTTGCGTGCCAGGTTTCCAATGAAGGCGTCGCACTCCCTAACACCAACGGGATTTTTTCGATCTGCGAGCGAACGTAGGCGACTCGGCGGGCATGGTATCGCGGGGCTTTATCCTGCTTGAACGATCCATCATGTTCCTCGTCCAGAACGATTAATCCCAAGCGTGGCAAGGGAGCAAAAATGGCGCTCCGTGCTCCCACCACCACTTGCACTTGGCCGCTGCGAATCCGCTGCCAATGATAATGCCTTTCCACGGCACTCATCTGCGAATGCAAAACCGCCACTTCGGCAAACCGATTCTGAAAACGGTGACGCGTTTGCGGAGTCAAACTGATCTCGGGCACAAGGACAATCGCTTGTTTGCCCTGAGCCACGGCGGCTTCGATCGAACGGATATAGACTTCCGTCTTTCCGCTGCCGGTGACTCCATGCAACACAAACGTATGCTGCTGATCCTTGTGAACCGCATCTCGAATCTGCTCGTACGCTTCCGCCTGCGGGCCGGTCAGATCAGGGATTTCTCCCTTTTGAAAATTTTTGCGGGACGGCGGTGGACCACTGGCCGTCAACACTCTTCGTGTCTCCGCCCGCAAGAACCCCTTCTTTCGCAGTTCCCGAATCGGTCCTTCCGTACACTCGGCAAGGTCCGCAATCTGCACCGCCGTCAACGGTTTATCGGAGATCAACAACTGGCGGATCGCCGACTGTTGTTTGACTGGCAACGCATCGACTTGTGCGTCATCCAAAGCCATCGCAGCGGGGGTAAAAAAGACCTGCTCCCTTGTCCCCGCCCCCGACCGCACCCCAGCGGGAATCAAAGCATCAAACACCTGCCCCGCGGGTGCCTGATAGTAGTGGCTCATCCAAAGAACCAGCTTGATCAAGCGGGCATCACACAGTGGGTCTTCATCGGTAACCGCCAGAATATCTTTTAACGCACGGGCCGGCAGTTCACTTTTTTCCACCCCGATACACCAGCCCACCACGGTTCGATTCCCACGCCCCAGTGGAACTCGAACCCGCAAACCTGGCTGCACGATCCCTTCCAGTGCGGGAGGAATTTTATAATGCAGTGGGCCGTAAGGGTTTTCCGAAAAAACGATCGCGGCCGCTTCAAAATCCTCCTCAGCTTCCAGTTCCCAGGGAGGCGGATCGGTTTCAAAAAGCTCCGCCTGGCGGCTCGGGTCGTCGGACGAGGATGAGGCCGCTGGCATGATCTCGCTGGGCCGCAGAGAGGAAGGGAATTCAGATTGTGGAAATGCAACGCTATCTGACAACATATCCGCCTCGGGGGAAACAAGTGAAGTCCCCCTGATTCTTCGCTCGCTAGCGGACACCTCTGGTCCTCGTTAATGTGGACTTAGCTGCGATCGGAAACTCCGTCCTACATTTCGCTCCTTTCGCGGAAGTGAAAGACGACACCTATTTCACGACCGTTCCTTAAGCCTAGATGCTCTTTGAAGCGGCGTGAACGCGCTTTGAAAAAGAGCAAAGGCTGAAAATACTTGTTCCTTTTCACGCAAAGTGACCACTGACATGCGAATCGGCCTCTTTGGCGGCTCTTTTGACCCGATACATTTAGGACACTTGCTGATCGCGGTGCATGCCTGGGAATCGTTGCGGCTAGATCAATTGCGGCTGGTGCCGGCCGCCCATTCGCCGCTAAAACCGACCGATTCGCATACCGCTGCAGAGCACCGACTAGAAATGCTTCGCTTGGCCGTCGGTGGCACGCCGTTCCTCGAAGTCGATGACCGAGAACTGAAGCGTGGGGGGACCAGCTACACGGTCGATACTTTGCAGTCGATTCACGATGAACAGCCGAAAGCGGACTTGGTCCTGATCATCGGATCCGATTCCCTCGCCTCCTTCCCGCGATGGCACCAACCGGAGCGTCTCTTACAACTAGCAACTCTGGCCGTTGTGGAACGAGGCGGCGAAGCGGAATCCGACTTCTCCGTCCTCAACGACTTCGCGGATTCGGCAACGATCGAAAAATCCCTACAGCATCGTGTTGCGATGCCTCAGATCGAAATTTCCAGCAGCGAGATCCGTCGCCGTGTTGCCGCGAAGCAGACCATCCGCTTTCAAACGCCCCGAGCCGTGGAAGCCTATATCGAAGCCCACAAGCTGTACACGAAGTGATGGTCCCGGTCTTGTTTAGGGCTGCGATTCAAGAGGAAAGAACTCGGTGACGATCGACTGGAACTCTGCTGGCGTACTCGCTTTGGCAACATGGGTCCGGAAGTGCCGTGCCCCTCGTTTCCCCTGCGCGTAACAGCAAGCGTACTTCCGCATTAACAAGGTCCCCTTCTCCGCCCCGAATCGCTCGACCACCAAATCGAAATGGCGGAGCATGCAATCTCGCTGCTCTTCCATCGAGGGATCTTCTGGAATGGGGTCGCCGCGGAGCGCCGCAGCGGCCTGGGCAAACAACCATGGCCTTCCCAAACATGCCCTGGCAATCATGACCCCATCGACGTTGTACTTCTGGAACGCGGTGACCACTTTCTCCGCAGAATCAAGGTCTCCATTGCCGATCAGCGGAATGTTTTTCAAATGAGATTTGATTTCCGAGATCCGTTCCCAATCGGCTGAACCTTTGAAAAAATCCTGAGCCGTCCGCCCGTGAACGGTCAAAGCCGCCGCACCTGCCTGTTCGACAACCGATGCGATTTCATTGCAATTGATGTTGTCGCGTGAACACCCCAAACGGATCTTCGCGGTCACCGGCGTCGGTGCACACGCTTCCACCAACTGCCGAATGATCTCGTGCATCCGGTCGGGATCACGCAGCAGGTAACTTCCGCTGTGGGCTTTCTCCGTCACCTGCCGCACGGGGCAACCGAAATTGATATCGACGACGCTGACGCGGTATTCGTCGACCAGCCGCTTGCCCACTTTGGCCATGACCTCCGGTTGGTTGTCCCAAATCTGGACCGCCAACGGACGCGGTTCGTCGGCGACGCCCCACAACCGATCGGGGTGCTCCGCTTCGTGCTCGTCCATCCAAACAAAACCGCGGGCATTGACCATTTCGGTCGCCTGCAGCCCCGAACCGCCATATTCCCTTACCATTTGCCGGAAGGCGGCATTCGTGAATCCGGCCATCGGAGCTTGTAGAATAGGAGGATCGACAACCACGTCGCCTATTTTCAGCGGTGGAGGCGGCAACGTCCGCACTCCGTCGTCTAGGTGTTGTTTTTCGTTTACTTGACTTGCCATTGGTTTGTGTACCGTTTCCCACAACAACGATTTTTATGATCACTCTTTTCTGCAATGCCAACCGCCCTGCCTGCATTCCTCATCGGCAAATCCATTCAGATCGGCTTCCCGGAAGCCGATTCTGGCCAGTCGGGACCGTGCAAACACTGATTTTTCTGCTATTGGGTCTCTCGGCCTCAGGCATCAAAGCTGCCGATCGTCCTAATGTGGTGTGGATTCTCTCCGAAGACAACTCCAAACACTACCTCCAGCTGTTCGATCCAGCCGGAACGGCCACCCCGAACATAGCCGCGATGGCAAAAGAGGGCGTCCTCTTCCAGCGAGCCTTTTCAAATGCGCCGGTGTGCTCCGTCGCTCGAACAACCCTGCTAACGGGTTGTTACGCTCCGCGAATCGGTACTCAGTACCATCGGCGATCCAAACTGGCCGCGATGCCAACGGACGTCCAGATGTTCCCAGCCTACCTCCGCTCGGCTGGCTACTACACCACCAACAACCGCAAAGAAGACTACAACGCAGTGAAGGCGGACAATGTCTGGGACGATTCGTCACGCAAAGCAAGTTGGAAAAACCGGCCCAGCACGGAGACACCATTTTTCCACATGCAAACCTTTGTTCAGTCGCACGAAGGCTCGCTCCACTTCAGCCGCCAAAAGATGGAATCCGAACCGACAAATCATGCGCCCAACAAAGTAACTCTCGCCCCTTACCACCCCGACACGAAAACCTTGCGGTACACCCACGCTCGCTACCTCGATCGGATTCAGGATATCGATCAATTGGTCGGTGACGTGATTCAACAGCTAGAAGCCGACGGGGTGCTGGAGGAGACCTTTGTTTTCTACTTTGGTGATCACGGAGGCGTCCTGCCACGGAGCAAAGGGTATCCGTACGAAGCGGGACTACATGTCCCTTTGGTTGTCCGGGTTCCCGAAAAGTTCAAGGACCTCTCTCCGTTGCCTCGATCCAGTCAAACCGACGGCTTTGTCGAGTTCGTTGATTTCGGCCCAACGGTTCTCGATTTGGCAGGGGTCGAAATCCCTAGCGGCGTCGATGGCATTCCGTTCATGGGCTCACAGACAACATCCGCTGAATTAGAACAACGCAACGAAGCGTTTGGCTACGCCGACCGCTTTGATGAAAAGTACGACATGATTCGTACCCTCCGCATCGGCGACTGGAAATACATCCGCAACTACGAATCCTTCCTGCCCGCTGGCCTGCAGAACAATTACCGTTACCGCATGTTGGCCTATCAGGAATGGCGCAGCCAGTACCGCCAGGGAACGCTGAATCCAAAGCAGCAGCAGTTCTACCAAGCCAAACCGCTGGAAGGATTGTACAACCTGCAAACCGACCCTCACGAAATCAACAACCTAGCTCAAGACCCGCAGTATCAAGAACGATTGGTAGCGATGCGTACGCGTTTGCAAGAACGGATGCAGGCGATGCCCGATTTAAGCCTGATCCCCGAAAGCCAACTTGTCGCCGAAGGACTCGACAATCCGGTCCAGTACGGGCAGAAAATGAAAAAGCGGATCGCCAAGTATTTACAAACCGTCGACCTGTGTTTATTGCCTATTGATCAAGCGGTACCAGAACTTCGACGTGCTTTATCCTCCAGCGATCCACTGGAACGCATGTGGGCCTGGACCGCCTGCTGCTGCATCGCCGACCAAGTAAGTGAACTGGAGTCCTTAGCCCACAAACAATCGACGCAGGACCCACACCGGTTAACCCGAATCCGTGCCACTCAATTCCTAGCAATCCTGGGAAAAACGGATCCACGACCAGCGATTTACAAAGAACTGGCCAGCACAAAATCGACGGTCGAAGCGTTAGAAATCCTCAACACTGCGGTCTATATCCAAGACCACCTGACTCCCGGATTGAAGATAGATCCGGAACAGTTACAGTTTTCCTTTGACGTCGACCCCAAAGGGGAAGTCGCCCGCCGCGTGCTGTACTTCAGCAACTAAAATGATTACCTCGCGTCCACCTGCAGTGTTCAGTTCCGTCGTTCCCACCAACCATAGAGCCCCCTCCATGCCCCGCCTCCGTGTCACGTTCAGTCTATTTTTCAGCATTGCCTTGGGAAGTCATTTGGCATCTGAATCCGCAACTCGATCCGATGCCGCCGAAACCGAGCGTCCGAACATTGTCCTAGTGATGGCAGACGACCAAGGCTGGGGGGACATGGGGTACAACGGGCATCCTGTCGTTAAGACACCTCATTTCGATCAAGCGGCATCGGAGGGACTGCGATTTGACCGGTTCTACGCCGCCGCTCCGGTCTGCTCGCCAACGCGAGCCAGCGTCATGACCGGGCGCAATCCAAACAGATCGGGCGTTTATAAGTGGGGGTACCCGTTGCGACCTCAGGAAACAACCATCGCCGAAAGACTTCAACAATCCGGTTATGCAACGGCACATTTTGGCAAATGGCATCTCGGTTCAGTACGGAACCAAAGCCCAGCGAACCCGGGCAAACACGGGTTCGATGCCTGGCTGAGCGCTCCCAACTTCTATGACAACGATCCGATCCTTTCCAAGGAAGGGACGGCCGAAAAGATTACAGGCGAAAGCTCGATCGTTGCAGCCGATGCCGCGATTGAATGGATGCGATCCCAGCCCAAAGAGAAACCTTTCTTTGCGGTTGTCTGGTTCGGATCGCCCCACAGCCCTCATCGTGCAGCGGACGAAGATCGTGCCCTCTATGCCGACCAACCTAAAAACCAACAAGACTTCCTCGGGGAAGTCACAGGAATGGACCGAGCCTTCGGAAAAATTCGCAATGAATTGTCGACGCTAGGTATCCGGGATAACACGATCCTCTGGTACTGCAGTGACAACGGCGCTCTACCCCGCGTCGGCAGCACCGGCGGGTTCCGTGGCAACAAAGGAAAAATCTACGAGGGAGGACTTTTGGTCCCCGCGATCTTGGAATGGCCTGCAAAAATCAAACACCCCGTTGCTACCGAGATGCGTTGCACGACCTGCGACATTTTCCCAACCCTCTTAGCGGTCGCGGGCGCGGAACCATCCCCCGCCAATGTCCCTCTCGACGGCATCAATCTGCTCCCCACATTCGCTGACCTTACTTTGAAAACAGAGCGACCAGAAACTCTCGAATTTTGGGATGTCAACAAAAAGGGAATTGGGACTCCTGCGGCAGAATGGATGGCGGAACTTTACGCTGCCCAACAACAAGGGAAGGACCTGCCGCCGCACCCGTCCAGTCAAGATGCCGCCAAGCTTCCATCCCCTGTCGAAACGATCGAAAGCCTAGGAGGGCATTCAGCGATCATTAGTGGCAACTGGAAACTGCACCGAATCGTCAAAGGTGATTCGGTTGAATGGGAACTATACGACCTGAAAACCGAT
The DNA here is from genome assembly GCF_007741495.1 of Roseimaritima multifibrata. Lineage (NCBI taxonomy): Bacteria > Pseudomonadati > Planctomycetota > Planctomycetia > Pirellulales > Pirellulaceae > Roseimaritima > Roseimaritima multifibrata. The sequence continues at coordinate 6,184,174 of NZ_CP036262.1, forward strand.
CCGTATGAAAAGACCGACTTAATCGAAAAAGAATCCAGCCAGGCTGACGAACTAAAACCGAAGTTGATGGCTTGGATGGATTCTGTCATCGGCAGCCTCCGCGGCGACGATTACTAATCGAAGATCGGCCCCATTATCAAACGTCACGACGCTCTTCAGAGCGTCGACGATGCAGCCAGCCCACCGACTGGCGACGCAGATACGTTTGCCAGCGCCGCGACGCGGCATGCCAACGTGCTGGCACGTTGGCTGCTTTGGGCAGCGTGCCCTAGAAACCACCCGCAAACAGCAACTTCGTTCCGGTGGCGATCATCACGATTATTAAGAAGGCAAAAATAAGCCGATTGCCTCTTTTAATCGCGAGTTTGGCTCCCGCAATCCCGCCAAGCAAATTTCCTGATGCCATTGCCAGCCCTGGAGCCCACTCCACATACCCCGTGGCTACAAACAGCAGGACGGCGACGAGGGTCACCAAGAATCCAATCCAATTCTTGATAACGTTCGATGCCAACAAGTCACCGGTATTAAGAAAGCTCATTGCCAACAGCAACAAGATCCCCATACCTGCCTGAATAAAACCGACATAGACCCCAATCCCCATAAAAACCGGCCAAATCACTTTCGACGAAAGTTCCTTCTTGCGATCCGATTCAAGCAAACGTTTCGGATTCAATAGCAGCAGCACTGCCATTCCCAAAAACAGCATCCCAAAAACCGGTTGGAATGCCTCTCCGGGTAAATAGATCGCTAACCCGGCTCCGATTGGCACCCCCAAAATTGTTGGCGGCACCAAACGTCGGACCATCGCTGGATCGACCATCCCTTGTCGCTGGAACGTTGCAACCGCGGCCCCGCTGGACAGCAAAATCGCAACGCGGTTCGTCCCGTTTGCAATTTTCGGATCCAATCCGAATAGCATTAATGCGGGAAGGGTCAGAAACGAACCACCCCCTGCAATGGTATTAACAACCCCTGCCACAAAGCCAGCAGCTGCCAACATTAGATACCAGTGCATTTCCCAGTTCCCAAAGAGCTCATCAAATAAATGGTGTGAAGCATTAGCTGCAATACCGAACAAAGCGTTACTTCCGAGGGCGCAAACCACAGAAGTAAGTGAATAAAACTATCTGGGCGGCTTGAATTTACTAAATCGCCACGCATGTTAGACTACCTAGTTCAACGGCGACACCATCGCCGAACAGAGCTAGCCCCCTGACACTGGAGATTCTTCACTTGAAACGAAGCTGTCAGAGGATAACGAAGGGGCAGATTCGATTTTCTTACTTGCATTCACTCCACAGAAACAGCACTCATGCACGCCAACAGGAATATTACACGGATCGATCGAGTCCACAGCGGTGGCTACTTAGTCCGCGTCATGCGACGCAAAAAACTTCATTCTCAATTCTTCTCGGACCTTGATTACGGCGGAAAACGAAAAGCTCTCGCCGCGGCACGCGAACATCGCGATGACCTGGAATCCCGTCTGAAGAGTTTCTCCGCTAAAAAACTAGCTCAACAAACTCGCTCCAATAACACCTCCGGGATCGCTGGCGTTCGTTTAGTCGAAGAAACCGACCATCGCTGGGCTTCGAAACCAACCTACAAATACTGGGTTGCACAGTGGAGTCCATCCAAGGGCGTCCGCAAAACGAAACGATACTCGGTTGAAAAATATGGAAACGACGAAGCCTATCGCTTGGCGGTAAAAGCCCGCAAGAAAGGCGTTGCTTCGATGGAGTCCTAGCCCCCTAAAGGCGACTGCATTAAATAAACCGCCGCTGTTTGCCCACTCTCTCTCAGACGCAACAGCGGCGCGGCGCCCCCCGCCAGTGGCGAATCGCCGCCCCCTCGACCGACATTCCGCGATTCCGGCACCAGGATTTCGCGATCCGATGCATCACAGATGCTTTTCGGTCACTCCCCCCAGTCCCCATTCCTGGCCTTCGCCCCGTCAGTGATTCTTGCACCCGTTCGGGACTGCAAAACATGAGAGCGTTGGCTTCCCCGAAATAAGCCTCCGGGTACGTGCAATGACTTGGTGACGTATCGCCGGTATGTCTACGCGCTGTCGAGTACTATTTACGTGACTGCCGTATCGCGGTGGTTCCTGCGGCACGATTGCCACGACGCCATTAGTCGCGTCGCTGACTTGCAGACCCGCTCAGGAACGGTCACCCATACATTGCACGTCCCAAGAGGCTCCAAATTTCTGCAGGCCTACTTGGACGGTGTCGCTTTGCGTTCCGCAAAAGAAGCGTTGACCAGCACCACTCTCACGGGCGGCGGCATGCTATCCGATGCGCGACCAAATAAAAAAACTCTGGCAACGATTTTACGGCTGCAGAGAGCTCTCCTGAAAAGCCGTCACTCGCTTTGGCTCACTGTTTGCGTTTAGCAAATTCACGAACGGAGAGCCCCTGGCGAAGGCAAAACTTCTGACATCGTGGTTACCAACAGTTTCGCAATGTTTCGACAGTTCGCCCTCGCCGGTAACGTCCGTTTCCTGACCAATCAGCAACGCAACTCATTGCAGACTTCATGCAAACGACTGCAGGCAAGCGAGCTCCGACTCGCAAAGGATATTTAGGAACCCAATCCATGAAAACGCGCCCGCTTCCGTCGATCTTTCTGGCAGCCATTTGTCTGTCTTTCCCTGCCTGTGACCAAGTCGAACAATTCCGTGGCGGAGGGCTCCAAATCGAAGGAGAGCACGGCGGCATTGCAGAGGTAGCCGCACACGAAATCATCCATAGCGAATCGGAACACCACGCAGAGGCACACGGTGAAGGTCACGCAGAAGAAGGACATGGTGAAGGGGAACATGCCGGCGGCGAACACCATCCACAACACAAGGTCCTTGTCACCAGTCCGGTCGCCAAGGACGTGATCAGTACCCAGCGGTACGTCTGCCAAATCCACTCCCGACGTCACATTGAAATTCGTGCACTGGAAGGTGGTTACCTCGAACAAGTCCCCGTCAAAGAAGGGCAGTTCGTGCAGAAAGGGACTCTCATGTTTAAGATCCTGCCGATTCTGTATCAGGCGAAACTTGATTCGGACATCGCCGAGTCCCAAAGGGCCCAAATCGAATACAACAACACGGAAAAACTAGTCCAACAAAACGTTGTCTCTTCCCAGGAATTGGCGCTTGCGAGAGCAAAACTGGCTCAAGCCCAGGCGAAAGTAAAACTGGCTCAGGCAGAACTCGATTTTGCAAATGTGAAAGCCCCCTTCGATGGCATTATGGACCGTCTGCATGAACAGATCGGCAGCCTTGTTGAAGAGGGGGACATCCTCACGACCCTCTCGGACAATGAAGTCATGTGGGTTTACTTTAATGTCCCTGAGGCTCGATACCTTGAATACAAGGCGGCCCTGGATGCCTCCCCAGCCCACGCCGATATTCAAGTTGAATTGATCCTGGCGAACCACGACAAATTCCCACAGCATGGCGAAATTGGTGCCATCGAAGCGGACTTCAACAACGAAACAGGGAACATCGCCTTTCGAGCCGACTTCCCAAATCCCAATGCGCTGTTGCGACATGGTCAAACCGGCACGGTGCTGATCAATCGGCTGTTGAGAAACGCCATCGTCATCCCTCAGCGAGCGACGTTTGAAATCCTCGCCAAACGCTACGCCTACGTAGTCGATGCCGAGAACGTGGTCCACCAGCGAGAGATCGTGATCCAGACCGAAATGGACGACATCTTTGTCATCAAGGACGGCCTTCACGCTGGCGAAAGAATTGTTCTTGAGGGTCTTCGTCAAGTCCGCGATGGCGACAAAGTGAAATACGAATTCATCGATCCTTCCGTGGTTCTTAGCAATCTGAAACATAAAGCAGAATAAAAATCGCTTCGGTCGCAGAAGTCCTCGGAGTTCACTCCATGCCCTCCACCGAAGTCGATTGACTCCGGACACGACAACCTCACAAAACCATGTTTGAAAAATTCCTTCATAGGCCGGCACTGGCCATTGTCATCTCACTGCTCATTCTGTTTACGGGTGGATTGGCGATTAACGCTTTACCGATATCGCAATTCCCTTCGGTCGCTCCACCGAGTGTGCGGGTTTCGGTTTCCTACCCGGGTGCCAGTGCAAAAATTCTGATCGATTCGACGATGGTGATTCTGGAACAAGCCATCAACGGCGTCCCCAACATGCGGTACATGATGGGAGACGCAACCAGTGCCGGGGAAGGAACGATCCAGATCACCTTCGAACCAGGCACCGATCCGAACGTGGCGGTCATGAACGTCAATAACCGGGTCCAAATGGTCAAGAATAACCTCCCCCCGATTGTGGAACGGGAGGGGATCATCGTGATGCAGAACATGACCAGCATGCTGATGTATGTGAACATCTATAGCGAAGATCCGAATGTTGATCAAAACTTCTTATACAACTACGCGACGGTAAACGTCCTAAATGAGATCAAGCGGATTCCCGGTGTCGGCCGTGCCACCATCCTTGGCAACCGTTCTTATGCAATGCGGGTCGAACTGGACCTGGACCGTATGCGGGCCTACAAGGTGGATGCCGAAGATGTGATGAATGCTCTCGATGAACAGAGCATGATTGGTTCCCCTGGACGCCTTGGCCAGGCAACCGGGCAGACCTCGCAAACAATTGAGTACGTGCTGACCTGGATTGGACGCTACAAAACGCCAGAGGAATACGGCAAGATCATCCTGCGGGCGACTCCCGAAGGCGAAATCCTGCGTCTGGAGGATGTCGCAAAAGTGTCGCTGGGTTCATCGTTCTATGACCTCTACTCGGACATCGACGGGCTACCCTCTGCGGCGATTGTGCTTAAGCAGACCCCCGGTTCCAACGCTGCCGACGTGATCGAGAAGGTCAAAGAAAAGGTCGAACAGATCAAGCAAGAATCCTTTCCTCCGGGCATGGACTACGCCGTCACCTACGACGTGTCCAACTTCCTAGACGCTTCGATCGAAAAAGTGCTGCACACCCTATTCGAGGCCTTCATTTTGGTTTCGTTGGTGGTCTATCTGTTCCTCGGTGACTTCCGTAGCACGTTGATCCCTACCTTGGCGGTTCCCGTTTCATTGATCGGTACCTTCTTCTTCATGCTGATGTTTGGGATGTCGATCAACCTGATCACACTGTTCGCGTTGGTGCTTGCGATTGGGGTGGTGGTCGACGATGCGATCGTGGTGGTCGAAGCGGTCCACGAAAAAATGCACACGAAGCATTTAAATCCCTATCAAGCCACCCGAGAAGTCGTCCAGGAAATCAGTGGAGCCATTATTGCGATCACGTTAGTGATGACCGCCGTCTTCATTCCTGTGACTTTCATGACCGGGCCGGTGGGAGTCTTTTACCGTCAATTTGCACTCACCATGGCGATGTCTATCGTGATCTCGGGGATCGTCGCCCTGACGCTTACCCCGGTGCTGTGTGCGATGATTCTCAAGCCGCATACCGGTCACGAGAAACAACGTGGTCTGGTCGGTTTGGCAAACCGATCGATGAACCGAATCGCAGGCACATACGCCCCGATCTTGCGTGGCCTCCTATGCGTGCTGCTGGGGACCGCCGTAGGAGTCGGCGTTTACTATCTACTGCACAACGAATTCGTACACGAACTGGTTTCCGAACAGTTCCCTCTGACGGAACGACGGTCGCAGATCATCGCGGGCGTGTTTGCCCTGTTGGCAATCCTGTCTTTCCGAGCTTCCCTGTCGGGCAGCAACGGGAGTGCAAAGAAACGCAGTCCTCTGGGAATATTCTTGCACGTCTTTGACCGCGGAGTCGAAAAGGTCACCGGCGGTTACGCTGCGATCCTCAAGCGGATCATTTCGCGGCGAGTACTAACGATGGCGGTGATTGCTGCTTTCAGCTATGGAATCTTGGTCGTCAATCAGGTCCTTCCAACCGGATTCATTCCGCTGGAAGACCAAGGCATGATCTATGGAATCGTGCAGACGCCCCCCGGTTCGACCCTTGAATATACGAATTCAAAATGCCACGAACTGCAGGCCATCTGTGAGGGGATGGATGAAATCACTTCGGTATCGTCCATCGCCGGATACGAAGTTCTTACCGAAGGACGAGGATCGAATGCAGGGACCTGTATCATCAACCTGAAACCCTGGGCCGATCGTGAACTGACCTCTAAGCAAATCATTGAAGAGCTTGAGGAAAGAGGCACCGACATTGCTAATGTGAAACTGGAATTCTTTGAACCACCTGCGGTACCGGGGTTTGGTGCCGCCGGGGGTTTCTCGGTGAACTTGTTGGATAAAACCAATAGCGGAGACTACCAAGCCCTTGGTGAAGAGACCGACAAATTCATGGCGGCGTTGGGAAAACGAAAGGAACTGAAAGGCCTATTCACCTTCTTTGCCGCCAACTACCCGCAGTTCGAAGTCGTCATCGACAATGATGCGGCGATGCAAAAGGGAGTATCGATTCGCGACGCGATGGATAACCTCTCGATCGTGGTCGGTAGCACCTGGGAACAGGGGTTTGTTCGGTTTGGCCAGTTCTACAAAGTCTACGTGCAAGCGGCGCCCGAATTCCGCCGGTATCCCGAAGATCTTGACAACATGTTCGTCAAAAATGATCAAGACGAAATGGTCCCCTACTCGGCGTTCATGAAGATCGTCCCGAAGCAAGGGCTTAACGAAATCAGCCGCTACAACTTGTACCCGACCGCCCCCATCCAAGGAGCCCCCGCAGCCGGTTACAGCAGTGGTGAAGCGATCGCGGCCATCAAGGAAGTCGCCGCACAAACACTCCCTCAGGGATTTGACATCGACTGGCGAGGACTGGCCTACGACGAAGCCAAAGCAGGCAATACGGCGATCTATATCTTCCTGGTCGTTGTCGTCTTTGTGTACATGGTTTTAGTCGGCCAGTACGAAAGCTTTATCCTTCCATTGGCGGTCCTGACATCGTTGCCTGTCGGCCTGTTCGGATCTTTTTTATTCCTCAAGTCGATGGGATTGGCCAATGACGTCTACTGTCAAATTGGTTTGGTGATGCTGGTTGGCTTGCTAGGAAAGAATGCGATTCTGATCATCGAATTCGCAGTCCAACGCCATCATGAAGGATTGAGCATCATGGAGGCCGGAATCGAAGGGGGCAAACTTCGGTTCCGTCCTATCTTGATGACCTCATTCGCTTTCATCGCCGGGCTGATCCCACTGGTGCGAGCAACGGGTCCCGGAGCGATCGGCAACCGTACGATTGGCACAACCGCGGTTGGCGGGATGTTGATGGGGACCTTGGTCGGTGTCTTAGTGATCCCGGGCCTGTACTATCTGTTCGCCAAATTGGCGGATGGGCGTAGCTTGATCAAGGACCAACACGATGAACCACTAAGCGAACTGATGGAACGCGAACACTAGGCAACCACACGCTTCGCAAGAATGCCCACCAAAGCATCCCGACGTGACAAAGTCCCCCCAACATTCCAGACCCGCACCACTTGATCATCACATTAACCCGTTATTGACGAAACCTAAATACTCAATGCCATTAACAAGGAAGGATCCCGCTACCATGAACCACTACGCAAATTACCTATTCAGAAAATGGACATCGAAATACAGGAGAATTCGCCGAAAGCACGATAACCCATAAATCGCAATCTATGCTCAGAATACGTAAAAACCGCGTTCTCCATACAGCGAAGCTTACCGGTATTTGTCCGGTCGATTCCTTTTGAGCACGGTACTTCACAACATCAGTCGAACGTTGGCAGGATGCCGACAAACGCAAGCTCATCAGGGACGGATATGAGTACTCACTTCGTAGAATTTGCGAACCGAATTTCGGCCAATCGTGGCCAGGCGGCCATCCTTTTAGCAGGGGCTCTGCTCGCTGCAACCGGCTGCAAAACCCCACCGCTCCAGCAGGCGCAGCCGGGGCCCGTGATGCCGGAATCGTACAGTTCGCCAAGCTCCTTTACCAATCACTACGCCGACTTAAGCAGCGACGATACCGACCAAAGCGAACATGCTAGTAAGCCGGACATTAACGTTCCGGAAAACACGCACAGCAGCAACAAAGTCGTCCCCGCCAACGCCTCTCCAGCCGACGCGGCAGAGGAAGACATTAAATTCGCCAGCTTTATCCAGACGGCCACCGAATTGGATCTTCAGGAGCCAACCGCTCCTCAAGACGTCGTGCTGGAATCCGGCAGCATCACAACGGATGCCGCCCCGACAACCGTTACAACCCCGACGATCGTAAACAACCAATTCGAAAACTCGGCGACGATGTCGCGTTACGAATTCTTTAATGATCCCGACCTGCTTGGTTTGATCGATCAAGCACTTGTCGGCAATCAAGAACTGAAAATCCTGGCCCAGGAAGTACGGATTGCCTGCCTGGAAGTCCAGGCTCGGAGTGGTGAATACCGCCCGTTTGTTACGCTTGGAGCGAGAGCAGGCTTAGAAAAACCAGGACAGTACACACGTGCTGGAGCCGTCGAAGAACAGCTTGAAGTCGTCCCAGGAAGAGAATTCCCCGATCCCCTGCCCGACTTCCTCGTCGGCGCAGATGTCTCCTGGGAACTTGACATTTGGAAAGCCCTGCGGAACGCGCAAAGCGCCGCTGCGATGCGTTACCTCGGCACAAACGATGGACGAAACTATATCGTCACCCGTCTGGTAGCCGAAATCGCCGAAAACTACTACGAACTGTTAGCGTTGGACAACCAATTGGAAACATTGGGAAGGACTATCGAACTCCAGAAACAAAGCCTTGAAGTCGCCAACGCTAAAAAGCAAGCGGGCCGTGGCACCGAACTGGCCGTGCAACGTTTCCAAGCTGAAGTTCGCAAGAACGAAAGTGAACGACTGATCATTCAGCAGCAAATCATCGAAGCTGAAAACCGGATCAACTTTATCGTCGGTCGATACCCGCAACCCATCCAGCGTCCATCGTCGAATTACATTGACCTGAACCTGCAAACCTTGGCTGTCGGCATCCCATCACAGCTTCTTCAGAATCGTGCGGACATCAAACAAGCCGAACGAGAACTTGCCGCAGCCGGCCTGGATGTCAAAGTGGCTCGAGCCCGCTTCTACCCTTCCCTTTCGCTTACCGCCGGGGTTGGCTGGAACGCATTCAGCACCGGCTATCTGTTTAAGACTCCGGAATCGCTGATCTATGGTGTCGCCGGCGAACTGGTTGGCCCGTTGATTAACAAGCGAGCGATCAAGGCCTCCTACCTATCGGCCAATGCACGGCAGTTGCAAGCGATCTATGACTACCAACGCACGATCCTGGAAGCCCATATCGAAGTCGTGAACTACATGACCAAAGTGGACAACTACCGGCAAAGCATCGAAGTCAAAAAGCAGCAACTGGACGCGTTAGAAGCGTCGGTCGACAGTGCATCGAAACTGTTCCAAAGCGCCCGTGTCGAATACGTCGAAGTGCTGCTTGTGCAACGGGAATTCATGGAAGCCAAGATGGGATTGATCGAAACCAAACAGCAACAACTGAATGCAATCGTCAATGCCTACCAAGCACTCGGCGGAGGTGGCGGCGGGCTGCCAAGTTTTACTAACTAGACGTCCTTGCCTCGCACTCCTTTCGGGGAACGTGCAACTTTTAAAATTGCCGCACGCAGCAACTTAAAAGTAAAACAGAGACGCCGCGCGAATTGAACACGAACGGTTCGGGCGGCGTGCACAAGCGATTTATAAGAGTCTCACTTGCAAATCGCTATGGTTTGGGAATCTGATTGAGCGTGTAATAAGCCTGAGGGTGCAGCAACGTGTTGCCCTTCTGATCCTGAACGCCCGCTGCTTCCAAAGCATGCACGTAAAGGGGACGTAAGCCTTTCACGGTCAGGCGAACCGACATCGCGTCCTCGCTCACTTCCGCTTTCGCCACCTCCAGGTCCTGAACGTCGATTTCGTCGCTCCCATACGCTGCATGATACTGATAGGTATGGCTAGCGATTTTGTACGAGCCGATATCGGCCGCGGATTGACGGTCAACAGGCCGAGTAAAAACCAGTTCAAATCCATCTGGCTTGGCTCGCATTTCGAGGATTTCGAAAGGCGTTTTCCCACTCCATTTCATTCGCTGCAATCCGTAGGACGCCTCTCCCAGGCTGCTCCACCCGCGATTCGTTAACCCAAGAAAAACCGACCCATCGGTCCCCTGCTCCATTCGTAACACGGCCGAGGCACATCCTGAACGAAAGGGGAAACAAGCTCCTTGATACTCACCTTCGATCCGTTCGACGAAAACACGCTGAACACCCGCCAAGGTGAATTCACCGACAAATAATTGACCATGGAAAGGACCAAACTTTCCTTCGCTGCGGTCACACATAATGTCGGTTGCCGACTGCCCCATCCGTTTATAGGGAAACCAGACAACGGGAGGGACCAACGCGGGCATCTGCTGGACCGCGACAGGGAAAGGCACACCATTCGGCACTTTTGCAACATCCTTAAGTGGCGATTCCGGTTGCTCGGCGGATGCAAGTGCCTCGGCGTGATGAAAGAACGCTCCATCACGCATGTGGTGCAACGTATTGGTCGCCACCCAGTTCCCTTGCTGATCGGTATAAAACATGTCCCCCTCAAGGTTGCTGCCGATGCCCGAGGGAGAACGCATGCCCGCACAAACAGGCTCCCAGTCTCCGTTTGGAGAAATTCGAATTCCCCAACCGCGCCATATCCCCTGACGATATCCCAGTCGAGAATGCTGCACCGTATGATTCAGTTGATCGCCACGCAATCCGAGACCGATGTTCAAGGTTACCCATAGGTTCCCATTCGCATCCAATTTTGGTCCGTACGCGTATTCATGGTAGTGACCGGTAACACCCCACCCCTTGGCAACGGTTAAGTACTCGTCGGCGACATCATCCCCGTTGGTATCCGCCATTCGGGTCAGTTCGCTACGCTGCGCCGTATACAGCGCCCCTTGGTGCCACAACAGTCCGAGCGGTTCGTGCAATGCCGAAGCGAAGCGATGGTAGCGAACGTTGTTCGGCGGTTCGTCGTAGGCTCCATCGACCAGCCAAACCTCTCCCTTGCGAATCGATACCGCCAACCGCTGATTCGGCAGGACAGCGATCCCACTAACCTCCAGCGGCAACCCATCCGGTGCGGGCTTCCATAATTTTGATCGAGAATCGGTTGCGGTCTGTGACGTGGACACCGACAACAGCGGATAATAATCGGCTTCGGTTCCCTGACCGCATGCCAGCGTTAGCGCGCACAATTGGATGCATAAAAAACCGCTAATTCGAATTACCATTGGTATTTCCACTCCACTTGATTGATCCCGTCAGAACTTGTTTCCTTAACATCCCGCGCCTGTTTCAACGGAGCACCGTCGAAGCTTAATTCACCTTTTGGTGGTTCCGATGCCGCCGTCAAAGGACGCCACTGGATAACGCGGCGAATCCCATTTCCGTCAGGCTGAAAACGGTCACTAACTTCCCAGCCATGCCAGTGCGATAGGAAAGTCGGCACCCCATCGGAATCGATTCGGTACCCTGCAAATTGCGGTGCCGTCGCCTTTATTTCCTCGCCTTCGACCGGTTGCTTCCATTGCAAAGGATAAGGACCCTCAAGCGAGAACTCTTCTTTTCCCAGCGGTTTTGCCAGCGGTGCAAAGCGGACAAACCAGGTCCCCTCAGCATCCAAGAAAGAACCTCGCCAAAAGTAAGCGGGCTTACAAGCCTCCGCGTCATACGCAACGTGCACGCCCTCAGGAAATCCAACCGCAATCGCATGATTGCCGGCGCCTTCCAGAAAAGTTCGCAGCAAGATGGGACGCTCGGTCGGCACCAGTTCATAGTTCGCCGCTCGAGCCGCCTTGATCTTTTCAGGCAGTTCCTGCTTATCGATTGAATTCAGGTATGCCCACATTTCTTCGATCGCCCCGGACGGGACTTGGTTCGGAAAAAATTTCGGCATGCGAGTGCGCGGTTTTAGCTGTGCTGGATCGGTTAAAAACGCCTGGAACCAATCCTGATTCAATCGCCGTCCCGGATTTCCCAAATCGATTCCAACCACTCCTGGCAGCGCTTCGCCACGGACCGGATGACACTGCACACAACCTTGATCAAAGCGATTCCGCCCCGCTTCGGCCGACCATGCTTTCCCGGTTGGCGAATGGGTGTTCAAAACCGTTTCGGTTTCCGTGCTGTCGGATCCTTTAAAGACTTCGGGAATCGCAGCGGTAACCTCCGCTCCGAATACCGGCATCCGTATCTGAAGGTAAGGGCGGAGTTTGCCGGTATCCCCCCGCATCCGTTTTTTCATCCAGTCCAGCTTTAATTTGTAGCCCACGTGATCAAGCGGTGGAGGCAGGCGGCCTTCGTCTCCTAAATCGACATCGCCAACGGTCGCAAAACAAGAGCTTCGGTGCGACTCGATGCCACCGATTTCAGCCCGTTGATGGCAGGCGTAACAGTTCTGACGAAGCAGTTCAAAATGCAGACTTTCGCGAGCGATTTTTTGCGTATCGGATTCCGATTCGGCTGCCAAGCGATCTTTAGCAATCAAGGCGGCTTTTAACCCCGCCTCCTGCTCCGACTTCAGTGAATAGTGAGGCACCTGTGGCACATCGCCCTGCTGACACAGTACCGGGTCCCCTTCACTCCGTTGTCCAAGCGGCTTGGCAAGCGATTGTGTTGCAAGCGGGATCCCAGGAGCGTCATGGCACTGGTTGCAGTGCAATTTAGAAAACCATTCCTTCCCTTCTTGAATCGCTTCCTGTCGCTGACTTGCAGACCATCCAGTCCATGCATGCTGAATCGGCGCCGCTTGAATCGCTTCGGCAGGTCCATTTCGATGCAGATCCGCCTGCAGCAAAAAAGCCGCGATATCGGCTGCCTCGGTAACGGACAACTGAAAATGCGGCATCCTTCCGGCGGGGTGAGACGTCAACGGATTTAAGAGAAAACGGGTAAGCCCTTGGCGATCGTATTTCGCTCCCAGATCCGCGTGGGGAACGGAAGGAAGCTCCGGTTGCTCCGCTGCCAAACCAAGCTCTTCAAGCTCCTCGGGATCCAGTTCCGCTCGCAGCCTTTCCAATGCGGAATCGGCCGTCTCCTCTGCAGCAAACCCAGGCTCGGGCGTATGACACGCGACGCACCCAAAACGATGGTACCCTTCCCTGCCCCTGGCGACATCGCCGAGAGTCCAGAACTGGTACGGAACGGGACTGGCCCCTCCCGCTTTGACTTCCACAAACGGAGTTGCCGCATCGACCAAAAAGGCGGTGATGGCGTCGGCCACTCTTTGACGCTGCGACGGCGCGACTTGCCCCAACATGTCGGGCATGGTTGTCCCCGGTTTCACCGCATGAGGCGTCTGCAAGAATTCCGAAATCCAATCCGCCTGCAAGGCTCTTCCCGCTCGCAGCAAAGAGGGTCCCCGCTTACCGCTAGTCCCGCCCCCAAGATCCTCGCCATGACACTGCGTGCAGCTGAGTTCGCTCCACAGAATCTGCCCGGCAAGCGTGTCTGAATCCTCTTCAAGATGGTGCAGGCGTTCATAACCAATGACCACGGGAGACGGATCGATCTGATCTGCGGCAGCAGCATTACCGACCAGGCAAACCAGCGAGAGGTAAACGAGCCCGACGGACGTTAAACAAAATCTCGGGCGAGAGGCAAATCGATACAAAACAACTCCAATCCAATCAAAACTCAATAAAACGCAAATCATTTGCTCGAAAGCTAGATTTTACTATAGCTGCTGATCGCAACGATTATTCCGGCCGCAACGAATTTGCCACTCTTGATTGTTAAGGTTCCATTTGGATCCACTGGCAGGGTTGTGACGCTAATTCCTGCAACCGATAAAAAGTCAAAGAACAATCATTCGTCCCCGTGCAAGGATGCACCGCGGCGAACCTATTCTCCTCACATACCAACTGAGAGCAAGGATGCGCTACGCCTACTTCAAAGCGGCTGCCGTTCTGGCAGTTTTTTTCGGCTGCAGCCCTGCGTTTGCCGTTGACCCATTTATGCTCGTCGCCCCGCAGATGATCGAAGATGAATCGATCGTCGCGGATGCGGACACCGATTCGGATTCCGATGAAGAGCCCGATGCGTTTGCTCGAATCGCGGAACTTGAAAAGCAACTGGAATCGATGCAAGGCGACTGGAAAGATTTCCAGAAAGATCTCGCAGACGAATCCATAGCCAAAAAGAAAAAGCCCACGATGAAGATCGGTGGACGAATTCATGCCGATTACTGGGGATTCCCCGAATCCGACCCATTGGTCGATGAAATCGAAAGCGGCGCTGGCAATCCAGTACAAGATCCACAGGATCGCGTCCTTTTTCGTCGCCTGCGTTTAGAGATGTCAGGAACCGTTCCAAACAACATGCTCTGGAAAATGCAGCTGGATTTCAACAATCCGCAAACTCCCGAGATGAAAGACGCGTACCTTGGCTGGAGTAACCTTCCTAACAATCAAGTTCTATTGCTAGGGAATCAAAAGAGACCGCTGGGGCTGGACCACTTAAACAGCAGTCGCTTCAACATCTTCGCCGAACGCCCCATGGCCGTAGAAGCTTTTAATGAGGATGCTCGTCGTTTCGGTTTGGCCATGTATGGATATACCGACGACGAAGCAACGGGTTGGGCATACGGTGTCTACAACCTGGAAAACATCAACACCGATGGCCGCTTCATCGGCGACAACCTTCAACTGGGAGCCTACGGTCGATTGTGGGGCAGCCCTTGGTATGACGAAACAAGTGGCGGCCGCGGGTATTGGCACATGGCCGTCTCCGGAGGCATCGCGTCGCCCGATGGCGATGCCGCGTATGACGCGGACACCAACAACAACGACGGCCGCTTCAGGACACGTCCGTCAGCTCGCAGTAGCCAACGCTGGCTCGACACGGGCCGGATTCCGGGCATCAGCAGTTACGAAGTGATTGGCCTGGAATCGATCCTGAACATTGGCTCTTTGCAGATCACAGGGGAATACCTGTTCAATTCGCTCCAACGCGACGGAATCACTCCAGCAGCACTTCCAACCCTTGGGCCTTACGACGCAACAATCGATGACGATTTCTTCTTTCATGGCGGCTATATCTACGCCTCTTACTTCCTGACCGGAGAATTCAATCCTTACAAGCGAACCACGGGTACTCTCAATCGAGTCACACCGTTCGAGAATTTCTTCCTCGTGGATCGCTGCAACGGATGCCGCGGAAACGGCTGGGGAGCCCTGCAAGTGGCGCTTCGATATGACTACCTGGACCTGACCGATGGCGGCATCAACGGAGGCGTCGGGAACCTGGTGACCGCCGGCCTGAACTGGCACTGGACAGCGTACAGCAAACTACAAACAAACATGATCTGGGGAAGTATTGACGACAGCGGACTTGGGACAACGGCAACAAGTGGTGATTTTGCGATCTTCGGCACCCGCTTCATGATCGATTTCTAAATCATCCGCCTGTTCTCGATCTCTAAATACAACCACAAATCAAAAATCACAAGGAAGTCCAAACATGTACCGTATGCTTTCTACGATCGTGCTCGCCGCCGGTTTCTTGCTCACGCCAACGACAACTCAGGCAGGCCATTTTCACAAACAAAAATCGGCTGACTGCTGCTGTGTTTGCCAACAGAAAACTTGCAAATTGAACGTTGACGTCAAAGAGGTCGAAGAGACATGCTTTGAGGTTGAATGCGAAGATGTCTGTATCCCTCCAGTCCGTTTTTGGTGGGAATGTGGCCCATCCAAAAGATGCCCCAAGGTCCGCACGGTTGCCAAACTAGTCACCGAGAAGAAAACGAAAAAGGTTTGCGTTTACGACTGGGAAGTGGTCACGGTCTGCCGAAACTGCTACCAGAATCTACGCAAAGTCCGCTGCCATGAACTGGGGCTGAATCAAGATGCGACCCCAGAACAAATCGGTTTATCGATGCCCGAACCGGTCATTGATCCCAACACACCAACAAGTGACAGCGGGCTAGTAACGGTGAAAGTAACCGCTTACTCAGAACAAAAGAACGCCCCGAAGCCAGCAGAAGGCATCGCCAGCGAATGAGGCGATCTCTTGAAGCGAGGGATGCAGTGAAGAAAGATTGTGGCTTGTCGTCTATCGCTCCGCGAAAGCATGCATTCTGAGGAGCGTTCTTTCGCGGGGGACGTGCGAAAGGCGACATTCCGCCCGACAGTCGCGGCGGGCTTGTAACTGGAAGCTACAAGCTCGCGTGATCTCGCTAGGGTCTTATCTAGCTCCTGCCGCAGCCTATTCGTCGGCCATCATTTCGTCGGTGATGTTTAGATTGGTGCTTACGTTTTGCACATCATCATGATCATCCAATGCTTCCAACAAACGCAGCGCCTGCTTTGCGTCGCCCGGTTCAACATCGACCTGTGTCTGAGCGATCATCGTGACCTCGCTCACTTCCATTTCAAGCTCGGCTGCCTTGAACGCATCAAGCAAAGCTTGAAAACTGTCTGGTTCACAGGTGACCTGCAGTTTGTCGTCCATTGGCTGAACGTCTTCACCGCCATTTTCCAGCGCGATCATCGTCAATTCTTCTTCGTCACATTTTTCAGCGTCGAAGAGGAACAGGCCTTTACGATCAAATAGATAGGCAACGCAGCCGGTGCTTCCCAAGTTTCCGTTGTATTTCGAAAACAAGGATCGCATTTCCGGAGCCGTGCGATTGCGGTTGTCGGTCATGATTTCACAAAGCACGGCAACACCGCCGGGACCATAACCTTCGTACAACAACTCTTCGACAGGTCCCCCACCCAGTTCCCCGGTTCCACGTTTAATGGCCCGGGCAATGTTGTCTTTAGGCATACTGACCGCTTTGGCGTCGTCGATCGCCTTACGAAGCCGAATATTGCCATCGGGATCGCCTCCGCCCATCTGCGCGGAAACAATGATCGCCTTGCTCAATTTGCTCCAGACCTTCGCACGTTGGGTGTCGACCCGACTCTTGCGATGCTGGATATTCGCCCACTTTGAATGGCCTGCCATAAATTCGTATCAACTGAAAATAAGAAAAGGAAAAAGGTGCGGTGAGGCGCCCGATTGTGTATTAAACCCAGGGTTTCGGACCAGTCTTTCAGGGGGAGAACGGCAAAAGCCAATCCCCAAACCGTGTCGGCACGACGCTAGAACAACCAATTCTAACAGCCGTTTACCGATTGTTCCTGGTCTGATCCTCCTATTTTCGCCTCTAGCCTTGGCCAATGTCAACGTATCGACCGATTGCCGGGATATTGGCAGTCCGAACGATAACAATCCGTGTTCGACCACCCGCAGATAGGCGACCCCGCAGGACTTCGCCAAGCCAAATGGCAACTCCTCTTCTGTATGAAAAGGCCTATGCGGGCAAGCTTGTCCCGGCACCGTCACCGATAGCGGTTCAAGAAAACCGCGTACGGCAACATTAGAATCCGCCCCAACGGCACCAGACACAGAGTAACAAGCAAAACCGATCCCAAAAGGATCCGCTGGTCTGGTACCAGCATGAACAGCACTGCCGCCAACGCGACGGTTCCCATCGACCAAACCGAGAGGAACGCAAGCACCGTTCTCACTCGAAGCAAACGCTCCCGAACCACCAAAATCGCCGCGATTGTCGCAAAGACGCCTTTGCATACGACCACCAAAAGTATCAGAGCGGGTACCCAGGTGGCCCAATATTCGAAACTTGCCGTGGCGGTTTCCCAGTCGGCCTGACGCACGAACCAGCCAGCGACCACCGCGGCGGCGGCCAGCAAAATAAAGACCGGCAACACAAAGAATACTAACGCCAGTCGTGATCGCCCGGTTGCCGTCGGCCACGTGCAAGCCAAGCTTCGAGAAACGACCAACACGACGCAAGCGATGAAGCCAACGGCCCCCCAGCGGTAGGCTGCGAATTCGTTTCCTACGCCGGAATTCAGCCCATCCATCCACGACCTCAAAATGACTTGATTTGCTGGCCAGGCAAAAGCCAGCAAAAACGCAAGCGATACCAAGGCGGTGGCAAGAACGGCGCCCGCTACACTCGCAATCCCGCGAGCAAAACCGATCTCGGCACACGTCATAGGGCTGGCTGCCAAATAACTTGGCAACGAAGATCCCGACACTTTGGTCGGTTCCAACATGGCACTACTAGTCATTGTCGGAATTTGCGTCACCAGAAAAATCAAAAACAGGGCTGCACCGACGTGCAACGGCATCAGGGCAATCAAAACGAAAATCGCAACCAACACCCCGGTCAACGCCCAGTTTCCATCACCTGCCATTCCCCGCAGAAGATCATGGCGCACCAACCATCTCAACGGGCCATCGTCACTTCCTCGCTTGCCCGCCAACAGGCTCCGCCCCCCTCCCCAATCCCTCCAGGCAAGAAGACGACTCCCCTTCTTCTCAGGAATAATCCCGTCAGTGTTGGTGCGAGACAGAACGACGGACTGAAAGGCCAACCAGACTCCCCATACCAACAAAAAAAGCGCGAGTGCGAAGGTCCCGGTTTTGAAAGCGAACGGGTACTCCTTCAGCCACGGGATATCGGTCGATTTGTCAAAGTGTGCCGACATCACCAGCATCATCAGCAAATACCAACCGACAAAGGCAACGACCGCCAACGTGACGCGTCGCCACGGCCCTTCAAAGGGTCGCCAAATGACCACGGACACCCAAGCCCCGCCGGCAGCCAGACACAGCAGACCGGTACTAATCGGGAGCCAGATTCCGACCCCAATTCCAAAAAACAGGACCGCCAACAGATAAAGCAATCCGTTCCACACAAACCGAAGCGTCAGAGGAACCAATGCCAGCTTCCAACTGGCGATTGGCATGCGCAAAATCCAGTGACTATACCCACTCTTCCCCGCCATCAGGTCTTCGGTCTGGCTGAAATCAAAGACCCCCAATGAAAACGCAAAAACAGGAAAAGCTAACAAGCACAGCGTCCCGGTTGCATGCCGAGCTCCAAACACCCCTCCGACGACCATCGCAACAAGGGTGCTAAACAACAGCCATACGGCCATTCCGATCAATTGTTTTCGACTAGCGATAAACGCCAAACGCGTTAGTGCAATGGTTTCAGGCATGTTCGGGTTCCTCAACATCATTTAAGACATCCAATGAAGGACTGCGAAGCCCTTCGCTGGCTCGAGCGGTAAACCAACGCATCAGAGAGATCGGCCGCCGTTCGGTAATCGGCAGCCCTTCGATCATCCCCAAATCACCCGCGACCTGTTGGTCGACAACCGCCGACCATTCGTCTCCTGAAGATTTCCAGCCGATAACGCCTGCGATTTTTGGTGGGGAATCCCAATGCGACACCGGGCGGCAGCAGATTTCAACATACCGGTTTTCAAGTTTTTCCACGGTAGTCGATTCCACAATATGCCCCTCCGACATCATGGCAACGCTATCGCAGACACGATCGACCTCGTCCAGCAAATGGCTTGAAAAGAGAACCGTCCTTCCATCTTCGCTGACCGTCCGAATGATCGCTTCCAAAATGTCACTGCGAGCGATCGGATCCAGACCGCTGCTCGGTTCGTCCAAGATCAGCAACTCCGGTCGATGGGCAATCGCAACCAACAACCCGACCCGAGCCCGCTGCCCCTTGGACAGGTCCCGCAGCTTACTGCTGCGAGCCAATCCGAAAAGATCACATAGATGCGTGCCATACGCCTGATCCCATGACGGATACAACGCGCGAAAGAAATCAAGCGTATCCCCCACAGACAACCACTTCGGCAAGGTATCCTCTTCGGTCATATAGCCGATTCGTTTCATCAACGTCTCGGGTGAAAGGACCGGGTCTTGGCCAAGCACACGGACGCTTCCATGTTTGGCCTTCAACAATCCCATCAAGTGGCGGATCAAAGTGGTCTTACCAGCTCCATTCAGGCCAACCAATCCAAACACAGCACCTTTGGGTATTTCTAGATCAACCTCAAAAAGAGCCTGTTTACCACGAAAAGCACGCGAAAGCTTGCGAACCTGAACCGCTAGAATCTCCGCAGTCTGATCGTTCATGATTGCTCCTTAGGGTTAGCGAGTTCGCCATAACGCTTCTGCAACAGGTTTATTAGATCATCCCAATCGATATCCAATTGGCGAGCCGTAATGAGAAGACGGTCGATATCGGGCGAAAGCAATTTGCGTCGCTGAGCAAGACTGAATTGTCGCGGCAACTCAGCGACAAACGTCCCTGTGGTCCGTCGCTTCTCGATCAGCGACTCGTGCTCCAATTCGCGATAGGCTCTCGCCACCGTGTTCGGATTGACTCGCAAACTTTCCGCCAATCCACGTATCGTCGGCATTTCATCGCCAACTTTCAGCTGCCCTGAAACAATCCGAAAGCGGATCTGTTCCACGATCTGCTGATAGATCGGAAGACCTTCCGAAGAAATATGTAAAAGCATTTGACTGAACCCTTGTGTTAATCCAGTGATACAAGGGAACGAGAGTAGTGTCAAGAAGATTTTTTGTTTTCGCCGGGCAAAGCAGGCAGCCGGTTGCCACCGATCCGCAGAAAGGGTGTCGCCTTTCGCTCCGCGAAAGAACGCTCACAAAAAACAAACTTTCGCAGGGGACGCGAAAAGAATAAGTGACGATTTCCGGGTAGGTTGGAACTGTTTGTCTCCGCCGACCTCGCCTCGGTCGGTAGGCTCGGAGGGGCGAGGGAAGCCAGACTTTCGTCACTTATGAACTTCACGTCCCGGGCGAAAGGCGACACTCCCCTATCGGTTCAGAATCAACACGACCGCCAACAGTACTGCCGCCGCAGAGAGGATACTCAAGCAGGCGACGACCCACCGCGACAACGGATACCGCGTCGACTTCTGCCAGTGCTTGGCACCGCGGATGTATCCGCCCAAACCGACCAAGAAGGACATCGCTCCCATGACGACCAGAATGATCCCCAACCCTACCAGGGCCCATCTTGGCTGAGCTTCCGGCATCAATTTCGCGATCGCCAACCCAGTCGCCAGCGATGCTAACCCGGTGCGCAGCCAAGCGGAAAAAGTGCGTTCCTCCGCCATCAAGGTTCGATCAATTGCCGAATCGGCAGGCGTCTGTTCGGCGGATTCATCCAATCCCGGAGAACTATTTCCCACGGCGAAACTCCCTTGCTAATTGCTCGCTACGCTGGCGGGCTAGAATCTCTTCCATGACTTCAAGCTCGGTGTAATACATCGCACTGGGGTCGATTCCCTGATCGTCCAACCACTGCAAATGCTCGCGCATCGCGGGGCGCCGCGCGTACGCGGGCAGCACCACTAACCAGACGCACGCTACCGCGGCCGTCGCAGCCAATAGTGCCACCCACTTCTTTCCATTTCCTGAAAGGATCACGGAGCGATCGCCTCAGCAAAGACAACCTTAAACATCAACCAAGCCATGAAGAGTGTCAGACACAGATTTAACGACTGACCACAAATGTAAAGGATTAGCGGCTTGCCACCTTTCAACTGAGGCAACAATTGCTTGAAGTTCGTCTCCAATCCAATACTGACAAACGCCAAACAGAAGAACCATCCTCGCATTGTTTTCGTCGACCCTTTGATCATCGCATTGATCAATTCAGGCCCTCCGGCCAGGGTTGAATACAAAACGGAAAACAGGATGGACATCGCAACAAAACCGAGAACAAACTTGGGGAACCGGTACCATATTTCCGAAACGCCAACGCCGGGGGCATTCGCATCCCGTTCGACATACGTCACCCAGTAAATGGCGACACAAAACGCGGTCACTCCGATCAGAATATTCTGAATCATCTTGACCGTCGCGGCGACTTGCAGGGCTTCATCCCCAAGCGTTGCCCCAGCCGCCGCTACCGCTCCAGTGGAATCGATCGTTCCGCCCAACCATGCACCGCCCAAAATGGGGTCCATTCCAGTCGCACGAATGATCGCAGGCATTACGACCATCATGATGACCGTAAAGGAGAGCGACATACCAATGGCCAACGAGAGCTCTTCTTTTTTAGCCTTACAGGCACCAGCGGTGGCAATCGCTGCCGAAACTCCACAGACAGACATGTCCGCGGAAACCACCATGTTCAACGACTTGGAGGGGATCTTCAATACTTTTTGACCAAACAGATAGGTCGACACCAAAACAACCGGAGTGACCACCCAGGCGACAAAGATGCCGGGCAATCCCAATGCCAGCAGGCGGCTCATCAAAACTTCGGCCCCCAGCAGCACGAGCCCTGTTTTAATGAAGAATTCGGTCAAAATGGCGGGGCGTAAAAACGCCGGTGTTCCAACCGTATTGCTAATGATCAACCCGACCAATAACGCCCACAATGCGTACTCAAGGTTGTAAGCTTTGACGACCGACTGCCCCGCCAACAGATAGGCAAGGCCTGCTAAAGCAAACACGATCGGAAACGCTTTCAAAAAACCGATCGCCGACTTTCCGCGAATCTGCATGGCTCCGGCAAACAGGATCGCGATCGTGAGGAAAACACCCAAGATCCCGACTCCATTGCCACTCAGTGAATCCAACGGATTTTCCGTCCAGGATCCCGGCTTTGCCAAAAACGACTTAAGCGGACTGACGACCTCGACGGTTTCTCCGGCTTCCAAATTTCCGGCCAGCTCTGCCGGTTGTCCAACCCAGACGGCCGCAAACGCAACGATCAACAAAATCCCTGCGCACCAGATCGCCCACCAGTCTTCGCCGGTGCGCATGTCGACCCACAAACTGGTTCGCTCCGCTGGAACACTTACCGTCGCCTGATCGGGATCAACGGGAGAGGCATAAGGATCGGGATCTTGAGAATCAGAACTCATCGGAGGCAGGCTCTTCGAAAGGTAGGAAAGTGGGAAGGATACAACAGAAGATAGCAGTTTGACTTATTTACAGTCCAGAACTTCGCAAGGATTCCTCCTCCTTCTGCTTAGCGAGACAATGCATACTGTGCCGCACCAGTTGAAGCAATCGAATCAATTCTTTTTGGTCTTTTTGCGTTAAACCTTGCATGACATCCTCTTCTAGGTCACGCAATTGATCACTGGCTGGGACCACCAATTTTCGCCCTTGTTTCGTGATCGCAACATGGACGGTTCTGCGGTCGGCCTCGGAGCGTTCACGCGTCACCAACCCTCGTTTCAATAGACGATCGACCAAAGACGTCACCGCGGGAACCATCTGCACCAACCGATCACCGATCTCACCACAGGTGAGCGGCCGGTCTTCCATATCTAAGATCCGCAGCAAATTGTACTGCGAAAAAGTCAGGTCACGCTGACGGAAGAATCGTGACAACGTGTTATCTAACTGGTCCCCGGTGCGCACCAGACTGACAATCGCCTCTTGGGCCACACTCGCGAACGGCTGGCACCGATGCAATTCGTGACGAAGATTTTCCATTAAGAGAACTCAACGAATACAGATCAAAAAAACAGACCGAAGCAATTGCTCGATCGATATATTATCGATAAAGTATTTTCAGTTCAAGATATTTCCCGAGGAGAAATCACGAAGTGAAAACGACAGCCATCATCGGCGGCGGGTTTAGCGGCACGCTTGCGGCGATCAACCTTGTCCGGTTCGCACAGACTCCACAGCAGGTTGTCATCATCAACAGCGGTCGCCCCTTCGGCAGAGGGACTGCGTACGGCACCACGCGCCGCGAACATCTACTTAACGTCGCGTCCCGGAACATGTCGGCTTTCCCGGACCAACCCGAACATTTCTTTCATTGGCTGCGATCACGATGTGAATTCGATTCGATCCCCGATGACCAGCTTCGCGAAACGTTCATCCCCCGTCAGGTCTATGGCGACTACGTCCGCGGCATGGCGACGCACTACCTCGGCACACACGATCCCCGTTCCATTGTCACCTGCAAGGTTATTGAAGACACCGCGATCGATGTCCAGTCTCGCGGCGAAAACGGCGGGACGGTGATCCTGGAACAAGGATCCCCGATCGAAGCTGAATCGATCGTGCTGGCTACTGGCAATCAACCGCCTGCGGGCCTACCGGGTGCGCGCAAATTGTTAAACGACCGTCGCTACTGCGGGAACCCTTGGAAAGACTGGCACACCAACCTTCCCGCCGATGATCAACACATTGTTATTTTGGGAACGGGTTTAACCGCGGTCGATGTTATCGTCACTTTGCGTAACAAAGGCTGGGGCGGACGGATCACTGCGATTTCTCGCAATGGCATGTTGCCACAACGTCACTTTCGAGGAATCGAATGGCCCAGCATTGTGCCCGACGACGGACAGCACCGCTCGCTGGAGGAACTGTCGAAACTGGTGCGTCAGGATTGCGAACGACTACGCGGAATCAGTCAAAACCCAGCGATCACCGTCGATAAACTCCGCGGGCGAACTCAGCAACTTTGGAAGGGTCTCACGCTGCAGGAAAAGCAACGGTTTCTCAAAGACCACTCCGCTCACTGGAACGTGATTCGCCACCGGATCGCCGGCCCAATCCACGATGCAGTGACCGACGCGTTGGATTGCGGACAGCTGACGATTCTACCGGCGACCATTCAGTCGCTGACCGCTGAAGAAAATTCGATTGAGGTCCAAGTCATCACCTCCGAAGGAGAGTCCCAAACCGTGCACGGGGACATGATCATCAACTGCACAGGCCCCAAAGCTCGCTTCTCGGATTCAGGAATCCCGCTTTACCGCAATCTTTTTGACCACGGCCTTGCTCACCCGGATGCGATGGACATGGGGATTGCCGTCGACGATCATTTCGCGGTCCTTGATCAATCGGACATCCCTTCGAAATTCCTCTACGCGATCGGGCCCATCCTAAAAGGGACATTGTGGGAAACGATCGCGGTTCCAGAACTGCGGCAGCAAGCGATGCAAGTCGCACAAACGGTGCTGGAGCAAAAACCGATTACCATCGCCGAACCGGAGACGATCGAATACTGCATCTAACGCGCAAACCGATGGCGCGAGCCCAATGCTATCTATTTTCTTAGCGGAACGGCGCGAACCGTCCGGCAATCGCATAGAAAACACAAGGAATTTGCGGGTCGGCTTGTGCCGACCGGCAAGGAAATCCGCCCGCAGATGCCAATGTAGGTGACATTGGACGAGTGTCCGGACAATCAGGCGATCGTTTTTGCCCTGCTTCTAAAACGTCTAAACCTGACGAACCAATTCTCATGCCCAGCGATTTGCTGGGATGTGACGACGCTCCCCCCCCTTGCAGCATCTTTTTCTTGCGCAAGATCGTGACATTTCTTTGGCATTTGCCCCCCTTAGTAATGGCTCCCGAACGCGATGGCGCCTTGCCGTCGGCTTTGCGGCCCCCTCCTCTCCTTCTTCTCTACTTCGGGTGAAAACATGGCACGCTACTGGAATCATTGGATCGGACGCCCTAAATCGACCAAACGGGAAACTCGCAAACGGAGCGAAACTCGCCGGCGTCTTAAACCGGAAACACTCGAATCCAGGCAAATGTTGGCCGCAAATATTTTCCATAACGAACTGATTCCCGAAGACGTCAACGAAGACGGTATCGTCACCGCAGTCGATGCGTTGACGATCATCAACCAGATGAACCGCCAATCGCGTGGCACATCTGCTGCAGAAGGAGATGCACAATCCCAGCGGGACCGAGGCCAAATGACCGACGTCAATAACGATGGTCGTGATACGGCCATCGATGCCCTGATGGTCATTAATCGACTTAACCGAGACCGCAGGACCTCGAATGTGCCAACCGACCAGCCTAGTGATCCTGCGGAACAGCCGACCGAAAATCCCAGCACCGATTCCCCGGCAGAAGTGCGTTCGGTCGATGGGACTGGCAATAACTTAGAAAACCCAGAATATGGCTCGACCGGAGTCGAATTTTTGCGAATCGCCGACAATGACTACGCCGATGGAATTTCGGAACCAGCAGGCGAAGATCGTCCGAGTGCTCGCGAGATCAGCAACGCGCTTTCAACGGCGGATAGCGAAGGGACCACAAGTGACCGTGACATGACTTCATTTGTGTATGCCTGGGGTCAGTTCCTCGACCATGACATTACCCTGACGCTGACATCAAGTGACGAAGCCGATTTGTTCGAAATCGAAGTTCCCGAAGGCGACCCCTACTTCGATCCCTTTGGAACCGGTGAAGAAACGATCAGCTTAACGCGATCGTTGATCGCTGACGGCACGGGAACGTCCGTAGAAAATCCTGCTCAGCAAGAGAATGCGATCACCGCCTGGGTCGATGGGTCTCAGGTCTACGGCAGCGACCAAGAAACCTCGGACGCCCTTCGCGAATTCGTTGGCGGGCGGATGTTAATTACCGAAGAAGGTTTATTACCCACGGATGAAAATGGCAGTATTCTTGCCGGAGACATTCGCGCTGCCGAGAACCTCATTCTAACATCCATGCAAACCCTGTTCGTCCGCGAACACAACCGTCTGGCCGATGAAATTTCCGCAGCCAACCCAGACCTTTCAGACGAGGAAATCTACCAGCAGGCTCGTGAGATCGTGATCGCAGAACTGCAATCGATCACCTACAACGAGTACCTGCCTGCACTGCTGGGCGAAGATGCCTTATCCGAATACTCCGGTTACGATTCGAGCGTAAACCCAGGAATCGCCAATGAATTTTCTACCGCCGCATACCGTTTCGGACATTCGACGCTTAATGATGAATTCCGCCAGGTCGGCGATGATGGCCTAGACATTGACGAACCGATTTCACTTGCCGACGCATTCTTCGTACCTGACTTACTGGAAGAAACGGGCATCGAAGTTTTCCTAAAATCCGAAGCATCCACGCTGTCACAAGAGATTGATTTAGAGGTTGTCGACAGCCTTCGCAATTTCTTGTTCGGCCCTCCAGGAGCCGGCGGATTTGATTTGGCATCGCTAAATATTCAACGCGGACGCGATCACGGCTTAGCCGATTACAATTCGACGCGAGCAGCCTACGGACTGGATCCCGTCGAATCGTTCGCGGAGATCACCAGCGATGCTGAGGTTGCCGCGAAACTTGAAGCCCTTTACGGAGACGTCAACGATATCGATCTGTGGGTTGGTTTACTGGCCGAAGATCACACCGAAGACGGATCGCTGGGCGAAACGGCCACGGCGATCATCGCCGACCAATTCGAACGACTGCGTGATGGTGACCGGTTCTACTACGAAAACACGATGACAAACAGTGAGATTCGCGAGATCGAAAACAGTACGCTCGCCGAAATAATCACTCGCAACACGAACCTCACTTCCCTGCAGTCGAACGTATTCTTCTTCACGCCCGAGATCACTGGAACGGTGGTTGCCGAATCCGCAACATCGTCCACAGAGGAAACAACCGACCTCGCACCTACCGAAGAGGGGGAACTGGTTGCCTCCGAAGCGGAATCGACTGCGTTCGCCCAACAACAGGATTCACAACGCCTGCGTTCACAACAACAGGACTCACAACAGTCAGAGAACGAAAGTCTCGGAAATCAACGACTTGGGGATCAAGGTCCAGGGAACCAGCATCTTGGTAACCAGCGTCCTGGAGATCAGCATCCTGGGGATCGAAATGACAAACCGACTCCAGAAAAACGTGACGATCGAATCGTCGCAGCGGAGGGCATCGCGGTCGAATTGCTCGATAGCGATGGAAACGTGATCGACTCGACAGTCACCGACAGCGAAGGAAACTACGCCTTTGATTCGGTTACTCAATCGGGGGCCTACCAAGTTCGTATCGCAGATTCCGACGAATGGGACATTGCTGGAATCGGCACTTGGGATCTGATGATTTCCAACGGAGAAGAAAACCTGGGCGGAATCAACTTCCGTGTCGTGGTCTAACCGAATCGTCATCCCCGACGAACATTCAATCAAACTTCTTTTCGCTTAGATATAAGATCATGCAAAAAACAACCGCGGCGTTAACCGATACTATCCTTGGAGACTCGTTCACACTCGATTCCATTCTTGCTCCATTTGATTTTGGGGAAGCGATTTTCATGGAAAGTGTGACCGAGACCAACAACCAATCGATAGCAAAACATTCACGGCTACAGGTGCCCAAAACCCCCGACATTCAGCGGTCCCGTCCACATCGACTCCCTTGGCTCGGACTGTAAAGACATCTTCGTCGAAACAATCCCTTTTACTTGCGCACGCATCGAGGATGCGTGCAGCATTTTCTACACCGCAAGCATCTTCATCAACGAAAACCGTGGCCCCGCTTCGTGCCAGTCCACGCACTATTAAGAAAAGGCGTTATTCGCCTCCGCCTCATTTACGAAAAGGAATTCCAATGAACCCAATCACTTCAACGCAGGGCGGATCAAGTCCGTACGTGAACCAAGCCGCTAGCGGTAGTCAACGAGCCGGCGGGGGAGATCCCGCCGAACGGCTAGAAAAATCTCTCACCAGTTTCCTGACCGAACAAAAGGTATCCACCGAAGACCAAACCAAAATTCAAACGGAACTGAAAGATGCCGTCGCAGCCCTTGCGAACAGCACAAGCCTGACGCCACAAAAAGTAAAGGACGCACTCAGCGAAGTCCTCACCGAACACGGCATCGATGGTGACAGTTTCGTCAGCCAGCTCGGCACCCCGGCATCACAGGGTTCGCAAACCCAAAGCGGCCAGAGCTCCGCGAGCGGCGAAGGACCACGAGGCGGGGGTGGACCACGGCGTGCTGGCGGTCCACCACCGGGGGGCGGTCCACCGCCAACATCCGACGACACCGAAACGAGTGAAACGACCGAAACATCCGCAGCAAGCGAAATTGACGCATTGCTCGAATGGCTGGAAGAACAGAGCGGTACGAGCAGCACAAGTTCTAGCTCGCGCGTTGACACCTTTCCGGATTCGTTCATCAAACGTGGTGGCGGTAACCTGGATGCCACCACCTAATCCTTCGGAAACTCATATCGACTCGGCGAGAGCCCACCGCCGAGTCGCCCCCCGCTACGACGACCATGCCAATGGTTTCCGATCACCCTGCGCCGATTAGATATCGGGAAGTACCAATTCTTCGATCCGCTGACGCGTTTGCAGCACAAATGGCTGATCTTGGTCAGACGGAGCGATTGCATCGAGGTCGGCAGAGGCGTTTTCGATAGCCGCAAGCTTCCCTTCTGTATCCCCTTGAAGATCACCGATTTCGGCAACCGATCGGTACAATAAGGCTCGCCAACATCGGTGAGTCATATTTTCAGGCGACTCCTCCACCAACTGCGTTTGAATGCGCATCGCATTGTCTAGGTGCTCGGAGGCAAGCGATAGGTCTCCAGCGGAGCGAGCGATATTGGACAACTTGTGCCACACATGTACTTCGGCAACGGCGAAGAGCGTCGTGTCCGGGAATTGACGACGCAAAGGGGCAAGTTCGTCCAGCGATTCTCGCAGTCGCATCCGGGCTTCGTTCCGTTGACGAGGCGTCCGCACTTCACGCCGCAAATTCACCCCTGCCAAGGCTTCCACCAAACGAAAGCGGACGGCGGTATCGTCGGGCGTCGCATCTAGCTGGCGGCGAAAAATTTTGATCGCTTCCGCAAAATGATCTTGTTTGAGGCCCGGACGTTTGGCAAGCCGCGATTCTGCCAGGCGAACCTGAGCTCGCAGAACTTCAAGCAGACTACCCTGCCCCCTCGATTCCTGCACCGTTCCACCCTCTTCAGGCGTTTGGTGCAGTTGTTCCAATATTTCATGGGCAGCATTTAGATGTTCTCTCTGCTGTTGATGAGCCAATTGAACCGACGACGAATCAACACGGCGGCGCTGCGAAGCTGGAGCCCCCAGGGCCACATGAGCACGGGCTAGTTGCAACTGTGCTTCGCGGTCCGATGCGGGAACCTTCATCGCGGCGGTGATCGCTTCGAGGGAAGCGGCTTCGGATTCATCGAATCGCATCGCACTCGCGTTCGCTGCAGCCAATTCGTTGTACAAACTTGCCAACAGCCGTTGCTTTTCATTTTCAGGCAGTGCGGTCATCTCACTTCGCGTCAACAGAACCTGCAGACCGCGATCTAGCGAATCGATCGCAGCGGACGTCTGCCCCAATTGTTGCTGGATCAACGCCAACCGAATACTCGCCCGAATCATCTGCACGATCACATCGGGCCGGCTAGGCGATTGCTGCGAAAGCCGTTCATAAAGCGGCTGAATACTCTCAAGTACCTTCGCCGTATGCGGGGATGGATTCAAGCGGAGAATGGGCGAGCCCGAATTATCAAAGCCCGAATCGTCAAACCCCGTATCGCGGATTCCCGCCGAAGGGGCTGCCACAATATCGACGACGCCATCCAGCGACAGTAAAGCAACGTCTACCGTCTGCTCCGACTGGCGCAGCGCCTCGGCCGTCCGTTGATTCGCTTGCGAAACAATCACCCACCCCGCGGTCGACGCCAACGTTGCCAGGCTTAGCGATGCCAAAGCAATCCCCGCGGACGCTGCAATCCGCGGATTTCGACGGCACCACCGCAGACAACGCGACAGCGGCGAAATACGTCGAGCCTGAATCGGCTGATCCAGCAAGAAACGATTCAGATCGTCCCGCAGACTTGCAGCCGTTTGATATCGGAGCGAAGCCTCCGGATTCATCGCTTTGGAAACAATCGTTTCCAAATCTAACGGAACATCGGGGCGTAAAAGACGAACCGATTTAACACGGTGCTGGCGGACCGATTCCATTAACTGATGAGGATCCGAATCCACAAAGGCAGGCTCACCAGTCAACATCTCATAAAGCGTCAAACCCAGACTATAGATGTCGCTCCGCTCGTCGGACAAACCTTGAAAGCGTTCCGGAGCCATGTAGCGTGGACTGCCACTGAGCGCCTGCGTCATCGTCAGATCATCCTGCCGATTTCGGGCAAGACCAAAATCGGTGATTTGAGCCGTATCGTTTTCATCCAGCAGAATATTGGCCGGTTTTACGTCTCGATGTAACACGCCGCTATGGTGCGCATAATCAAGAGCATCGGCGATCTGCTTGGCAATCAGCGAAGCCCTCCGAAAATCAAACGAGGCACCCGCCTCCGTAATTTTCTTATCCAGCGTCTCTCCCTGGACCAGTTGCATGACAAGGTACGAGGTGCCGTCGGCTTCACCTGTCCCGAAAACGGGAACAATATTCGTATGGTGCATGGCAGCGGCCGTCTTCGCTTCGCGTTGAAAGCGCCGGAGGGCTGCATCATCCAACAAGCTTTGCTTGGGAAGCAATTTAACGGCCACCATCCGTCCAAGCGATTCTTGCATCGCTTCAAAGACGACCCCCATTCCCCCCCGTCCGATTTCTCGAATCAGGCGAAAATCACCCAACTGTTTGGGGGACCGCCCTGCGAGCGTCGCAGTACCATCGCCAGAAACCTGCTGGTCAATTTTGACTTTTTCAACCGACAACACCAGCGGAAACATTTTTTGAATCGCTGCGGCCAATTCGGGATGCCGGCGTACGTATTCGTCGATCGTAGGCCGGTCGCCATCGCGATACCTTGCCAAGAAATCACTAGCAAGGACATCCACGCTGGCGAAAGTATCATCGGGATCCGCATCAAGCATAAATAAAAACCGCCATACGATTTGCCCCATGAAAGTGGCATGGGTTTTCCAGCCCGCCAAAACCATCCGAAATCGGGCCACACTTCCCGTGGAAATCCTTACGCATGATTGTACTCCAACATGCCCCCACCGCCTGTAGGCCAATCGCCCAGTGGTCCGGTCCCGAAGCACTACCTGACGTTTCGCCGAGCAACGCTTTAGTTTCTCCCGGCGGGTCGCCGTCCCTGCGTTGGCGCATTTTTTCTTTCCACGGCTTCACCCTCTGGATTTAAACGGTTGCGACGAAACTGAGCTGCCAAGACCAGTCGTTCCGCTTGGTCTAGTGACCGATCCTTGTTGGCGTCCGCGATTTCAAAGGCCTCGTGCATATGAATGGGCAATTCATCCAGTCCAATCAGGTTGTCTTTGTTCTCGTCAAACTCAAGAAGGTCTTTGGCAAACGCCGCATCGGTTTGTGCCGAATCACCACGCCCTGGCCGTTGCCCTTGTCCTGGCCCCGAATCTTGCCCCGGCCGTTGCCCTGGACCTGGACGTTGTGCTTGACCTTGTCCCGGCCCTCGACTGCGACCATTCTGCATACCAGGACCGCCTCCGGGGTGAAGTTCCTCCGCCGTCAATTGACCATCTTGATTGCGATCCAGTTTGAGCAATGAACTGGATGCCTGGGCGATTTCGGACGCCGACAATTCGCCGTCGCCGTTGGTATCAAAGATTCGCAGCCAAGGAGGCGATTGCTGACTGCCAGCTTGGCCACCACGCGGCCCCCCCATTCCCGGCCGCTCGCCTCCCGGCCGTCCGAAACCCTGCCCCTGCCCCTGACCGGCTCGTCCTGGCGGCTGGGCATTGGCGGAAGGAGACAAAAAGCCAGCAGCAAATGCGAACAGAGCAATCGAAGCGAATACGATTTTCATGATGGGGGCTCGATGGTTTTAAGTAGGGGATGAGGCATCATTAGAAACCCCGATCCAACCGAACATCTACCGAAAAAATAAAAAAGGTTTTGCGATCGACCGGATTCTTTCCGGCAAGGCTATGAAATCTGCGACAGGACCCCACGTAACCGCTCCAGCGCCCGCATGTACCGAATGCTTGCCGCTTTCGGCTGGATGCCAAGTTCGACGGCAACCTCCTGATTCGTCAGCTCTTCGAAGTGCCGCAGCGCCAACACCTCTCGATCGATCTCATTCATCCCTTGCAGCGCTTCGTGGACCTGCCCAATCAGCTCTTGCTTCACCGCCGCTTGGCTGGGTGAAGTCAGGTGTGCGATAAAACGCTGCGAAAGACACATGGAAGTATTCTCCCATGATTTGGCGGCCGACGGATTCGATTCACGAAGCGTCGATCGTGATTGAGTCCCTAGATGCCTGCGATGAACGTCGCTAAGCGTTTGCCCGGCGACCAAACGTAGCCAAAGAAAAAACGAGGGAAAATCACCATCGATGAAATGTTGAAGCCGCTTTTCAGCGTCGATGTATACCTCTTGCAGCACATCATCCGCGTCGACACGGCCGCGAACCTGATCGCTTAAACGAAAGTGAATGATCTGCCAAAGCCGTGGGCGATGATGTACAAAAACTTCAGCGAATCGCGATGCATCGCCCGCTTTCAGTTGCTGCTGGAGGTCTTCGATCAAAGAATTCACAAAACGTTCTAGAAATTCGGTAGATGTTAGAGCTGCGCCGGGTTTACTTACATACACCCCCAACAACTCTTCGACCCCCATTGTATCGCAGGCTTATCCTCATGAAACCATTCTCTCTAATCGGTTCCTCGGCCCTGCTTGTGGCATTCGTTGCGATGGCCGGGCAAGCCAATGCCAACCAGAAAAAAGCGATCGAAGGTCGTTCTTCGATCCAACCGAATATTGTCGTTCTTCTGGCAGACGACCTGGGTTGGGGCGATGTCGGGTTCCATGGTGGATCCGCTGAAACACCCAACATCGATCGCCTGGCGGCAGAAGGTGTCACGCTAAATCGCTTCTATGCCTACCCTGCCTGCAGCCCTGCCCGTGCGGCCATGCTGACCGGCCGATTTCCACACCGGTACGGAATCAGCGGACCGGTCCGAGGGCGAGACGAAGGGTTGCCAACGACCGAACGATTGCTCCCCAAAGACTTTCAGCAAGCTGGCTACCAGACCAGCCTGATCGGCAAATGGCATCTCGGCAACGCATCCCAAGCGGGCACCCATCCAACCCAAAGAGGCTTCGACCACTTTTACGGTTTCACCGATGCGTTTGTCGACTACTTCCAACATACCGCGGCACGAGGTCAAGTCGATTGGCAGCGGAATGGCAAAACGGTCCACGAACCGGGATACTCAACCGATTTGTTAACCGCGGAAGCGGTCCAACAAATCAACGCTCGCGACAAACGCAAACCGTTTCTGATGTTCGTTTCGTTCAATGCACCCCACTCTCCGTTTCAGGCCCCCGAATCGCTCATCGCAAAATATTCCCATCGCCTAAACCAGCGAGAAGCAACCTACGCGGCAATGGTCGATTCGATGGACCAAGGGATCGGTCGCATCCTAAGTGCTCTGGACAAACAACAACTTCGCAACAACACGATCGTTGTCTTCACGTCGGATAACGGAGCCGCTCGAAACGGAACCAATGCTCCGTTTCGCGGGCAAAAACGTCAGGTCCTCGAAGGAGGGATTCACGTTCCCTTTGTTGTTCGCGCCCCCGGCAAACTGAATGCAGGATCGAAAAGCAATCAACTGGCAGCCATTCATGATCTATTGCCGACGCTCGCCGAGGCAGCAGGCGTACGAATCGTCGACCAGAAACCTCTCGATGGCATTAGCCTGTGGGGCAACCTGAAAGCGGAAACCGATCAGTCACGAACACTGGTCATCGCGGAGGAGGATTTTGCAATCATCCGCGATGACTGGAAATTGATCCAATCCGCATCGGGAGAGACGGAACTATATAACCTCCGCAACGATGCGACGGAATCCAACAACCAATCCAGTCAGCAACCGGCAATCGCCGCAAAACTGAAAAGCCAACTGTCTCAGTTTCAAAACCAAGTCGCCCGTGACCTTCCCGCAAACACTGGCTTTGTGCAAACCGCGGCAGTTGCCAACGCTCAAGCGACCGCGCTAACGTCCACGTCTGCAGGCGATCAGCAAGAGGGTGAATCACTGGCGACGGCGACACTTCGCGGCGATGTAACCTATGGCGTCCTTGGTGATCGTCGCGTCGAATCCAATGGATTTGGCATTCGCCTGCTCTCGGCCAAAGACACCGACGGAAATGGACAGTTCGCTGGCGAAGCGACTCTGCCCCAGGCGGTTGCCAACCCCGAACAGCGATGGTACCGCTACACGATTTCAGGCATGGCGCAAGATGACTTTCAAGTCGACGCTGACGAACTGTATCTAAAAGTCGAATTCTTCCAAAAGTCCGGAACCGATTCGTTAGACCTCATCAAGACACGGATCTATCCGCAAGTGCTCCGCGAACGAACCGACCTAAAGGACGAAGCGACAAACCGCAGCCTTGGGAACGGAACATGGCGAACGTATTCGATGGATTTCCGCACGCCGTTTGCTCAGGTCGATCAGCTAAAACTAAGCGTCGGATTTGCGAATGGCAAAGGGTCTGGCAGCCGTTCAGAATTCTGGGTCCGCAGCATGTCGATCGCTCCGATTCCCGTCCCCGCAAACTACCAGCCGCCGTCGTCCCCGTCGGGATTCCCTCAGCCCAACCCCAAGTCGCTTGTCTCGCTGGGTGGCCGCTGGTACTACAATCCGCAAGGCGGTGACCGCACCCCGCCGAAAATGTTTGACCACACCAACGCGGAACAATTGCTGTACAAATCAGGCCGATTTGAAGCTCCCTTTGCGGGCAACATGTCGTCATGGCTACGTGCCGGTTACTTGGACCTTGCTGGCAAACCTGTCGAAGAAGACCAAGAGAGACCGCAATCGCTGATCGTCACGTTCACTGACAAACACCTTGTGATGCGTAGTCGAAACTTGCCCAACCATCCGACGGCGACCTTTCCCGATCGCTGGCGATTGCTCGACGGCAACCCGTCCTACATCCAAGAGCAAGCCAACACATGGTACATCCCGCTAGAGCCGCGTCCTGCGACCGGAGCGATTGCGATGAACGCAAACAATTCGAACGAGGCACTACCCATGGGAGCCATCGGCGTCGCGACCAACGGCGTGATCTTTTTCAACCCGTTCGACCACATCAACGAAACCGACGCCGTCTGGCGACTAGACCGTTGCTGTGGCCATCCAAGCCCCCGAAACCAATACCACTACCACAAGTATCCGGTATGCGTCAAAACGCCATGGAGCGACGAAGGTGAAGATCACTCCAGCCTGATCGGCTTTGCTTTCGACGGATTCCCCGTCTATGGCCCCTACGAAGCGAAGGGTTTACTGGCCAAGGACGATACCCAAAACCGGTTGAATGATTTCAACCTGCATACCGACGATCAACGAGGACCTCACTACCACGTCACTCCCGGTCAGTTCCCGCACATCATCGGTGGGTACTGGGGAGAGGTGGAACCGCTTAACGGTCGACGCCGCAGCCGACCCTAACGAGTGTCGCAAGCAGCAAGAGACAAAGTAAATCCTTACTCTTTGCTCAGTTCTAAATCCGCAAGGTAAACCGC
The DNA here is from genome assembly GCF_007741495.1 of Roseimaritima multifibrata. NCBI lineage: Bacteria > Pseudomonadati > Planctomycetota > Planctomycetia > Pirellulales > Pirellulaceae > Roseimaritima > Roseimaritima multifibrata. Next base: position 6,220,291 of record NZ_CP036262.1, read on the forward strand.
CGTGTACGGTTTACCTTTTTCGTCTTTCTCATGCGTGGAATACCAACTAACCAGCCCGCGACCATCTTTCAGTTCCACAAATCCGGGGTAGGAATTGTCTCCACCGCTGGGTAGCTGAGCGAAAGGAATCAGCGAATTTTCTTTTAGCCAATAGAGAGTTGTCTTAGGCCCCTTGTCCGTCGTTCGACGTCCGCCCACAAGAGTGTGAGGTCCCCATTTCGCCAGCAGCGGCCCACCGATGTGTTCCGGCAAATCGACTCTTGAAAACTCAAGATAAGGAGGGCGGGATCGTCCCAGCACAGCAATATTTGTGCGGCTTCGGCTGACCGACAACATGTTCCCATCCGGTTCGAAGAGGAACGCGGTTTCGTTACCACGATCTTCCTGAAACAGCGTGTGAAATCGCCAATTCAAGCCATCCTCACTTTGCAACATCGCCGATTCGACGATTGCAGTACCGCCGGCTCCCGTTTCGTCTTCGCTGTAATTTCGTTTCCGCCTTCCGCAAAGGTATGCCTTTCCGTCATGACTTGCCGCTCGCCAAATGTAATGACCATAGGTCCCTTCTAGTTGGTGCGGCTCGCTCCATTCCTGACCATCTTCGGTGAAGACGGCATAGCCAAGATGTTTGTTCAGGTCGTATTGATCGCGTGGCAGTTCGCCTTCGCCCGAATACCAGGTCCCGGTATAGATGAAAAGTTTGCCTTGAAACGCAAGGAAGTGAGGATCGCGAACGTCTCGTTTCTCAACCGAAAAACGGTGCTCCAGTTCCCAGGTTTTACCTTCGTCCGCACTGGACATCACGACCACCTTGGAGGTCGGAAAAACCATGTGACCATCGGGACAAGAGCGAAAGGTAAGCCAGATCTTATCTTTCCAGCGAATCAAATCGGTGAAAGCGTTGTGTTCCCCATTGTGGGAAACCTTGCGTACGTTTTGGACTTCGACGTCAGGCAACCGGTCTTCCGCAGTCGCCGACAGCGAAATCAACAGGCAAGCCGACAGAAAGCTGAACAAAATCTTCATGGGTAATCGCCCTCGTTGGTATGGCACGATGAAACGAGGACAAGTTTAACAAGCTCAGCGACGCTGTGCGTGGTTCGATTCTTGCTCGATGCCTTCCCCAATTACAGACGTGCGGCCTGGCGAGTGCTCCCTAAGCGATCAATTCGTGGACGACCTTCGCGGGTTCGACGCCTGTCAGCCGCATGCCCAGTCCCTGAAACGGAAAACTGAATCGGCTGGAATCGATTCCCAGCAGATGCAGCATCGTGGCGTGCAAGTCGCGGACATGAACCACATCCTGGACGGCGTTGTATCCCAGTTCATCGGTCTCTCCGTGACTGATTCCTCCCTTAACTCCGCCTCCGGCCATCCACATCGAAAATCCTTTGATGTGGTGATCACGGCCGGGACCTCCTTTGCCTTGGAACATTGGCGTCCGCCCGAATTCACCGCCCCAAATCACCAACGTATCCTCAAGCATCCCTCGCTCTTTCAGGTCGTTAATCAATGCGGCTGTCGGTTTGTCGGTCAGCCCGCAACAGATGTCCATGTACTTCTGCAAATCGCCATGGTGATCCCAGCCACGGTGGTAAAGCTGGATAAACCGCACGCCCCGCTCGGCCAGTCGGCGTGCCAGCAGGCAATTGGACGCGTAGGTACCGTCCCCTGGCTGGGCGCCATACGCATCCAGGACGTGTTGAGGTTCGCTGGAGATATCCATCAACCCCGGCACCGACGTCTGCATTCGGAACGCCATCTCGTAGGCCGAAAGCCGAGTATCGATATCGGGGTTGGCGACCTGGGCATTGCGTTGTTGGTCCAGTTTGCGAATCGCATCGACCAGCGCCGACTGCTGATTCGCAGAAACGCCCTTCGGATTGCTCACATAATCGACCGGATCGCCCGAAGAATTGAATTCCACTCCCTGGAAACGCCCCGGCAAGAACCCGGCGGACCATTGCCGCGACGCGATCGGTTGTGGGTTACGACCACCTTGACTGGTTAGCACCACAAAACCGGGTAGGTCCTCCGTTTCGGCCCCCAGTCCATATGTGACCCAGGACCCCATCGACGGCCGGCCGCTGATCGCGGTCCCTGTATTCATGAAAGTATGAGCCGGATCATGATTGATTTGCTCGGTCACCATCGAGCGAACGATCGCGATATCATCGGCGATCTTTGCCGTATGTGGCAGATAATCGCTGATCTGCTGACCACTGTTCCCGTAACGCTTGAAGTCAGCCAAGTGCCCCAGAACCTTCAGTGCCTGCCCCTGCAACTGAGCAATCGGCTGGCCTTTGGTGAAGGATTCCGGCATCGGTTTCCCATTCAACTCGTCCAGGGTCGGCTTGTAATCAAACGTCTCTAGATGCGACGGGCCTCCCGCCATGCAAAGAAAGATCACTCGTTTCGCTTTCGCAGCAAAATGAGGAATATCGTTCGAAATCGCACCAGAGGCGAGGGTTGATGCGGCAGCGGAACCGAGACTAATTCCCGTTTGGCCGAGGAAGGTTCGGCGGTTGAATGGATTCATGATCTAGTTCCGAGTAACCGTTTCGTTCAAGTTTAATAGCGCGCGACTAACGGCGGTCCAACTGGCAAGTTCGATTTTGTCCAAGCCATCCGGAATCGGCGCGATGCCGGTCTGCAACAGCAGGTCAGCAGTCGCTGGCTTGCTGACGTACTCTGCCTGCGTCGCTTCCAGAAGAGCCTTCAATACCACTCGCTCCTCTTCATCAGGGGATCGCGACAACACGACTCGGTAGGCAAAATCGATACGTGAGTCAGCCGATTCGCCTCCCTCGATCAGGATCCGTGCTCCTAAGACGCGTGCGGATTCAAGAAACGTTGGATCGTTCAGCAGCACTAGCGCCGCGTTGGGTGTGTTGGATCGCGGGCGTTGTGCAGTGCATTCCTCACGACTGGGAGCGTCCATCGCCTTTAACATCGGATGCAGGAACATGCGTTGCCAGTGCACGTACAACCCTCGACGCCACTGGTTCTGGTTCTCATGAGCCGCGTATTTGCGAGTCGGAAAGTTCAGGTGACGATAGTATCCTGCAGGCTGATACGGTTTGGCGCTTTCGCCTCCTTCTTCACTAATCAATAACCCTGAAACGGCCAAAGCGTTATCACGAATCAGCTCGGCAGGCAAACGATACCGTGATTGGCGAGCGACCAATTGGTTGTGTGGATCGCGTTCAAGCAATTCCGGAGACGCCACGGATGACTGCCGCCAAGCGTGACTTGTGACAATCAAGCGAACCAGTTTCTTCACATCCCAGCCACTCTCGTAAAAACTAACGGCAATCTGATCCAGTAGTTCCGGATTCGCGGGAGGTTCGCCCTGGCCGCCAAAATCAGCCAAGGACCGGGAAATACCGGTCCCAAAAAACAGGTACCAGAATCGATTCGCAAAGACTCTGGCCGTCAGCCCCCCTGCCCCATTTTCTGGATCGACCAGCCAGTTGGCCAAATCCAGTCGGTTGGCACGTTCGCCTGCGGTCGGAGTGACACGCCCCAGAAAACCTGGAACAGCAGGCAGCACCACATCGCCGGTTTCATCTTGCCAGTTACCGCGTGGCAACACCCGCATCACCCGTGGTTCTTCCGCCACGGTGATCATGGTTTGGCGTCCCTGCTTCTCTAAACTTCGGTGTTGCTTCCGCAGTTTTTGAAAAGCGTCCCGCTTCTCTTGCGACGCCAGTTGTGAAATCCGCTGTTCAAGATCCTTCTGTTCTGTGGCCAGCGTATCCTTGGCTTCTTTCGTTTTCGCAGCCTTGATGCGCGCCAGAAGTTTTTGCTGTGCAGACTCCAATGATTCAAGTTGCGTTTGCGTTTCTTCGTCGATCACCAACGCCATCTCTGCCTTCAGTCGAGCAAGTTCCTGCTGCTGTTCTAAGGAGTAGACAGAAATTTCGGGTGGCCGATTAGCAGGCAAAGTGTTCCCGCTAAAACCTCGGTCCGCGATATCTGCAAAGAAGGCTCCCAACGCGTAATGATCCTGGATGGTGTACGGGTCGTACTTGTGATCATGGCATTGAGCACACCCAACGGTCGCCCCCATCCAGACGGCTGAAACATTTCTGACACGGTCCGCATTATAGATCGCGTCGTACTCTTTCAGCTGCAAGCCACCTTCATGAGTCGTCTGAAGCAACCGGTTGTACCCCGAAGCGACTTTTTGGGCGGTCGATGGATTCGGTAGCAGGTCCCCAGCCAATTGCTCACGGGTGAACTGATCAAAAGGCATATTCGCGTTTAGGGCAGCAATCACCCAATCGCGGTAAGGCGAGATATTATGAGTCTGATCGCCATGGTACCCCACCGTATCGGCATATCGAACCAGGTCCAGCCAGTACATCGCCAAGCGTTCGCCAAAGTGAGGCGATTCCAGCAGTTCATCGACGATCGCCGTTAGCTCACGTTCTCCGTTGACAAACGCATCCACCTGCGCGGGCGTCGGAGGCAGCCCCGTCAGATCAAAATACAATCGGCGAATCAGCGTCACCGGATCGGCATCCGGCGCGGGCTGCAATCCCTCAGCCTCCAAGCGAGCCAAGACAAAATGATCGATCCAGTTTTCGGGCCAATCGGTATCGGATACTTCGGGAACCGGATGTCGTTCGGGAGGAACGTAGGCCCAAGGTTCCGAGTATTCCCCACCTTCGGCAATCCAACGTTTCAGCAGTTCGATTTCCGATGGCTTAAGCGATTTGTGTGAATCCAGCGGCGGCATCGGATCGTCCTGGTCAAGGATCCGCAGCACAAACTCACTCTCCTCCAAGTTCCCAGGAACAATCGCTGCGTAGCCGCCCAAATCGGCCAAGGCTCCCTCAGCGGTATCCAGTCGCAGATCCGCCTTGCGTTCATGGGCATCGGGACCATGGCAGAAAAAGCACTTATCCGAGAGGATCGGCCGAATGTCACGATTGAAATCGATGGCATTTTCGGCACCGCGAACGGAAGGAACACAAATTCCCCAGCCGATTGCAAAGAGTCCTAAAAGGGTAACGTCGATGAAGTTGCGCATTTTTACTCGGCTATCTGCGGTTCAAACGATCGGCATGAGTTTGAGTTTAAGTCTAATCGAATAGATTCGATACAGAGAAACGATCATTTTAGCTGCATCCACCGCGACAGTAGCGAGAACGGACGCTACTTTCGCGGTGGACGTGAAGTTTATCAGTGGGCGAAAGTTTGGCTCCCCTCGCCCTAAGCAAGCTCGTTGTAGCGGAAGAAACAATGGCGATTTCAATGCGTCATCCCTGCCTTTTTGTTTGATTTGGCGGAGCTTGTTTTGAGGGCGAGGGGAGCTAGGTTTTCTTTACTTATTACTTTCACGTCCCAAGCGAAAGGCGACACTTTCCCAGTAAAACAACCATAATAAAAAAACCACCCTCTCGATTCCGCTTTCTTCTCCATTCAAATCCCTGCAAAGAATCATCATGCCCCCTGCTCAGCCGACATCCCCGACGGCCGTTGTCCTATTAACGCTATCAGCCGTTTTGATGTCGGTGTCGGCGTTGGCGTCGGATCAGCCCAACATTGTCGTTCTGTTTGCGGATGATTTGGGCTATGGCGAACTTGGTTGCCAGGGCAATCCGGAAATCCCAACGCCTCACATTGATTCGATCGCCCACAATGGCGTTCGTTTCACCGACGGGTATGTCGCCGGGCCCAACTGCAGTCCCTCCCGAGCCGGCTTGCTAACCGGGCGAATCCCGACTCGTTTCGGTTACGAATTCAATCCGACGGGTGCCCTTAATGAGCGTCCGGGTTTTGGACTACCAACGGCAGAAATCACGATTGCAGAAGCGCTTCAGAATGCGGGGTATACCACCGGCCTGATCGGCAAGTGGCATCAAGGTGGCACCGCGGATTATCATCCCTTCCGGCATGGCTTTGACGAATTTTTTGGATTCCTCCAAGAGGGTCACTACTTCGTCCCACCTCCGTATGCCGGAGTGACAACGATGTTGCGCCGCAAAACGCTTCCCTATGGACAAACAGGTCGTTGGGTCGGAAACAAAGGCCTGATCTATACCGACCACATGGGCTACAACGAGCCCGATTACGATGCTGACAATCCGATCATCCGTGGCGGTCAGCCAGTTGTTGAAACGGAGTATTTGACCGACGCGCTGACCCGCGAGGCGGTCGACTTCATCGATCGTCATGATGACAAACCGTTCTTTCTTTACCTCTCCTACAACGCGGTCCATAGTCCTCTTCAAGGGTCCGACCGGTTCATGGAACAATTCGCTTCGATCGAAGACGATCACCGCCGCATTTTTGCCGCAATGTTAGCCAACCTAGATGAGAGTGTCGGTGCCGTCCTGAAGCGATTACAGGATTCGGGACTGGAAGAAAACACGATCGTTTTTTTCCTCAGCGACAATGGAGGCCCCACTCGCGAACTAACGTCTAGCAATCTGCCGCTGCGAGGATCAAAAGGCGACATGTATGAAGGGGCGCTCCGAGTCCCCTTTATGATGCAGTGGAAAGGAAAAATTCCCTCGGGGCAGGTTTACAGAAAACCGGTCAGCTCGTTTGACATCTATGCCACCGCCACAGCAAACATCGCCGCAGCCACCAAACCTAATCAGGTGGAGGGCGTCGACTTGATCCCCTACCTGACAGGTGAAGACGAGGGGACTCCACACAAGACCCTTTTCTGGCGTCAGGGAGGCAGATGCGGTCTCCGTCATGGCGACTGGAAATTGGTTCGCATGGGAGGAAGAAAATCGCCAAACGAAGCGAAGTGGGAACTCTATGATCTGGCGACGGATCTTACCGAGCAGAAAGATCTAGCCAGTTCCCACCCCGACCAGCTTAGCGAGTTAGTGAAAATCTGGGAGCAGATGAACCATGAAATGAGCGAACCGTTGTTCTGATTCAGTATCGCCTTCCGCTCCGCGACTTTATAAGTGGACGGTTTGACAGGGAGAAAAGGCCCCATGCCAGCTTGCCTGGCATGAAGCCAAGATTTGAAATTAGTTCGTACGGCTCCAAAAAAACACATCCGGTTCGGATTGCCGCTTTCAGCGGCAATCCGAACCGGATGCGACAACGTGGGGGGAACCACCTCAAATTTCAAACCTTGCGTTCCTGTCGGGCAAGCAGGCTGTCGATTTAATCGAGTCCGCAGAATCAGTGTCGCCTTTCGCTCCGCGAAAGTAGCGTTTACGGGCGCATACTTTCGCGGGGGACGTGAAAAGAATAAGTGACGATTTCCGAGCAGGTTGCTCCTGTTTGTTTCCGTCGGGCTTGTCCAGGGCAGTACGCGGGCCCGAAGGGTCGACGCTATAAACCATCACTAATAAAATGCACGTCCCCCCCAAAAGGCGACAAGCACTAAATCGAAATCTCGCTAATTGCCAATCACTTCGCCGCCGTCCCGCGTGATCAACTTTTGCAATTTGTCGTTATCGATCGGCTGCATGTCGTGCACGCTGCCGTCGGCCATCAGATAACGCAGGATGTCTCCCTCTAGCGATTCAACATTGGTTTCGGTCAGATCTTCAGGCTTGGTCCAAGGAACACCTTTTTTTGATTCGACCAGAAGGATCGTGCTTGCGAGACCATCGGTGAAATTTCTAAACGACTCGCCATGGGCGTTGCCGAGCGCTCCATGCTCCGTGGCGAATCCCAAAAAATGAGTCTGCCCGACCGGATCATCGTCTGGTGCAAAGGGGCTCTGATACACTTCCGGCATTTTTTCTACAAGCTTAATGTTATTCTCGCTGTCCCATGGTTCATTGAACCGATACTGCTCAAACAAATCTTGCTGCTCGACAAAAGGCAGAATGGCCACCCGCCAACTATACGGGAAAGTTGTATCTCCACTGATTGCTCTCGCTCCTTCACGCACGTTGGCACTACCGGGAAACTTCTGGTACACGTCATGGAAATTGTGAAAACCGATACCAATTTGCTTTAGTGAATACTGGCTAACCAATCGTCGATTGGCAAGCTCCTGATTCTCCAGTGCTTTGATCGCGTTGTCTTCCTCCATTTCGTCTAGTTTTTGACAAAAGTCCAGGCCAACAGAATGCGCGACCGAAAACACTCCAGACCGTACCAGTTCAAGCCTTTCATTATCTCCGGCAGGAAAATCCGACTGCCGGGTTAAGGTGACATGCGACGTACTACCCGGCTTGTGCAAGAGAAATGCGGGGCGAACTTTCAAAGGGAGTAACGACGGTTCAAAATAAAGTATCGCTTGGCCATCCTTGCTTTCCAAAAAACCAGCATGAGGCGCACTAAAAGAAAATTCAGATAGTGCAAACACTTCATTGACCTTGACCACTTGGCCATTAACCACTCCTTCCGTTGAGTTGAACGCATAGCCCCCCATCTGAATCACAGCAGAATTTTCCAAAACGTAATAGCGTCGATTACTAAAAACGATTAAGACGTCCTGCACTTCCTTACCGTTACTTAACAGCACATTCCAGGTTCCTCGAACAGAATACTGTGGCTTGGACGCTGCGTTGGTTCGATCTTCTGCAGTGATGCTGCGGTAAAACTTCAGAATTTCTACCGGCGTGAAGTCTCCAGATATTACACATGCACTGGTTATCGGGGAATTGATCACTGGAGCCATAACCACTGATCCATCGACAACCACAGCAAGTGACTTCCCAAGGTTATCACTGGTGAAGCGACGCATTCGAGGCGTCAAAGCGTCATCAAACGCCAGTTTGATTTCGGGCCTTGTCGCCACGGCGTCAGACTTCTGGTTTCCCAGACCCTGAGATGAAACCGAAGCCTTGACATGCCCACCGGTGCGTTCAAGACGTTGGTCCGCTTTAGGCGATGCCAAAGCGTATCGAATACCATTATGTTCACGAACAATCGGAGCTGTCGCTTGATCGGCAATCGGGATCCAATCACCGTGGTTAACCGAAACAATCATATGGATTGCTGACGGTGGCAGCCCCAACTGCGAGGTGGCAATCTCAAGTTCCTCTTCGGTCAAATCGTCCTTACGAAGCAAGATTCTGAATGCTAATCCAGCCGTGACTGGAGCGGAATCGCTGTTCAGCAATTGCGGGACGGCGTTTCTTTGACCGGCTTTTCCGATAGCCTCTACCACCGAACTGGTAGCGTCCGCCGACTTGGGATTCGTTTCAGCACCGGCCAACTCATCGGATTCCACGGCAATTTCGCTTCCCGGCGGAACGTCTATTTTGGCTTGAGTTCCATCTGGGTATTTGATCGTGATGATGACGCCAAACGCGATCCCGATTAGAAAGCCTAGAAAACCGGTGGCGACCGCGAAGGCAATCGGCACTCTGCGTCGTGTCGATTCCAACGCGGCATTTGCGATTGGGTATGAATCAATCAACGGCTCGCTCGCCGCTGAAAAACCGCTAGCGTGGGCACCGGCAATTAATTTCTGCAGATCACTTCCCTCCGTAAACTTCTCCAATTCCTCGGCGACCTGAACCGCCGATTGCGGACGTTTGGCTAAATCTTTCTGCAACATCGAATCGACCAGGGACACCAAGCCCTTGGGAACGTTTCCGGCTTGATCACTCAACCGCGGCGGCGGAGCGGAAACGTGGGCCGTCATTTTTGCGAATGGCGTTTGGTATTGGTCATCTGCAAACGGAGCTTGTCCGGTCAATAATTTCATCAACGTGCAGCCAAGCGAATAGATGTCGGCACGAACATCGACGCTACGACTGTCAGTCACCTGCTCGGGAGCCATGTAATCGGCCGTTCCCATCGCCTGCCCCGTGCCGGTGATTTCGACTCGATCAGGATCGCCATACTGAAAGCGTGCCAACCCCAAATCCAACAGTTTCACTTCACCGCTGCGGCTGAGCATCACATTGGAGGGCTTGATATCGCGGTGCACAAACCCTTGGTCATGCGTGTAGGCAAGCGCAACACAAACGACTCGCACGATTTCGCACGCGTCGGCTGTCGAGAGCGGACCGACAGCCTGAACCAGTCGGCCAAGATCCAGCCCGTCGATATATTCGGTCACCAGGACCGCCGTTCCCTCAATCTCGCGAGCATCATGTGCAGTAACAATGTTAGGGTGACTCAAACGGCCGATCGCGCGCATCTCCGCTTCAAAACGCTGGTGTACGCGTGCATCGCCCAGTCGATGCGTCGCCAACACTTTGAGGGCAACTTCGCGTCCCAGCTTTCGATGCCGCGCAAGGTAAACGCTTCCCATCCCTCCCGATCCGAGTGGCCGCACGATTTCGTACTCGCCAATTTCTTGCGGCAAGTTGGCGGCGATACCTGAACTGTCGCTAGACAAAGCGAGCGATCCGAGGGCCTTCACAACGGCGACCTGGCAATCAGGCTCTTCACCAAACGATGCTAACGGATCCGGTTTTCGCAAATCCACGATCAACGAATCCTCACCATCGTCGATCGTTTCCAGCTCAGACGTGCACGATTCGCACTGCGAAAGATGTTGATAAACCGCTTCGCTCGCCTCATCGGACAAACGTCCCAGCACAAACGCGTTAAGCTGGTCGGGAGGCGGACATTTCGTGGGGGCGGCGGTCATCATTGCATTTTCCCTTGGTGTAGGCGAAAGTGAAAGCACCCTCAACGAGAATGGATCCACCTGACAATAAGATGAACGCAAACGTCTGACACGAATTGCAAAATTTTCGAAAATGGAGCCCCGGCGGCTCGGGCGATCATTAAAAAACATGTCAAATCCCTCCGCGAATCGCCCCGATCATCCAACGCTATCCACGATGTGGATCGCGGATGCCAAACAGATGGAACCGCAAGCGTGGAGCCGATTAGTGACGGTCTTCGGACCGATCGTCTATCGATGGTGCCGAGTGGCCGGAGTCCCGGCGGGGGACGCACCAGACGTCGTACAAGAAGTGTTTACGTCGGTTGCTAGGGGCATCCAGAATTTTGAAAGGCAAAAATCTTCGGGCAGTTTCCGAAGTTGGCTGGCGACGATCACCCGCAGCCGGGCGACCGACTATTTTCGCCGAGCCGCAAAACAACAGCAGGCCGCTGGCGGAACCGAAGCGATGTATGCGTTGCAACAGCTTGCGGAGAACGTTGAATCGACGATCACGCCAACCAACGTCCAAAGCGATATCTCCAAGCAGTTGCTGCTACAGGTTCAAGCCGAGTTTGAATCGACCACCTGGGACGCCTTTTGGCAAACAACTATCGAAGGCAAATCGGCTTCAGAAGTCGCCGAAGCAACCGGCCTGTCACGAGCAAGCGTCTACCAAGCGAAATCGCGGATTCTTAAATCGCTGCGGAAGCGATTGGCGGAATCGTCTTAGCGTTTTCCGCATGAGACACGGCGTTCGCTTTTTTACCCGCAGCAGAATCTGCAAATCCAGGGTGAAGCAAAACACGCCGCAAATCGGCTGATAAATAATCGGAGCTAGGGGAAGTGCCACTTATCGGGGACGAATATCCGGCGGCTCACGCCGCCGGCAAGTATCTGTCGCCCTCCGGGCTAGCCAAGCTTTGGACTTGTGGAGATCGGTTTGGTCTTAGTCGGTGGAAACCCGTTGTCTGGGGCGACAAAGCTGATCGGACGCCGATAGAAACTGTCGGCTGGAACTCGGTTCGATCGTTTAGCCCGGAGGGCGGCAGATACTTGCCGGTGGTGTAAACCACCGGTTCGATGACGAAGCGAACCGTTAGCCCGGAGGGCGACAGAATCTGTAGAGCGCTGCGCCGGTGGCAGGTGTTCTGTCGCCCTCCGGGCTGAGAATACTCAAGCAGAATATCCGGCGGCTCACGCCGCCGGCAAGTATCTGTCGCCCTCCGGGCTAGCCAAGCTTTGGACTTGTGGAAATCGGTTTGGTCTTGGTCAGTGGAAACCCGTTGTATTGGGCGACAAAGCTGATCGGACGCCGTTAGAAACTGTCGGCTGGAACTCGGTTCGATCGTTTAGCCCGGAGGGCGGCAGATACTTGCCGGTGGTTTAAACCACCGGTTCGATGCCGAAGCGCACCGTTAGCCAGGAGGGCGGCAGAATCTGTAGAGCGCTGCGCCGGTGGCAGGTGTTCTGTCGCCCTCCGGGCTGAGAATACTCAAGCAGAATATCCGGCGGCTCACGCCGCCGGCAAGTATCTGTCGCCCTCCGGGCTAGCCAAGCTTTGGACTTGTGGAGATCGGTTTGGTCTTAGTCGGTGGAAACCCGTTGTCTGGGGCGACAAAGCTGATCGGACGCCGTTAGAAACTGTCGGCTGGAACTCGGTTCGATCGTTTAGCCCGGAGGGCGGCAGATACTTGCCGGTGGTTTAAACCACCGGTTCGATGCCGAAGCGCACCGTTAGCCCGGAGGGCGGCAGAATCTGTAGAGCGCTGCGCCGGTGGCAGATGTTCTGTCGCCCTCCGGGCTGAGAATACTCAAGCAGAATATCCGGCGGCTCACGCCGCCGGCAAGTATCTGCCGCCCTCCGGGCTAGCCAAGCTTTGGACTTGTGGAAATCGGTTTGGTCTTGGTCAGTGGAAACCCGTTGTATTGGGCGACAATCACTAAATCAACAAGCCAATCAGCGAGGGACAGCAATAACCGGTGCCGCTATCCCTCGCTTACGCAGCGGGTTGGGATTTTGGTCGCTTACCACACCACCACAAACCGCCACCTTATAAATCGCACGTCCCGAGAAACGAGGCTACACGTAACGCTTGTGGTCGCGGCTTTCGCGGGGACTTAAAATCATTTACTGGCAACGAACGGGGATACCGACCACACCGGCAGCGTTTTGTGTCAGCTACTCAGCGCATCATCGACGATCTGTTTGGCTTCGGTTTGAATCCTTGCCAAGTGCTCCGCCCCTACAAAACTTTCGGCGTAGATTTTGTAGATATCTTCGGTGCCGGAAGGGCGTGCAGCAAACCAACCGTTTTGCGTGACCACCTTCAGTCCTCCGATGGCTGCGTGGTTGCCCGGAGCCTCCGTCAGCCGTGCTTCGATTGCGTCGCCAGCCAATTCCTTGGAACGCACCGATTCAGGGCTTAACTCTTTTAGGGCATTCTTTTGAGCGGGCGTTGCCGGGGCATCGATTCGATCGTAGACGGGACTGCCAAATTTTTCGACCAACGCTTGATAATGCTCTCCTGGATCCTTGCCTGTTTTCGCCAGGATCTCAGCTGCCAACAAGTCCAGAATGATCCCATCCTTGTCGGTAGTCCAAGTCGTACCATCCTTCCGCAAGAAGGAAGCCCCAGCACTTTCTTCGCCTCCGAAACCAAGCGACCCATCCAACAACCCGTCAACGAACCACTTAAAGCCGACAGGGACCTCGCACAACGTACGCCCCAGATCTGCGGCCACGCGATCGATCATCGAACTGGAAACCAGCGTTTTGCCAACAGCAACATCAGCGCCCCATCCTGGGCGATTCTGAAACAGATACTGAATGGCGACGGCTAGGTAATGATTAGGATTCATCAGCCCCACTGACGGTGTCACAATCCCGTGCCGGTCGTAATCGGGATCATTCCCAAAGGCGATGTCAAACCGATCCTTCAGATCGATCAAACCTGCCATCGCAGAGGGCGAAGAACAATCCATCCGGACCTTTCCATCCTTATCGACCCGCATGAACGAAAAAGTTGGATCAATACGTCGATTAACAATTTCGATATTCAAACCGTATCGCTTTGCAATCGGTTCCCAGTAGGCGATCCCGGCTCCGCCCATCGGATCGACTCCGATTCGCAGGTTCGCATTCTTAATCGCATCCATATCGACGACGTTCTGCAGGTCTTCGACATACGGCGTGACGTAATCGTGCTTCTGCACAAACTCCGACGCCAAAGCTTCCGCGAAACCGATACGTTTCACATCGGCCAAACCATTGGCAAGAATCTCGTTCGCTCGGTTCTGGATAACCGTTGTGGTTGCGGAGTCGGCGGGCCCGCCATTGGTGGCGTTGTACTTGAATCCACCATCAGACGGCGGATTATGCGAAGGCGTGATCACAACTCCATCGGCCAATTCAATGCTGCGGCTTCGGTTGTGACCCAAGATCGCATGCGAAATGACAGGGGTCGGAGTATAACCACGATCGGCGTCGATCTTTGCGATGACGCCATTGGCGGCAAAAACTTCAAGAGCCGAAACAAATGCCGGCTCGGACAAGGCATGCGTATCCATCCCAAGGTACAAGGGACCGGTGATCCCCTGAGACTTGCGATACTCGCAGATCGCCTGAGAAATTGCGAGGATATGGTCTTCATTAAAACGACCAGTCTTCGACGTGCCACGGTGCCCCGAGGTACCAAATTCGACAGCTTGGGTTGAATTCTTCGGATCGGGTTTCAGAACGTAGTACGACGAAATCAACCGTGGAATGTTCTCGAGAAGCTCTAAAGGAACCGGTTGTCCAGCGAGTTCGTTCAGCGTCATATCTTGGTCTCGTTCTCTATATGCAAAAGGGTTGGGTCATTGCTCGGGGCATGTTACCACAATCCAGTGAATGGAGAGAATGACAGGGGGGGAGTGTCGCTTTTCGCTCAGCGACATGAACGTCCTCGCAACGCTACTTTCACGGGGGACGTCGATTGTTCTAGTGACGAATTGGAAGGTCGGTGGGCATAGGGAACCCCAACCCGCCGTGCAAACGACCAATCGATTCAGTGATTGTCGTCTTCCACTACCAACGGCATCGCTAAATGCCTCGTCCACTAAGATTTTTAACGGTGAGCGATTAGGTTGCGTTCAAACGGCGGATGACATTTTCAGGCTAAGATTCATTGGCGATGCAAAACAATTTCTCTTGACGCCCGGCCCCCTGCCCTACGCCCACTCGAAAAAGGATGGCGTCGCCCGCCACTGCCGGACTTGCGTAACAATCGTCACCGAGCCGATTCTTGGCTACCAGCTGATACTTTTCTGCACCGGCCTGGAACACATAATCGTTGCCCGACAAATCGGACACGTACACGTTTCCTCCGGCGATCACCGGCGAACTACTAAAATTCCCCCCAAGCCGTTTCTTCCAGTGCTGTTTGCCGTCGACGGCATCCCAGCAGTACGCAACTCCGTCGTCACTGACAGCGAAAAGGTTCTTTCCATCGGTGACCAGCGATGGTTCATAAAGACCGGTCCGATTGGACCAAATTTGCTTTCCTTTCCCGTCAACACAGATAGTTTCTTTTTCAGGATAGCCGCCCGAGGCATAGATACGATCCGCCGTCGCGATTGCAGTCCCACAAGTAGCTTCGGCGATACAAGGCGTCTCCCATAGCATTTCGCCCGTCGCAGGTGCGTAACTAGCCAACCGGTCACCACCGGAGATCACCACTTGATCGACGCCGTCCACCGTAACCAATGCGGGACTGGAATAACTACTGACATTCCCTCGAGACCGTCGCCAAGCGATTTCACCGGTGCGAACGTCCAAACCAACGAGGTACCCACCTCCGCTATTATCCGCCGCAATAATCACAAGAGACTTGTACAAAACGGGCGACGGCGCGTATCCGAACTTAGAAACGAACGCTCCAATATCGGTTTGCCAAAGGAGTTCACCCTCCATATCCAACGCCGTGGCCCACACATGATCGCTATTGAGGTGTGCGGTAACCAATCGAACTCCATCGGAAGCGATTGTTCCATTCGCATGGGTCGCCTTCCGATGAACGGCTCGAGCGGAAGGCAACCCGCCAGAATGCACGACCCTTTTCCAAAGTTCTCTGCCATCATTGCGATCGTATGCCAACACGAATTGCTCAGCAGGGGTTTCGGTTGCCGAGCCAATCACAACCAAATCGCCCACAACAATCGGACTACTGTGCCCGCGTCCCGGCACATCGGCTTGCCAGCGAACATTTGATTCAGCGTTCCACTCTGTTGGCAACGCCGACGTCGTCGCGGCATCTTCATTCGCCCGCCCACCCACACCGCCACGCCACTGCGGCCACGCAAGATCCAACTCTCCATCAACCGCAATCTCTTCAACGGTCACGCCACTATCATTGACCGAAACTTCGACCACCGGTGTTCGTTTGCCACAGCCAACGGTCGCCAGCCCAATAACAGTGATACCGCAGACAACGGAGAAGGATCGTTTCATAGACTTTCACTTAAATCCAACATCCCACCGCGAACCATGATGAGATCAAAAAGGAAAATGCTCGGCCGCGGAAACAGCCGGCCGAGCCGATACGATTCATTCTAACGGCGAATTCCCAAAATCCGCAGAGCACTACTTTTAGGGGTGGCAACACTACTTGGTTCGAGTGTATTTCATTTCAAAAATCTTGATCATTTCATCTCCGACGGCCATCTGCATGGTCATCCGATGTGTGCCGTCATCATTGTATTTTGTCGTGATGAGATGTTTTGCGGGCTGTCCGTCAACTCCTGGCCCTATCCCCTCAAGGGTCAACGTGTTGCTGGCTTTGTCATGTGTGCCGACCAGATCCATCTTTTTCGGTCCCAAAGAATCGAACCAGGTCCCGACATACTTTTTCGATTCTTGGTCGTACCCGTAAACACCATGCCCACTGAACTCCAACCCCATCATGTTCCCTTGAAAATTAGACAACAGCCAAAACTCGCCGAGCATGCGGTTGGTCTCTTTACCTTTGGAAACGGTCGGTTCGCCGGGACCTTGCCATGCTTTAATTTCGACGTCCCATGTTCCCGCATCGGCTTGAAGAAGCTCAAATTCAGGGCCGGGTTTCGGCAATTCGGTATCCTGCCCCAGCAATACGGGGGAAACGCAAAGAACCGTGGCCAGAAAAACCATTGCGGAACCTAGAAATTTCATACTCATCACCATGGATTGCAGAGAGTTGCGATACAGAAAAGAACCCGGTGAAACCACCGCGATCGAATTCAAATCGTAGTGCATCCTCCGCTGCATTGCCAAACGATTTCATCGTTCTGCAGTCCAAAAAAGCCGCATGTCGGCGTGCCCCCAAGAGAAGGGTGATGGCAAATCAAACCGCACGAGAAAAGGTTCAGCGAAAAATTACTTCTCGCCGACGGTGCTTTTCAGTTTAGCAATGAGAAATTCTTCCAGCGATTCATATTCGGTTTCCGCGGGCATATCCGGAGCGGTAACAACGCACTCCAGACCACGCGCCTTCATTGCCTCTTGCAACTTCAACCCCAGCAATACGTGATGCACCCAAATCGAAGACGCCGAATCTTTGGTGACTTTCACATTCGGGCGGCTATAGGTCATATAGACGCTGGCGGAGTCATCTTCTGAAAGATGATGGATCGGCGATGCGTCTTTCATCAAACGAAGGACGTCAGGCTCGTCCAGCTCGTCATTGGTTTTGACGCCCAAGAAAGCAGGGAGTGCACGATCCATCTCTAAGTCAGGAACGCCAAACCAATCTCGAAAAGTGTGCATGTCGTAAGTCGACTGGCCATTCATCGCGCCAGCCGCAACGATCCGAGTCGATTGCCGTGCGATGGGATCGTCGCTACTCGGATCGGCCAAGTCGTCATGGAAAGCCAGCCAAAGACTAATTCCCGCCCCGGCCGACCCTCCAAAGCAACCGATTTGGTCGGGCTGGATGTTCCATTCCGCTGCTCGATGACGGATCGTTTGCAGACCTCGCGCGGCGTCCTGCATCATGATTGGATACGGCCCAGAATCGGACAACCGATAATTCATCGAAGCAACCGCAATCCCCGCTTTATGAAAAGTCTGGATCGTTGAATTCTGTACCAGAGACTTATCGCCGCCACGAAAACCGCCGCCATGGATAAAGATCACAAGGGGGGTGGGCGCTTCCGCATCCGGAACAGGCCATAGGTCAAAACGTTGCAATTCGTGTTCGCCATACGCAACGTCAGGGACGGGAGCCTCCACCTTTAAGGCTCGATTTCTCTGCGAACGCGGAGCCTGATTTTCTCGACTAGCTGCCTGATGAGTTCGCAATTCCTGCCAACTCAACTCGCCATCTTTGTTGGTATCGGCATCAGGAAAGCGGTTTAGCAGCTGTTTCAGACGAGCTTTCCCTTCGGGGCTACTTCGTCGTTTTTCCATATGCCGGGCGATTTCACGGGCCGACAAAAGACCGTCCTCATTTGTGTCGGCTTCCGGAAATCGCTGCAACAATTCAGCTCGCCGACTCTCCGCGCCATCAAGCGAGCGGCCCGAGTCCTGACAGAATCCGGTTGCACAGAAGCAAAAACAAAGCAGACTCATGATGTAGTTTTTCATGTCTTTATTAACTCCGTCGAGCAAAATTTGTTTCGAAAGAGGCATAAAAAATATCGAAACCCGGTAGGCTACAGCGTAAACGAACTGCAAAGTTATGCAAAAGATCACTAGGTGAAAAAAGTTCCGATTCGTCACATCACCAGTCGGCCGAATTAAAGACGCACGTCACCCCCGCGTCCAACTGCGATACAAAAACCGAAGATCCCTGGATCCGTCATCATGCGAACCATCCTCCCATTAACCACGATCCTGCTGTTGACCAGCTTCTTTTCAGTGGGCTCAGCCGATCAAGAAAACCGGTTACCCAGAAAGGGCGTTGGTCAGTTGGGTGAACCCATTTTGTGGATCCCCGTGCCGAAGTCCCCCGATCAATTCTACATGGGGCAGCGTTCAGGCGACGGGCGGCTAATCCTAACGCCAAACGAAGCGTTCTTCCCAAACCTTGGACTGACCGCAAGCGGTCGTGGTTCCGTGGAAGACGTCGAGAACTTAAACGGCGGCAAATCACTCGCGACCATCAACAAATGGGATGCCGGGGACACCGCAGAATGGGGACTGTTTTTTGAAAATCCCGGCAAGTTGACCATCCGAGTCTGGATGTCCGCGACCAGCGAGCAAAGCAAATTCACTTTGCGGATTGGTGAAAAAGCAATGCCGATTGAAACCAAAATCTCCGGCGACAGTGCGACGTTCGTTGGCATGGCGACGTATACGATTCAGCAGCCAGGACAACAGACCCTGAAACTAACCTGCGACGATGCTTCACCCGGCTGCAATCTAGACTGGATTGAAATTTCCGGAACCGCAGCGACCAACGCTGCCGTCCTCCGGAAACGTTGGCGTCCCGCTGCCGCCCATACCAAATTCTCCAGCTCAACAGCGAAGGAGAACATCCGATTATGGGTGATGGAAATGGATGCGGTTCCAGGCGACCTGGGGTTCTACTCTCCGATCACAACACCGTTTGGGTATTACGGCCCGACGTGGAAAACGGATGGAACGGTGAACGCAGGTTTTAATTTTTCGCTTTGGTCCTTTGCACGTGGCAAACCGGAACCTCCGGTTCAACAGTTATCTCATTTACTAGGGATCGGAAATCGGCAAGCCACTTTTGGCGGGTTTGACCATGAAGGAACAGGAGTCAAGGTTCGTGACTGGGAACCGCTGGAAGGGCGTCAGGGACAACGGCAGGTGCTGGCGCTTCGTGTCGAACCCGGCGAGCAACATGACACGTACTACAGCTATTTTTACGAAGCAGATACGAAGCGTTGGCGTTTATTTGCCATCGGCAACAAATACAACAAATCGCAACCACTGAAGTCTCTCTGGGTTGGTAGTTTCGTCGAGGTTCCCGGGCCGCCCCATGTGCAGCGAACCGGGCCCTATGAACGAACGATGCGGTACCGCGGCTGGGTGATGGACACGACTGACCAATGGCATCCCCTGGATCAAATGCAAAACGGCAACGTTAATCGTCAGACCGGCCTAACTCACACCGATCGCGGGCTCACCAAAGAGGGTTGGTTTTACCTGCAGACCGGAGGATGGACGTTTCGCAGAGGATCGCCGGCCGCTCAAGTCAAACTGCCCGAGGCCCAGCAAGTTAAACGGCCAGACTATCTAACGGATCAAGACATTGCGTTTCTGAAGTCCGTCCCATCGGCGATTACGACAACGATCGTGAAACGGACTGCGAATCGGATCCAGGGTACTTTTCAGATTCGCAATCTAGGAACCGATGCGGAAGCAACCATTTTCTGGGGAACCGCCGAGGGGCTGACATTTGCTGACCGCTGGCAGAATCACAAACCTCTGGATGATCTTCATGAGGGAGAGAACCCATTCTCTATCGATTCGAATCAAAATGATCGGCCGGTGTTCGTGCGTCTGCTGTTGAGAAACAACGAAGGGCAGTTCTGGTCGCCTCAGACTCTAACGGCCAGCACTTCGCAAGAGCAGGAAAAATAGAATGAATTTGCCGGTCGGCTTTCTTAGCGGAACGGCGCGAGCCGTCCGGCCACCGCATAGAAAACAGAATGAATTTGCCGGACGGCTTGCGCCCAATGCCGTCGTCTTTCTTAGCGGAACGGCGCGAGCCGTCCGGCCACCGCATAGAAAACAGAATGAATTTGCCGGACGGCTTGCGCCGTTCCGCTAAGAATTGGGGCTGAGCGGAAGGGCATTCTACGGTGGGGGCTCCGTTATCGTTTTGCGGCGATGCAGGCCGGACGGCTTGCGCCGTTCCGCTAAGAAATGGAGGCGTTGATAGTCACGCTCAGCTAGATTCGGGTGATTCTTGTAGGGTCATCAGTGCACCTATGAAGAAACAGACCGCTCCTAATAAGGTGAATAAAGTCGCAAGCATCACGACGGTTTGATTTGGCAGCCCGGGCGGAACGAACGCAAAACAGGCCGAGATCATAAAGCTGATGCAACCTAGTAAGTTGATAAAATTCAGCCACCATGCCCAACTCCTTGGCCGAAATGCCCAATGGGCATGGCAGACTTCGACAAATGCTAGATAGCCGGACGCTAGAAACAAAATCGATCCAAAAAAATCAGGAGCCCAAACCACGACATCCTGCTGCAACCAGTCAAGCGACGTCAACATCGCATCGAACGTATTGAAATTAAAGAGGATCGTCCCCCCGAACTGCAATGCGCAGCTTAGCCAACCGATCTCATGAGGTCGCCAGCCAAACAGGACTCGCCGCCGGTTTGATGGTTCCGTCGCCGCATCCGCATTCGCGGCTTGAAAAAGCTGAAGCCCTGCAGCGAAGGTAAAAGGAATCGAACCTAAAAAATAGATTCCACCGATGTTTAATTCCTTCGCAAAGGATCCCGCCAATGATGGAAACAGCAACAGTAAACTTGCGAATGCGAAACAAACCGAACCAATCGCAAAAGCTCCACCGATCCATTGATTCAATCGTTGAGGCACCGCAATCGGTTGTGAGCCGTCACCGCACAACCTCGTTATAAATTTGCGATGCATCCGCGACGTCCAAACACGGACCCTTCCATCGGCATGATAAACACGCCGTGTTATGAACGGCCACGCGCCTGTCGCCTCAACGCAATCCTCTGAATCGTTTTGCACCGGTTTCCAGACTCCGAGTTACTTGAATGTCTATCGACACTCTTCAACAAAGTGATTAGTGATGGAACCCGGAAGCTTCATCAGCACTCATCGGCGTATGTACTGGATGCGATTTGTAATAATCGATCGCTCGTTTCATATCCTCAACAAGCAGAGAACCAAGATCACGGCTAACACCATGCCGGACCAAGATCCGTTGAATGGCAAGGTCTTCGCGTTTGGGCGGAAGCGAGTAGGCAGGAACCTGCCAGCCTCTGGCTCGCAGCCGATCAGCGAAATCGTAAAGGCTAAAACCTGGATCGACACCCTCTTTTAGTTTCCAGCAAAGTGCCGGAATCCCCGACGCCATGTCTCCGTCGTAGATCACGTCAAACGGGCCAAGTTTTGCCACTTCACCCGCAATGTATTTTGCCGTTTCATAACAAGCGGTGTGAATTTTTCGGTAGCCTTCATGCCCCAGACGCAAAAAATTGTAGTACTGGCAAACGATCTGGCCTCCGGGCCGCGAGAAATTCAATGCGATATCTCGCATATTTCCTCCCAGATAGTTGACCCAAAAAATCTCTTCCTCGGGCAGGTCCGCTTCCTCTCGCCAAATTGCCCAGCCAACGCCCAGGGGTGCCAACCCAAACTTATGCCCCGATGCGTTAATCGATTTGACACGCGGGATACGGAAATCCCAGACCAGATCCGGAGCACAAAACGGAGCAAGGAAACCGCCGCTGGCACCATCGACGTGCATCCGAATATCAAGCCCGGTACTTTCTTGCAACTGATCGAGTGCGTCGGCAATCTCTTTCACAGGTTCGTACTGGCAGGTAAACGTGACCCCCAGCGTGGGGACGACACCAATTGTGTTTTCATCGCATCGCCGAACCACCTCTTCAGCATTCAAGATCAAGCGATCGCCCTCCATCGGGACTTCGCGTAGTTCGATATCCCAGTAGCGTGCAAATTTGTGCCAGCAAACCTGTACCGGGCCGGTCACCAGATTGGGTTTATCGATCGACTTCCCGGCCGCTTTGCGTTTTGCCTCCCAAGCTCGTTTCATCGCCATACCGCCCAACATCGCTGCCTCACTAGAACCGGTTGTCGAACAACCGATAGTGTTGGCAGCGTCGGGCGAATTCCACAGGTCGGCAAGCATGTGAACGCAGCGACCTTCGATTTCGGCGGTCTGCGGATACTCATCCTTATCGACCATATTTTTGTCCATGCACTCGTCCATCAACTTGTGCACTTCGGGCTCTGCCCACGTCTGACAAAATGTCGCCAAATTTTGCCGTGAATTGCCATCCAGCATCAATTCATCGTGCACCGCTGAGTAGACGTCCCGCGGAGAGTGTTCCTGCAGCGGAAACTTGTACTTTGGCATCGAAACGGACATATCCGACGAAGCATAGATTTCATCGTCAACCAAATCGCGAATCGAATTTTTGTCGTGTAGAGGCATTGGTATATTCAACAAATACGGTGGTTAAGTTTGCCCTTGTTGCCGTCGGCAAAAAAAACGGGCGACAGCACAACCCTTTCATCGGCTCGCTGCCCTGTTTCCGTCATTCGTTTTCGCGTTCCACGTGCGGTGGTTTATTGCCAAATCGACCGCACCGCGTCCACAGAGACCGGATCCATAAAAGTTCGAACGATCACATGACACACGCTCCATCGCGTCTATCTAGCCAGCGAGCCACTATGTGTCGCTCTCAATAATCTCGCTCATCAGCGCTGAAACGTCTACATCGTTGGATAACTGAGCGACCAAGTCTGCATAGGTATTCGCAAACCTTTCGTTCATCGCCAAATCTCCAAACACGGATTTTAATTTCAAGAAGGACAGCGGGTCATCATGCGTTCGCTTGGCAGCGTCATGCAACGCCTGCTTAAGCTCGTCCACAATTTCCAATTCCCGACCATGTTGATCGACGCCTTTGTCACTATAAAAACACCACGCCGCAATCACCAGGGCGGCGTACTTAACACTTCCACCACGATCAAGATTTGCTTGAATGGTCGGAAGGAGAAAAACCGGAAGCTTGCTTGAACTTTCCAAACAGATTCGCGCAAGGCTGTCCTTGATGTTGGGGTTACCGAATCGCTCGATCAAGGTGTTTTTATACGCGTCCAGGTCAATCCCCTCCACAGCGTCCAGTGTCGGAGTCGCTTCCAAGTCCATAAATCGGCGCAAAAACTTCGCAAACAATTTATCCGAAACCGCTTCATCGATCGTTCCGAAACCGTAAATCGCCCCCAGGATCCCCAGGACGGAATGGCCTGCATTGAGAAGCCTAAGTTTCATCGTTTCATAGGGAGTGACATCGGGCACAAACTGAGCTCCGACCAATTCCCATTCAGGCCTCCCATCGGAGAATCGATCTTCGATCACCCATTGGCAGAATGGTTCGCACGTCACCGGCCATTCATCTAGCAGCCCCATCTTTTCATCAAGGTAGCGGATGTCTTCTGCGGTCGTCACAGGAGTAATTCTGTCGACCATCGCGTTCGGAAAACAAACTTCATTTTCAATCCAATCGGCCAACTCCGGATCCTGACGACGAGCAAAACCGAGCACCATCTTTCGCGTTAGATTTCCATTGTGCTGAATGTTATCACACGACTGAACGGTGAAAGCAGGGATGCCGTTGGCACGCCGCAGCCGAAGAGCGGCAGTCAGATAGCCAAACACAAGTCTGGGCGTCGTGGGATTCTGAAGGTCATGCTGTGCATCGGGATTCGAGAAATCAAAATCCCCGGTTTCAGTATCGACGTTGTAGCCCCCTTCGGTAATCGTCAGCGAAACAATCCGTATGTCGGGATTGGCCATTCGCTCGATAACCGCCGCAGGATCATCACACCCCATCATAAAACCGGTTAGCGATCCGATCACTCGATTTTCGATGTCCCCGGCGGGGTGCTTGGTGATCAACGTATAAAGAGAATCTTGTTTTTCCAGAACCGCCGCCATCTGCCGGTCCGCCTCTCTCAACCCCACTCCACAAATCCCCCATTCGGGAGTTTCCTGGATCTGCATCAACGCATCGGTGTAATAGGCCTCGTGAGAGCGATGAAACCCACCAACTCCGACATGCATGATCCCTGCCCTTCCCTCGGTTCGCTGGTACTCAGGGCGAGCTATTTCGGGGCTGAGCCGAACAAGGTTGTTTTGATTCAGCGAAACAGATTGACTCATCGAATGGTCCTGAAAACAATACGAATGCAAAGTGGTTAGGAGTTCACGCCGCAGTGACCGACGACCGCCCGACTGGAGGTCGTCGTTTGATGACGGGTTCTTCAAACGTCACGGTTTCACAATGGGCTAAAACGAAAGTGGATTGCGTAAATCCAGCGTCCTTCACTCTTCCGGCGAGAGCAAAGGTTAATGACTATTCAAAGCTTTCCGGCGGCGGAGCACCCAATAGGCTGACACGAAATAGCTAATCGTGAAGACGAATCCCCAAGTATAAAAAATTGCCGCATTGGCTTCGTAGACGCTCATATTGGGGCTGCCAAACATCACCTTCAAAGCCAGCACCAAAGTCAGGGTCAAACTGGTCCACGCCACCCCCTTCAGGACCTTTGAGGCCATCAAGTGATCCTTCACCGGTTCACCTTCGTCATGCGCCTGCTGCTTCTGAAACACTTGGATCGCTTCGGTTAGCTCTCGGTCAGCTTGTTCTTCATCCGGGTACTTTTCGGCTGCTCCGTATCGTTTAGCTAACAGGGTATAGACCACAATCGTGAATAGCCAGGTTGGCAGAAAGAGGTAGTAAAACGACATCACGTTCATTGCGTTTAGCCCAAATCCAAAAACCAATCCCGCTGCCCAAGACACGACCGCTGGCGTGCTGTGATCCAGTTTTCGATACTTGGCCCAATACCGCGTGAATCCGATGCGAGGAAACACAACGTGCTCGGCAAAAACAATGCCTCCGACGGGCACCACCAACAGTCCCGCGTAGGTCAACAGCGGAAGCATCTGCCCAAACACGAAGGGGAAACAAGCGATGACGACCGTGATACACCCAACGGTCAAAGTCACCGCGCCTCGTGAATGGTTGTGGAAGATCGCCTGAGCGGCCAGACCAGCACGATACAAATTCGCGTTCGCCGTCGTCCAACCTGCGACGATCACAATGACATATCCCGACAGCCCCAGTGCCCGATAAGCGACATCGCCCGGATCAAGTTCGACAATCGTCGACTTTAGCAGGACGGCAGTCCCGGCGCCCATAATCCCTGCTGCGATCCAGGCGACATAGTGCCCGAACAGCATTCCCGCACTGGTACACAGCCCGTAGATAGATTTTTTCGCATACCGCAAAAGCGCCATGTCGATCAACCCGAAGTGGGTAATCGTATTGGCCGCCCAGGCGAACCCGATCACTTCCAACAGCCCGATCCCCGGCTCGCCGCTGCTGTTCACTCCCGTCCAAATCGATTGGTCGCCGATCTTAATAAAATCAGCGAACGCCAAAAGCTGCGTCCGCCCCAGCACCGATTCCGCCAACGCTGGAAAGAGCACCAAGGCTCCGCTGGTAAACATAACCACCAGCCAGGGGCCACAGATGCTGGAGAACTCAGCCACCGCATTGAACCCATACATTGCGACAAAGACCACGATGATCCCAACCGAAAGCACCACGGCCACAAACGGTGCACTTGTGGGATACCACTGCAACTGCGCCGGAATGTCAAACAACAACCGGACCGCGGTACTCGATACCGTAATCATCGCAGCCGAAATGACCATAAAGATCAAAACGTTTGCCCAGTTGTAAAGTTTGGTCATCGAATCTCCCGCGATCTTATCCAGATACGTGTAGAGACTCAGGCGGGTCTGGACAGCAATCGGTGCGGTGATCAACGTCCAGCTAAGAATCGCAAGGACGTTGCCAATCAGCAGACCAATCAAAATGTCTTTGGTCGTCGCCCCTAACGCGACAAACGTCGCCCCAATCACGAACTCAGTCGCCGCCACATGCTCGCCAGCGTAAAGCCCCAGGAAGTGCGTCCAGCCATGCAGCCTGTGCTCGGGTATGGGCACCTGCTCCTGTTTCATACTGGCAATAGCCTGCCGGCTCGTATCGGAGCTCATGATTTGATTATCGGTAGTTTGGATTGAGCGGTGTTGCGAATAGCGTTTGATGAGTGTGAGCTATTGTAACTTGTTGTGGGCTGGGGGTTGGGTCGGGAGTTGGGAGTTGGGAGTTGGGAGTTGGGAGTCGGGAGTTGGGAGTTGGG
The DNA here is from genome assembly GCF_007741495.1 of Roseimaritima multifibrata. Taxonomy (NCBI): domain Bacteria; kingdom Pseudomonadati; phylum Planctomycetota; class Planctomycetia; order Pirellulales; family Pirellulaceae; genus Roseimaritima; species Roseimaritima multifibrata. The sequence goes on from NZ_CP036262.1 coordinate 6,246,793, forward strand.
AGTCGGGAGACAAGGAGGTGGGAGACAGAACCTTCATTCGTTGCGATGGAAAGTCACTTATTCTGACAGTTACTGCCCAGCTTCGCAAAAACACCAACTGAGCACTCCTTCACTCCTTCACTCCTTCACTCCTTCACTCCTTCACTCCTTCACTCCTTGTCTCCTTGTCTCCTTGTCTCCTTGTCTCCTTGTCTCCTTGTCTCCTTGTCTCCTTGTCTCCTTGTCTCCTCAAGTAAAGGATGATCGTTTCGTCGGACTTCCCTGCAGCGACAGTGCTAGGATGTCTTTCTATTGGTATCGATCCGACACCTACAATCGATAGGGTTTTGATGTTCCGACTTTTGGTGGTGAGCCTGTTTTGTGCTTTTATGGTGATTCCTCAAATGGGACGCTGCGAGGATGCAAACGACTGGAAGCAATTCGCCGGCGTTCAGGGACCGAGTGGTTGGCGCGTCAACGTGATCCAGCCGGACCCCAAAAACCATGGTCCCGATGGCTTTAATCACCATGACTGGGATGGTGACGGAGACCTGGATGTTTTTGTTAACTTCGAAGAGGGCGGGTACAGCCGCCTGTACTCCAATCCAGGCAAAGTGAAAATCCGGCAACCGTGGGTCGACTACGTTGAATTCCCCCCTCATGGCAAATGCGAAGACTCGGGCATCGGTGACTTGGACGATGATGGCGACATCGATTACGTCGCTAACGGCGGCCACGTCTACTTCAATCCAGGCAAACAGAAGCTAAAGGACTCCCAAAACTGGGTGCAGATGACTCTGTTTGAAAATGAGGCTCGAAATCCCGTCGTGGGCGATATTGATGGAGACGGTCTGGATGACCTGATTGTTGGTGCAAACGCCTGGTACAAACAGCCTGCAAATAACAAACAGGATGCAGCAGCCTGGAAACGTTACGAACTTGGCGAGGCCAAGTGGTCGATGAGCTGCATTCTTCATGACATCGACGGGGATGGAGACAAAGACATCCTTGTTCAGGAACGCAAAAAACAGGGAACTTTTTACTACGAAAATCCAGGAGTAGAAAAAATTACCGACCGTTGGCCGGTGAAAATAATCGATCCCGAAATTGGAGGGATGTTCATGGTGCTGGGCGATGTGAACGACGACGGAAGGCTCGATTTGGTCAAAGCTGCCGACAAAATTTGTATCTTTCTACGGACCAACAACCTGGGTCCTCCGATCTACAAGAAGATCGAAGTCGACTGCCCCGATCAGCCTGCTGGCGTCCGCGTCAAAGCGAAGCCCAAAGGGGTTGCCATTTTAGAACTCAACAACGATCGCCCCCATCGCGAGATCGTCATCATCCCCGAATACGAGGCACAACTGTGGTACCTCAGCTTCACCGGCGATGGCATGTCCCCTGAAAACTGGACCAGTACGTTGATGGACATGCCGTATCCGGAATCACGAAAAAAGATGGATAACGCCTTCCTTGTCGACCTTGACGGAGACGGCGACCTGGATATTGCAACGACCGAGGAGAACGGCGGATGGGGAATCATTTGGTTTGAAAACCCTGCAAACCACTAGATTCGCCGACATTTACCTAAACGCGGGCGGCTTCTGGAGCCCTCCCTTGTTGCAGAAAAAAGAAAGTCGCAAATTCGGTGGCGGTTCGTCTGCGAAACCGCAACCATTCTTTTAGCGGACGATCATCGGGACCGGACGCCTTGTTTTGTCGTCAGGAAATCCATGCCATGCGTTCGCCGTTTCTCTCTCGCCGCTCACTGCTGACCGTTGACGTGTCCCGCAGCGCCGAGGACTTGATCGATCGTGAACGGGTAGTAGGAAACTTTAACAAGGACGCCAATTCAAAAATCGGAGAATTCAACTGTAGCTTTAACATCGTGCTTCAACAAACGCCAACCGACTGCCCAAAGCGAAGTCGCTAATCGGCGTTTCCCGGTTCCCCCTCTTTTTTCTCTTTTGCTCCCATCAGCGCCATTCTAGCGACTGAAAATATCCACCACTTCTTCTCAGGATCCATGACCATGAACGCTCTGTCCAAACTACTCTGCTCAGCCGCCATGTTGACGTTCACCACAACCGCTTTCGCTCAGCCCCCCGGTGGTGGCCGTGGCGGACGCGGCCAAGGAGGCCCCTCACCGGTCGAACGCTTGATGACTTTGGACGTAAACGGCGACGGACAACTAACGGTCAACGAGGTAACCGACGCGCGCATGAAACCCATGCTAAACCGCGCGGATACCAATCAAGACGGAGCGGTCACCAAAGCAGAACTGACCGCCATGTTTGGCGGCCAATCGGCTGATGGACGTCCCGGCGGCCCCGGTGGTGCAGGTGGTGGTATGCGTGGCGGCCCCGGCGGAGGTGGACCACCCGAAATCGGTCAGATCATCCCATCGTTCTTGCAAGAACAGCTAGGACTGAGCGAAGAACAACAGTCGGCACTCGCCAAACTACAAGCAGAAGTCGACGCGCAATTGGCACTCATCCTGACCGCAGAACAGCAGCAGCAACTCAAGCAAGGTCCCGGAGGCCCAGGCGGACCTGGCGGACAACAGGGTGGTGGTCGAGAACGAGCAGGCCGTGGTCGTCCGCCCGCAGACAATTGATAATGAAGCTGCAAGTTGCATACACGTAGCTACCACTCAATGCCATCTACTTTCTTAGCGGAACGGCGCGAACCGTCCGGCAATCGCATAGAAAACACGAGGAATTTGCCGGTCGTCTTGCGCCGACCCGCTAGGAAATCCGCCCGCAGATGGCATTGAGCTACCGCCGTTAGACGGTGGACACAGAAAAGCAGTAAAACGACGCACTGGCAAGCTTCGTTACGGAGTTGGATCCGTCTTAAAACGTTTTGACTTTTGGGCAGGTTCGCTTCCGTTTGGGGCTTGTCCCGGCGAATCGGAAACGGGGAGCGACCTTGGACGACGGAAGCACTCCCGTGGCCTTTCCTCTGCAAATCACCTGATAAGATTTGCAGGGGAAAGGCCACGATCAAGGAGTAAATCCTGGTATAGGTAGCCGACCGCTGCGATCCTGTCGGGGCAAGCCCTAAGCGGAAATTGAGTCCGCAGAGGGTTTATCGCGTTCCCGCCCAACGCAGAAAACAGGTGGATGACGCATCGGGACGTGAAATTTGTAAGTGACGGTTTCCGAGCGGGAACCACCGTCTGGCGACGGCAACTACCGCAGCTACGCTCGCCGGAGCGTGGACGGACCGATAATACGTCACCAATTGATTTCACGTCCCCTTGCGTCCCATCGATTCTCTGTCGCACACCAATACTTGCGGATTATTCGTGACACTCTGTTGCGAAACTTCCCTACTTATAGAAGTGAGGCGATTCGGTCTTCCTGGCCACGTCGCCCGTCTTCTCTTCTCTGCTGCATTCGGAGGCGCAATATGCTCCACCCACGAAACCGTTTCTTTCTCTCTGCGGGCTTGCTGACCGCTGCCCTAATCTGCTGTGGCGAGGCGTCCGCACAGTGTAGCGGCGGAAAAGGAGGGGGAATGCGAACGGGTAGTCCGTCGTCGCTGGCCCCCAGTTCGCCCTACTCCCAATCCCCGCTTGCTTCGCGTGGTTATTCGCAGAACAACCTGATGGCGATGCAATACCAGCAACAAGCTTTGATGGTCCAGCGGCAACTCGCTTACCAGATGTACGCCAATGCCCAGCAGCAGCGGCTCGCGATGATGCAACGTGAGGCGAAGGCGCTTCCTTATCGGTTGGCCCGCGCGGAAGCCAAACGTGCGGCTCGAGCTGAAAGAATTGCTGCCCGGCTTCGGGAACAGGATCAAACGTCCGACGACTACACGCTGACATCCGTCAGCACGGACTGAAATTACGATTCTCAATCTTCTCTTCACCAGCCGCAGTCGCAATTACAATCGGTGCTCATCCAACGAGAACCGTCAGTTAATTCCCTGCGGCTGATTCTTATCGAGCCGCTCAAATGCACGTCTCTTCGCGATCCGTCGTAGTGCCTCCGCCCGCACCGCCCGTTGGCCGACCTCCCAAGGTTCGCTCGGACAAAAGCGGACAATCGATCGCGCGACGTTCTCAAAGCAACGTGCCCGAGCAGCCACGCTGGCGAATCGCACCTCCCTCCCCTACCCCTCAACCGGCAAGCGAAATCCCGAGCGAAGAGTGCAAAACGAGGTTCTATCATCCCGAAGCCATCAAAGCGCATCTGAAGGAATCCCCTCCGTGGTTGGTCAGCATGATGATCCACTTGGTGCTGTTACTGGCATTGGCTTTGATTTCGACGTCGTCCGGAGTTGTCGGACGGATTGAGCTTACGTTACGGCAAAGCAGTGCCCCGGTTACCACCGAGCTGATGGATTTTTCCATTGCCGCGATGGATTTGGACAACGCGCCGAGTGAGGAATCTTCCATCGAATTTCAAGAGGAGATCACCCCTGTTGAAATCGAAATCCCCGTCAATCTTACTTCGCTAAAATTCGACCTGGATTCGATTGCTCCACGCAAGCTGTCCCCCACCCCGCCGCCGACGGGAAAAGCATCCGCAACCAACATGTTTTCCGGCCGTACTGGACGGATGAAACAACAATTACTGCTAGAAGCCGGGGGGAACGCAGATACGGAAAATGCAGTCGCGATGGGGCTGGAATGGCTGAAACGCAACCAACTGAAAGATGGCAGCTGGTCCCTTCGCGGTCCTTACCAAGGAGGGGCTCGATCCGAAAACAACGTCGCGGCGACGGCGATGGCGATGCTTGCTTTCATGGGAGCGGGCAGCACGCACCGCGGGGGCGAATACGAGAAAGAGCTATGGAAGGCTGTTCGTTGGCTGGTTAAGAAACAAGACCGCCAAGGGTTCATGGCCTCCGCTGCCGCGGACCACGAGAAAATGTACTCTCAAGCTCAAGCAACCATCGCCTTGTGCGAACTGTATGCGATGACCGGCGACTCTTGGATTCGCCCCTACGCTCAACTCTCGTGCGACTTCGCCTGCCGCTCGCAGTCGACCGGTGGAGGCTGGAGATACCGGCCACGTTTTGATTCGGACACCTCCGTCACCGGCTGGTTCGTGATGGGTTTAAAGAGTGGTGAAGCGGGCGGACTAAAAATCGATCCCAAAGTCTTAAAACGCGTCGATGGGTACCTCGACTCGGTCAGCGCAGGCAGCAAGGACGACTACTACAACGTCGGCTATTCCTACATGATCGGCGATGCCCCCTCACCGTCGATGACCGCCGAAGGATTGCTCTGCCGTCAGTACATCGGCTGGGACCGAAATATGCGTGGAATGCGAAACGGCCTGGACACGCTGGTGAAAAACCATCCGATAAGCATGCGATCACAAGACGTCTACTACTGGTATTACGCAACCCAGGCGTTGCATCATTTTGGTGGTCCCCTATGGACCGAGTGGAACGACAAACTAAAAGTCGCGTTACCGGCGGCTCAACAAACCCGCGGGCCAGAAAAGGGAAGTTGGGCTCCCAACCAAGACGCGTGGGGCACGCATGCAGGCCGCCTATATACCACCTGCTTGTCGCTGTACTGCCTGGAAGTCTACTACCGGCACATGCCCATCTACGCCCCCGAAGAAATCAACGACGCATGAATCCCAACACCCCAATTCGTAACGCACGCCTTCAAAAGAAATAAGCAAAAGTAGACCTCAGAGAACAAAAACCGCACCCTCTTTCTCCATGTCTCCATGTCTCCATGTCTCCATGTCTCCATGTCTCCATGTCTCCATGTCTCCATGTCTCCGAAAAAAACGTTTCGTGACAATGTGACCTGCGAAGTTCCCTTGCCTACAGGGGAACGGTACTTCCACCACCAGGGCGTTTCAGACTGTCGTCTACTCCCATAACCTTCGCAGGAAATTAAGCATGCTCTTTTTCAGGTCCAGCAAATCTTGCCATCACCAGCCTAAAAAACGTCGTCGCTTGGCTGCCGAACCGTTGGAAGCTCGTCGCGTACTGGCCGCCAGCCTCGGATGGGATGGGCCGGGATTGGGTAGCACCGAATTGACCTACTACATTGGCAACAGCCCCGACTCGCTTTCACAAGCTGAAGCGACCGCTGCCATTGAAACGGCTTTAGCCGCCTGGTCTAGCGTCGCCGACATCACGTTCACTCCGACCAGCCAAGCCGGACTGCAAGATTCGATCGACATTTCGTTCACGAACATCGATGGCGTGGGTGGCACGCTTGCTCAGGCCTATTTCCCGGACGACATAAATCCAGCAAGGATCGCGGGCGACATTCAGTTCGATATCGCGGATGGCTGGGAAGTGGGCAACTCGCTGGGGAATCAGGCATTCGATCTTGTCTATGTTGCCGTGCACGAGATTGGACACTCGCTGGGCCTTGACCACACGGACACGCTTAGCAGCGTGCTGGCTCCGTACGTTTCACCAAGCCAGTCGTTCAGTAGTCTGTCGGCGGAGGACACGGAATCGATCCTAAATCTGTATGCCGCCGCGGATGGAGTGACCATTCCCGAAACTCCAACAGAAGAAACTCCAACAGAAGAAATTCCTGACGACCAAACCGCAACCAACGATTCGGATACCGATTCGTCAAGTGATTCCGATGAGGATCCGTTCCCACGTCGCCGCTGGAACCGCAGCGGCAATTGGCATCGCTGGGGAGGACGTTTGGATGCGGAGGCTCCCGAGTACAACTACGTCAATCCAACGGATGTCAACAGCGACGGCATCACCACCGCGCTGGATGCACTATCGATTATCAATCAACTCAATCGATCGTCCGCCGGGGTCAGCGAAGAAGGAGTCGATATTGAAAGACTATGCGACACCAACGGTGACGGAACGATTACGGCACTCGATGCGTTAACGGTCATCAACGCGTTAAACCGCAACTCTCTCGCGTCAGCGAACGCTAGCGAAGTTTATGACACTTCGGACCTCGACGACGATATCGACGCAACGGTTGAAGCAACGGTCGAAGCAACCGAGGTCGCTGATGACAACCTTGCCACCGATGACGAGCCCGAAGAGACCACCGAGGTTTCGGAGGATACCGATGGCCTAACAAACGAAACAGACGAAACAGACGACAATGAAGATCCAATCGATGATGGCGGCTTAGTCGACGAAACCGACAGTTCAGACACTGACCAGGAAGACTGCCATGAAGGAGAACATCTTCCATTGCATATCGCGCATGGCGGACTTTTGATCCAAAACGCAGAGATGCTGATCACCCGTTTTGATACCGACGACGACGCGGCTTTATCGGAGGCTGAGGTCTCCGAGCGTCTGTGGACCCGACTTAACGAACTAGACATCGACGCGGACGGTGATGGATTGGTGACCGCGTCCGAACTGGAAACAGCTGCCACGGCCGCTCGGCAAGAAGCGTTTGATGGGCAGGACGCCGACGGCGATGGGCAACTAACCGAATCCGAACTCAGCGAACGTTTCTGGGAGAAGATCTCCGATGCCGATAGCGACCTAGACGGGGGGGTCTCTTTCGACGAACTGGATGCATTTTTCGTTACTCAACAGGACCAATTTGCCGAAACGGGCGGTCGTTCACACCACCTTCGACACCAGCACCTGTCGGATGCGGTTTTCGCATTGATCGGCCGCCGAGGTCGATAAGTGGGCGATTTGACTGGATATCGCTTGGGCGATTCCACAGCGATGAAGCGTCCAACGATGTTTTCTCCAGATTAACCGGCGGATTTTGAAATCGGCCGCAACTATTTCATTAACGGCCTGTCGTTTTAGTGATTGTCGTCTTTCGCTCCGCGGAAGAACGTTGACCTAAAGCGACATTTGCGGAGCGGAAGACAACCATTTTTCTCCGCTTCCGATGAAAACGACAGCCCGATAAGCGAGTGCCCCACAGCAGGAAAATCGCCATGATCGCGACCGACTCATCTCATTCCAGCAATACCAACGATGCCGACGCCGATTTCCCGGCGCTTCTCGCCAGCGCCCGCTCGGGCAATCGTGAATCGCTTGGTCAATTACTGCAGTGGTACGCGAATTACCTAACGATCCTAGCCACCACCCAGTTGGATAGGCGTTTGCGTCGTCGCCTGAACCCTTCGGATATTGTCCAAGAAGCGATGCTGGCGGCTCATCAAGACTTCGCTGATTTTCGAGGCGAAAGCCAGGGCGAACTATTGTGCTGGCTGCGGACCATTTTGATTCACACGCTCCATCGCAGTTTCAAAAAACATGTAAAAGTCCAAAAGCGTGATATTCGCCGCGAAGTCTCCTTGGAAGCCGTAAGCAACCGACTGGAAGAATCGGCTGTGAACCTTGCCGCGATCCTGCCTGCACATGGACCGTCGCCAAGCACCCCGATGCGAACACGTGAACGCGGCGTGGAACTTGCCAACGCACTCAGCAAACTGAAACCCGCCTACCGTGAAGTCATCACGCTACGGGTTTTGCAAGGGCTGCCGTTCGAAGAGATCGCCCAGCGGATGGACCGAGGAAGCGGTGCGGTCCGAATGCTGTGGTTACGTGCGTTGGAATCATTCAAGACGACCGGAGACATTCACTAATGGTCGTAACGAATCCCTCGATCGTAGATGCCAGTATCGATGCCGAGCCCTCGTTGATTGCCGGATTGAGCCAAGATCAACAGGCCAGGCTGACGCAACAATTGGACGATTATCTGGTCAGCCTGGAAAGCGGACAACCGCTTGATCCGAAAGAACTAGCTCGCAAAAATCCAGATATCGCCAGCGTCTTTGAATCGTACTTGGAGAAACTGGATGCGTTGTACGGGGTCGCCGTTGGCTTCAATGATCCCAGCGCCCACGAAACACTAGACAAGATCACCTCCGGAAAAATGAAGCTGGGTGATTTCACCCTTTTAAGTGAAATTGGTCGTGGCGGGATGGGCGTGGTCTATGAAGCCACCCAAGAATCGCTGTCACGCCGGGTCGCGATCAAACTGCTACCGATCGCATCGCTGCTTGATTCCCAACAGATCGCACGTTTCAAGAACGAAGCACATGCAGCCGGATTGCTAAATCACCCGAACATTGTGCCGGTTCACAGTGTCGGCACCGAACGGGGATTGCATTTTTATGCGATGCAGCTGATCGATGGAACATCGATGGACGAGTGGGTCCAACGACATGCAGCAACCGTTCAATACCCTCGGGATTCGGGATCGTCAGCAGACCGTGCGCCACACGATGATTGGCGCACCACACTCGGCTGGATCATCGACGTCGCGCGCGCGTTGCATGCGGCCCATGAAACCGGCGTTATTCATCGGGACGTCAAACCGTCCAACCTGATGCTGGACAATCAAGGCAAAATTTGGATCACCGATTTTGGGTTGGCCCGATGCCAAACCGATTTAGCACTAACAAAGTCGGGCGACCTTGTCGGAACCATGCGTTACATGAGCCCCGAGCAAGCGAGGGGACAGCATGCAATGGTCGACGGACGCGCCGATGTCTATTCGCTTGCCGCCACTGCTTACGAATTGTTAACCCTGCGCACCGCTCACGACGGTGAAGACGCGCCTGCGATCATGAAAATGATCGCTGAACAGGAAGTGACTCCAGTGCGTCAACTGCGCAGCGATCTACCGCGAGACCTAGAAACGGTGATTACCAAAGCACTTGCGAAAAGCCGCGATGAACGTTACGAAACGGCAGACGCGTTTGCGGACGATCTTTCCCGCGTGCTCGCAGGCGAACCGACGATCGCTCGTCCGGCCACGCTGGTCGATCGTGCAAGCCGCTTCTCCGCAAAACATCGCTTAAGCGTTTTGTCCGCGATCTTGGTGGGGCTGCTTAGCCTAGTGGGTTTTGCGGCAAGTACCGCAATGATCGCTGCGGAAAAACAAGTTTCCGATGACAACGCCGCCCGTGCAACTCGCAATGAACAACTGGCTCGCGGCGCCGTCGATCGACTGGGGTCGCAGATGGCCGAACTGCTGGCCGACATTCCCTCCGCCGATCCTGTTCGGCGAACGCTTCTTAAAGAAACACTAAATTACTACAAAACCTTTGCAGCGGGTGCTGACAACGACCCTGCATTAAAAGAAGACCTTGCGATCACGTATGGGAAGATCGGTGCGTTGCAAAGCGAACTAGATGCAACCGATCAATCCCTTGACGCACTGCGCCGCAGCGAGTCCTTGTATGCTGAACTGGGCATAGAATCTGGCAGCACAGCGATCGCTTCTACGGGAAATGCCAATTCATTCGGCAGCAACAATAAACGGCGACTCGCTTGGTCAACCAGTCAAAACAACCTTGCCCAGGCCCTCAACGATACAGGGAACCTTGAGGAAGCTGCCAAGTACTTCGCGCGAGCCATCAAAACACAGCGAGTATTATTGGAATCCGACTCCACTGGGCAGGTGCGTCTAGCACTTGCTACCACATTGAATAATCTGGGGCTGTTACTTGCCGATTCGTTAGCGAACGACGAAGCGGAAAAACGTTATCTGGAAGCGATCTCTCTGCTGCAACCGACCGGCGAATCGCCTACAGACCTCGCGGCCAAACAACAACTTGCTGCAGTCTACGCGAACCTGAGCGGCCTACTGGCAAATATTTCGCCGGGGCGTGCAACGGAATACGCGCGTCAAGCACTGGCAGAACAAACGGGCGTTCTAAAAACGGATCCAAGCAATGCCAAACTTGCGACGCAAGTCATCGTGACCCTTAACACGCTTGGGGCTTCGCAGTCGTCCGCCGGTCATCCTACCGAAGCGATCGAAACGCTTTCCCGAGCGGTCGAAATCGGCAATCAATTAATGACACGCTGGCCCGACCAACCGACCTATCGGCGCGACCTGGTCATCAGCCTAAACCACCTTGGCTTGGCCCAATCCAAAACCGGGAACTTGCGGCAAGCAAGTACAACCTTTCACGCGGCACTAGTTCACGGCCGTCCGCTTGCTAAATCCTTCGCAACCGATGCCGAAACGCAGTCGATGTTAGGCGGCGTCCTAAACAACCTGGGCTTCATGCAACAACAACTTGGGGAACATGACGCCGCCGCAGCAACCTACGATGAAGCGATCGCCGCCCAAACGCTCGCCGTCCAGTTGGCACCTCAGGTCAAACGCTATCGCCAGTACCTCCGCAAACACAAAGAGAATCACCAAATGGTCTCCCATTCAGGAGCGGCATCATGAATGACATCCAATCTTCACGTGCGCTGCTGCTTGAACAACTTGAATCTCGCTGCATGTTAGCGGCCGGGGTATTTGAGCAGACCTTGGACCATCACGGCAGGCAACCCGCAAACACGCAAAACCGACCTGCGATCGTGGATGTCCAGGCGCGCGGAACGAACGATTCCTCAAACGGGCGACCAGACAACGACCTGCAACATGGCTTCCAACCCAATCGGGATGGCTCTCACAGCGAGGGACGCCCTGCGCACTTTTCTTCGGCGTCCGGCAGCGACACGAACAATCCGCAACAAATCCAAACTCCAATCCAGGTAACGATCACCCCGTCTGTTGTGAGCCCTGATTCGAATGCTTCCGCCACGCAGTCGGACTCTTTCAAGCAGCCGCAGGGTGGTGACACAACCTTTCTTGGTCCGAGCACTCCATCAACGGAGACGTCCTCTCCAGTCACATCCCTCGCGATAGCGCCAGGGGTGGAAACAAGCGGAGCTGAATCAACCGCCAACGATTCAAATCAAATCGTCGATGCGACCGGCCAAGCGACCGGTACCACAGCAGATACAAACGCTCCTGCATCCAACGTCCCGGTGACAGAGGAACTGCCGCAAGCCCTATCCGTCGTGCCATCTGAATCAAGGACAACCGAGCGATCGGAATTAGACACCTCCGCAGGCGGAATCATTGAATCGGTACCACTGCTCCGCCGCGAACTGCACTTAAACCCCGAATCGGACGAAGGTGAACCGTGGCGGGTCGATCCACAATCGCTTCAACGCTTGCAAGAGGTAACTCGCAAACTTGATGACTCGCTGGAAACGGAGAATCCTCCAGCCAACGACGCAGTCATTGCGGCCTGGTTCAACAACTCAACCGGCCTGATGGAGGTTGAAAGATACGGTGCGTTGGGCACACCAACGGATCTTTCCGATTCCATCGTCGATGTCGTCCTAAACGCAACCGTCGGGCTGCACCGCAGTGTCGACCTGATCGCCGTTACTCCGGATGCTTCAGAGATCCCCGACGATGTCCGGAGTGCGATTCTCGCAGCGATCGCCGCGGAGCAACAACCGATTCTTTCGGCGCCACTGAACACCCCCGGCTCTCTTCGTCTGTCGGCAATCGCCTATCCGGGTGCTGCCTTACTGGTCGCCGGAGCCGCATTGGCTGCTAGACGCAAACGTTCCAGCGGGAAAACAGAATCGACCACGGACACCCCTCCGCCGCTATAAATCATTCCTCAACTTGGAAAGGGCAGCTGCAGGCGGATCCGTGGGCAGCGTCTTTTTCCAAGCATGAATCTGCTGCGTCAGCTGTTGAACGACTTGTGAATGGGCATCCGCGACATTGGTCGTTTCGGTCCAGTCGTTTTCGATATCGTAAAGCTCCACGCGTCCCAATTTTTCGTTGATTAACAACTTCCATTTGCCGTCTCGCATGCCTTGATGAGGCCACGTTTCGGGATGTGCACGCGCCGGCGCCCATTCCCAGAAGATTGGACGCTCGCGTTGAAACGCTTCGCCCTTCAATGCAGGCACAATGTTTTCACCATCCTGCTGATAGTCGCTTGGCAACGGCTGTCCGGCGACCGCCAACAGCGATGGCAGTAAATCGACTGCCGTTAAAACCGAGGTGCGGTCGACGCCTCCGGCGGGAATCACCCCGGGCCAGCGAGCGATAAACGGAACGCGAACTCCCCCGGCGTAGAGCGATCGTTTCCGCCCTTTCAATTCCCCTTTTTCACCAACCGAATAGAACGAACCGAGTCCCGGTCCCGTCGAAGCATCGTCCTGTTCTTTCTTTTTCCCCGTTCTTTCCGGACCATTGTCGGACGAAAAGATCACCAACGTCTTTTCATCGATACCAGTTTCTTTCAGAGCGTCTAAAACGCTTCCCACGCCAGCATCGGCTTCCGCAACAACGGCCGCATACACTTGCTGCTGTTCATCAAGATGCTGAAATTGCTGCAAATATTTCGCTTGTGGATAGTGCGGGGTATGCGTTTCATGCAGCCACAAGTTGACAAAAAAAGGACGATCCTTGTGTCGTTTAACAAAGTCAATCGCACGTGAACAGGTTTCGGCCGTAGGCATTTGCTCCGCGGCTCGACTGGGCAAATTAAAAGCTCCGAATTCGTCGTACCCGTACTCGGGCGGCATCGGGCCATCGGGAATCTGGTCATTACAAAGATGCCATTTTCCGAAGTGGGCCGTTGCATAGCCTGCTTCCTTCAACATGCGAGGCAACATCGGAGCTTGTGGATCCAGCCAATCAGGCATGCCGGCACGCAGGTGATGAGCCATGGTTGAGAAGTGCTGATGGACGGAGTGCCTAGCAGGAAATTGACCTGTCATCACCGCGGTACGACTGGGTGAACAGACCGGATGATTGACCGTAAAGTTCTGGAAATCGATCCCCTCGGCTGCCATCTGATCAAGCCGTGGAGTTTTACAAAACGAACTGCCATGAATACCTAGATCGCCGTATCCCCAATCATCCGCAAAAACAAAAATGATATTAGGTCTGTCGACCGCACTAGCGTGCTCCATGCCGCAACACAAATGTGCCCCCCATACCAGCGATAGCGTCAGCATCCAGCATTTTGATCGATTCATAGCCTGAACTCATTTTCAAAAACATGGAAGAAGAAAAGAGGAATCAAAAGTGTCGCCTTTCGCTCCGGCTTCCATCGCTTTACGGCTTTGTCTTCTGGGGAAGATTCCGTTGGAAAAGCATGCCATAGCGTTGGTAGTCATTGTAATCGACTGCGTGCGTTTCCCACTTACGGAGCTCTTGATCGTATCGCTCTCGCATTTTCTCAAGAAGCGCCAACCGGGTCGGATCGCTGGCAAGATTGGTTAGTTCCAGCGGATCTTTTTGAAGATCAAACAACTCCTCGGTTGGCTGCATCCGTTCGTCACGGTACCACCAGTAAGTGTATTTATAACGCTGCGTCAGACAGCTCAAGCTTGTCGTTGGCTCTGGAGGAAAGACGTTGATAAATGCCAACTGATCATGCCCTCCCTGCTCTGGATTCGACAGCAACCCCAGCAAACTTTCCCCGTCCATATTGGCTGGAATAGGCAAGCCGGCCAATTCCAAGATGGTCGGAGCAAAATCGATATTGCCAGTCAGTCGATCACACCGAATCTGTTTTCCACAATTCGGGCTACGAGGATCGTAAATCATCAAAGGAACACGGGACGATTCCTCCATCGGTAGGACTTTAGAACCGTAACCATGCGAGCCACAGATATACCCATTGTCGCTGCTGTAGATCACCACGGTGTTGTCAGCAATCCCCTGCTTTGTCAATTCATCGCGGATCATCCCGACGGCCACATCGATGCCATAAACCTGTTGATGGTACTTTGCCATCTCGCCGTCGTAGTCGGAGTCGTAATTCCATTCGGTGAACCGAGGATACTGCCGGCCCTCTTTGCTTTGCGGAGACAAATGCGTTGCATATTCTCGGCCGAAATTGGCAGGCTTTGTGAACTTCTTACCGGCGTAGACAGCATCAAACCGCGGATCGGGGGTCGCCGGTTTGTGCGGAGCCTTGAAACTTATCGACAAGCAAAAGGGTTTGTTCTGCTTGACCGATTTACGAATAACCTCCTGCCCGAAAGCCCCGTAGGATAACGACGAATGCGGATACTCCGCGGCATACTTCTGCATCGATTTATTTTTGGCGGTTGCGTAATGCGTCTGGCCTGGTCCGCCGCCCCAAAAATCAAAATCAGATTCGCATATCCCCTTCCCTTTGACCACGATACCGAACTTACCTGCAAATCCAGACAGATACCCCGCTTCACGCAGTAATACGGGATACGTTTTCTCCCAAACATCGGCGTGCATATCGCCGTGCGTGAAGTTACACCCCGTCTTGTACTCATACATCCCCGTAAAGACATTTCCCCGACTAGCCATGCAAATCGCCGTGGTGTTGTAATGCTTGTCGAAGACCATCCCATCGCGAGCAATCTTATCCATGTTCGGCGTGATCGCATCCTTGTTGCCATAACATCCAACCGAATAAGTCGATTGATCATCCGCAAAAAGGAAAATAATATTCGGCCGGTCAGCAGCTGCGACAGATCGAACCGATCTCTCTGCAAGAGAGCCGATGGCGACTACCAACAGAAGAATTTTGGCATAGTGCATCATAAAAAACTTATTGGTGTCGAGGGTTCCGCTGAATCGGTCAAACGGTAAAAGCAGAGCGAATACAGACGCGAGAACAGGTTCGCAAGGACTGCATGCTACCCGAATTCCAGCAAAAAATACAATTTAACTCGGCTCTTCCCGATAAGCGTGCCAACAAAGGCTATTTCAACGTGCGGCAAAGACGTTCAACAATTTCAACAACGAATCAATTATTCCCTAGGCAATACGGAAGCCGCGAAGGACGCGAAATTTACTAGTGACGCATTGCCGGTCTGTCCACGCTCTGACGAGCGTAGCTGCCGTCGCCAGTCGGTGGGTCCCTCTCGGAAACCGTCACTTATAGATTTCGCGTTTCGAGCGACGGCATCCCCCACCGCGCATATGCGGGCAAGTGGTGTGCGGCTGAAGACCATACTCAACACAATCGAAGCCTTCCCGAAAAAGGTCGGCAACGAATCGTTCGTTCCGACCACAACAACGGCCCATACCTTGCCATTTGCACTTTGGCACCTGAGTTGCTTTACCTGAGTTGCTTTAGATGTTGCTTAAGAATCAAGAAACGCGTCGACAACGCTTATGAAATCCGAAAGTCGCGTGACATTTTCGGAATCCCAATCGACGAAACGCTCTTCGTCGCTTGCCCCGACAACAGCAGGAGTCAACGATGGCACTGAAAATTTTTATAATGCGACACGGGGAAACCGAGTGGTCGGTTTCTGGCAAACACACCGGACGGGTCGATATTCCGTTGACGGAAAATGGTGAACGCGAGGCACGCCAACTCGGCAAACGTCTTGCCTCCACCACGTTTGACCATGTCTTGGTCAGTCCACTGCAACGTGCTCGCCAAACTTGTGATCTAGCCGACTGCGGGGCGCGAGCCGAAACAGAACCAGATCTGATCGAATGGAACAACGGCGACTACGAAGGTCAAACGCACACCGACATCTTCAAGAAACGCCCCGACTGGAATCTATTTCGCGACGGTTGTCCCCATGGCGAATCCCCCGCAGACATCTCCGCACGAGCCGATCGGCTGATCAAGCGACTTGTCACGCTTGATGGCAATGTGGCGTTATTTTCACACAGCCATTTCGGCCGCGTGCTGGGTGTCCGCTGGATCGGCTTGCCCGTTCAAGCCGGCCAACACTTTATCCTGAACACCGCATCGCTAAGTGTGCTGTGTTACCAACACGAAAACGTTGCCGCCCCCGCGATCGAGAGCTGGAACAACCATGGGTCGTACGGAGAATAACGGTCCAATCTAAAACGCTACCAAAGTCGCAAGGCTGCATATTCCCAAAAACAACGCTGTCCAGCCTCCCAAATAGTGGCGATTTCTGCGACAGCGATCAATCGTTTTAGCAACGGCTTGGACATTCAAATCGACCATAAAACGATCGATCCAACACGTACTAAAGACCAGTGGCGTCCTGCACGGTTCTGCTCCACCCACGATTCTCCTCTTTCAACCTATCATCCCAAGCCCAACGGCCTAGGATAAGATATCTCAACGTGTACTTCATCGAAGAAAGCAATTCCCGCTCGGTACCCAATCATGCTGCGTGAAACCAGAACCGTCATCCTTCGCCTACTTATTATGACCACTTCGGCCTGGTCAATCGGCGTGACACGTGCGGATGAACCACAGACGAATCGCCCCAAACCGGCCGTCAACGATCGTACGTCAGGCGTCGATTCAGCGGATGCTAGTGGAACCATCATTTTCAAAAATGACTTCTCCAACGAAACGGTCGGAGACTACACAGATAACGATTTCAAATCCGACCGCGACTGGGGAAAAGTACGCTGGGCGAATCTCCATGACCGATCGGAAATCATCGACGATGATGGCAACAAAAAACTCAGGATGACCTTTCCGAAAGGAAAATTTGGGCATCGCGAAACGGGCGGCAACGCTGCCGTTTCGCTCGGGACGCACGACGAAATCTACCAGCGCGTGACCATCCGATTCGAACCTGGTTTCTCGTTTGTCAAAACCGGCAAGATCGTGGGTGTGGGAAGCAATGCTGGCTGGAGTGGTGGAAACGTGCCAGGAGAAGGTCAGGGTTATACGTCACGATTCATTTGGGATCGCAACCACGAAGCGGCAATGTATCTCTACCACATGGATCAACGCGGAAAATATGGCGATGTCCTGAATCTGGGTTTCAAATTTGAAACCGGCATCGACTACACGCTCACGCAACACATCAAAGTCAATACAGGCAGTGATAAAAACGGAATCCTGCAGGTATGGGCTAGCAAGGATGGCGGCCCACAACGGCTGGTGGTCGACCGAAACAATTTGCGATTTGGAACCGAGGGGCGAGGAAAAACAGAACTAATGTTTATCGCCCCATTCCACGGTGGTGGGGATTCCAGTTTTGCCGCTCAGCAGACCAGCTATCTAACACTGGATGACATTTCTGTTTCAACGACGAAGTTCAGCGATCTTCCATAGACGGCTGCAATGCGACATCGATTTTCGCATTCCTCGCACCCGCCAACCAGAATCCCCCTTCAGATCTCTGGCACTTGATTGCGATCCTGTGGGTGTGTTCGATCATCGGGTCGCCATCGACCGACGGAACAACGCCAGCGAAGATAAAAAGAACGCCAACGCGATCACGGCAACCGTCAGGAACGACGTCCAAACTAAATCGAATCCGGCACCGCGATAGACAACCGCCTGAGCGACGCTAACAAAGTGCCGTGAAGGAAGGAAGAAGGTGATCGCTTGCAACCATTCTGGCTGGCTTTCCACGGGGGTCATGCCGCCGGAAAGCATCTGCAAAACGACAATCGTCAGGATTACCAACATTGCGAACTGGGCCATGGTTCGCGAAATCGTTCCTAAAAAGATCCCCAAGGCGGTCGCGAAAAACAAATAGGTGACCGTCGCGGCCAGGAATAGCGAAATCGAACCCGCGATCGGAACCTCCAACAGTTGCCGAATCACGACTAAGATCGCGACGACTACCGCAATCAGGATCAACAAACTGTTGGCCCAGACCTTCGCCAAAGCGATATCAAGTGAGGTCAGGGGCATCACCAGTAAGTGTTCGATCGTGCCATGTTCCCGTTCGCGGATCAACGCTGCACCGGTCAGAATGATCGTCAACATTGAAATCTGATTGATCAGGCCCATCAGGCTGCCAAACCAAACGGGGTTACCGTTCGGATTGAACGCGCGTCGTGTGACCAATCGGATGGTCGTGGGGAAGTCGGCGTCGGTTCGGCTTTGGAACCGGCTAATTTCATCACTGAGAATCGACTGAATATAGCTGGCACCGATCCCGGCTTGGGCGACCGCCGTCGCGTCGATATTCAACTGCACCTCCGTCGGACGTCCTTGCACGACGTAGCGTTCAAAATTTGGCGGGATGTCCAGCACAAACATGAACCGACTGGCGTCCATCCCGTCGTCCACTTCACTAGCATCGATCGTCTCGGGCGTTTGAAACTGCGGAGCCAAGAACGCGTTCACGATTCTCGCCGACAGCGCCGACCGATCTTCGTCGACGATCCCGATCGATGCGTTATGGACGTCCGCAGATCCCGCCTTGGATTGAACGTACAAAGCCACAGTGAACGAATAGACCAAAAACACCAACAGGACTTTGTCACGCTGAAGTGAACGAAGCTCTTTGGTTCCCAGCCAGAAGATTTTGACAAGACGATTCATCTACGTTTCCTGCTTCTTCAGCGCCATCGCAGTCAATACCGTCAACACGGGAATGAATGCCAACAGCGACAGGAAATCCGGCATCAACTGGCTTGCTGTCAGCCCCTTCGTAAATGCCCCGACGCTGGCGTGCATGTAGTAGGTGGTGGGCCAAAACGTCCCCATCCAACGAGCCCCCCCTTCCAGCGTGGAAACCGGCTGCATCAATCCCGACAGACTGATCGACGGTAGGATGGTTACAACGGTCGTTACAAACACGGCCGCGACCTGGCTGCGTGTGAACGAAGATACCAACAATCCAATTCCCGTCGTCGCCGTCACGTATGCCAGCGCACAGAACGCCAACATCAGCCCACTTCCTTTAAGCGGCACGTTGAACAGGAAGATCGCCAGTAACGTCAGCAAGACAAAGTTTGTCATGCCGATCGCGATGTAAGGCAATTGCTTGCCGAGCAGAAATTCCAATCGCGACGTCGGCGTGACGTAAAAGTTGGTGATCGATCCGAGCTCCTTTTCCTTCACGACACTGGCAGCCATCAGGATCGCCGGAATCAACACCAACAGAATCGCGGGCACGCTAGGAACCATCGCGTTGATGCTCTCGAAGGTTGGGTTGTAGCGAAACCGTTGCTCAATCGACACGGCAGGAACGGACGAGGCATTCCCGTTTTCGATTGCCAAATCCTGCAGTACCCCCGCGTGAACGCCCTGCATGTATCCTTCGATCGTTGAAGCTCGGGACGGATTGGCACCGTCGATCCAAGCGGACACTTGCGGCATCGAACCACGTTTTAGTTCACGACCAAACTGAGGCGGAATTTCGATCGCTACGGTGATCTCGTTGTTCTCAAGCTTTCGCTGCATGTCGTCAAGGTCGAGGATTTCAGCCTGCTGATCGAAATAGCTGGAACCGATCAAAGCACTTGCGTAATCAAGGCTTTCGGGCGACCGATCTTGATCCAGCACCGCAAATTCAACCCGATTCACATCGCTCGTAATGCCAAACCCAAACACGAACATCAACAACACCGAACCGCCAAACGCGAACGCCAGCCGAACCGGATCACGAAGGATTTCAAGTGTCTCGCGATAGCTATAGGCAAGCATCCGCCGGACCCGAAAGAACTGGCGATCCGCTTTCGTGGCCCCTGATGCCAAAGGCAGGCCAGCCAGTTTTTCGCCAGGGGCGGCAGGGTGGACTTGACCTTCGTTCTTACTGTCGATCCGCTCCGTTTCCTCCCCGCGATTGTCATCCTGTTCGGCCGCCTGCATGTAATCAATAAACGCTTCCTCCAGCGTCGCAGCACCTTTGGATTCGACCAACGATTTCGGAGCCCCCGATGCCAACACCTTCCCTGCATTCATCAACGAAATGCGATCGCACCGCATCGCTTCGTTCATGAAATGGGTGGAAACAAAGATCGTCACCCCCGATTCGCGTGACAGCCGCACCAACAATCGCCAAAAGTTATCTCGGGCGATCGGATCAACGCCCGAAGTCGGTTCATCCAAGATCAACATTTCGGGTCGATGCAACACAGCGACGGCCAACGACAGACGCTGACGAACGCCCAGCGGCAGACTTGCCGCTAAGTCTTTATTGCGGCCCTCCAAACCGAACTCTTCGACAAGCTCTGCGATCCGGGACGTTCGTTCCCGGACCGGCACATCAAACAAACGCGCGTGCAGCCACAAATTTTGATCGACGGTCAGCTCGCCATAAAGCGAAAACGACTGCGACATGTACCCTACCCGTCTGCGAATTTCCATACTGCCAGCCTCGACCGACTCGCCAAACAGCTTTGCCGTTCCCTCGCTGGCGGGTAGCAGGCCGGTCAGCATTTTCATGGTCGTTGTCTTGCCACAGCCGTTGGAACCGAGAAACCCAAAAATCTCCCCTTTCTCGATTCGAAAGCTGACGTCGCTCACGGCCACGAAATCACCGAATCGCCGAGTCAGACCTTCTGCCTCGATCGCGACCTCGGTTCCGCCGGACGGCCGTTCCGGGATCACCAGCGGCTGGGCGTCGCCGCGAACGTCCTCAGGCAACAACTGCACAAACGCTGCTTCGAGTGAATCGGTATGCGTCTGCTGGCGGAGCTCCAGCGGTGTCCCGAACGCCAACACCTTGCCGCCGTGCATTGCCACCAACGAATCATACTGATCGGCCTCTTCCATGTACGCAGTCGAAACCAGCACACTCATCGAATCGGATTCGCCGCGAAGATCGTCGATCAATTTCCAGAACTGCTGCCGTGACAGCGGGTCCACGCCGGTGGTCGGTTCATCCAAGATTAACAAATCGGGCTCATGCAGCAGCGCACAGCACAAACCAAGCTTCTGCTTCATGCCACCGGATAGCTGCCCGGCTTGGCGATTGGGAAACGGATCCAGCCCCGTTGCCTCCAGCAAACGATCGATTCGGGCCCGTCGTTGGCGCGCGGGCAACGCGAATAGACGTCCAAAGAAATCAAGGTTTTGCATGACCGTTAGTTCGGCATACAGGTTCTTACCAAGCCCCTGAGGCATGTACGCGATTCGCGGGCAGACGGCATCACGATTCTTGCCCAGCCGCATATCCTGACCGAGCGTTTCGACGTGACCCGTTTGAATTTTTTTCGCACCGGCGACCAATCCCATCAACGTCGACTTGCCCACTCCATCAGGACCAATCAAACCGATCATCTCGCCCGCCGGCAGTTCCAGATGGATATCGTCGAGCGCGATTTTCCTCCCGTAGCGGTGACTCAGCGATTCGATTCGGATAACGTGGTTCATAACATGCTTGTGAATCGTCGAATAGAATCAGTGTCGCGGAGGAACGGTTGCAAAAACGTGTCGACTCATTTCGTTAAGGCGTCTCCGGCGGCACTTCGGGGAACGGCCGACCGAGGAAGTCCGGCCATTCGGCTTCGCTATTCACTTTCACATACGCCACACCACGAATGCCTGTTTTAATTCGCTCCAAGTAGGGTTTGACCCGTTCAGGCGGCAATTGCACTTTGACGCGAAACATCAACTTATCCCGTTCGTCCAACGTTTCGACTTGCTTCGGAGTGAATTGAGCCTCCGGAGAAACAAACGTCACCTTGGCTCTGGCCGCATATTCAGGAGCGACATCAAACACGACACGAGCCTCCGCACCGATCGGGGTTCGCACGGCCGCATCGGCGGGCAAATAGATTTCCATATAAATATCGGTTAGATCCAATATCGTCAGCACCTTGCCACCAGCGGAAAGCACTTCGCCAGTTTCCGCCAAGCGATACAACACGCGTCCTTGCACCGGTGAATACAGCACGGCATCATCTAACTGCGTTTCGATCTGTTTGACTTGAGCCTCCGCCGCCTTGACGGCAAACTGCTGCGTTCGCAAGGCCGCCTTTGTTGCTCCCAAATTTGCTTGAGCGACCGCCAGCGTGTTGACAGTGGTGTCGTACTCCGCCTCGGACATCGCGTTATTGCTTATCAGTTTTTCGGCTCGGCTGACTTGCTTCTTCGCCAAATCAACGTCACTTTCACTTTTGGCAATATTGGCCAACGCCTGGTCAACGGACTGCTCAACCTCAGCCAACCGAGCCTGCGACTGTGCGAGCGACGCGTCCAGTTCCGACGTGTCCATCCTTGCAATCACTTGGCCTGGCTGCACTAAATCCCCTTCGCGGACACTCACCTCCTCGATTCGCCCAGCAAACTTCGTCGAAATGTCCACCTGCACCGCTTCGATGCGTCCGTTGCCCGAAACAATGCCCTCCGGCAGCGGTTCGGGCTGCTGCGACAAATAAAACTGCCAGCCAAAGTAGCCAGTGACGCTTAAAGCGGCGAGGAAAGCGATCCAGCGTATTGTTTTTAGCATTTTCATTGTTTTGTCGTTGGAGTCCAAACAGCAGAGAGCAACTACTGGACCTTTGATCCGATATCCTCTGGAAGAACCAATAAGAATTTGAGTGGACGTTCTTGGAACCGAAATATTTTTCAGAAATACAGCATCCCCAATCCCATAGACCTGTCCAGTGAGGGACGTGCCGCCGGGACGAGAATGCAGCAGGAACCACCGTCTGGCGACGGCAACGACGTGAGTGCCGCTGCTACGCCGGCCAGAGCATGGACAGCCCCACAATACGGCACAAATAGATTTCACGTCCCGAGCGAAAGGCTACATTCAGTTCTCAGCAGCCATTGGAACAAGCTTTGCTTATCTTTCTCTTCCTATCGGAGATCCCTTGATACGGGACGCTTTCCCCATTCCAAAGACGGATGACGATGAGTGATCGATTAGCGACAAATTATTTGGGACTTGAACTTCGCAGCCCGGTGGTGGTGGGTGCTTGCCCACTGACGATGCAGCCTGAAACGGTACGGCAATTGGTCGACGCCGGCGCAGGAGCGGTCGTCCTCCCTTCGATGCTGCAGGAACAGATCATTCATCGCGACATGAAGCGTTCGGATCCGCTGAAGGCGATTTCACAAAGTGGTTACCAGCCTCAGCAGGATCAATACAACGGCGGAGCGGAGGCGTACCTGGAAACGATCCGAATGCTGACTTCGACAACCAAAGTTCCAATCGTCGCCAGCATCAACGGTTCGTCCACGGGCTCATGGATGGACTACGCCAAGGAAATTGAATCCTGCGGTGCGGCAGCGCTGGAAATGAATGTGCAGCCGATGATCGCGGCTCCGAGCGAAACTTCACAGCAAATCGAGGAAAAACTGTGCGAAATGGTGCACAGCGTCGCCGAACGCGTGACCATTCCGCTCGCAATCAAGTTAACCCAGCGTTACGCCAACCTCGCCTCCATCGCTCAGCAGATCAAAACCGCAGGGGCGAAAGGGATGATTCTATTTACGCATCAGCCACAATGGGATGTCAGCATTGATCGGATGCACTGGACGATCCGCTGGGAACTTTCGCCGGTTGATTCGCTGGGAACGATCTTAGAGGGCATCGTTCGTGCTCGCTTAGGGGCTGACGGCATGTCGATCGCAGCCAGCGGCGGCGTGCGAACGAGCGAAGATGCGATCAAGGCGATGATCGCAGGAGCGGATGTCGTGATGGTGACGTCTGAAATTTACCGCGAAGGGCCCGCTGCAATCGATAAAATCATCCATGGCATCGAACGGTTTGTGGACAATAGTCATTTCGATTCGTTGCGAGCCTTCCAAGCCGCTCGCCCTGAAATTGAACTAGGCCCGGAGCGTTTGATGCGACTGCAATATGTCGATCCGCTGACCCGATCAACAAACTATTTCGATCCGACGCCTGCGGTCTCAACGTCGACGGGCGATTCGTTTGGACATGAAGCAAGCTAGATTCGTCATGACCGCTTACCGCATCGATCGTGCCCCCAGGAAAGCGGTAGACGATTTAACAACAACTCGTGACACCAAACCGTGAAATCAAAATCAATGTCAAAACCCGAACCCGACTCCAAAGCATCCAATCCCGACGTTATCCAGTTTGCAAATTGCCTGAACGATATCGAACACCGGATCGTGAAACGATTGCGACAGGATGCTGAAACAACCGAGGGACGCGAGCAACTGATTCGCAGCACCGGCGCAGGCGACCCGCAATTGATCGAAGAACTTATCGATCTAAGCATCACCGCAGAAGGTTTGATCTCGCTCCGCTTATTCCCATTGGTTTTGGTTGCCTGGGCAGAAGACCGCGCAGATGGCCCCGAGCGAAAGACGGTGATGGAAGAAGCCCGCCGCATCGGCATCCGAGACGACTCAGTGCCATTTGTGTTGCTTGATCAGTGGATGACTCGCCAACCGCCGGGCATCACCGTCGACGCATGGAAACGGTCGCTGCGACTGGACTTCGCGAGGATGTCGCCACTTGCACAGCAGAAACTGATCCGCATGACCGAGAAACAGATGGTCGCCGTAGCCAAAGCATCCGGCGGCATTTTAGGGTTAGGCAAAGTGTCAAAAAAAGAACGCATCTTGATTGACCATTTAGTATCCACAATGGAAGAGCAGACCCACTCGTAACCACCTTCGCGCTCGCCACAAACCCCGCGGCTACCCGGGCTGCCGGTTTCGCAGCTGATTAGGGGCTTTGGCGCTGGCAGGTCCCTGTTTGCTTCCGCCGGGCTCATCCCGGTCAGTGCAACAACTGGCAGCTAACTCAATGCCCACCCGCACCCTAGCGGGATGTGAAGTTTATTAGTGGCAAATGATGTCCCCAGCGTGAAGACTGCAAAATTTTTGCAATCAATTATCGATGCGACAACGAACACCTGGCCCACCCGGACTGCCTCACGAATCCGCGTAGCCTTGTCTCTCCGAGACGAGGATTCCATAAGCACCAAGCCAACGAGTGTTCAACGATTTAGTCGCAACCATTTAGGGCACACGAAAGGGGAGCGTTGAACGGTCCCTCCGGAACGGCATTTGCGTTGATATCAAAAAGTTTTGAACCGCAGCTCCAAAGGGTATACTTGACCAATGTCTTGACATCGAGCGGAAGCGGCGCGCATAAAAGCACGGTTCGTGCAGATGAGCACATGCCGTCGTCTCGAATAGATCTCTTGATTCAAGTTTGCCTTCTCGTCGCACCGTCACCCAAAGCAATTGCAAATGCCATCATCGCCAGCTAAGCCATCGTCCAATGGCGAACCGACGAAACGAAAAAAGAAGTCCAAGGGTACACGAACGACCGCCGGCGGCGACACGCCTCCCGACCTAGCATCCGAAGGTATCGAAAAGTTTGTGGTCGATGAATCGATCGATGCGGCTCAACAATCCAAGATTACCGCTGTCCAAGACATCATTGCCAAGACTCCTCCGCATGACATAAGCACTTTGGCAAAAACGCTGGAAGTGATCATTGGCGGAGCTTCGGCGGAGGATGCAACCGTTCTTCGCAATGCGCTGCTAAAGCAGTCACCGTCGATGGGAAATCGTCGACATAGTGGGGCGGACGAATTGCTATCCGATAATTGGCGAGACGGCGGATATCCCTATCGCAACTTGATGTCGCGAAAATCCTACGAGAAACAGAAGTACCACCTACAAGTTGAATTGTTAAAACTGCAAGCGTGGGTGAGAAGTTCAAAACAGAAATTGGTCGTGCTATTTGAGGGCCGTGATGCGGCCGGAAAAGGGGGGACGATCAAACGGTTCATGGAACACCTTAACCCCCGTGGCGCGCGAGTCGTCGCACTGGAAAAGCCGACGGAGGTTGAGAGCGGACAGTGGTACTTCCAACGCTATGTCCAGCACCTACCGACCGCAGGTGAAATTACGATGTTCGACAGGTCGTGGTACAACCGTGCGGGCGTTGAAAGAGTGATGGGATTTTGCGAGCAGGATGAATACGCGGAATTCATGCGACAGGTGCCTGAGTTCGAACGCAACCTAGTTCGTAGCGGCGTTCACTTAGTCAAGTTTTGGTTCTCGGTCAGCAGCGAGGAACAACGGCGGCGATTCAAGGAACGAAAAGCTCACCCGCTAAAGCAATGGAAGTTGTCACCGGTTGACCTTGCGTCGCTGGACAAGTGGGACGATTACACGCGAGCCAAAGAAGCGATGTTCTTCTATTCGGACACGCATGACGCGCCGTGGACGGTCGTGAAATCGGACTGCAAAAAACGTGCACGACTGAACGCCATGCGATACGTCTTGCACACCATTCCATACGAGAACAAGGACCTGGACCAGATCGGTCCTGTCGATCCTCTGTTAGTCGGTCGAGCAAACATCGTTTACGAACAAGGTGAACGGCCAACGATTGAATCGTCTCGCTAACCAAAGGCCGGGTTTCTTTTTGCACCACCAGCGTGTGGCAAAGTGGGTGTAGCCAGTCAATCAGGACGCGACCGGCAAAAGGTTCCGCAGCTCCGCCTAACTCGCAGCTCCGCCTAGCCGTAGCTACGCCTCTCCGAGGCGGAGACCCAGCAAGCACGAGTCTCGGAGAGACTCTACTACGTGCCAGCGCAGCCATTTCACTCCGCCTAACCCTCGTAGCTCCGCCTCTCCGAGGCGGAGACCCCAGCAAGCACGAGTCTCGGAGAGACTCTACTACGTGCCAGCGCAGCCA
This sequence comes from Roseimaritima multifibrata, assembly GCF_007741495.1. Taxonomy (NCBI): domain Bacteria; kingdom Pseudomonadati; phylum Planctomycetota; class Planctomycetia; order Pirellulales; family Pirellulaceae; genus Roseimaritima; species Roseimaritima multifibrata. The sequence continues at coordinate 6,273,811 of NZ_CP036262.1, forward strand.
TTTCACTCCGCCTCCACCTCGTAGCTACGCCTCTCCGAGGCGGAGACCCCAACAAGCACGAGTCTCGGAGAGACTCTACTACGTGCCAGCGCAGCCATTTCGCTACGCCTCACCCTCGTAGCTACGCCTCTCCGAGGCGAAGACCCCAGCAAGCACGAGTCTCGGAGAGACTCTACTACGTGCCAGCGCAGCCATTTCACTCCGCCTCCACCTCGTAGCTACGCCTCTCCGAGGCGAAGACCCCAACAAGCACGAGTCTCGGAGAGACTCTACTACGTGCCAGCGCAGCCATTTCACTCCGCCTCACCCTCGTAGCTCCGCCTCTCCGAGGCGGAGACCCCAGCAAGCACTAATCTCGGAATGGGCTATTTAATGGCCTCTTCCAGTTCCTCGATGATGCCGCCTTCTCCAATCGGCTGGTTCACCGATTCAATTTCGCCGGGCCGCCACGTCTTTTTGAACCATGGCTCGAGCGGACCGTACATCCTTAGGATGCAGAACCAGCTTTTATCCGGGTTGGTGGCAAGCCAGTTGCCTTCTTTGCCCTCGGGGGCTTTCGGCCCAAAGTAGACGTCGTAGGAACCGTCCGCATTCTTCTTCATGCCTTTGGTCAAGCTGCCGACAGTGGGGAAAAGCTGGCTGGTCTGCAACTGGCAACGGGTCTGAGTGTCATAAATCGTAACGGCCCAGAAATTGTTCACCGGCACGTTCGGTGGCAGATGCAGCTTGTAGGTCTTCGAACCGTCGAAGGGTTGGTCTTTACTATCCAATACTCCCAAAGCGTAATCGGAACCTTCTCCCACATGAGGTGTCGCCATCGCAGGAGTCACCCCGCCAGCGTTGTAGTAAAAGAGCACTCTCGCATCGAGGTTCATCGCACCATCCGCTTGAAAGGAGGTGTTCTTATTTGCATAGGCGGTCACCCAATTACTGTTCGTACCAGGATAGATCTTCACTCCGGAGATACGCGTATCGTAAGTAATCGAACGCCCAGCGGCATTTCCTAGCAATGCCGCCTCGGTTAACAGCTTCTTCATTCGCGCGTCAGGATTGAAGGGCTGTCCCTTGACGATGCCGATGCTGGCCATGTATCCACGCACCTCTGGACCAACCGCATCGATCGGCTCGGCCTGAACGATGTTGTTCAAAATCTCGTAGTATTCCAAAGTGCTCGGGAAAATCGTACTAAACGATCGGCCGGACATATTGACCAGTTCTGTCGGTGCTGGATTCGCGGCATCCTTTAACGGATAAACTTTCAGTCCGGCTTTGAAGTTCTCAACGGCCGCCTCAAGCCCATCCTTGATCGAGCCGCGCAAGAAAAGGAAGTTCCGATTCGTGGGTGGCTTCAGGATGTAATATCCCTCGGGGATTTCGCCGGTGTAGCCAGGAGGAAGGACCAGGTATTTGCCACCCTTGCCCTTATCCGGACCGGTGACCCCCATGTTGCCGACGAATCGCTGCCAGGCATCATCAAGAAAGCCCAACATGCCCGGCGGGATTTCGATCACCGTCGGACCATCCTTTGCCAGATCGGTGGGCGCGTAGGCATACATTGTGGATGTATTGGAGGTGATGACCGGCGTCCGGGAATCCATCAACTGTTCCCAGATGGCGATCTTATTCGGCGCATCGGCCCCTTGCTCGGCCATCCCAGCAAGGACACTGTAGATGGACACCGCGCCGACGTTGTCAAGGTAAACCCCAAGGGCGCGCGAACGGGTCAAATAGTCATAGACACGATCGTTGGTATCGCCGATCGGCACACCATCGAAGAATTCCAGTTCGCCAGCAACCGTCTGGACTTTGTCCGGGATCGATGCCGCTTTCGTTTTTGCAGCTTCCCGGTCAGGGTCGTCCTGCCCGTAGGCGGTCGCCATGGTCAGCGCGCCGGTGAGTGCGAGGGTAATGATTTTTGTTTTCATTGGTCTGATCAAGTTATGGTTCGCGGGGAGTACTTTGTGAAGATGAAGTCGACTTCGTGACTAAGACAAAAATCACTCGCTTCTTTTCTTTGGCGGGCCCGGGAACGTCCAGCTGCCATCGATGATCGCCTGACTCGGTTCATACATGCGTACGGCGTAGTTCCAACCTTCCATGATCGGCAGACAGTTCTCTGTGGTCGTCGGGTCACCACCGAAGCGGATGGTGTAGGAACCGTCGCGGTTTGGCTTGGCGGTCAGGCTATTAAGACTGTAGGCGTTGTACTTGTTTTTCTGGAAGTATCCCTTTTCGTTGTAGAGACTGATCGACCAAAAGCCCTTGACCGGAACATCTTTGACCGTGATTTCATATTTGCCGACCGGTAGGTTCGGTTGCACATTGATATACTGAGCGTCCTTGTCCGGCAGTCCGCCCCAGGCAGATGCGGTGCCAATCATGAAGTGAACCGGGTTCACTTCGGCTTTGGAACCGAAGGTCTCCGTATAGCGTTTCAGTCCCTTGGCCAATTCAAGAATCGCATCAAGCGTCGCCTTGTAGCTGGCTTTGTCGTAGTTCGGCAAAACGAATGGTTCGTCGGATCCCGCGCTAATCTGAATCTGGTCCTGCAGTTTGTGGGCGATCGCCAGATCTGCGGTATCTTCCGGATTCGCAAGCGTGCGAATGACCACGCCTACATAAGGGGTTTCGAATTTCTCGATCGTTAACTCATGCGCCCCCGCACCGTAATAGACTTCATTCACATACCCGTCATTGTTGATCACCATCAACGACATATAGCGTTTGCCGCTATCGGGCATCGTGACCGTCGCACCTTTTGAAATATTAATAACGCCGATGCTGTAAAGCGTGTCCCGGTTCATCCGGATGACATTTTGCTTATCGATCGGCGTCGGCGTCCGATTGCTGTGGACCTGGTTGATGGCTGAAAGTTTAATGATTCCGGCAAATTCGAAATCGGTCTGAGCTTTATTAAAGTTGTCGACGTTGACAACAATGGGTGCCGCCGATTCGCCGGCTGGACCTGATTGTGCGCAAGCACTCGTCGTAATGAGTGCACCCAAGAATGCCAGTGTTAGAGCGTTAAATTTTGTTTTCATGGTCATTGATTTGAATAGGTTTCTGTTTGACATCAATTGCTGAATAGGCGGCTCGGACCAAGTGATCCGAGCCGCGTGGTTTCGAATCGAAAGGCGATTATTTGGATTTCACGATCCCCGGTGGCTGCCAACTACCTTTGCCCGGCGGGAGGACGGACGGGTCTTCGGTCGTCGGCCAGTAGAGCCGCATCACCAGATAGACAGTATCGTTTGGAGCGGGGAGCCAGTTGGCTTCCAAGTCGCCGCCAGGATTCTCTTTCTGAATGTAAAGGGTGAGAGACCCGTCCTCTCCCTTCTTCATATTGGGAATCATCGGTGAATTGATGAGGTAGCGATTGATCGGATTTTCGATCAGATACTGGGACTTGCCATCGTACATCGTGACCGACCAGAAGGCGTTCACCGGCGGGTACTGGCCCGCAGGGAAAGTGATGGTGTAGTTATTTTTACTGCAGTCGAGTGTTTCACCATTGCCATCCACGCGAGTCAGCGGGTAAACGGCCTCGGCGGCACTGTTTCCGTAAAGGCCCGCTTTGGCGGTACCCGAACGCATCAACCAGTCACCGTTGTAGTGAGCTTCGTCGCCAGGAAGAGATCCAATCTGCCAGCCATTGACGTTGGTCATACCGGAAGCCAAGTAAGTGCTAATTTTTTCGTCGCCAGACTTCATTCCTTCGACGATGGCTGTCTGGTGCTCGGGCGAAAGATCCTTCATATCGAAAGTCTTGTTCGGGCCGATACCGATGGTCGCAAGCTTGGCGCGGATGTCCTTGTCCATGTCCGTTTCGGGCACGTACTGAAGCGCCGCGTCAAGGTAGCTCCAAAAGTTCTCCTTAATGCCGGCCGTGGTCGCCGGACTGAAGTCAATTGCCGGGGCGGCGTCCGGTGCGGGTTGTTTAAGGAAGGCGGAAAGCGGCTCCACTTGGTAACCGTCCTGAACCTTGATCACGTTAGGCATGTCTTTCGGGTCAAAAAGCTGCGTGCGGTAAGCAACAAGGGAAAAGGGAGTGGTCGAAGTGAAGACCTTCTTAATGCCCGCGGGCTTTTCGCCTTTCCAGTCGGGCCCGACGACCATATAGCTGCCGGGATCGTTGCCAGTGGCGCGACTGCCGATGTAGCCGTAGTTATATGTATTGCCATCGCACATCATGACGGCGTAATAACGTTCCTTTTCGACCGCAGGAACGGTCAAGACGATCGGCTCGGCACGCAGGTCCAACCAAGCGAAGGAGTACGGCGTATCACTGTTCGGTGTGATGACCGCAGTATCCTTATAGGTGTAAACGCGAGGCTCGTTCTTGAGCTGATTGAACGGGGCCTTGAACTGGCTTCCCCCCTTGTCGACAGCATATTCATACATCACGGCATAGTTCATCACGATCGGCAGACCATAGATAAAACCTTCTTCGGCGAGATCTTTCGTTTCCTCGGGGGAGGGATGCGTCGATGAATCGGCGGTCTTAGTCTTCGTTTGGTCACACGCTGTAAAGGTCAGTGTGACGACTGCGAGCGCAGCGCAGGCGATAAGGTTTGGTTTCATGGTCACTAGGGTTTTTGAGGGAATTCCATTCGGCATTTGCATATTGAAACGCGGGCCAGATCGGTTGCACGGGCCCACGGAGAGCAGCATTTATGTTCCTTTACTTCTCGATTTCCTTTTCAATTTCTTCGATCAGACCACCTTCGCCAATCGGCTTGGCCATCGGTTCGATCTCACCAGGACGCCAGGTTTTCTCGATCCATGGTTCCAGCGGCCCGTACATCCGCAGGATCGTGAACCAGCTTTTGCCGGGGACAGTTTCCAGCCAATTGCTTTCTTTGCCCTCCGGAGCTCTCGGCCCGAAGTAGACATCGTAGGAACCGTCCTCATTTTTCTGGAAGCCTTCACTCTGGCTACCGACGGTCGGAAAAGTCTGACTGGTTTGCAGCAGAGAACGCGTTTGCGTGTCATAAATCGTGACCGCCCAAAAGTTATTGACGGGCACATTGGGCGGCAGGTGAAGCGTATAAGTTTTTGATCCGTCGAAGGCTTTCTTGTCCGCATCCAGATATGCCAGGGCATAATCGGATCCGGCCCCGGCATGGCTGGTCGCCATCGCAGGAGTGACGCCGGTCGCATTGAAGTAGAACAACGGTCGCGCATCCAGCCCCATCATCCCTTCGGATTCGAAAGAGGTGTTCTTGTTGGCGTAGGCCGTCGTCCAAGCGCTGTTGGTGTCGGGGTAGATGAAGACGCCGTCGATGCGTGGCTGATAGGTAATGGCGCGGGCGGTAGCGTTTCCAATGGTCGCCGCTTCGTTTAGCAACTTTTTCATACGGGCGTCGGGCTGGAAGGGTTTCCCCTTGACGATTCCGATGGCCGCCAGTTGACCGCGCAGTTCAGGGCCGATGGCATCAATAGGTTCAACCTGGACCAACGTATTAAGATCTTCAAAGAAGCTGAAGTCACGGGTGACGATGGTGCTATAGCTAGTGCCGGAAAAGTTAATGAACTCGGTCGCAGGAGGGTTACCAGCCTTCGCGAGCGGATAGATCCGCAGCTTCGATTTGATATTCTCTACGGCCGGTGCCAGACCGTGTGCGATCGATCCACGCAGAAACATCAAGTTGTTGTAAGTGGGAAGTTTGACGATGAAATAACCGTCCGGTTCGGGGCCACTGTAGTCCGGCGGGAGCAGCAGATATTTGCCCCCCTTCCCTTTGTCCGGGCCGATCACGCCCAAGTTATCGACAAAGCGAAACCATGCGTCATCCAGAAAACCCAGCATGCCAGGCGGGAGCTCGACAACCAGCGGTCCGTCCGATTTCAGATCGAGGTACGTGAGGGCATATAGGGTCGAGGTGTTGCCAGTCAGGTAGAGCGATTCAGGTTTCAAAAGTTGCTCGGTGATCGTGACCTTGTTGGACGCGTTCGCACCAATGCCCGCATTGCCCTTACGCATGGCATTAAGCGATGCGGCACCCTGATTATTTAGATAAACCTCGACAGCCCGCATCCGGTCCAGATTGTCATACAGTGTGTCGATCGTGGCGTCGTTCGGCACGCCGTCGAAGAACTCTAGATTTCCGATCGCTGTCTGGACTTTGTCAGGGATGGCGATCGATTCCAAAGTCTCTTTAGTGACTTGGGCGAACGCTGAACCGCTGCCAGCCAGGACCATCGCGCTGAGAACACCCCATGTCCGGAGCCATTTTTTGGATGCGTATTTTGTTGTGTTTTTTTTCATGAGACGACGGCCTGAGGTTTCGCTACAAATCGTGGCATTTACATTCGTTGACCGCTGATTGCATTGACCAGCTTGGTAAAGTAATAGCATTTATTATAGCGAGCGGTAATTTCTGCAGCGGAAAGCAAAGCCTAAAAACACGATTGTTTTCTTAACACAAACCACATTTCTCGAAGCGTTGTGATCCTTCAAAAAGCGCCCCCCCTAGCTGCCTTTAGTCCGCGACTTCGTTGCTTCAAGAACCGAAAGGGTTTCCAGTGTCCGTTATGTTCGGGGCGGGTACGCTAACGACAGTTATGCTGTTTTTCGCAGGACCGCGTAGTGGCCAGTGATGGATCTTTAATTTCTGGACCTGTCGGATTTACGCAATGCCTTTCCCCGTTCATTGCATTAATCAGATTGAAGCAATTGTGCCAGACAGTCCAGTTGGCCGGTTCAATTCCGTATCGATTTGCATTCCGCGGTGCAGGACCACCTGCAACCATTTGCCCCCCGTGCGATATCGCACAGCAAGCGACGCATCGCATACTCAATTTATAAAACAGCGCAACTAAAAAACGCACCTCCCTCTGAAACCTGGAGCAATTCGTTGCATCCCCACGTCCTGGTCGATCCCTACCCAGAAGCGTAAGCTCAATGCCATCTACTTCCTTAGCGGAACGGCGCCAGGAAAAACGCCCGCAGATGGCATTGCTCCTAAGCTGACGGGCAAATTCCAACCAACACCGCTAACACGAATCACTTGTGCAAGACGCTGAACGCCACTCATCAGGGGCGAACCGCATCGAAAGGGTTACCCATGGATCGAGTCGCGATTTTTGTGGACGTGCAGAACGTCTACTACACGGTCAAACAGAGCCGCGGATGTCACTTCAATTACCGCGTGTTCTGGGACCAAGTGACCGCCGGCCGAGAGGTCGTGTGCGCCTATGCGTACGCAATCGATCGCAAGGATCCGAAGCAGATTCAATTCCAGCAGATCCTCGAAACCATCGGCTTCACCGTCAAGCTCAAACCCTTCATCCAGCGAGCCGATGGATCGGCAAAGGGTGACTGGGACGTTGGCATCACCATCGACATGCTGGAACAGGCAAGCCAAATCGACGTGGCCGTACTCGCGTCCGGCGATGGCGACTTCGACCTAATCGTCAAGAAACTGCGTGATCCCCACGGCGTGATGGTCGAAGTGTACGGCGAAAAATCGCTCACTGCCGCCTCCTTGATCCAGGCCGCCAACCGGTACTTCCCCATCGAAGGGCCGCTATTACTGTCGTGATCGACCCGACGATTAACGACGCCCAGCGTGCAGCAGCTAAGGGGGACAGACAGTCCACGCGGAATCCTGCCTAGGATTCTCCCGAGACAATCCAGCCAACCACTCGGCGGACGCCACTGCTGACTTATAAGTTTCGCTGTAAAACAACGTTCAACCCTATAAGATTGCCCTCCTTGAATATCTGCCGGTGTTGGTCAATCCAGCCAGAAGCCGGTTGCCCAGTTATCCTACAATCGACATGCCAAGGGCAAACGATTTCCGCACCGCCAGCGATAACGATTGATGGCGGATCGACGCAAAATCAAACAAGGACCGACGATGGAACGAATATTACGATACGCAGCGGTGATGGCACTACTGACAACGTGCACGTTTGCAGTCTTTGCCGACGACAACATCTCGCAGGCGGAACATCGCGAGATCAACCAAATCGCGACGGCCCCCGAATCTCGCCTGATCGCAATCACGAATGCTCGCTTGATCGACGGCAATGGTGGACCTCCCATCGAGCACGCCTGCGTCATTGTACGAGGCGATAAAATTGTCTTTGCGGGGCCACAAACGGAGGCTCACATCCCAAAGGAAGCTGTCACGTTTGACGCAGACGGGAAGTCATTGTTACCCGGCCTGTTTGATTCGCACTTTCACTCCAGCAACTCGGCGGAGCGTCCGATCGAGTACGAACTAAACAACGGCATCACCTCGTTCCGAGACCCCGGGCACCCGTTCAAATTTTATCGCTGGTTAGAGGGCAACCAGTTAACGATCCCCCGCATCTTTCTCACCGGCGGTCATCTGGACGCCGCCCCTCCAGCATGGCCAAAGCAAGCCGTTGTCATCGAAACCTCAAGGCAAGCTGCCGAAGCCGTCGACGCTCATGTCACTCGCGGAGCTTCCGCGATCAAGATCTACATGCGATTGCCAGTGGAGCACATCGCGGCAGCGTGCGATGCAGCCGACCGGCACGGCGTTCCGGTCACCGCACACCTGGAATTAATCAGAGCCGACGCAGCAATCGAGGCCGGAGTCGACGGCATCGAACACATCACCTCATTCGGAACCACATTGGCGGATCCAAAGCAGGCGAGGATGTTTGAGGAAGTCGTCGGAAAGGATTCCAAAGCACGTCACGAGTGGCGGCCCCGGCTATGGAGCAATATTGAACTGGACAACAATCCAAGACTGCAGCCATTACTGGACCAGATCGTCCAGAGGGGTGTTTTCATCTCGCCAACGCTAGCCATCTTCGAAGCGCACGCCGGAGAGAAGGAGGCCACCCCCGTCACCATATCTGCCTACGCGAACATGTTTCGCTTCGTCCAGCTTTGCCATCAACAAGGAGCGAAGATAGTCGTTGGTTCACACACCTACGCGCCGTTTGCCGACAAAGGCAAAGCCTATCTACGAGAAGTAGAGCTTTTGGTCGAAGCAGGCATGACACCACAGGAAGTCATCACAGCCGCAACCAAAACAAACAGTCAGTTCTTCGGTGCGCAAGATCGCTTAGGCACAATCGAACCCGGCAAACTTGCAGACCTCATCGTGATAGACGGTTCCCCCGACAAAACAATTAGCGACCTAGATAATGTCACGCAAGTAATGCTAGGCGGCAATTGGATCGACCCGCAAAAATAACAAACCCCAATCTCAGCAAACGAAGACGTTCATCGACTCAGCACACGCATCGCCCCCAAACGTAGTAGCGCCGCCTAATCTGGTAGCGCCGCCTAATCTCGTAGCGCCGCCTCTCCTCGTAGCGCCGCCTAATCTCGTAGCGCCGCCTCTCCTCGTAGCGCCGCCTCTCCTCGTAGCGCCGCCTCTCCTCGTAGCTCCGCCTCTCCTCGTAGCTCCGCCTCTCCTCGTAGCTCCGCCTCTCCGAGGCGGAGACCTCAGCAAGCACGAGTCTCGGAGAGACTCTACTACGGGCCAGGGCAGCGATGTCACATCGGCTCACCCTCGTAGCTCCGCCTCTCCGAGGCGTGCGATATATAAATGAAGAAAGTCTGGCTCCCCTCGCCCTTAAGCGAGCTCTTTGGTGCGGAAGAAATCTCTGCTAGTTCATAGCGTGATCTCTGCCTCTTTGCTTGATTTAGTGGAGCTCGCTTGGGGGAGAGGGGCTGGGGGAGAGGGGGAGATTTCCAGGCGGCGATTTTGCAGCCAAGACGCGGTGAACACCTCGGATTTCAAGCGGTTATGCCACGCCTTGCCCAACGCTGTCGGCCCCTCTCCCCCAGCCCCTCTCCCCCAAAGCAAGCCTTTGAATCGTACTTAATTGCATTAGCTGGCGAACCGATGATCCGGTATCAAACCTGTTTTAGGCGAGCTTGTTTTGAGGGCGAGGGGAGCCAGACTTTCTTCACTTATTCTTTTCACGCCTCTCCGAGGCGGAGACCGTAACAAGCACGAGTCTCGGAGAGACTCTACTACGTGCCAGCGCAGCCATCTCACATCGGCTCACCCTCGTAGCTCCGCCTCTCCGAGGCGGAGACCTCAACAAGCACGAGTCTCGGAGAGACTCTACTACGTGCAAGCGCAGCCATTTCGCATCGGCTCACCCTCGTAGCTCCGCCCCTCCGGACGTGCGATATATAAATGAAGAAAGTCTGGCTCCCCTCGCCCCTAAGCGAGCTCTTTGGTGCGGAAGAAATCTCTGCTAGTTCATAGCGTGATCTCTGCCTCTTTGTTTGATTTAGTGGAGCTCGCTTGGGGGAGAGGGGCTGGGGGAGAGGGGGAGATTTCCAGGCGGCGATTTTGCAACGAAGACGCGGTTAACGCCTCGGATTCCAAGCGGTTATGCCACGCCTTGCCCAACGCTGTCGGCCCCTCTCCCCCAGCCCCTCTCCCCAAAAACAAGCCTTTGAATCGTACTTAATTGCATTAGCTGGCGAACCGATGATCCGGTATCAAACCTGTTTTAGGCGAGCTTGTTTTGAGGGCGAGGGGAGCCAGACTTTCTTCACTTATTCTTTTCACGCCTCTCCGAGGCGGAGACCCCAGCAAGCACGAGTCTCGGAGAGACTCTACTACGGGCCAGGGCAGCTGAGGTGGTGCCGGTTTTGGGGGCCACCGGGAAGCTTGCGCCGCTCATGCGGCGGCTTCGTACTGTGTCGGCGTGAGGTAGCCGAGAGATGAATGTCGGCGATCGGTGTTGTAGTACTGGATGTACTCAGTCAACTCGCGTTTTGCGATCGCCATACTCAGGTATTCGGCCATACCCATTTCAGTCTTGAGAGTTCCGAAGCATGATTCCATAAATGCATTGTCGTAGCAGTCGCCCGCACGACTCATGCTCTGTCGCATTGATGCACGAGAGAGAATTCCACGATACCGCTTTCCTGCATATTGGCCACCACGGTCAGTGTGGTGAATCAATCCTGCCGAAGGCTGCACAGCTCGAATCGATCGCTGAAGAGCTGTCACAGCGAGTTGTTCAGTCATGTCATCGCGGAAATCCCATCCAACAATCCGGCGTGAATAGCGATCCATCAGCGTGGCAAGATATCCAAAACCAATACCATCGACGGGAATGTACGTAATGTCGCCTACCCAAAGTTGACCAAAGGTGGTCGGTTCTAGCAGATCCAGCAAAAGGTTAGGACTGTACCCAAGCCGATGTCGACTTTCGGTGGTTCGCGGCTTAAACGATTTCGGCTGAATCGCGCGAAGTCCTGCATCTTCCATGAGTTTTGACACTCTGCGACGGCCGCAATGAATGTCCATTGTCTTCAGTTCCTCAACGATTCGACGGCTGCCATAGCGGCGTTTATGCTTTCGGAAGACCGCAGTGACGATCGGCAGTAACGCGGCATCAGACTCATCGCGCTCCGAGCCTCCGGAACGCTGCCAGGCTTGAAAGGAAGACCGATTGAGCGATAGGAAATCACAGACCTCTCGCTCGGATGCTATCTGCAGCTGGACAATCGACGCGGCAGCGGGATAGATTTCGGCTACTCGTTGCGGCCGAAAATGATTAACGCTTTTTTTAAGACGTCGCGCTCCCGCTCGACGCGACGCAACTGATTCTCCAGCTCTTTGACCCGATCATCCATCGCGTCGGCCACCGGGCCTGCGGCTGTCAACTGCTGCTGTTTCCACCGACGGACGATGGTTGGGCAGGTAATGCCCAGACGTTCTGCCACCGACTTTGCGGAGTGCCCATCGAGGAGCATTTGAACTGCCTCTCGCTTAAAGTCTTCATCGTAAACCCGTCGCGTTTTTGCTTTCTTGGCCATCCATGATCCCCAGGAGCTTGTGGTTGATAGTCATACCAAATTTTTAGCTTCCTGGTGGCCCCCAAAACCGGCACCACCTCAAGCGATCTCGCATCGGCTCACCCTCGTAGCTCCGCCTCTCCGAGACGTGCGATATATAAATGAAGAAAGTCTGGCTCCCCTCGCCCCTAAGCGAGCTCTTTGGTGCGGAAGAAATCTCTGCTAGTTCATAGCGTGATCTCTGCCTCTTTGCTTGATTTAGTGGAGCTCGCTTGGGGGAGAGGGGCTGGGGGAGAGGGGGAGATTTCCAGGCGGCGATTTTGCAGCCAAGACGCGGTGAACACCTCGGATTTCAAGCGGTTATGCCACGCCTTGCCCAACGCTGTCGGCCCCTCTCCCCCAGCCCCTCTCCCCAAAAACAAGCCTTTGAATCGTACTTAATTGCATTAGCTGGCGAACCGATGATCCGGTATCAAACCTGTTTTAGGCGAGCTTGTTTTGAGGGCGAGGGGAGCCAGACTTTCTTCACTTATTCTTTTCACGCCTCTCCGAGGCGGAGACCTCAGCATGCACGAGTCTCGGAGAGACTCTACTACGGGCCAGGGCAGCGATCTCGCGCCGGCTCACCCCCGTAGCTCCGCCTCTCCGGACGTGCGATATATAAATGAAGAAAGTCTGGCTCCCCTCGCCCCTAAGCGAGCTCTTTGGTGCGGAAGAAATCTCTGCTAGTTCATAGCGTGATCGCTGCCTCTTTGCTTGATTTAGTGGAGCTCGCTTGGGGGAGAGGGGCTGGGGGAGAGGGGGAGATTTCCAGGCGGCGATTTTGCAGCCAAAACGCGGTGAACGCCTCGAATTTCAAGCGGTTATGCCACGCCTTGCCCAACGCTGTCGGCCCCTCTCCCCCAGCCCCTCTCCCCCAAAACAAGCCTTTGAATCGTACTTAATTGCATTAGCTGGCGAACCGATGATCCGGTATCAAACCTGTTTTAGGCGAGCTTGTTTTGAGGGCGAGGGGAACCAGACTTTCTTCACTTATTCTTTTCACGCCTCTCCGAGGCGGAGACCCCAGCAAGCACGAGTCTCGGAGAGACTCTACTACGGGCCAGGGCAGCCATTTCGCATCGGCTCACCCCCGTAGCTCCGCCTCTCCGGACGTGCGATATATAAATGAAGAAAGTCTGGCTCCCCTCGCCCCTAAGCGAGCTCTTTGGTGCGGAAGAAATCTCTGCTAGTTCATAGCGTGATCTCTGCCTCTTTGCTTGATTTAGTGGAGCTTGCTTGGGGGAGAGGGGCTGGGGGAGAGGGGGAGATTTCCAGGCGGCGATTTTGCAGCCAAGACGCGGTGAACACTTCGGATTTCAAGCGGTTATGCCACGCCTTGCCCAACGCTGTCGGCCCCCCTCCCCCAGCCCCTCTCCCCCAAAACAAGCCTTTGAATCGTACTTAATTGCATTAGCTGGCGAACCGATGATCCGGTATCAAACCTGTTTTAGGCGAGCTTGTTTTGAGGGCGAGGGGAGCCAGACTTTCTTCACTTATTCTTTTCACGCCTCTCCGAGGCGGAGACCCCAGCATGCACGAGTCTCGGAGAGACTCTACTACGTGCCTGGGCAGCGATCTCGCATCGGCTCACCCTCGTAGCTCCGCCTCTCCGAGGCGGAGACCCCAGCAAGCACGAGTCTCGGAGAGACTCTACTACGTGCCTGGGCAGCGATCTCGCATCGCTCACCCTCGTAGCTCCGCCTCTCCGAGGCGGAGACCCCAACAAGCACGAGTCTCGGAGAGACTCTACTACGTGCCAGCGCAGCCATCTCGCATCGGCTCACTCTCGTAGCTCCGCCTCTCCGAGGCGGAGACCCCAGCAACCACGAGTCTCGGAGAGACTCTACTACGTGCCTGTGCAGCGATTTCACATCGGCTCACCCTCGTAGCTCCGCCTCTCCGAGGCGGAGACCCCAACAAGCACGAGTCTCGGAGAGACTCTACTACGTGCCTGGGCAGCGATCTCGCATCGCTCACCCCCGTAGCTCCGCCTCTCCGAGGCGGAGACCCCAGCAAGCACGAGTCTCGGAGAGACTCTACTACGTGCTACTCCACCGACCTGGAGGCCTAGCGATGCCTGAAACCACGGAAGGACAGCGTCGATATCAGCGACCGCGGCCTACGGATCTTGGGGCCGGATAATAATGCAGGAACTGCATGAAGCCGGCTTGATTCCCCGTCTCGAGGGCCTCTTCATTTCTGGCAGCACCACGCGACAGTTGCTGGATCTGCAGCGAACGGATTCGCTCGGTAGCTCGCACCTGAGAATTAAACTGTTGCTGATCCACCCGGGGACGCACCAAAGAAAAGTAATTCGGAATCGGACCCGAATTCGACTGCAGCAGACCAATATATGGCGACATGGTCGGAGTTGCCGGCTCATAACTCCGCTGTCTTGATCGCTGCTGAGCCTCCGCCGTCGTTGCCATCGCCACCGTCAATGCAGCGAACGCAAAGATTGCCGTATGCCTACGCAGTTTCGACAACGAGCCAACCGCCGACTGAATCACGAGCCACATTGTAAGGTTCCTTGAATTGCCGGGGATGAATTCGCTTCTGTTTATCGTAACACAATCGGCCATTTACCATGCGGAACTTGAGGTTTGCTTGCCATTCGGCCGAAACAGGTTCAGTTTTTACGACTTAGGTAAAATTTTCCGAATCGAACTGCCGTGCGACGCGTTTAGCGATAACGCAAAACGCAAACGCGTTAACCGCGGTCTGCCAACCAGCGTATGGGCGTTTCCAGCAAGCATAGTAAGAACTGGATACTATCCCTCAACGCGATCTACTTCCTTTCTTAGCGGAACGGCGAAGTCGCCCGGCAAGCGCACTGAAAACACAATGAACTTGCCGATCGGCTTGCCCCGCCCCACCAGGAAAACCGCCACAGATGGCATTGGGTTATCCCCCACCTCACCAACCAAAACGCTCGCTGCAAACAGCCATTCGAATCTTAAAATCCCCCCACCCAGACTGGTCACCACGGCGTAATCGTCTTAAATCCCCGCCTCTTTCTGAATTGGTTTGAAGCGGTCAGCACTCGATTGTCGATGGTTGGGGTTATTAGGGCCTTGCTGTTTCGTGGGCCGACCGAGCGTCTTGCAATTTGACAAGTGGCCAACCTTGCAGACCCCCTCCGACTCCGCCGTGCCAGCCCCGCTTGCACGGTTATCCACGAACGCTCCCATCGACGCAGTCGGGCCCAGAAACTTTAAGCTTACGACAGGAAAATCGTGATGATCCGGCACCTCCAGCACTATTTGCTCCTGACGATGATTCTGGGATCCCTAGGATGCCAGACGTTGCACCAGCACAAAAATACTCCTGTCATCGTTCAGCCGGCCGACGTTCCCAAAGAACTCTGTAAAGCGACCATTCCGGAATACGTGATTGAACCTCCGGACATCCTGACGATCGATGCGTTGCGGGTCCTGCCGAAGCAGCCATACGCCCTCCAGCCGCTTGATTCGATCTCCGTCCAAATCAACAAAAGCAACGGCGAACCGCTCTTCAACGCATCGGCGTCGATCGACCCTGCAGGCGAACTCCCACTGGGCCCCGAATTCGGTTCGGTGAAAGCGTCGGGAAAGACGATTGGCCAACTGCGAACTGAAATCAAACGCCTGGTCAACGAAACGTACTCGGAACCACTCGTTGGGGTCGACCTCGTGCAAATCGCCCTGCTCCAACAAATCGCTGGCGAACACATCGTAAGCCCCGATGGAAAGGTCAACCTTGGAGTCTACGGCCAAGTTCGCGTCGCTGGCATGTCCATCCCGGAATCAAAACAAGCCATTGAAGCTCACCTCTCCACCTACCTCGACAAACCGCAAATCGCGGTCGATATCTTCGGGTTCAACAGTAAATTTTATTACGTCATCTCCGAGGGTGGCGGGCTTGGCGATCAAGTAACCCGAATTCCCTTCACGGGGAACGAAACGGTGCTAGATGCGATCAGTAACGTCGAGGGCTTAAGTGCGGTCTCTTCGAAACAAATGTGGGTCGCCCGCCCCGGAAGAAATATGGACGGAGGCGAACAGGTTCTTCCGGTCGACTGGCAAGCCGTCTCGATGCGAGGCGACACAAGGACGAACTACCAGATCATGCCGGGCGACCGAGTATTCGTCGCCGAAGACAAACTTGTCGCCTTTGACAACCACTTCGCCAAACAGGTGGCACCCATCGAACGGATGGCAGGGGTGGTCTTGCTAGTGACGCAAGCCGCACAACGATTGGTTTACTTTGAACAAAGCGGTACCAACGGCGGAAATTCAGGCTTTTAACACCGCCTTCCCGAAGACAATTACACCGCCCAAGTTAAACATGGGTTAATGACCAAATACGGAACGGACGCCATGCGTAATCCAATCACGCCACCGAAACACGCTCGCCTCGCTTGCCGAATCATCACAAGCTGCTTGGCACTGATCACCGTTGGGATCGCCGGCTGCAACTGCTCCCTAAAGCGTCCGGCGCGATGTGGAATCGGAGACCAATGCAGTACGCTGGCCGTGGAGGATCCCTTTCCGCTGGATCAATGTGTACCACCAAAGCACGTCGATTCGGGGAACTACGGGTACGTTCGCCCCAGTTGGCGAGTCTTAGACGAACGCGTCTCCCCTTGCTGTGAATTTCACATGCAAAGCGAAGATTACCCAAGCCCATCAAGGTTGCCCCCAGTCGTGGAAGTGCTTCCACAACCGGAACCCATTCCAGACGGCGAACCGCGAAGCCTACGGACGCTACCACGAATAAATGATGGAGCCGCCATGTTGGCCGAAGGAATCGTGCGTCCCGTCAGTTATCTATTAGACCGATAACCACCCGCCACAAGCGGAAAGCCAAACGGACCGCGTCTCACCGCATCGTGACAGAAACGGCCGGCAAAACGGTCGCATGTGCGAAAGCGTCGGTTCACCTCGCGATTCGATCGTCCCGAACGTCCGTCTCCAATCCATCCAATGACCTAGCATGGAGACAAGACGTAAATGAGCGATCATTTCTAAACGGGCGGCGGTATTGCAATCAGCAAGCCCCAACACACTGCGTAAGCGGCTTGCCGATTTAGGGACTGTCGCCCTTCGCTCAGAACGTGAAATCTACGGGTGACCTATTGTCGGTCTGCCCACGCTCTGGCGAGCGCACCTACGTGACTGCCGCACCACTCCACGCAACCGCCCCCTCCCAAACCATTGCCCAAACCTTAGGCGTGCCTCTCATCCCAGTCCCCTTAGTGACCGATTCCCCCACTTTTCGCTTAAAAACTAAGGACGGGAACATGGCACCGCAATGCCTTGAAGGGCGTCCAATCCCCCCTCTCGGGCAACTTGGAAGTGTCATTTTATTAATTGCTTGTCAACCGATATGTAGGTGAGTAGACTCCAGTCCACCGCCGGGGGGCATTTCGGACCGACGGACGGATCTGACTTTTAAATAAAATCGCAGCGCAACTCGCTGTTGACATGGACGGAGTCTACCTAGGCAGGTGACGTTCAAGCGAACATTTCAGACTTAATAGTGGTTTAGACATTGGTGCAGCAGGGATCGTTTGTGCTTGGGGGCCAGCAAAATCGAACTTAGAGGAGCAGACCACTTGATCAGCCAAACAGACAACACGCCCTTCGACCCCACCGCCGACGGCTTTACCCCTGTCGTGGCGACGGGGAATCACGACTGGCCCCCCCCCAATCCCGAAGCCGATCTCGAGTGGTGGGTAATCCGAACGCGCAGCCGACAGGAAAAAGCGGTAGCCACGGCCCTTAAATCCCTTGGCCTGACCCATTTCCTGCCTCTGGTCAGCACGGAACGGCAATGGGGAAAACGCAAGGCGAAGATCGATGCTCCGTTGTTCCCCGGGTATCTTTTTCTGCAAGGCAGTCGAGACGACACATTTGCGGCCGACCGGACGCGACGGATCGCCAGCACCCTGAAGGTAGAGGACCAACTGGGGCTTCACGCCGAACTGGTTTGTCTACGAGAAGCGATCGGACGGGGAGCGGACTTCGACCCCTATCCGTACCTCAAACACGGCTACTACGCCGAGGTCAAAAGCGGCCCCTACAAAGGTCTTCGAGGTTGCATCGATCGCAAATCCCAACAGGGCCAACTGATCATCCAAGTCAACGTCCTCCAATCCGCCATGGCCCTAAACCTGGGCGGAGCTCTCCTAACCCCGCTAGGCGAATTCCCCGAAAAAGAATCGCTTTAATGTCGCCTTTCGCTCCGCAAAAATATCGCCCGCAAACAGCACCAGCCCAAAGCCACCGCCCCTCCTAGCGGAACGGCGCAAGCCGTCCGGCCCCGCGCAACGATTAACCTCGCGTACCACCACAACACCTCGCCTCCTTTCCCATCTCGCACACCAAACCCTTGACCGCAGAAACGAAATCGCCGTCCTGTTCGTCTGAATCCGATTCGGCAACGCTGCGTCATCGTTTATGGTCGATCGACATTGACGCGGTAACGATGAGCCAAGCCGTTCAGCGGATCGGAGACTGGATCAGCGAGGGGCAACCGACATGCCGTTTTGTTGTCACCCCCAACGTGGACCACATCGTACAGCTCTACCGGCAAAAAGAGCTCATCCCGCTTTACCGCCAAGCCAGCATGACACTCGCCGACGGTTGGCCGTTGGTCTCCATGTCGCGACTTTATGGCAAACCGCTACCCGAACGCGTCGCCGGCTCGGACTTACTCCCCGCCATCTGCGAAAAATCTCAATCAGACAACCGGCCAGTCAAGCTGTTTTTACTGGGTGGCAAACCGGGAGTCCCACAGCGAGCGGCCCAAGCGATCGCAAACCGTTGGCCGGTGGCGGAAGTGATCGGCAGCAGCAGCCCACCACTGGGCTTCGAGAACGATCCCGTTTTCAATCAAGAATTATGCAGCCAGATCAACCAAGCCGAGCCCGACATCCTGGTCGTAGGCCTGGGGTTCCCCAAGCAAGAATCGTGGATCCTCAATCACCGCGAACGACTGCGAACCCCAGTTGCGCTAGCCGTAGGCGGCACCATCGATTTCCTAGCCGGCGAACAAACCCGAGCTCCTAAGTGGACCCAAGCCATAAAAATGGAATGGCTGCATCGCCTGGCCACCAACCCCAGACGACTAGCCAAACGCTACGCTCTCGACGCGATCTACTTCCCCTGGATCTGCATCCGACAAGGCTGGCATGACGCATGAGCAAAAAGAGTAAAGCTATGGCGAAAACAGCCTCCCGCCGCCCCGGGGCTTGCCAATGACCAAACTACAAATTGCGTCTACAAACTACCGCAGCGCGGCGAAGGCAGCAGACAGCCTGCGATCGACTGAGAAGAAAACGATTAGCATCAACGAATGTGAAGTCACAGAACAGGAAAACGTGCCTAGCCCCCCCTTCAAACGGCGACCGAAAGCAATCAGTGACCGAAAGAAACAAAGGTGCATGCTCCTAGCCCAACTCCCACACAAGGCCTTTGGCACTACCGCGCCCATCACACGGACCGAGATCAGCGTACAGCTTTACCGAACAAATGCTGTTACTCCGGCAAATCACGGTAACGCTACAAGAATCTACGATTTAATGATTAAGTTTATGTAGAGAAGACTTCATTGTAGCCAGTTGCCTTGCGCACTCGGACGGCATGTCTCAACGACCAGCGCCTGACAACCTGACCGTATACAGTCAAGTGAAAAATTCGGAGCATTTCTGTCACAAGCAGATTCCAGACACATGCGGCTCCAGACAATAACAAATGCACAGCACGAGTTCCCCCAAGGCACGCCCTCAGGCGAGACCACCCCCAGCCCTGAAGAAACTCGATGCACGAATCTCCCAGCGTGACTTTCAGCACCCAGCTAAGAAAATAAGGAGCACATTGGACATGTCAAATTTTTTTGGTGAATACATTTCCGAAATTGATTTACAGAAACTTGCTACGCAGGCTAAATCTGCTCAACCCTTTCCACATTTCATGATTGACAATTTCCTTGTTGAAGAATTTGCAAATGAAATTGAAAATTCTTTCCCGCGTGCCGATGAGATCGCAAAGCGAGGGAAAAGCTTCAAAGCAGTCAATGAGCGAGGGAAGACCCAAGTAACTAATACAAATTTTTTTCCAGCCCCCCTAAAACGCCTGAATGAAATCTTAGCATCGAGTGAATGGCTCTGCCATCTTGAAGAAATAATGGGAATCGAAAATTTACTGGCGGACCCAGGGCTACTCGGTGGAGGGATCCACCAAACCGGCCCCAGGGGACACCTGGACGTTCACGTCGACTTCAATTTCCATCAGCAGCTCAAACTTCACCGCCGCCTTAACATCCTGATTTACTTCAACCGTGACTGGCAGGAGCCCTGGGGTGGCAATGTCGAACTATGGGACAAAGAAGTTAAAAACTGCATCCGTTCATTCTCTCCAATACTAAACCGCTGTGTCGTCTTTGCCACGAATGACATTAGTTTTCACGGCGTGACGCGAGTTGACTGCCCACCTGATGCAACCCGAAACTCGTACGCGGCATACTACTACACGAAGGAGCCCCCCCCGGAATGGACTGGCGTACCGCACTCAACCATATTCCGGGCAAGACCCAACGAACAGGTAAAGAGCAAGCTCCTAATGCCGCTAGAAAAAATGAAGCGAAAACTTGGCCGGCTAACTTCGCGATTGTTCCGACACGCCTAAGATCACACCTGCGAGCCCAACTGTCTGACTGCAACTACTACGGAAGCAAATGAACAGTACAAAAGACGGGAATGTTAGACATGGCGCCAGCATGCTGGCCCTGTCCAAAGGAATGATCGCGGCACTCCGCTTTGGCCGAAACCTGATTGCAGCCAGAATTCTCTTGCCTGAGGACTTTGGGATTGGGGCAACCTTCGCCATGCTGACTGCATTCATGGAGATGACGTCCAACCTAGGGCAGTCCCGCCAAATCGTTCAAAATCAACGCGGCGACTCTCCGGAATGGCAGGAAATGACTCACGCAGTGTCCGCCTACCGCGGCGTGATCCTTGCGGCCGGCACCTTTCTACTCGCCCCTATCTTCGCCCGCATATTTGGATTACCTGAAGCGACCTGGGCTTTTCGCTCTCTCTCTCTACTACCATTGCTTAACGGCCTTTTCCACTCAGACTGCTATCGCTTTCAAAGGAAAATGCGGTTTGGGCGACAAGTCTCTGTCGACCTAATCCCAGCTTTCGTGCTTACAATCTTGGTATACCCCATTTGCATCTGGAGAAAAGACTACTCTGCCTTGCTCGTGCTATCGCTGCTACATGAGTTGATTCGCGTTGCAATGTCTCATGTCGTCAGCGAGCGCCCCTACAGAATTAGGTGGCACCGCGATTACTTTTCGGTATTTTGCAAATTTGGTTGGCCACTACTCCTAAACGGGATCCTCCTGTTCGGCGTACTACAGGGGGACCGATTCGTGATCGGAGTACACTATGGGATGGAGTCACTGGGAGTTTACTCCGTCGCTCTGCTGCTCGCCATGTCACCAATCATGATGCTAGCAAGCGTTCACGGCCAACTGGTCCTTCCGAAGCTTTCCCGAGCACAAGACGACCCAAAGCAGTACCACCGCATCTACCGACTATCCGAAAAAGGCACCGCCGTAATCGCGATTTGCTTTGCCGTTTCTTTGACAATCTGCGGTCCTTGGCTTATCGCTGCCCTTTACGGACCAAAATATGCGTCGGGGGGGACTTTATTGATGGTGCTCGCACCAATGCTCGCAATCCGCCTAATGCGTGCATCACAATCGATTGCAACTCTCGCTGTCGGAGACACAAAACATCAGTTAATATGCAACATGGTGCGTAGCACAGAACTCATTCTTGCAATAGTGGTGGTGGTCGCCGACTGGGGAATCGTGTGGATAGCACTCGGAAGCTTGATCGGTGAGCTAGCAGCCTATTTACTCGGAGTCTGTCGGATGGATTCGAAATCGCTTGCCACAGCAAAACCATCATTGAAGTTGATAGGAATATTTGCAACAACCATTGCGATCAGCTGGATTCCGTTCTTTTCCGGCATCCAGCTTGACGCATATTCGATTCCCGTGTCGGTCATGACACTCGCCGTGCTCTTTCTCATCCTAGGTAAAATCAACTCAGACTTTAGGAACTTCAGTCGCGACCTAAGTACAATCCTGGGCCTCCGAGAAGCACCGCTCTTAGGTAACAACTGATACGCCGAATACGCTTCTCACTCGACAAAGGACCGCCCGAACGATCGTCCTCCAAAAGCTCGGAAACTAACTTTGAAAACTGATCAATTGACCACTGGCCTGCCTCACCCATGCCCCCGCACGTTCTTTGTACTAGGCGCCGCAAAGTGCGGAACTACATCACTCTGCGGCAGCCTTGCACAGCATCCTAACGTCTGTTTCTCCATCCCAAAGGAATTATCTTTTTTTGCGAGGGAAGACTGCTTCTGCAAAGGATTCGACTGGTACCACAGCCGCTTCACACCAACCCCGGACACCAAAATTTTGGGCGAGGGCTCAACTCAGTACACGCGATACCCAACTTATGCCAAGTCCATAAGTCGGATTCACGACTATCGTCCCGACGCCAAATTAATCTACATAGTGCGAAATCCATCGGAGGCACTTTACTCCTTTTATCTCCACAGAATGCGAGATGGGAACAGAATGCCCATTCGAGAGTTCATGAATGAATTGCCGGAGGCATTACATTCATGCAACTTTGCCGATCAAATCGAGAACGTCTGGCGCCACTTTCCGAGGAACCAGTTACTTGTACTTCGTTTTCAAGAAATGGTCGATGCCCCGAACGAAACGATTAGAAGGTGTTTTGAATTCTTAGAACTACCCATTCTCACATCCACGTCGCATCGCCTTAAAAACAACCGGACCGACTACCAGGCGAACAGGCAAGTTATGAAAATACTTAAAACAGTGAAGAACGTTCCCCTTGTTGGTCGCTCGCTTTCCTTAATGCCAAACGAGCTTCGAGCGGAAATCTACCAAAAGGTAGTGACGTCATGCATCGGAAAACGACTGGCAGCCGGTCACTTTAAACAATTAGACCCTTACGACAACTCACTGAAGACTGAATTGCAGTCACTTTTCAGGCCGAGCATCGATCGCCTCGAGCAAATACTTGGCTGGGACCTTACCGACTGGAAGGCGACTACACATGCGTAGCTCTCTATTTAACCTTTTCCGAAGAGGCAGGAAACCTGACTTTATCGTTGTCGGGGCCGCGAAGGCAGGCACAACAACTTTATTTGATTACCTGCGCCGAGACTCACGGGTTTTCCTTCCCGATCGCAAGGAACTGTTTTTCTTCAGCAAAGACTCAGTGTACGAGAAGGGAATCGGTTGGTACTGCGATCAATTTGCGACGGCGAGAGCGAGTCAACTCTGTGGCGAGATTACCCCCAGCTATACTGTTTGGCCAAGATATAGCGAAGCACTCCCTCGAATAAAGCGCCACTTGCCACGAGCACGACTCATCTACATCATGCGAAACCCGGTTGACCGAGCGTGGTCTCACTACCGCATGGTAAATGGCACAAGTTGGCCGCTAGGTGATCGCCCGCCCGACGACGAAGGCTTTGCGCAACCCAGCGAGTACATGACCCAAATTCGGCGGATCTTGGAGTTTTTCGATCGTGCGCAACTATTGCCACTACTGTTCGACGACTTAGTCCGCGATCCACAGTCGTGCTGCTCGGAAATCCAACGGTTCATTGGACTTGAGGAACGCAACCTTGTCAAAGGGAAAACCGTTCACGCAAACGCTGCTTCCGACCTCCTGGACAGCGGAAATGGCCACCATCGGACGGGTCGCATGCCATCGACTGAACTCCGGTTGCAGCTAAATCGCCGCTTTGAGCCAACCCTGCAAGACCTGGAATCTTTCTTAAATCGCGATCTGACGATGTGGCGATCCTAGATAAATAGCTCATTGAATTGCAAAGCCTGAATTACCTACCATGTCCATACCGATAACTCGACCACGCTTGACGGACACCCAATGCAACAACTGATACCAGTTGCGCTGATTGGCTGGGTACCAATAACGGCAATGCTCTTCGCAATTCTTCGCCCACACCAAGCAACTGCCGTTTCGATGGTTGCCGGTTGGTTACTATTGCCAGTTTGGGGCTATCCATTACCGGGACTTCCAGACTACTCGAAAACGACAGCCTCTGCTTTTGCCATCGCGATAGGCGTAATCATAAAGGCTCCTGGGCATATTTCCCGCATTCGACTAAGCGTTTACGATGCCCCAATAATACTTTGGACCCTATCTCCTATCGTCACGTCATCGCTAAACGGACTTGGGATATACGACGGAATTTCTTCATCAATCAGGGAATTGATTGTTTGGGGTCTCCCCTACTTTGCTGGAAAAATTTTTTTCCAAAACCAATTAGAGATACGATTCCTCAGCCAAACGATCATCATCAGTGGAGTCATATACAGTTTTTTTTGCCTGCTTGAGGTGCGATTAAGCCCGCAGCTAAACAACTGGGTGTACGGGTTTCATGTCAACGACTTCGTCCGCAACATCCGATATGAGGGGTATCGGCCAACTGTATTTATGGCTAACGGCTTGATGGTCGGAATGTGGATGATGGCGAGCACGATATTGGCGGCGGACATGGCTAACCTCCCTGCAGGTGAAAAAAGATCGTGGCGTCCCCATTGGTTAATTGTTAGCTACCTTTTTCTCGCGACTATCGCATGCAAAGCAACGGGTGCGTCACTGCTATTGATTGGGGGCATGCTAGTTCTCCTGCTGGTACGATGGACCGGTTTGCGTTTTTTCTTTATCGCCTTGGCCATGGTCCCTCCTATCTACATTAGTGCCCGACTATCAGGCACCGTTCCCCGCGAAGGAATAATCACATTAGCAGCTGCGATGACCAACGACGATCGCGCCCAGTCTCTTGAAGCTCGACTGATTCAAGAGGATTTATTTGGGAAAAAGGCCCTACAAAGACCCTTATTTGGGTGGGGAGGCTGGAAAAGGAGTTGGCCCGTCAGTGCTGACACAGGCAAAGAAATGACTCGTGGGGTCGATGGCTTTTGGACTATCGTTTTCGGTCAACGTGGACTGATCGGACTTGCGGCGTTTACGTCCCTGCACCTCTGGCCAACCATTGCGATTTGCTTTGGCGCACTTGGGAGACGGCTCCGAGAGCCAGAGCTTATTCCTCTCTCCTCATTCATGTTAATCCTCTCACTCGCGATGATTGACAACCTACTTAACGGGCTTTACAACCCGGTATTCCCACTTATTTCTGGCATGCTAATTGGCATCGCTCAACGACCAAAAATCGAGTTGTTCGCAGCGAGTAAATGACTGATTGTAAGTGCGTGGCAATTCAACGCGATTCCGCGATCACAGCATATCTCCGGCCAGGGAGTGCGTCCTTGACGTTTCACTAGTGAGCTTTCATCAATCCTAAGAGAACCAACTTGAAGTCTCAAATCGCAGCCAATCGTAAAACTATCGCATTGCTTGGCGGGAGCCAACATACATCGAACCTAGGTGTTAGTGCACTTGGACTGGCAGCTATCCAGGGCATTGAAGGCGCGTTTCCCGGCTGTCGTATTTTACTGCACGATTGGTCGATGCTTCACGACCAAACCCCAGGAGATCAAGAAAACACATCCCACGTGGAGTTACTCAGACTACACTCCAACGGTCCGGTCTGGGATCGCCGAAGCATTCTTAACTACAAGTGGTTATCGCGGGCCAGCAACAAGCTACCCAACCCGATTGGGGGTCAACTAACTAGGCTTAACAGAGCGATCTGCGACTTGAGAGAGAGCCACGCCGTTATTGACATTTCAGCGGGCGATTCGTTTTCAGACATCTATGGGACTCGGATTTTTGACACACAGATGAAACTCAAGGAACTTGTTCTAACACTAGGGATTCCCTTGGTGCTCGCGCCTCAGACCTACGGCCCCTTCAACGACAACGACTGTATCGAGCGAGCCAAGAACGTACTTCTGGGAGCGTCGCTAATCGTCACACGGGAAGCGGAAGGCCAAACGGAGCTCCGACGAACGTTTGGTGACGAAGTCGCCGACAAAGCTTCGATCCGTCCAGACATGGCATTGCTATTGCGCCCGAGGCACGTCCCCCCGAATCGGGAACCCGCGATCAGCACTGCTCGAAAAATTGTCGGAATCAATATATCGGGAATGCTGTTTTTTTCTACGCGAAATTTCGGGATATCGCTTGATTACAAAAAATTGATGAGTGACCTGATTCAATGGATCATCGAATCTTTTGACCATCGAGTAGTACTGTTTCCACACGTGCTCTCCGAAGAACCTGACCCTGGAGCGCTGCAGGCAGCCGGAACAACAGGCGAGGTCAACGACAGCGTCGCGTGTGCCACCCTAATGGACACACTTGGCCCAAAGTATGGCGACCGTTTGACGTGCATTGGCCATGGATACAATGCACCGGAAACGAAATTTCTTATCGGGCATAGTGATTTTTTTATCGGTGCAAGAATGCATGCCTGCGTTGCAGCCATCTCGCAGCGGATCCCGACCGTTACCTTGGCATATAGCAAAAAGGCGAAGGGCCTACTGAGTCTCATTGGCATTTCCGACACGGTTGTCGACCTCCGTGAAGCTGAGCAGCAAGCTGTTTTTTTGAAAATTCAACATCTATTCCATTCTCAGGCTTCCATTAAAGAAACCTTCAATTCGGCGATTCCCGACGCGACGGCGAGAGCTAATCATTTCTTCACTCAGGATCTTCACGCGTTGTTGCATGACCAATCAAACTAAAGTCTGTCTCGTTCAAATCTTTTCAATGTTAGATACCATCGTAATGAAGCGAAGTAGGCATGAGTACCGATTTCACCGGTGTTTATTTACCACCCAAAGTTGATTTTAAAAAACAAGTTCCTGAGAAAATCCGATCCGTCGGTGTTTCGATCGTGAACTACCGCACCGCTCCGCTATGCATTGACGCGATAAACTCACTCTTCCAAGTTGAAAACGAAGCTCCCCGCTTAAACATTGTGGTCGTGGATAGCGATTCAAATGATGGTTCGGCGGAACAACTGTACGAGGAAACGAAAAAACTCGCACACGATCAGCCAGTTACCCTCATCGCTCTCAAAGAAAATGTTGGGTTTGCTGCATCCAATAATATTGCAATCAAGAAACTGCTAGAGATTGACCCCACCATAGACGCACTCTGGCTACTTAACCCAGATACTGTCGTTCACACCGGGGCGCTACGGGCGCTAATTGAGGCAATGGGAGATTCGGATAAAATCGGGATCGTCGGAAGTCGACTCGAGCATCGGAATGGTGATCCGCAGCGGTCCGCATTTCGGTTTCCAGGGATACTAAGCGAATTCGAGCGAGGAGCGGCTCTTGCATTTTTCAGTCGGCTATTAAAACACTGGCAGGTTGCTCCCGAAATATGTAACACCGCATTCGAGACAGACTGGGTTGCAGGCGCGAGCATGCTAGTTCGACGCGACGTATTTGAAAAAATCGGGCAGTTCGACGAAGGATATTTCCTATATTACGAAGAAACCGATCTATGCCTCACCGCGGCCAGGGCAGGCTTCCAAAGCGTCTACCAGCCGAAAAGCCGAGTCATCCATCTTGTTGGAAGTTCCTCCGGAGTGACCTCCCAAAATCGTGACGAAAGGCGACTTCCTAAATATTGGTTCGACTCAAGGCAGCGATATTTTACGAAAAACTACGGCCACATCTACTCACTGCTTGTTGACATTTCTTGGGTTACCAGCCTTACCATCAGCCACCTACGTTCCTGGGCCTTGCTTAGGAAACCGAAAGGTCCAAAGATGGTGATTCGGTCCGTCATTACACACCGGATGCAGCCTCTCTTTCGGAAATGGCGCATAACCAAATGGTAATCCGGCGAAACAACAGAAAGGAAAAGCGATGCCTCTTCCCAACCTCCTAATCATTGGGGCGATGAAGGCCGCAACAACCTCGTTGTATCAGCTTCTTGAAACACATGAGGAGATTTGGTTTCCAAGCGAAAAGGAGCCCCACTACTTCACCAGCAAGGAGTACGGCCAGAATTCTGCGTTCAATAAGTACAAGATGCTGTTTGACGACGCTCCCATCCAGGTAAAGTACATCGGCGAAGCATCGACGGGTTATTCGAAGATGCCTGCCTTGGGGCCAACCGCTTCTCGAATAGCGAACGATTTAGGAAATCCCAAAATCATCTATTCGCTCCGCGATCCTATATCAAGAATCATAAGCAATTTCAGACATTCTAAGCTCTGTGGTGCCTATATGCCAACTTTACCGTTTTCCAAAGCGCTCGACGAGGACCCAATTCTGCTACAAGCGAGCTGTTATGCTCGGCAGATCATGGAGTATGAAAACATCTTCGGACCTGACGCAATGTTTTTAATCACAACTGACAAAATCCAGACAGATATATCAAGCGTATTAGCTGGCCTTGGGGCCTACCTGGACATTGACCTTAACGAGGCCAAGCTGCAAAAAATCAACCAGAAAAACTCTCACGAGCAGTTGGCAAAATCTCTTTGGATTGAACGAGTTTTTTCACGCGACATAGCAGGCTATGCCCGAAGAGCAATTCCGCAGGGCCTTAAGAGCACGCTTAAGTCACTGGCTCCTGTACACCGCGTTGAATTCGCTATTACTCCGAACGATATAGAACGATGTATGGCGATACTTGGCCCAGATCTCCAGCAATTACTCGATATAGCTGGCGAAGAGATTCGGGGATGGCCATGTGTTCGCTACCTTCTCAAAGACCCTGGATTCGATGCTGAGTCGCTCTCGCAAATATTTTCAACCTAAAACGTGATCGAATTGAGACCAATGTCAGAAACGGAACAACCACTTGCCTTTATTGCCGAATCGTCGCGGATTGAGCGTCCGATTATTTTAGTAGGCTGCGTCAGATCGGGCACAACGTTGCTCCGGCTGATGCTGGATAGTCACCCGGAGATCGCGTTTCATTTCGAATTCGAGTTTGCGGTAGAACGAATTAGCCCCGACGGAATCTTTCCGCCGCTCGACCTTTATCGCGACCATCTTAATTCAAATCGAATTTTTCAGCTTTGCAATTACGATATCGATAAGAACCTATCTTACAAAGATTTAATAAATTCGTTTCTCCTGCAAAAGAAGCAAAACAAGCGATTTGTCGGGGCAACGATTCATAAATACTTAGACCGCATTCCTTACTTGTTCGAGGATGCTAGGTACATTCACCTTGTCCGCGATCCGCGGGACGTTGCTAGATCGATCGTCGCAATGGGCTGGGCGGGCACCAGCTTTACTGCGACTAAAATGTGGTTAGAAACGGAAAGACATTGGGACCTGCTTCGAAAACACATTCCGGATCATGACGTTATCGATGTTCGCTATGAAGATTTGCTAGAAGCCCCAAAGGCACACCTGGCAAAAATCTGTCACTGGGCAGGGGTCGAGTATAGCCCACGAATGCTCGACTACCCGACGAACAGCAGCTATGGAAAACCCGATTCGCGATTGGCGCACCAGTGGAAATCAAAGGCGAGATCAGTAGAGATTCGCCAAAGTGAGGCAGCTGCCGGCGATGCGTTGATCCAAAGGTCTTATGAACCCAGCGGCGAAGATGCCCTGTCCGTAGGGGCATGGCGACGCTGCATGTACGCTGCGACCGACTGGCAATGGCGGTTGCGATTTCGTATTCGACGCTATGGAATTGGCCTTTACGCTGCGGATCTGCTTGCCCGTAAACTACGAATTCATTCGATACGACAGATGACCCGCATTAGGATTGATGACCTGGACAACGCTGCGATGAGATAACATACGTCACCCGAACTTTAAATCCCCTCAGCTTTCATGCCCCCTCCCCTACCCGCCGGCGACAAGAACAAGAATCCGCCAGACATTGGTTTCCTTGCGTTACTTCGCGAAGACAAAAGAACCCACTATGACTCAATCTGGGAACAAGGATTCTGGGCGATTGCGGTACACCGGTTCGGTAATTGGAGAATGGATTTCA
This sequence comes from Roseimaritima multifibrata, assembly GCF_007741495.1. Lineage (NCBI taxonomy): Bacteria > Pseudomonadati > Planctomycetota > Planctomycetia > Pirellulales > Pirellulaceae > Roseimaritima > Roseimaritima multifibrata. Next base: position 6,303,624 of record NZ_CP036262.1, read on the forward strand.
AATATCGCATTGCTAGATTCCCCCTATCCATCGCATATAAAGTCCTCAACAAAGCTGTCGAATGGTTCTGCGGCATCAGCCTTCCCTACACGGTACTTGTGGGTCGCCGTGTACGAATATGGCATCATGGCGGAATGATTTTGCATGGGCGAGAGATTGGTGACGACTGCCAAATACGACAGTGCACCACCCTAGGTGTTGCACGGGCGCACGACAACCTTGCATTGCCATCCATAGGGACTGCAGTTGATATTGGCTGCAACGTTTGCATCCTTGGCAACGTAAGAATTGGTGATCGCGCCGTGATCGGCGCTGGCGCAGTCGTACTTAACGATGTCCCTGCTGACCATATAGCAGTGGGGGTCCCAGCTCGCAACTTCCCGAACCGGGACCAATACGACACTGCTCCTACCGGGACTGAGACGCAAAACAAATGAATCTGTTCACTTTCGCCAACGGCTATTACACCTCATGACGAAAACGTCATCCGCCCCCATCAAGATCGCTGCAGTTGCAATCGGTCGCAACGAAGGGAATCGTCTACGTCAATGCCTTGCAAGTCTATATGGCCGATGTGAATGCATTGTGTACGTCGACTCAGGATCAACGGACGAAAGCGTCGAGGTTGCCAAATCGCTAGGGGCAGTCCTCGTATTACTAGAATCTGAAAGTCGATTCACCGCTGCGCGCGCTAGAAACGCCGGCTGGAAAAAACTCATCACTTTACATCCCGATCTCGACTACATTCAATTTGTGGACGGCGACTGCGTGGTCGCCGCCGATTGGCTTACAATTGGTGCTTCTGCCCTGAGTGCGGATTCCAAAATCGCGGTGGTCTGCGGAAGACGCCGCGAAAAACATCCTGAAGCCTCGCTTTACAATCGCTTGATGGATTTGGAATGGAACGCGCCTGCAGGGTACGTTAAGTCGTGCGGCGGGGATTCCTTAGTTCGCCTTAGTGCGTTGACTGATGTCGATGGATTTAACGACACGGTCCTGGCAGGTGAAGAGCCCGAACTATGTCAGCGTCTGCGGAACCGGGGCTGGTCGATTCTCCAGCTTGATGCCGAGATGACGTCTCACGATGCGGCCATGCTTCAGCTTTCCTCCTGGTTTCGAAGATGCATTCGAAGCGGATACGGATCCCTAGATGTGTATCACAGGCTCGGTGTAGTGGGATTCCGAAACGAAATCCGCAGTGCCATATTTTGGAGTGTAGGCTGGATCGCTCTATCGATGTGCTTAATGCTCATAGGATTCCGAATCTCCTCATGGACTGGACTCGGCTGGGGTGGGCTTGCGGCGTTTTGCATTTGGTCTTCTCAGACGCTGAAAATCGCATTCAACGGGCACACTCGCGGCCTCAACTGGAAAGACAGTTTGGGATACGGAATAATTACAATGCTCGGAAAACCAGCTTCAGCCTGGGGCCAAGCGACATTGATCGTCGACAAAGTTCGGGGCGTTCAAAAGCGACAAATTTTCTATAAAGCTTCTCCCAGCCAACGAAACGAAAAAGATGCTAAATGATATTGCGTCCCCGCGGCTTAAATCCGCAATCGTTGGAGCGGGAAACATTTCAGTCCAACATATAAATGCCCTCCAGTCACAGGGCTTATCAAAAATAGTTGGGGTCTGCGATCTCTCCAAATCGTTGGCAATGTCGTCTGCGGAGAAGTTTTCGATCCCGAAGTCGTATACTAATTTCGAGAAGATGCTTGTCGACACGAAGCCAGATGTCGTTCACATTACCACTCCACCCGCGTCGCACTTTACTCTTGCCAAGATGGCACTGGAAAATGGAGCACATATTATTGTTGAAAAACCAATTACTTTAGCGATGGCTAAAACACAGGAATTGCTTGGGATTGCAGATCAAAAATCGCGATTTATTGTTGAAGACTATAATTATCTATTTAGCGAGACAATTCAAAAACTTCAGAAGCTAGTGCGAGAAGATCAAATGGGTCGTATCGTCCATATTGAAATTAAGATTTGCCTGCCAGTCGCCGACGCGGGAAGCCCATTTGTGGACCAGAACATTGGGCACTGGGTACAGCGTACTAAAGGCGGGGTGGTCGCCGATTTTGCAACACACATGTGCTACTTGACCCACTCTTTCATCGGACCGGTACAAGGCGTCAAAACCAGCTTTCGCAAGACATTGGAAAACACTCCACTCCCGTCGGACGAATTTCGGGCTTCGATCGATACTGCTGAAGGCACCGCAAACCTTTTTTTTAGTTCCTCGACCAAACCAGACACGTTTCTGGTTAAGTTATGGGGTACCCGCGGTGTCGCCGAAGCACATCTGTTTGAGCCGCGATTTATATCTGAGTTGACTCATGGTCGATCCGGTCCGTTAGTTCCGCTCCGTAATGGGATAAGGATGGGAATTCAGTCGATCGGGGGAGCTTTTTCAGGTTTAGGCAGAAAGTTAAACGGGGGACCAGGGAGCTACGACGGGCTCTGGGAGTTACTGCGGCGGACGTATGCGTGCCTTCAGGAATCGAAACCAATGCCGGTCACACACCAGGAAATTCTCGAAGTCAATCAAATGGTGCACGCTGTCCTTGAGCAAGCGAATGACGAGGCAAAGTTAATTTGAGACTTCTAATAACTGGCGCCAATGGGTTCCTCGGTCGAAAAACTGTCGAAGCCGCGCTTCATGCGGGGCATCGGGTGCGGGCTTTGGTTCGACCTGCTTCGAGTACAGACTCGCTTCCTGCCAATAGCAACCTGGAAGTAGTGCGTGTCGACCTACGTACCGCACACGAACTCCCAGCAATTTTATCAGAAATCGATGCCGTTATTCATCTGGCAGCTGGAGTTGTCGGCGCGGACATGGATCGGTTTGTCGCAACAGTTGTAACAACGGAAAATCTACTGAAAGCGGTAAAGCTTTCGAAAATCCAAAAGTTTGTGCACATAAGCAGTTTTTCCGTATACAACTTCGGAGAAGCCCGCAAAGTTTTGACTGAAGACTCACCAGTGCTTGACCAATCATCGGGACTATATTCTCGCGACGGATACGCGATCGCAAAGGTATGGCAGGAACGAATCATACGAGAGGCCCACGCAGTAGGGGACTGGGACCTTTGCGTGATTCGTCCCGGATTCATTTGGGGCAAAGGGAATTTAGACTTGGCGGGGTTGGGCTTCGCAGTGGGGCCCATTTTCTTCCGTGTTAGCGGCGGCAAACACCTGCCGCTGACCTATGTCGAAAACGCCGCGACGGCGATTATAAAGGCGGCGGAACGCAAAGAGTCCGGCGGGACGACCCTCAATCTGATCGATAGTCCTGGAGAGAGCGGGCGAGCCTACCTGACTGCGCAACGAAGGGCAGCCAGCGCCCCGCAGTTCATCATCCCGCTACCTTACTTCATCGGCATCTCGGCTGCTCGCCTAGCCAAATTTGGTAGCTGGCTATTTTTCGGAAAGGATGGCAAACTGCCCGGCATCCTTATTGCTTCAAGGTTCGAGGCTAGATTCAAACCACTCCGATTTCCAAATGACAGAATTCGACAGACCCTGAACTGGGCGCCCGCAGTTACCTTCGAGGCGGCCCTCAGGAAAGCATTCCGCGAAGAGACGAACGATGGACTCAGCTGACACGAAACTGATGAAGGAGGCCGTGACAGAAGGCCGCAAATCAGTCGCGTACCTTACAAGTGAGTACGGTCGCGCTGGAGATACGTTTATTCGCCGGGAAGTCAATGAGCTCCGACGAATTGGAATTCGTGTCGACACATACAGTATCCGAAGGAGCAAAGACCAAGCCATTTCGGAGGACATTTCGCAAGCGCAAGATTCTACGACCTATATCTTGGAACAACCGTCGTGGGTGCTCTTTGCCGCATTCTTGGCAGCAGCGGTAGTGATGCCACTTCGTGTCGTCTCGGCTTTCCGAACCGCAATGCGTACTCGATCTGCCGGAATGCGGAGCCTTGTGTGGCACCTCTTCTATATCGTGGAGGCGTCTTTTCTCGCACGAAGCCTCCAAAGCAAGGGGATTACGCATATCCACAATCACATCGCGGAGAACTCAGCAACAGTCGCGATGCTGGCTTGTGAGATCGGCGGGCTGACGTACAGCATGACCGTACACGGTCCGCATGAGTTTTACGTCGCCAGCCAAATTGCCTTCCCAGAGAAATTGGCACGAGCAAAATTTGTCGCATGCATCTCCCACTTTTGCAAGAGCCAGTGCATGGCCTGGAGTTCACCAGCAGACTGGGATCACTTTCACCTTGTTCGCTGTGCCCTCGACGACGCCTATTTCGCGAGCAGCACCCCCGTCCCCCGCAGCCACATTCGATTCCTGTCCGTGGGACGACTATGCCCAGAGAAAGGTTTCGTGCTAATGGTAAGAGCTGTCGCAGAATTGAAAAAAATGGGCGTATCAGTTTCACTCACTATTGTTGGAGATGGCCCCTCGCGCCGCGACATCGAAGAGGAAATCAATCGCCACCAACTCTCCAAGAGTGTCCAATTAGTCGGATGGAAAAGCAACGACGAAGTGAGATCGATGCTATGTAAATCGGCTGTTTTCGTCCTTCCGAGCTTTGCTGAAGGGCTTCCAGTCGTAATCATGGAAGCCTTCGCGTCAGGCTGTGCTGTTATTGCAACGCGGATTGCAGGTATTCCCGAACTTGTCTTCGACGGCAAGAACGGATGGATCGTAGAGCCAGGAGATGTCCGATCGCTTACAAAAGCCATGCAGGAAGCAAGCACAACGTCTTCGAGTGAACTCCTTGCCATGGGCATGGCAGGCCGTCGCAAGGTGCAGGAATCGCACAATATCACTCACGAGGTGGCCGTACTTGCAAGTCTTTTAAGGCAATAACAGCGACTACAGCACGCAACCTTAACAGCACCGGACGTTCACGAGTAAAGACAGGCGGCCGGTCTACTGTAGGGACGTGCAGTTAGTCTTTTGCGCATAGGAGTGGCCGACGTGGCAAGGCACTTGAGTGATTTCCGCGATGCGTTTTTCACCATACATAGCTTTCTACGTTACTAGCAATCACACGAAGAAGCAACGAGAAGTTCCATTTGCTCGCGATCAACTTTCTTCATTCCCCACTTCGCTAGATGACAGGAAGCGTCCCCATAATTGCTGAAAGTTGAAAGACGGTCTCCCTAAGAGCAGACTCTGCTCCCAGGGATGGGATGCCCCCATTTTCTATACCAGGCGTTATGAAAGATTAGGTTAGGAAACAGGGACAGGTGATTCGCAGTGCTCCGATGGAACCAGATAGCCGAGCGAACAGTGCGGGCGTAATATGTTGAAGTCGCCCCGCCAAGCTCGCGATTTTATTCGTGCGTCGTCTTCATCGATTAAGTACGCTTGGTGCAGATACTCGTCTTGCAGACGCCGTTCTGTCAAGGAGAGCCAGGGTCGATGCAAAGGATTTCGACGCCGATCGTTGCCAGCCATTGCTTGATTGCCGGGGATATCCGATTTCTTGTTGAAACTCTTGATGGTCTCTCTTGTAAAACGTAGGTGGATGTGCCTGAGCTTGCAAGAAGATTCCCCCATCCCAGCTTCGCCGCAGGCGAAGCTGGGATGGGGGAAAGACGTTAGGTAGGCGATACCTCCGGTCGCCCTAAGGCCACGACAAGCAACGGAAGTGAAGCATGGCCGGTGATTCTACGGAACCCTTTCTCGGCCTCCAATAACGCATGCGAAAGCCACCGACTTGCTTGATCGGTTTCGACCCGAAAACACGTCACACGCCCCAGTCTGCGACGCGTGTTCAAGAACGAGTTCTGAATCGCGTTAGTGCTCAAAAGTGAACGGTGAAGCGTGTTGAGGACGTTCAAGCGATGCAAAGCCAGCAGGTCATCACCGGCTTCGTGCAGGCACCGGTACGCCTCGGCGCTTATCGGTTCCAAGAACTTTTTGAGCTCGCCGAAGATTTCCTCGGCAGCTTCGGTTCCCTGAACGCGGCGAAGGCGAGTGAATAGACGCGAAAGTTCGCCCCAATGACGCTTGGAAAGTTTTCCTTTGATATTGCGTTCTTTGTGAACCAAACAACGCTGGATGACAGCGTCAGAAAAGAACTCAACGACCGCACCGCGAAGGGCATCGCTGCCATCAAGAACCACGTACAAGCGGTGGTCGCAAGGGAAGCCGCGATTGACGATTCGGGCCATCAGTTCACGCGAAACTTCAAGGCTTTCACTACTGCCCAACGCAAAATCCAAGACGTGCTTGCGGCCTTCGCTGTCGATTCCCAGTGCCACTACAGCGGCCTGATCTCTGCTCAAATGGATGCCGTCAAGCATCAACGCACACCATGTGATCGAGTTCAGGTCCTTCCCTCGCATCTGCTCAATGAACCTGTTGCCAGCGTCCTGCCAAAGTCGCGAAACGTTAGACTTTTTACACCAGCAGAATTCGGCTTGAACTTTTCAACGCCACGGGAACTGACACCCGAGACGATCGCTTGTACGATCTGTGCCTGTAACTGCCGGGGATCTTTGGCAACACGGTAGATGCTTAGTTCAACCAAGCGACTGGAGCCCTCACCGGACTTCTGTCGCACTCGCGACCGGACAACTTCTTCGCGTTCGCCCTCTTACAACACACGCCCTGAGCTTGAGCCGGCACGACAGACATCGCTGGACGTGGGGTCGTGCTCGGAACCGCACAACTCCGTGACTTCTGCGGCCACGACTTCACAGACCATTTCCCGCACGTGACCTCTTCGGAAATCGCGAAAGATCTGCCCGCTTTCTGAAGCTGAAACTTGCCCGAGTGATTCTAAAAGATTAACTTCATTCATGATGGCCTCCCCGTCGGTTGCAGCCGACGAAAATTGGAAAGTTGCGGAGAGCAGAGACTGCTCTCCGGGAGACCATCTTTCAACAATTATTTGGACGCTTCCGATTTTGCAATATGGAAACAAAGGGGCGACAAGTGTCACGAGACTCCACCTAATGCAAAGTCTTTCGTTCGCAGGTGGACATACTTAACCACTTTTTCATTACCGGCTCTTGTCATCCCGAACATTTTTCATACTCAAGACCCAATGGCCACGTGGACTCATATATTCGTTGGGGAGCGAGGCATTGCGGAAAATCTAACGTGGATTTTTCTACTGCTGTCGTCTGTTGTGCTGATCACAGGAGTGATCAGAAGAAAACAATACACATTGGAAAGCATTCCACTACTTTTTGCACTCATGTATTTCGTGGCAGCAGGCGAAGAAGCCAGTTGGGGACAACATTGGCTGAAGTTTTCGACACCCGAAATTCTGATGGATATCAATAGCCAAAAAGAACTAAACCTTCACAACATATACTCCTTGCTTGGGTTTATCTGTATGAGCATTACTGTTTCTTGCACCTTTTAATTTATCCTACACTCTTGCGTTATTTCCAAGACGTGCGGTACCTTTCCGACCGAATCCAAGCCCCCTGAACTCCAATCGTTTTTCAGTATTTCTACCGATTTCAGCTGTAATCACCGTGGCATGGACTCCGCGAATAGGGGTCGGCCACGTACTGGAAGCCGCCGAAGCGATTGTGGCACTCACTTTTTTAGGGACTGCCATTTATGCGAATTTCATGCTAGCTGCAACGAGGATTTAGCCCGCTAGTTGAGTGAACATGCTTGAGCTCACGTGCGTTTTTGGAACGTCAATTGAACATAAGATCGATGTTTAATCTCGAAATGAAACCATGCGCGAATGGCACGGGCATAAGCGACGAGCCACTACCGGTAGTGACTGAGGTCATTTGCTATCCCTGCTGGCAGTGCCAGCAAATAGTGGCAGCATTTAATGTGCCAGATATTAGCTGAAACGCACGACGAGACTCCGCTTAAATGGCGTTGTTAACTCAGCCCTTTAATGGAGACCTCGCCGTGCAAGACCAATGTAACGACTCCGCTGCCGAAGTTCAAAGCAAACTCCGCTGTGCCTCGTCTTTGGTGCTGGACCTACTGCTGCCGCAGGCTGAAGTCAGCCGCATCTGTCGTGAGCTTGGATATTCATTTCGAGACCGTCTCTTCAACCCGATGGTTGTTGTGTGGATGTTTGTCTCGCAAGTTCTTTCAGCCGATCACAGTTGCCAGCAGGCCGTCACTCGCTTCAACGCATGGCGTGTCGCTAGAGGGCTTGCTCGAGTCAGTAGTGAGACCACTTCATATCGCAAAGCACGTGGCAAGCTTCCCGAACAACTCTTTGAACGATTGTTGGCCTGGACTTCAAAACGATGTGACGAAGCGACGAACGGAGCGTGGCTTTTCAAGGGCCGGCTTGTGGAGATGGTTGACGGTTGGACCGTGACGATGGCGGACACTAAAGAGAATCAGCAGCAGTATCCGCAGATGAAGAGTCAGAAGCCGGGATGCGGTTTCCCGATCGCAAGAATGATTGGGGTGTTCTCTTTAGCAACGGGCTCCATTCAATTCAATGTGTTGGCTCCCTATCGAAGGAAAGCAAACTGGTGAGACATCCTTGTCTGCGAACGATTATCGACCGCATTTTACCGGGCCGAATCCTGCTGGCCGACCGCTACTACGCGACCTTCTGGTTGTTGGCACTAGGAGAAACTCGTGGTATTGATTTAGTCGCTCGCGCCCATCATCTAAGGAGGATTGATTTTCGCAAAGGGCTGAAGCTTGGCTACTTGGATCAACTGGTTATCTATCGAAAACCGGCTCGCCCAAAATGGATGAAACAAGAAGAGTACGACAGCATTTCGACCATGATCTTTGTTCGACATTTGAAGTACAAAGTCCAGCAGAAGGGATTCCGGACCCGAGAGATCACGTTGGCGACGACGTTGCTGGATGCTGAAATCTACACTGCTGAAGAACTTGCTGAACTGTATCGCAGGAGGTGGCAAGTGGAACTGCACATCCGCAGCTTGAAGACGCAAATGCAGATGGAACACCTCCGCTGCAAAAGCCCTCAAATGGTTCGCAAAGAAATCCACTGCCATATGATTGGGTTCAACCTAGTTCGCGCGGCGATGCTCGCATCCGCATTGAAGTTCCAATTGTGTCCAACGCGACTGAGCTTTACCGGCGCGATGCAGGCGTTGGAGGAATTCGCGGCTTGCTTGCGTCTGCATTCCACGAACCGCACACAGCAGTGGGACAACTTGCTTGAGACGATCTCTGAGTTAGCGGTAGGGGACCGGCCAGGGCGTCAAGAAAAACGCGAACTCAAACGCAGACAAAAAAATTATAGACTCATGACTGCCCCGCGAAACCCAAACCGAAACCGTTATGCTACAGCAGCTTAGGAACTATGCCCGTGCCATTCGGACCATGCGCCTTTTACCGTGGCGAAGCAGCAACACAATTTTTCATTTGCGTATTTCGTTTAAGATTTTTGTTCTACCAAGCTTCGCCGAAGGGCTGCCGGTGGTTGTCATAGAAAACTTGGCCGTCGGCACGCCAGTAGCTACAACTCATACTGCAGGAATTCTAGAATCAGGGCTCCCGATCCAAAACGGCTGGCTGAGATCGGATTGATCGGACGAACTGGTGTAAACGGGCAGCACAACATTTTAAAAAGGAGACTTCGAAATTTGCAGACTTGTTCCGAAAGAGCTTTACTGAGGATAGTGAGCGGCAAGAAAGACATGGATCGCCCTTATGCATTTGGATTCGTTCGACGATGATTATATTTTATTTTTTATTAGTGATCGCTTTGATAGATGGGTTACTCCTGGGCGTGCTTGCTATTGAATTATGGACCGCGTTTTTGCCTACGCGGCGATTGAGACGTGGGGAGAGATTGGATGTCGCCGTTATCGTCCCGGCTCATAACGAAAGTGACGGCATCACTCGCACGCTGGAATCCCTAAAGCAGCAATCTCTGCCTACCGATCGCCTTCTTGTTGTCGCCGACAATTGCACCGATGATACTGCCGATTGCGCTAGAGCGACCGGGGTCGAGGTTATCGAAAGATTTAAGGATACAGCGCGAGGCAAGGGATACGCCATCGATTTTGGGATCCAACACTTGCGAGTACGTCCACCGGCGGTGGTCGTCATTTGTGACGCTGACTGCACTTTAGAACCGGGCAGTCTTGACAGTCTTGCGAGCCAGGTAAGCTGGACTGGCAGTCCGGCGCAAGCGCTCTACCTCATGCGGCAACCAAAGATTCCCGGCCCCGAATCCTCCGTATCTGCGTTTGCGTTTTTAATTAAAAATTGGGTGCGACCACGAGCGTTAGATCGAGCGGGTCTTCCGGTCATGCTGACCGGTTCGGGCATGGCATTTCCGTGGTCAGCGATTGCCACCATCGATGTTGCCTCCGGCGAAATTGTGGAAGATCTCGCGATTGGCCTGAAATTGACCCGTCGTCGATTGGGACCGAAATTCTGTGAATCAGCCGTTGTGTGGAGTGAACTGCCGGCCAATCCAGAAGCCGTCGTCGCGCAGCGTACGCGATGGGAGCACGGTTACCTAGCGACGATTTTTCGAGACGTCCCGAAGTTGGTTCGCGATTTTTTTAAGTCTGGCCGGATAACATTGCTGGCGGTTGCCCTCGATTTATCCGTTCCTCCGCTCGCACTGCTCGTGCTTGTGTCAGCACTCGTAGCATCGCTTACCCTCATTTATGGACTAGCGACCAATTTATGGCAACCATTTTTGCTTGTCGTTCTTCCGGGCTTGTCAGCCGCACTGGGGTTAATGGCTGCGTGGTACGGTTTCGCCCGCACACAGCTTCCCGCAAAACTCGTACTTTCTATTCCGTTGTATGTTTTAAAAAAGCTTAATATTTACCGGCGTTTTGTTACAAAACGTCAACAAGACTGGGTACGCACTCAGCGCTGACGCGCCATGCGCATGATCTCACACAAGAAAAGAACGAGATAATGCCACCCTGCTAATTCTCGTTTTATTAAGGAATTTTCATAGATGCGAATCGTTTTATTAGGTAGCAGCGGCTACGTAGGTTCTGAATTTCGAACGCAAATTGCAGCTCGCAATGGAGAACTTGTTTCGATAGGGCGAAGCGACTGCAACGTCTATGACGCAAAACAACTGTCGAAACACCTACATAGACTATCAGCAGATGCGCTGATCAATTGTGCCGGCTACACCGGCAAACCGAATGTCGATGCGTGTGAACTTGACAAGACAAATTGCTTGGCGGGCAATGCCGTACTGCCGGGCGTGATCGCAGAAGTTTGCGCGAACCTAGACATCCCCTGGGGGCATGTTTCCTCGGGCTGCATTTACACCGGCAGACGCGAGGATGGCGACGGATTTTCCGAAGCAGATCCTCCGAATTTTTCATTCCGGCAAGACAACTGCAGTTTCTACTCCGGCACAAAGGCACTTGGTGAAGAAATGCTGGTCGATGCTCCCAAGTGTTTTGTATGGCGGTTGCGTATACCCTTTTCCAACGTGGACGGACCACGAAATTATCTCACAAAGGTTATGCGATACAACAGGCTACTTCAGGCTGAAAACAGCCTATCAAATCTCTCCGATTTCGTTTCGGCGGCCCTGGATTGCTTTGAGAATAAAGTACCCTACGGCATCTATAATTTGACCAACCCGGGGAGCGTGACCACACGACAAGTGGTGCAGTGGATTCAAGAAAGCGGCGTCTGTGACAAGGAATTTGAATTCTTTGAGAACGAAGAGGACTTCATGGCAAAGGCCGCTTCAACACCGCGCTCAAACTGTGTGCTCGATAGCAGCAAGGCAGTGGCAGCCGGACTGAGCCTGCCGCCAGTCGATGAATCAGTAAAAGCGGCGCTGCAGGCGTGGATCTCAGAGTCGACCGCAAATGCTTAATCACCTTTCTTGACACTGAACAAGACAACTCTTAGCCGGGCGTTACTCGCTTTAGTGGTCGATGCTTTCGCCGATGACGTCGATAATGTGTCGCGACTATAATCGAAATCAGCCAGATATTACGGGAATGAAACAGGAAGCTCAACCGCACCTCCAAAGCAGCCATCCGTGAGAGGGTTAAATGGTTTCATCGAGAAGAACTTGCACGGATAAACGCCTTGTGACGCGAAGGCGGCACAAGGTGGAGATGCACTCGCGTCGTTTCGCGATAAAACATTTATGGCCAAGGAAACCAAATGCAGCATGACGGTGACAGCGTTAAGGCATGGCACGGCCATCGCATCAAAATTCAGGTTAAGTATTCGCAGGTGGGTTGTCTGGGCAGGGCCGACGCACACTAAGTCGTTGGTATTCCAAGGACTTTGGCAAGGAAGTTGGGATTCCAGCCGGCCATTCGGCGACGCATGGCGATGCTTTCTTTGTCGTCGACCTGCTTTAGTAGGCTGATTGCGAAACGTTTTAGCCAAGCGAGGTTGTTCGCTAGGGTGCGATTTCGAACGCTACTGTCATCGTCTCGGAAGGTTATGTCCAAGCACCAATGAAGCGTGTTCTCGATTCTCCAGTGGCCGCGGACGCTTGCAGCGAATCGCTTCACTCCAAGCTTTAATGAACTGATGTAGTAACGAACGTCCGATGTCCATTTTTCGCCGCACTCACTCATCCGAATAACCACGCCAATTGTTCACATCCCCTACCACTGGTCCTTGCCCGCCAAGCCTTCGGGAACAGGCAGGTGATAGTAGACAAGCTCATCTTCACGGCCATGCCCTTTGAGCCGTTCGACATGCTTGCGAGCAGTGACCTCTGCGAAGTCATTTTCCATGTGCTTGACGATGTACTCTATTACCGCGTTGTGCAAATTTCCTTGATTGCCCTTCAACGCCAATACGTAGTCGCCTTTCCCGTCGATGATCTTAGCGGCGATATTCTTTTGACAGTCCGCAGCGTCAATGGTGACTACCGATTTCTCAATGTCGATTTGGTCGAGGAGCTCAGGAATCGCAGTGATTTTATTCGATTTCTCTTTGGTCACCAACTGCCCCAAACTGATCCCTCGTTTGACTGCCCAAGCGCTGACAAGGAACAGCAGCCCCAGTCCACCAGAGCGGTCATGGCTGCGGCGAAGGGCTTTTCCATCAATCGCAACGATGTCCAGCTCATCATCGGTTCGCTGGCCAGAGAGACGTTTAATCCAGCGTTCAAAACAAGCTTGAAATGCAGATGGCTTGAGCGTCATCAAGACACGGCCGATCGTATCGTGGGACGGAACGCCCGATGGCAATTCCAGTCGCTCCTTCAGCCAAGCCTCGTTACTCTTGGCCCAAACACCAAACACCAAACACCAAACACCAAACACCAAACACCAAACACCAAACACCAAACACCAAACACCAAACACCAAACACCAAACACCAAACACCAATCGCCAATCGCCAATCGCCAATCGCCAATCGCCAATCGCCATAGGCTCTTCGGCGCCGGCGATAACTGCCATAATGCTAATTACGATAATGTCGCCGAGCAGGTGACGCTGGTTAATATACGAACGCGGATCAAGCAGTTCGGCAAAGTCTTTGAGGATTTCTTCAACATAGATATCAGTCGCTTTCTTCTTGGCCAAGTCACCGCATCCGATCGTCGTTTGGAAAACAAAGTTAACGACACGAATCATTGCGGATCCAACTCGACCGCGCTACCCCCAGATTGCCTAAAATGCGTGTCGGCCCTGGTTGTCTGGGGGAAGGACGTCAGCGAAAGATTTGTCTAGACGGATTGAACCATTTTTTCCAGAACGGATTTGCCGATGTCCAGCAAGCAGGTGCTAGCGTTTCAGGAATGTTTCGAGGTTGTTGACGCCCCACATGTCGAGAAACGCTGCGACCATCCTCTTGATTCGATTTTGTTTTTAGTTGTGTCTGCGGTGATTTCCGGTGCCGATGGTCTGTCGACATCGAAGACTTTGGAAATGAAAAAAGGAGTGGTTGGAGAAGTTTATCAAACTTCCGCACGGCATACCCTCGCATGACACCATCGGGCGGATCCTGTCGCTACTCAAGCCCGCTCAATTTCAACAAGCGTTGATGGACTGGATCGGTCGGCTCCGAAGTGAGCACAGCACTGACGGCCCGATCGTCGTTCCCATCGACGGAAAGACCGCACGAGGCTCCTACACCGATGCTGAAAAGTCGAATGCGTTGCACATTGACAGTGCATGGGCAACGGACCACGGCATTACGCTTGGGCAGGTCACCGTGGATTCGAAGTCCAATGAAATTACAGCGATTCCTCAGTTGCGCGACATGATGGACCTTCGCAATACTATAATTACGCTCGACGCGTTTGGCTGCCAAAAATCCATTGCAAAGAAGATTACCGATGGGGCGGGGACTACACCTTCGTCCTGAAAGTTAAACACCCGACTTTCATGAAGGCGGGTGAAAAGGTGTTTTTGGATACCTACGAAGAGGGCTTGGTTGAGCAAGGTTTTCGTTCCAAAGTCGTAAACGAGAAAGGAGACGGCCGCGTCGAAGAACGAAGTTATATCGTCGCTCCAATCCCGGTGGATCTGCGGGACTTAGTGAAAGACTGGCCTGGTATCAAAAGCATCGGTCAGGCCATTACCATGGTCACGAAGGGCGATAAGCAGACTGCGGAAGTGCGTTATTACATCAGCAGTCGACGCGCGAAAGTTTCCGAATTTGCCAATTCGGTTCGCAAGCACTGGGGCATCGAGAGCATGCACTGGATATTGGATGTGGTGTTCAATGAAGACGGCAGCCTTATTCGAACGGGCAACGCGACGTAGAACATGAGCTTCGTTCGACGTTTCGTCACGAGCCTACTCAAACAGGACACTTCGCGTTCCAACTTGAAGGGCAAACGGAAACGCGTTGGCTGGAACACTGAGTTCCTTGAAAAACTAATGTCTGGCTGATATTTTGATGCGATGACCGTGCAAGGAATGGGCAGGTGAAAGCCAATGGAGATGTTGGAGAGCTGACCTTGCTCGGTTTAAGAAGCACGGTTACTCAGGCTGGAGCTCCGAAGGTTTTCGGGCACTCTCCATTTACCGTTTGCAGTGAGGACTAATGAAACGTCAACCTAAAATCATTTGGTTGCCGCTTCGTTTAATAGTGGCTTTCACGACGAAGTTACTAACCAGTGTCACACACATCAGTTTACCCAAAGAAGCCTCTATCGGAGGCGGACTTCTGATTCCGCACCTTGGTCCCATCCAAGTGAACCCTGACGCCAAAATCGGATTTGACTGTGCGATCCATCATGTGGTGACGATCGGCGATCGAAAGCCCGGTAATTGGGGACCATGTCATGATCGGCTGTCACGCCTGCATCCTAGGGGGAATCCAGATCGGAAACAACGCAAAGATCGGTGCAGGCGCTGTTGTGATTAGAGACGTTCGGCCTGGAGGCACCGTCGTGGGGCCAGCGGCGAACTAGACTTTAGCCACGTGTTCAAGATTGCACTCTGCCGCATCAGCGAGCAAAGTGCTCTCCAACCCATTATCTTTATTTCGTCAGACCGAAAGATCTCTAATATGACTCGCAAAGGCATCATCCTAGCAGGAGGCACCGGCAGTCGACTGCATCCGGTTACGCTGGCGGTCAGCAAGCAATTGCTGCCGATCTACGACAAGCCGATGATTTACTATCCACTATCTACGCTCATGTTGTCGGGAATACGTGAGATTCTGGTCATATCGACGCCGCATGATTTGCCCGGATTCCAACGATTATTAGGGGACGGTTCCCAGTGGGGCCTGTCCCTAACTTACGCCGAACAACCCAGCCCAGACGGTTTGGCACAGGCCTTCATTATCGGGCGCGACTTTATTGGCAGCGATTCGGTAACCTTAGTCCTGGGCGATAATATTTTCTACGGGCAGGGCTTTCGAAATATATTGGCCGCAGCCGGGCAAAAAAAGGATGGGGCGACGATATTTGGCTATCGAGTTACCGATCCGGAGAGGTACGGGATCGTCGAGTTTGACCAAGCAGGCAAAGCCATCTCCCTTGAGGAGAAGCCCGCCAAACCAAAATCGCGATACGCAGTCCCTGGGCTTTATTTCTACGACAATCAAGTGGTCGACATTGCTGCAAACCTGCAGCCATCGTCCCGAGGTGAACTGGAAATTACCGACGTCAACAAAGAATACTTGCAAACGGGAACACTTAATGTCAAAGTCTTTTCGCGAGGGTTTGCCTGGCTAGACACGGGGACACGCGATTCCCTCCTGGACGCCTGCAATTTCGTGGCTGCGATTGAAAAGCGGCAGGGCCTGAAGATCGCTTGCCCCGAAGAGATTGCTCAAGCAATGGGATTCATTGACCGCTCCCAGCTTGCAACGCTGGGCAAAGGCATGCAAAACGAATACGGGGATTATCTCCGGGGGATCGCAAGTGGCGATTAGCGCCGGCAAGTCATACGCTCGCAATCTCCAGTAGATTTACGCCAGAGCGCTTGAGTAACTTCAATTAGCGTACTGCAAAGATGAGATATCCTCTTACTTTCCGCCGTCGGAAGCTAAATGCCCATAATTGAGCCCGCATTACTGACCAGCAGCGGGAGCGGTGTCGGATTTGGTCGTTTCGTGCTGACTGTCTCGTCGCATCTTCGTTTGTCCATCAATTTGATCATCGGCGTACATCAGCCCCCTCCCCAAAATTGTTTTTCGCTGCGACGGGCGCTGCTAGCCGCGAAAGACTTCGCGGCAGAAGGCGTGGCCCGGCGGCGGCCAGAAGCCGTCCTGCTGACACGCGACTGGCGGTGGCACTTGCCTTTCAAGCGATCGGTCAGATGAGACCACAGGGGCACCGCCGAATCGGCGATCCACACGACAAGTCGACGAGAATGCTTGATCATCTCCCCACCAACCTTCAGAACGAATGGCACGAACCGGCGCATGTCCCAACACCCGCCCACACTGTCTTCGAGTTCATTGCGACAGATCGTGTTGAGGTTAAATGCTAGTAATGCCAGAAGCATCGTCGCTTCATTGGCCTTAAACGCTTGCGAAGACAAGTGAACGCCTATCGATTCACTAAACTTGCCCAAACGATCCTCGAACGCCCCTCGCTTGCGGTAAAAGCAAAGCAGTTCTTCGCCGCTGCGCGAGGAGTACGGCCAGTTCGTATCCAAGAAGAACCAACAAGGCATCGGGTTCAACTGGCCGGTCGTCGCGCCCGGCTTGTCGACCACCACGAGGATTAATCGCTGTGCCTGTTCCCATATGTCAACTTGGTAAGACCCCAGTTCGACGGTGTACTCATAACCGCCCCCTGGCGGACGCACTGCTGGACGAGACAGATGCAACGCAGCCAACTTATCAAGCTTCGAGTTCCCCTTTAAACGCCCTACAAAAAGCCTGCCGTTGGGAGCCAATGCGTCCATCACACTGCCAATCGTGTACCCCGCATCGCGTCGGTAATCGACGTACTGTGCGACGGTGTGAGCCTTCGCATCGGTCTTGTCGACGAAGCGTTTTATGCCGTTGGCGGTGTGGACCTGCCCTTGCGGAAGAGTTGCGTGAATGAATCCGCTACCCAGCCGATTTCCCTCCCGTGCGCTGCTGTAGTCACCGCCCACGCTCAGTGAAGCGACCAGCGAATGATAGACTGCTTTTCGGTAGTAGCCGTTGCATTGAGCTCCGTGTTGCTTGGAGTGAACCTCAGTGGGAAAGCTATCGATGTCGACGGTCGTGATGCGAACACGGCGTCCCCCGGAGGCGACGACATGACGCTCGACGCTTTGGGCCAAACCGTCTCGAAGGGCTTCGAGGTTGCCGGCATGTTCGGTCAAGATGCTGATCAAGCGAAACTGCGTGAGTTGGCAGGCGAGTCGTTGGTGGACGACGCCGTCGCCGATGCGATTCCAGACCGCCTTGCGAAACGCTGGGGCATGGGTAAGTCGGTCCACGTCGTCTTGGGGGAGCACCCGATGGCCATCGCAAAGACCTGTCCACGGATCAATTCATCGATTTGGTATTGGATGCGGTCCGGCCAACGAGAATCGCGGATGTCCTTGGCGATTGTGTCAAAAAGCCCGAGTCGATCCTCGGCCTCTCACAGCAAAATCACGCGGGCACTGGAAGTGATCCGGTAGTCAGTTGCTTGAAATTTGACGGAGCGATTGAACTGGGGCTCGAAAAGGTTATCTTGGTGTTCACCCATCGCGTGTTTCTGCCTTGCGTTTAAGTTGGTTGTGGTTAACCGTTAAAAGTAGCGGATCACCCGATGGTTTCTACCGCAAGGAAGCTCTTAGTGAATAATGCGGGTTAATCACTTACCACAGTTTCGGATATGACCTAAAACCTAATAACTTCGAAACCACTATTATTCCGCGAAAAAACAAATCGACCTAGACGCAACACGCCGTCGGATGCATACAAAACTGGCGGTATATTTACGAACACTGGTTCGCCCTTAGCGCCGGTGGCATTGCCCCAGGCAAGACGCCAGCTGCCGCGCTCCCCGCCTCTCCGACCGCTGAACACTCAGCTGGCAATGACACAGCGATCAATTTAGCAAACCCTTTCCCAAAAGCCTCATTCCTGGCAATAGCCGATCTGTATCGGCGAGGCGACAAAGCACTAGTCCTTAATCAAGCGAAGTTTAACTCGAAAAAGGTGTAAAAAACTCGAACCCCTCGGCGATTTACGTGTAAATTGGCGGTTACCAAGACATCAAGTCACGCACGCAAACAAGAGTTTCGAGTGAACGTCAAATTACGCCGAAAAGCTAGAACACGCAAGCGAAAAATGTTACGAAGGATCGCCAAAGAAAATTGGTCCGTTTCATCGCCGATGATTCAGCCTCAGAGTATTAAGTACGAACTGGCTGACAAGCAGCAAGCCATCACCGCCGGAGGTTTCGGAACGATGCTTCAGTTGACTAAGCAGCTCGAGCTTCGCAGAAAGATCAACCAAGCGATACCGTTGTTCAAGTTTCATCTGCCCTACGACGAAGCCGATCATGTCCTGAACATCTCGATGAACCTGTTGCCGGTGGCAGTTGCCTTGAACATCTTGAAGACCGACGTTGCGACGAAGCCTATCTGAATGCCATTGGTGCCGAGAGGATTCCTGACCCGACTACCGCTGGTGACTCCTGTCGCAGATTCAGCGATGTCAACATCCTGCAGCTAATGAACGCCTTCAATCGAATTCGACAGCGTGTATGGAAACAGCAACCCGACAAGTTCTTCGACTGTGCGATCATCGAAGCAGACGGTATGCAAGTGGAAACGTCTGCAGAAAAGAAACATGGCATCGGCATCAACTACAAAGGCCAGTGGGGTTACCATCCGCTGGTCGTAACTTTGGCCAATACGCGAGAACCATTGTTCATTGTCAACCGCAGCGGCAATCGGCCCAGCCATGAACACTCAGGGTTCTTCTTCGACCTAGCGGTCGAGAGATGTCGCGAGGCGGGCTATCGCAAAGTGGTTCTGCGTGGCGATACCGACTTCTCACTAACGGAAAACTTCGATCGTTGGGATAACGATGGCGTGGAGTTCGTATTCGGTGTCGACGCCATGCCCAACCTCGTGAAGATCGCCGAAAGCGCTGAGAAATCAGCGTGGAAGCCGATGCAGCGTCGGCGTGAGCAGAAACGGCCTGCGGCAAAGCCGCGAGCGAAACGGCCTCGCTACAATGAGAAAATCGTTGTCGAGAATGGCTATCTCAACAAGAAACTCGTGAGCGAACAAATCGCGGAGTTCGAGTACCAACTGGACAAATGTGATCGCTGCTATCGTGTTGTTGTACTGAAGAAAGAGGTCCATCAAACGCGAGGACAATTGCGTTTATTTGACCACGAAGAGCCGGTGTACTTCTTTTACATTACGAACGCGTCCAAGCAGAGCAAGCCGACTCGTCAAGTTGTGACCGATGCCAACGCCCGATGCAATCAAGAGAACAACATCTCACAACTGAAGCAATGTGCGTTGACGGCTCCGCTCGACAACCTGACGAGCAACTGGGCTTACATGGTGATCGCTTCATTAGCTTGGAACCTCAAGGTGTGGTTAGCCTTGATGATCGATCCGAGTGGGCGTAAAGATCAGAAGATCGAACAAGCCAAGACGAAGGCAAAGTTGATCTCGATGGACTTCTCAACGTTCCGGGATCGAATCTTGATGGCTCCCGCACAGATAATCCGGCGCAGTCGCAGCGTGGTGTTCCGCCTGCTCACCTATCGACAATCGATCGACACGCTACTGTTGATTGAATCGGCCGCTCGCCGTCCGATTCAATGTTGACGTCGACATCATACGAAGTCAGTGTCTGAATGCACCGGTACCGCCGCAACGTCTAACCATAAAAACAAACCGATGAACACAACCATTAACACCAGACACCGCCAGCATCGCTGGACGGCTCTCGCCTGCGCCCGCATCAGGTGCCAATACGACCCCGAAAATCAACCGATCTTCGCTTGATTAAGGACTAGTTTTCGACCAAAAGAACATAGCCTATTGGGACGACGACCACCTCACCGCGTACAGGGAATCCCTTGCCTTAGATCGCCTATCCAAGGCAATCAACAACATTCTCCTGGATCATTCATCCACTACTCAGTAGTATCTTTCTGAAGTTACCTATAAAGACTTGCTCGGGTTGCCCACCCTATGTCATAGTGCACAGATCGGCTTCGTCCCCATCACCCACCAAGCCCGCCTGCATCGAACTCCCACACAGAACACGGTCACCCTATGAACTCAATGCATATTCCTCGCCGCTTCTTGTTTGTCGATGGCTTACGCGGCGTGGCAGCGACATGGGTTGTACTATTCCACGCCTATAAAGGCGGGCACCTACCGAACCTGGCGGCAACATTGCCCGACTGGTTGTTAATCTTCTTATTCCAGTGGGGAAAATTCGGAGTTGCAATTTTTTTCGTACTTAGTGGATTCGTAATTGCGCACTCGCTACGCGACGCGGCGGTGACGCCTGGGTACCTCGTCCGATTTATGGCACGCCGATCTATTCGTTTGGACCCACCATATTTCGCATCAATCATCTTGGTACTTGCGTTGGCATTTGTATCGGCGAAAGTGAAGCATGAAGAAATAATCCTGCCGAAACCACAGGTCGTTGCTGCACATTTGGTTTATCTTCAGGACTTGCTCGGAATGGAGCAGATTAGTGATGTGTTCTGGACTCTATGCTATGAAATTCAATTCTATTTAGTTCTCTGCATTTTACTGGGATTAAGTCAATTTTTTGGAAGGAAGGGACGTGCGATCGTTTTCATACCTGCCGCGATTGTCTCATTAATCTGGGGATTGGGGATCATCACACAGAATCCAATCCAAGGCCTATTTGTCAACCTTTGGTACGGATTTCTTCTCGGCGTGTTCAGCTACTGGGCCTGGGCGAAAAAAATACCCAAAGCTTGGTTTACTACATACGCGGCAGTGATTCTCGCAAGTGCCGTTTATCGCGTTGATAAATTCGCGATTGTTTGCGTTAGTACGGCGACATTACTGTTCATCTGCGGTGAAACGAATCGCATGGAACATTGGTTGAAATGGCGTTGGATTCAATTTTTTGGATTGGTTTCGTACAGTCTGTATCTCATTCACAATCCTATCACTGGCGCTAGTTTCTTTTTATTAAAGAAGAAGATTCCGGCGACAACGGCAAACGAATACTTGATGCTTTGTATTGCAGTTGGCATCTGCTTGGCAACTGCGTTTGTGATGTGGTTTGTTGTCGAACGCCCATTTATTAAACTTTCGCGCCATGTGAAATTACAGCCAAGAAATCGGGCTTGCCAAGACGAAATCATCGCTTCGAAATCGTAACTGTTCACGGGTGACGCGCACGCCGAGCCCGTCAGTTTGAGAACGTGGGTTGATTCTATCCGGTGGGCAGCAGTGGTGGAGGCCGTTCGCCACGAAAGAAACATTCAAGCGATGTCCGCAGTACATCCAACAGCGATTTGCCCTGATGCGAGCAAGTCGCCAACACCGTCCCAATGCGTTCGAGCCAACGTTGCCCGCCTTCGCTCTTGCTGCCCTGAGTCACTTTGCGATCAATTACCACAAACCGAATCGCCTGTTCGGCAACGTTGTTTGTCGGTTCCAGCCCAGGTGTCGTTAGAAATTTCAAATAGCTGTCGCCGTCATTGGCGAATCGGGCCGAGAGGTTGCGAGCTTTTTTGTCTTCCGGAACGCGGAACCGAGCTCGCGTGAGCACCTCCATCGCCGCATCCTCCAGTTCGCCGTCGAAGCGATTCCCCAAATCCTCACGCCGATGGATGACTCCGAACATGTCCCGGATCGCATCGAGCAGCCGACTCGCCCAACCGTGGGTACGGTCTATCAAATGTTCTTTAAGAAAACGCAATTCCCGAATCAGGTGGGCGAAGCAGAATTGAATACTGCAATCGGTCAGTCCGCGGTACTTGTGGTACGCACTGAAGTAATCGCAACCGATGATCCCGTTGAACTCTTCTCCGAGAACATCCAGCAATACACCGCTGCCGCGAGACGGATCGATCTTGAAAACGGTGAAGTCGCTTCCGCGGAAGCACCATGTCCACATTCGCTTGCCGCTGTCGCGGTGCCCGGTCTCGTCGATGTTCAGGATTCAGTCGGCTTTCAATTTCCCGAACAGATCTTCGTAGAGCGGCGAGATGGCCTGACTGACTTTGTTGATGACCTTGGACAACAGACCTCGAGAGAGCTTCAAATCGTAGACATCGCGAAGGTGGGATGCCCCCATTTTCTGTACCAAGCGTTATGAAAGATTGGATTAGGAAACAGGGACAGGTGATTCGCAGTGCTGCTGAAGTGAGGCCGTAGGCCGAACGGAAGCAGCACTGCGAATCGCGAACTCCGATGGAGTCAGGTAGCCGAGCGAACTGTGTGGGCGGAATGTGTTGAAGTCGTCCCGCCAAGCTCGCGATTTTATTCGCGCGTCGTCTTCATCGATCAAGTGCGTCTGGTGCAGATACTCGTCTCGCAGGCGACTGTTGAAACTCTCGCAGACGCCGTTCTGCCAGGGAGAGCCAGGTTCGATGTAAAGGATTTCGACACCGATCGTTGCTAGCCATTGCTTGATTGCCGTTGAAATGAACTCTGGGCCGTTGTCGCAACGAAGTCGTTTTGGAACGCCATGCATTGCAAACAGTTCAGCCAGCGTGTCAATCGCATCTTCGCTCGTGATACTGCGTCCAACTTTGATGCTCAGGCACTGACGTGTGTACTCGTCGACAATGTTCAGGAAACGAATTGCCCGTCCATTAAGAGTCGACGATTGAACGAAGTCCCACGTCCAAACGTCGTGAATGAAAGACGCCGCTTGAACATCGCACGCATTGCCACGAACACCCGTAGCACGCTTTTTACGCCGTTTTCGTGGCACCTTCAAGCCAGCAGCTCTCCAAAGTCGGTACATCTTCTTCATGTTCAATGTCTCACCTTCACGGCGCAGAAGTTGGCAGATACGTCGATAAGCGAAACGCGGGCGTTGCCGAACGAATTCAAGAATTCGCTTCGTCAGTCGCTGGTCTTCATCCTTGGGTTTCCCCTCAAATCGCTGACTCGACCGCGGTTGGTCGAGCACCCGGCAGGCACGTCGCTCCGATATTGAGAATTTCTCTTGAAGCTCGATGACTGCATCGCGGCGAGATTGAGGGGTTGTTAGTTTCCCTTGGTGATTTCCTTGAGCATCGAGATGTCCAGCGCTTGGTCGGCAACGATCTTCTTGAGGCGATTGTTTTCTTCCTCAAGTGTCTTCAGACGCTTGGCTTCTTCGCTCTTCATCCCGCCGTACTGAGCTCGCCAGCGGCTCAGTGTCGCTTCACTGACCTCGAGGGATTGCAGCACTTCGCCAACGCTTTTGCCTGCCGCCAACATCGAGTCGGCGTCGCGTAGCTTCTTAATGATCTGTTCAGGTGAATGTCGTCGTCGTTTCTTGCTCATGAAAAATCCTTTACCGAAATTGGTTCTAGACTTTCATAGCACCTGGATCAGGTTTTGGGGAGCATTCCAGCGAGCTAACCAAGTCGGGAACCATGAACAAGAGCCTGAACACTGGAGGGGAGGACCGCTAAATGGAAAAGCGCTTTTCACCCCGCGAGTCCTCATGCAATCGCCCTGGAGCCTGACCGCCCGCCCTATGTGACATTACAGCTCCAGAAATGGCAAGTGTTCTTCCGTATCAGACTCGGAGAAATAGATGTCTTCGAGATGGCCTCTTGGCATTGGCAGTAACTCCGCCGGTGCAGGTTGCTCAGGGCCCACAATTGGCGTTGCGAACGCAAGCACATCGCGAGGCGTCTGGAGGGGTATCGGCTCCTCGTCATTATCGAAGGCGTGCGTATTGCCACTCAAGGACAAGGCAGGGAGCGGCACCGACATCGCAAAGTCGCTGGTTAACGAAAAATTATCAAGCGCGAAATAGTCACCCTGCTCGTAGTTGTAGTACAAGTACTCTACAACGATGACAAGGTACTCAAAGCCCTCGGCACCCAGATCAATATCGAACGTCTGTGTTTGCCAATCAGCGCTATCCGTCGGCCCCATGTCGACGTCAACTAACGCTGTGAACTCAGGGGCTGCCATGGCGTATATTGGCGATGGTGCGAAATTGGCAAGATCCCACTGGCCATTGATACCGAACAAACTCACTTGCAGGTGATTGGTCCGATAGTCAACGTTAGTGTTCATGATATCGAAAGAGAACGTCTGTTGGCCACGATGCACGTACTGGTTTCGGACCACCTGGCCTAGCCTGCCCAGTTGATGCTGAGGAGTGGCTATTTCGGCAAAACCTGCAGGATTACGTTGCATGTCGCGGGCAATCCATCCCTCGCCTCGCCGATTGCTGGCCAAGCCATAGAATCCTCCACTAAACGCATCCGTCGCAGAGAAGTCACCGTCAAGCCATGGATTGCTGTAGGGATTCGCGGTTGCCGTGACAAGCTGAGTGATTGTCGAATTGGCGCCATCATCATCCCATACCTTCAATCCGATACTGTACTCACCCACGGCGGCGAAGTTGTGGATTAGAGATTGGCCGTACGCATCATCATATTGCCCATCGCCATCCAAATCCCAAGCATACGCGGCAATACCGTCGTCTGTATCGATGACTCTAGGGCCAGGGTCTAAGTCACGCGAATTGGCCGCGTCCAAAACCACGGAGATCCCTTCTCCATTCGTGAATTCAAACGCCGCAATCGGGGCCACGTTCTCTTCAGCGGTTAGCGTATTGAACGTAGACGATTCGTCCAGGACAAAAAGGTCTGAAAATTGATCCGTAACCCGGTCAGCCCGTTGGCTGCTATTGTGCAAGAAGGCGTACTCAACATTCGATATCGCGGCATTGCGCAGTTCACTTGTCGCGTATGGAACCAACCCGGTAATTTCTGAATAATGCGGACTGAAGACCTGGAATCCGTATTCGAAACCCTCTATCCGCAAACCATCAAACAGAATGTTATTGGCGTCGCCTTGATTATGGCTGACGCCAATGCCTGACGCGTTATTAGCTTGCGACGCCCACTCCATGTGCACCGGGTTATCAAGGTCGCCCACGATCAAGCCATTTAAAAAATCAAAGCGAGTGGAATAGAAGTTCTGCACGCCACTTTGCACGTTCCATATTTGGTAGTTCTCGATCGTGGAGCGAAAATCATGTGCTGTCCACGTCCCGAAAGTAAATACCCCTTCCATATCCTGACTGTCGCGATTATGCAGCCAAGTATGGATGCCACGGAAGCCGTTATAAGAAACCAAGCCGTCTATTCCCCGCGTCGGAACGTTGTTCGGCGTTATGACCGTGTGCCCGGCGTCAATAAAGGCTTGCCGCACCAGTGGGTCGGCAATGTTCTCGACTGAGACCAGTGATTTCTTGGCCAGTCCGTCAGTGTTGTGAACGAGATCAAAACCGGCCCCGTTCGTGCTGGCAGCAACATTATCTTCCAAGCGGATACCAAAGCCGCCGCCCTGTACCCAGTAGCCGCTACCAACGAAGCCCAGGTCGAACCGGGGACCGCGAAGCGTTTTAAACAAGACATTATCGTCAAAATTGTTGACCAAGTCGCCCGTGATCTTAACGACCAAATTATCGCGCCAGACCCCCAGTTCGTTCCCCTCTTCAGCCACGATCCCTGCTCCAACAACGTCGAACACGACATTGTTTTCTAATACCGCATGGCTGTCGTGCTGCACAATGCCCCAGCCAGGCGTCCCCCACACGACATTGCCGGTAATCTGCGCGGCATTGCCATTAAGATCATTTGCCCCCATTCGGTGCAGATGCAGGCCGTAACGACCGCGAGTATTTGTTCCTGTTCCCGGAGTCCCGTCGAAATTGCCTACCGCGATTGGGTCGTCCACTACCAGCCGCTTGTCTGATCGCCCTAGGTCACGAAACTGTGCGTGATGCACTTCGGCATTCGTGTTGTGCATTAACATGAAGTGGCCACGTTCCTGGGTGTCCACCGATGGGTCACTTGAACGGACAACCACGTTGCGTGTCAGGTTTGCCACATGAATGGATAGCTCACTGGCATCAAACGTGTCGCCGTCGGGCCGCTCGTGCTTCCACAGCAACGTGATTAGCCCCTGATCCATTGCCGACTGGTTGGTCACGTTATTGAAGAAAACGCGAACTCGGCCATCGACGACGTCGAAACTGGTAATTTCAAGGAGTTCATCACCAAATCTGGAGTTGTCGGCATCCGCTGCAACGATGGCATCCGCGTCCGCTCCTAGCCCCAGCAACGACGCGTCAACTTCCGTTCCGACCAACAACAAGGTGTCGCCAACTTGCCAACCAACGGGTGAAGTCGCGTCAGCAAGCTCAATGTAGGCATCCCCGGCAAGGGCGTCGCCCAGCAGTGTGGTGTGCTCAACTTTTTCGGCGCCGTAAATGTTCGTTTGGCCATGACTGATAACCCCACGCCCAATCAAGGTCGGGTCTTCGACTTGGCTTAATGGCCCGCCCGATGTATCAATCAAAATCTGAGCCGTCACATCGGAATGAACGGATTCGTCTTGGGTTCCTATATTGAGAATCGACAGGGGATCCGTGGCGAGCGTTTCGACAACCAGTTGTGTGTTGACATCTGGCCGAAACGTTAACACGCCATCAACACGAAGCCACTCTAAAGCGGCGTCGCTGTGGACGTCGTAAACGACCTCGACCGTATTGTGAATCAGCACGCGATCGCCCTCACCAGGCACGACACCTGTCGACCATGTCTCAGCGTCCGACCACAGCCCAGCCTGGACCGCCACGTTGGTCGTATCGTTGCTGTCGATCAGGGTGAAAAGTGCCTGGTGCTCGGCCGCGCGGACATGATCATCATGCATACCGTGCACGGGTGACCTTGCAGTCAGACGTACGGTGGCAGTGGAATCCAGCCCAGCCGGATTACGCACAACGTAATCGAACGACATGGGCAGCAGAGAATCATCCGGCGTAAAGAAAACCAACCCCTGTCTTAATTCAGCTGTGCCGCCGCTGATATTCGAAATGCCAACGATACTCAGAGGCAATCCCTCTGGGTCGCGGTCATTACCCAACATTTGCGAAGGGATGACAACCGCAGTTTCAGCGAAGTTAACCTTTACGCTGTCATCTTCTGATTCCGGTGCGAGATCCTCAGTGCCACCTGCCTCACCTTCTGGCACGATGCTCGTCCACGATGAAATGTCTGACGAGATGTTGCCCTGCGCGTCGCAATACTGGCCAACGACCACCGCCATCAACCGGCGTTGCTCTAGCATTTCAACGGATGGCTTCCAATTGACTTTAGTCAGCTTTCTGTGCGAATATCTCAATTTGCTTCAGCCTTGCATCTAGAATCAAACTGCCATTAGGGCGCCAAATTCATTACACGCTATCACGCGGAAACAGAAAAGGATAGCGATCAGACGACTAGGTAGCACCTACCTCCAAAATGAAGCCACGAGGGGACGGTTCCACCCCCTTACCTCAACAGCGGCAGATTCCGCACTGACCTGTCGCCTAAATAAAACGGTGTCCTGGACTGCGAAACCAACACCAACATCGCCAAAGCCGGCAGCTAAGGGCTTGAGCGCCCCGCGACATGAAAAACGATTACAACCGTCGACTAGTGGGGGGACTTCGATTTACCTACCGGTGCAATCGAATCTCGAGATAGGTATCTAGCCTGTCAAATCCTGAACGACAGACTGGAAAATTGTCCCGCCTATTAAGGCGACGTCTCAAGTCGCCGCAAAACCGGCCTGACGCTGAACTGCGATTCCCAGAACGCTGCGACGGCGGGTGAACAGTAGCGACGGTCCGCCTCAATGGCGACTGGAAAGCTTACTTTCACGCTGCGTTCTTTGTGGACCAAACAACGCTGGATGCCAGCGACAAAAAAGAAGTCATGAGCCTTCCCTCCTGAAGGGCCATCCATGATTTTCAACAATTACTGCAACGCTTCCCCCAGGCTGGCGTTGGCTAAAGCCCGCTTGCCCCCTTTCCCAGGCAGAACTGCAGCCATCACTATGATCCAGGCTAACAGCAGCAACTCGATCCACCAATGAATGCGTAGCCCGCAAAAAGTAGTGACCAACCACAGATCTATATCGTGATGGCTAGCCGCTCTGACAACGCAAAAAACAAGTAAGGCCAACAAAGGCCCCGCCTGCGATGCTGCACGCGGGGACCGAATGTACAGAGCCGCCGCACCGCACACTGCATGAACGCCAACTATTAGAACCCCGCCAGACTGGTAATTCCTCCGCAGAACATACCACCCCGAAACCTTCGCTACCTGACGAACCACTTCGACGAAATCGTGGTTCCACCACCAAAGGCGATCAGATGCTAATACTAAGAGAAGCAGCATCCCTCCCAATGCGGCAAACGTTGCTCCGACCGACCTGTGACGCACAAACCAAATCGCTGCAGCCAACAGATAAACGGCGACGGTCAACCATTGGGCGGTCGAGGTGGTAATCAAAAGCATCGAACCAGCCGAACGTGACAGTGATAGCCAATGTGAGCCCCGCATGAGGAAACCAAGAGCCGCGACGGCCCTTAACGTGCTTTGTCTCTAATTTGCCTGACTAGCCATACGACGTTCCACTGCGACTCAGCGAGCCATAATGCAACGTCGCAGCTGTCAGAACCAATAAAATCCCAAGGACTTCCAAGGGCCAAATAGACTCCGGCCCGATCAAACTCATGTGACGAGTGACACTCCCTCCAGCTCTCAGAAGATAGTAGCACATTAGGCAGCCTACTCCACAAGCAAGCCAACGCGACTTAGGTGTCGAATTGCGTCCCCAGCGACCAAGCGCCACCAACGCCAGCAATGCCATGGCACCAACAACAGCCAGAAATACCACTTTGAGCGGCAGACGATATTCGCGAATTCCAACCTCCAGTGCAAGCAACTTAAGCGTCTTCAGCAAGTAAGTCTGCAGGTCGGCAATCTTGTTTACACCAAATAGCAAAAGCACAACGCTCAACAGCGTCCAAAAACGCTGGGCAGTAGGTCGCTGCCGTGTACCGTCCCAAAAACCTGTGCAACGCAATGCGGATGCCGATGAGACCATGTACAAGCCGCACATCCCCCACTCTAAATAGAACATGTCTATGGAAAACCTCTATTCCAAGAGGATCAAGAAGCATGATTCCTCCTCCCTGTGATGACTGCCGGTTCCCTCCCGCCGGTTTACCGCATGCGACTGGTCGCTCCAGTTCAGGTTATGCGCCACGCGAAGATTCCCTTCTCAAGTCGGAATTTCAGCGATCCCCATGATCGGGTTGCGACTGGCGACTAGGTCTTCGATGATTCGATGTGCCCGGGGCGTCAGGGAGCCACGTTTGGGAGCTACAAAAAGAGTGCCATCACATCGCGACGCCAGCATCTGCACATCGGCCACGTGCTTGGCCGCTGGCCCGCTAAGCAGCACCATCGAGTATTCGTTGCGATACTTGTCTAACAACTTCGTCATCAATGGCGAAGCAAATGCCTCGACGGGCAGTTCTCCTTCGCCCAACTCGAGCCGATCGATTCCGTCTTCTCCGTGAAAGACCAGCACGTCATCGGGTGACTTAGTGGCTCCCGCAAGGGCCATCGCGAGTCCGAATCGGCCCCCATCGGCACTTTCTTCAGATACCGACAGAATCTCGCCGTCCTCAGTCACGACTTCTGCCGGCACGCCCAACTGATCGCTGTCAAGTTCCGGTCGCTGATTCCCATTGACCGGGGAAGCAACTAAATGAGGAACCGAATTAATTTCATGACGGCCGCGCGGGCTAGCGAGCAGGCCTTTTCGGTTTTCAGCAATCGGTTCCAAATTGATCACCAGAACTCGTTCCTCACGCGCTGCCAAACATTTTGCGACGGTCGTCGTCAAATCGGCGGTGCCAACATGGTCCGCTAGACTGCTGAACAGCACTACCGATCCACGTGAGGTTCGCGCTGCCTGTTGGATTCGCAGCGCCAGCAAACGGAGTTCAGGGTCATTCGCTTCCAATTGACGATTCGGAATCGACTTTCCAATCAATTCGTGAGTGGCCAACATCGAAATTCCGAATTGCTTACTCAGCCGCTGCGAGGGCGTCGAGGGTGGGCGAATGATGTCAAACATCAGCAAAGGCATGCCTAACACAACCCCAATCCCACCGAAGACAAGGACAAACAACTTCTTTTGATTCCCATCCGGAATGGCCGTTTCAGGAGATGCGACAACCAACTGCTCGTAAACCGGCGTCTCCAGAGCCTGCATGTCGGTAACCCAACTGACTGCATTGGTGATCTCCTCAACGCTCCGTTCGGCCCGCTCGATCTGCGCTGTCAGTTCAAGGATCTCTGGAGTGTTCTCAAAATCCATCTCGTCGGCGATCGCCATCCCAGCACGCTGATCGATGGCGCTGGACAAATCCTGACGCTCGGCTTCCAGTTTTCGAGGAAGCAGGATCAACTGATTCCGCAGTTTATACATATCATCGTCGATACGCGTCGCTTGCTCGATATCGCGTTCCGAGATAGACACCTCGCGGCCGGCGATCTTTGACAATTCACCGAGAGTCGCATACAGCTCTTCCGACGAAGTTATTTCTTTGCCTTGAAGCTTATCCAGGCGGGCAAGCAATGCATCGATTTCGCGGGCCTGAGCGGACTTGTCCGCGTACTCACTTTTCCGGGTGGTCAATTCTTCGCGGACGGTTTCCAAGGGTTCTTCAGCCGCCTTGGCCAACAATTCTTGCTGGTCTTTGCTTAGCACGTCACGCAGCCTCTGCGCGTCTTCTAATTCGTCTTCTAATTTGGCGACATGCTCGCGTTTTCGACTAACCAGCTCGGTAACCTCCTCGTAGGCCAGTTCCGCCCCACGATCCTTTGCGAATCGCGTCTTCAGGGCGCTGAGCCGGTCGGCCTTTGCCTGCCGCTTGGAAGCGGCCTCTGCTTCCGCTTCTCCTACCAGGCTACTGAAATACCGAAGCGAGTCCGCGAGCGATTGCTTTCGTTCACTAAGCGACAAGGCAATCGCGTCCTGGACAACTTGGTTCGCAACTGCCGCCGCTTCAGCCGCGGCTGCACGCGACATCTGGACGGTGATGACCTTGGTACTGCGGTCATATTTATGCTCGACCAACTGCTCTTTGCCTGTAGGGTCGGGCACAATCCCGTAATCCTCTTGCAATGCCGCAACGACCTGTGGATGACTTAGGTATCCCGCAAAATCTTCGATAGCCGGCGGCACATAGTAGGCTTTTCCCGGCGGAAACGGGAGCGTCTGGGCACGCACCTGCGTGTAGGCGGTGTAAACGTAACTTCCATATTCCTTGGCGACGAAATACCCCGCCCCACCGGCGATCGCAGTGATGAGCAAGTAGTACCACCAACGTCGTTTCAGGGATCCGATTAGGTGCTTGGCAGCTTCGCTGGATTGCTCTGAATCTTCGGCAACATTCTGGACAGCCGACGGACTATGCGGATTGGCTAGGAACAGCTGGTCTGAATCGGGTGTCGAATCCATCGCATTCATCAATTTCAATACCTTTGTCGAACGGCTGGTAACCTAGCAGGAAAAAATGGTAATGCGTGGCCCTTAAAGGGCGCCGTCGATCGCGAAGGTCTTCCGCCGGGTCTTTAAGACACTCGATGTTCCGGAACCGCAGGCGAACCATGTTCCACTAGCTTGCCAAGCGAAAGGAGAGAGTCGATTCGATGTCCGGTGAGGTTCATCGAAGGCGTTCCCAGGTTTTACCGCTTTCATTATAGGCCGCATCGTAAATATTCCTAGCGAAAATGCCGTCCTTCGGTATGTCGCGTGTTATTTGGGCGCGGCGGCATGGCGACTGGAACAATGCAGCGCGGTGGAGACACCCGAAGGGCGACCATGACCACCTTGCCATGCATCCCTTACTTTCGCGGATGCGGTGCCCCCTGCCCTGCTGCGTCTACGGATGTGAAACGGAAGCGAGTGGAGTCCATTGCGATGTGGCGGAGTTTTTGGGGATGCGGCCAGACGGCCCGGCATTTAGGGAGTTCGATTCATTGGGCCCGCCGGCTGTCGAAATTTCAACCGGCTGCGTAACGGACTGTTGATTTGATCGAAAGCCTTGCGGGCGCATGAAAGCCCAGAGGGCGACAGACAAGGATGGTTCTGTCGCCCGCTGGGCTTTCCTTTTCGCGACAACCACTCCGGCGGCTTGCACCGCCGGCAAGTATCTGCCGCCCTCCGGGCTAAGGAAACCTAGCGGGCGCATGAAAGCCCAGAGGGCGACAGACAAGGGTGGTTCTGTCGCACGCTGGGCTTTTCTTTTCGCGATAACCACTCCGGCGACTCACGCCGACGGCAAGTATCTGCCGCCCTCCGGGCTATGGAAATCTTGCGTGCGTGCGCATTAAAACGCAGAGGGCGACAGGCAAGGGTGGTTCTGTCGCCCGCTGGGCTTTCCTTTTCGCGATAATTACTCCGGCGGCTGACGCCGCCGGCAAGTATCTGCCGCCCTCCGGGCTATGGAAACCTTGCGTGCGAATGATAGCCCAGAGGGCGACAGACAAGGATGGTTCTGTCGCCCGCTGGGCTTTCCTTTTTCGCGATAACCACTCCGGCGGCTGACGCCGACGGCAAGTATCTGCCACCCTCCGGGCTACGGAAGGAAGCCTTGCGTGCGAATGAAAGCCTAGAGGGCGACAGACAAGGATGATTCTGTCGCCCGCTGGGCTTTCCTTTTCGCGATAACCACTCCGGCGGCTCACGCCGACGGCAAGTATCTGCCGCCCTCCGGGCTATGGAAACCTTGCGAGCGCATGAAAGCCCAGCGGGCGACAGACAAGGATGATTCTGTCGCCCGCTGGGCTTTCCTTTTTCGCGATAACCACTCCGGCCGCTGACGCCGACGGCAAATATCTGCCGCCCTCCGGGCTATGGAAACCTAGCGGGCACATGAAAGCCCAGAGGGCGACAGACAAGGATGATTCTGTCGCCCTCTGGGCTTTCCTTTTCGCGTTACCCACTCCGGCGGCTGACGCCGCCGGCAAGTATCTGCCGCCCTCCGGGCTACGTGTTCACTCGGCCCACGGTAGACCCGTTAACTGCTGCAACCCCTTCGGAACCACCGTCTGGCGACGGTAGCTACGTGGCTGATGTTGCTCATCTGGGTAGCGAATGGTATTTCGAACTGCGTTAGAGGGGAGAATTGCTTGGGATCTTTGCGAGCCGCAATTGATTTGCCAAAAATTCTAAGTAACTGTCGATGTCTTTGGTCGCCGTAGGACTGGCGATCCTGGTGTTCTCCACCATCAACTGGACTTTTAATAGATAACGGGCTCGACCAAGCTGGTTGGTGATGCCACTTTTTGCTGGGGACACCCATTGATCCCCCATCCAAAAAGCCCAGGTTGCGACACCGTGCGGCACGTCGCCAAACCCTGGAAATTCGATTTCTACCGCGCGAAATTCACCAAGGCCTGGATCCGTCATCTCTGCGACCAAGGTATCCCCGCGGACCTCACAACCTTGTGCGGCGTAGCAGACCTCGGGGTTGTGGTAGAGCTGTTCGCCCGTTTCGCTCAGCATCAAAAGGACAAGGATCCGCTGCCCCGCAGGCGATGTGACTTGCAGGGACCAATTGTCAACCAACTCCAGACGCTGCTTCCAGTCCTCGTCGAATTCGTAGCCGTGATCTGCCCCTTCCCAACCATCAGGGACCAACGAAACCTTTTCTAGCTCCGCCGAAAGGGTTCCGTAATCTACCGGGGTGCGGTTCGATAACGCGTATTTAAAACCGGCGGGGCCGATGGTCAGCACAGCAAAGCCAATCAGGGCGATCACGTTTAGAATTTTCATCGGTTCGTTGTCAATCGTGGAAGGTCTTTAGATCGCTGAAGCGTTGCGATGTTGCGTGAGGTATGGGTTCTTCATAATCCGCTGCGGCAGCCTCTTGGCGATTTAGTATTGTCGGCTTTCGCTCAGCGAAAGGATTTTTGTTTTCGGGCCGGAGGGCTCGCGCCCTTCCGCTAAGCATTTAGGTTCGTGATCAATCCTCAGCGGAAGCATGCTGCGTTATTCGGTTAGTCGTTGGACTTCACATACTTCTCCACCATGGTCGCGTACATTTCTTTGTCGGAGGCAGTTTGCAGACCGCTTCCCACGCGTGCATCGCGGGCCATCTGAAATAGCCGCGATGCCTCTTCAGGCTGCTTGAGTTTGTCCGCCAGGACGGCTCGGTGCATCAATACGCCTGCCGTGAAATCCGATTGAAGCTGTGACTCCAATTCTGCGGCCAATTCCAAGTCGTCACCCAACAATGCGATGATCAACTTTGAATCGACAAGGTCCTCGCTGTCGGGCTGAAGTTCGATCGCCTGGTCGATCAGTGCAATCGCTTCATCGAAACCGGTTGGTTGTTCCGCCAACAGAAGCGCCAGCGAATTCATCACCCCCGAATTCTCTGGTGATTTGGCAAGGGTCGCTCGATAATATTCCTCGGCGTTTTTACCTCGACCGCCCAGGAACAGAGCATCCCCAATCAATTGTGTTATTCCATCAAAAGTTGGTCCTTCTGCACTGGCATTGGCGATCAACCAATCGCATAGCGCCTGTGACGTTGAACGCTCTTCGATCGATCTTAACGTCGCCGCTGCCGCGGCCACCGCTAAAAATTTCGCATCCACGCCTGACTGCTTAAAACCTTCCAGAGCCAACGCGATCGCATCCTGCCGCTTTGCCAAAGCCAGCCCGAAAATGCACTGGACGACCAGTTCATTGCGAGTGGCTTGATCGGTGTTCGCCAAGAAAACCTGACGGTACTCCTGCAGAATTTCTTCATCGGATTGCATCGGCTGCAATGGCGCCGCAGCAGTTGCTTCCCCATCGCGATCCCCCGCATCCGTGTTGGCGAACTGCTGATTCCACTGAAGACGTAACCGCAGCCAACGTGCAGCCTCAGCACGATGCCCCGCAAGTTCTGAAAGATAACGATCCGCGATGGGTCGATACTGCCCGGACGCTGCGTAGGTTGAAATCCAAAATTCAAGAAATTTTACAAGTCGATCTGCCGTCGGAATCTCCAGACGAAGGGCCTCGCGATAGGTATTGAACGCGTACAAATCCCTTCCCTGCGCCGCATAGACCTGCGCCAGCAACGTCGCATCTTCGGGACGGCGTGGGCTGATGCTTTCCAGTAGGCTGGCCGCTTCTGCCAGATCTTCAAGGGCTTGGCCGGTGATCGGTTCGACGCTGCTTACCGCAGCACTTTCGCTGTCGGTCTGATCCGCGGAGCCTTCAAGCGAAACAGGCCGCGTCGAAATAAGGTTTCGCTGAATCCCATCGTTGCGATTGGCCGCTCGGTTCCCATTTTCTGGTTCGGTCGTCGCGCGGCGAAACAGCAACCGTGCTTGTAATCGCTTACTCGCATCGTCAATGGTTTCAGCGCGCCCCATCTCCGCTGCGTGCAATGCGATGGCTTCGTCGATCGCCCCGGGGCTATCTTTGGTAAGCAACAAGTTAAGCAACAGATTTGTGGCAGCGACTTGATACTCACTGTCCATCTGGACCAATTCCAGACATAGCTTTTGGGCCAATTCGGGTCGCCGAGGGGCAAAAAATTCCGCCGCCGCCAAACGCACGGTTGCCTGAATTTGCGGCGTCTGGTCCTGAACCAAGTCCAAACAATCTTCAAACACCTGACCAGCACGCGCGTCTTCCCCGGTGCGAGCGTACAACTGGGCAAGCACAAAATTTCTCTGCAGTGCAGGGATCTCCAATTGCTTCGATAGGGTCGCCAACCTTTCGAGTGCACGGTCCCGTTGACCGCGACCTTCCGCTTCAAGCCGAAAAATAGCAATCCAAGACCCCAACTCCCCCGGTGCTTCGGCGATCGAACGCTCAAGAACCGCCTCCGCTTCTGACAATAGAAGATCAACCGGTTCGGCATCCTCCCCATCCTTCAGATTTGCCCGCCGACTGATCGCAACCAGCGATAGGGTTTGCCCCAATCGAGTCAAATTTTCCGGCGTGGGGTCATCCTCAGCCCAGCGACGCGCGAGATCCAATACGTACTCACTGCGATCTCTTTGCACGAACTGAGGCATGGTGCTGTCGAACAGACTGGTGGATTGTGGCACCAGTTGATCGATTTCATCAATGATTTCCACCGCACGGGCCGACTGCCCCGTTTGATTCAATGCATTCAAAAACTGACTGGCCAGGGCGGCATCCCGCAAACCGACATTCCACGCCGATTCGAATGCGGTGAGTGCTTGTTGCCAGCGGCCCAACCGTGCCGCTAAACGACCACGAAGCATCAGCGTCTGGGGCCAATCGGGCAGCAATTGTTCCAACTGCTGAATCAGCTGAGTGGCCTCTGCGACTTGCTGCTCACTTTCAGCGTTACGAAGCAGTCGCGCCGCCAACGTGGCGCGCCAGTAGGTTCCTTCCTCTCCCTCAATCGATCGAAGGTTTTTCTCAACTTTGATCAATTCTTCGTCAAGACGCAGGTCTTCAAACAGCTGAGCGGCCAACTTTTGAACCGCAAGGTCATCGCGATAGTTCTGCGCCAGCAAAATTCCCCGCTCCAAGCCTTCATCAACCATCCCCCGGCGAAAGCACCCTAAAAGGATTTGAGTCCGAGCGGCCCTAAGGTCCTCGTCTGACAGCCCATCCTGATTTTCGTCAACAATCCGCATCGCTTCGGGGAACTGCTCGAATCGATCTAACAGATTCACCCGCAGTGCCAACACTTCACCCGCAGTGGCTCCGGCGGCCTCGTAAAGTCTTGTCTCCACTTGAGCGGCAGCAAAATCGCCCGCAAGCTGATGGACCAAAGCACTGCTGTAATGCAATCCCGGTAAATCGGGCGTCTGTTCGATCTGTTTTCGAAGGACCTGCAGGGCATCGTCATACCGTTCCTCGATGACGTAAGTTTCGGCCTGTAACGCCGCAGCGATATCGAGAGCGGCTCCTCGCTGTGCGGCCACACGAATCATCGAACGAACTTCTGCTAAATCACCCTGCGATGGTGCGACGCGTTTGTCCTGCATCAGCACGCGGGCAATCGCCAGGTAGACCCCCGGTTCCTGGCGCCCGATGACCGCAGCCGCCTGCTGGTATTGTGCAAGCGCCGCCGCACTGTTACCTGCCAGTTCGTAAGCCTGTGCCGCATTCAGGTGCCAAATCGGAGATTCCGGATCAAAACGTCCCCCTTCCTGAAAAGCGGCTGCCGCAGCGGCATCCTGATTCAGGGTTCGATAGAGGCTTCCCAGTTGAAACTGAGCGCGCGCATACAAGGCAGCAAAGTTTCGTCGTTGCGACAGAATCGATTGCTGACTGCATGCTTCCGACAACATTTTCGCCGCCTCGCGATACTCCTGCCGCTGTGAAAGCCCCGCGGCATGTGCGGAGGCTAGCATCAATTCGATCTGACCTCGCTGGGCAGCTGCAATCTTTGGCAGCATCGCCTCTAACGGTCGAAGCAGTGTTTCCGCCTCCCCTTCTTTTCCACTACTGATATAGGCTGTTGCCAAAGGCAGGATGAGGGCTAGCTCCTGTGTCCCACAAGCTTCCAGTCCCTTGGTAAACAACGCGATCCGTTCTTCATTTGCATCTTGCGGCAACAGACTGCCAAGCAAGACATACGCATTGAAATTGGAAGGAACCAGTTCGAGCGATTTTTCAAAATAGACTCTCGCTTGATCGGGGGCATTATTCGCTGCGGCCCTCTGCCCCGCCAACAGATAGATACCGGCCTGGACACGTTCGCGACGGAGAGCCCCCGCCATCTGACTGTCGATACTTTTGACCAATGGCGAGTAGTCTGTTTCGTCCGCGAAGAAAGGAGCATCGGCAATTACTGAATCCTTGGAATGTTCCGCGGCCAACGCAAGTGCACGCGTGACGGCACGGTCAAGCGACGCTTCCGCAGCATCCAAAGCTTCTGTAGTGGCATTTTCTAGCTGCAAATCCTGCAAAAGGATGATGCGATAAAATTGCAATTCGGGGGACTGGGGATGATTTGGGATTGCATTATCAATCACCTCAAACGCTTTCCCTTCCCCCGCGCCCAAAAGTTTTCTCCAGGGCTGCTCCTCGGTGAGAGTCGAAGCGCCCAACGGATAGACGGCTGTTTGTTTGTCCTGGCGTCCCTGGCTGCCGAGTGCCATTGCCTGCTCTTTTGATGCGAGACTGGGGTCCAATTTCAACAGTGCCGCAATCTGCCACAGGTGTGGCAAATGCGAGGGATCTTCCTTCCAGTTCTCCTGGCATGCAGCAAACAACTGCCCAGCATCGGCGCCACCTGCCGAGTACTGAAGTAATTGACTGGCCGCGTAGGTTTGCAAACGCATGCACAGTGTGCGCGGTTTGCCCTCAAGAACCGGCTTGAATTCGGTGGTTCGCTCCAACAACAACTGCCAAGCACCAAGATCACTCAGCAGCGCCAGCGATTCAAGAACATCCTGCTCTCGAGTGGGGTCCTCACGCCAAGCCAGCTCGTGCAGGCGTGCGGCTCGCATGCTCTGGTCTTCGCCCAGTTTACGATGCAGGAACGCGAACTCCGAAATCGTTGCGGCATCGGTTGGGTTAATTGACAGGTACCGCTGCATCAAATCGACCGCCGTTCGCAAATCGGCTTCATCCTCGCCGTCACTCAAAGAACGTGCTTCGACCAACAGCAATCCGATCGCTTTATCCTGCTGGTATTGATGGGTGTAATAGCCGCCCACCAAAAACAACAGAACGGCTGCCGTAGCCCATGTCCCAACCATTAACCAACGCTCGGATCGATCCGCAACCCAAGACTTCATCCGATCAAACGTTGAATCGATCAAAAAGAAAATGGTCGCCCCGGCCGGAATCATCAGCAGCCCCGCCCAATCGTGGGTAAAGCCTCGAGCCACGTCGCCGCTTACGTATCGAAACAACAACCCGGTGATCGCAATTCGTAAAACATTGACCAGGACGGCCACCAAGGGCGCCAAAACCATCGACGCGGCGAACCGCCGCAGTCCGTACCCCATGTATAGGGACCATGCCATTGCGACCGCTAACATGCCGTGAAACATGCGCAGCCCAGCACACGCCCGCTCGACATCCAGCACTTCATCGCCAAGCAAAATGGTCGTTCCCGCCACAACCGCGGGCTGACCGAGCATTTGCAACAACCAGCCACCTCCGGTGGCGGCGATCACCTGAAGCGGATATCCAGCAGCCGTCTGGACTTGGCCCGGAAGCGGAGCAAGAAAGAACAGGAACGCAATCGGCGGCGCGGCCCAGCGGAACAATTTCATCCCACCAAGCAGCCAAACCGCGCCCGCTACCCACAAAGGAAGCGACCAAAGATCTAACCAGGGGCGGACATAAAGGTCCCCATAAATCCGCATTCCGGCCGCCACGGCCAGCAGAATGAGTCCGCGGAGGTCCATCCGGCCGAACCCGGGAAAGGATTTTCGGCGCAAGAAGAGCAAAAACGCGGCAATCGGGGCGACCAAAAACCCGTGCTGCTGATCGGGCTGGGCAATCCAATCACTCGATGCGGCGATAACGCTGGTCGCGTAAGCGAATACACCCAGCGCAACGATCCATAAAGCTTTTGTTCGCCAGCCAGAAGAATTCGGGTTATCGAAGTCGGTTGTCGATGTGGTGGATGCTGAAGGCATGCAAATAAACGTTAGCTGTCGGTTTTATGTGAGGAGCAACAGAGGGACCGGGGGTCCCTTCCCGGCATTAGGCTGAGCTGCTGTAAAATGCTTTTATGCTGCGTCATCCGCCTATAAGACCAGGCGAATGGCCAACAGAGACCGTATACCTCTGCAGGACCATGCCGACAATATTAACCAAGAAGACAAAAATTGGTATTCCATAGGGAAAAATTGAACGAAAGCTTTGGCCGATCAGGTAGGCAGCAGGGATCGCGTCGGCTATGCCCAATGTTTGGAACTTACAGCGAAAGAGGCTGTTAACGCCGGGCGGGCGAGAGCTCTGACTTCAAAAAACACGTAAAAATTGCCCCCGTGGTTCGCACGGGGCGAACCGTTTTTAGCAATGGCACTGCTTGGCATTGCTTAATACTGGCACCTTTTAAACTCGGTTTTAAAACGATTACTTGCAATGATACGCAGCCCCCGCGGAAGACTCTTCCCGTGGCGGTGCCGCCTTTCGCTCCGCGTAAGTTGCGTCCACAAACGCTACTTTCGCGGAGCGAAAGGCGACACTATTTCAGGCAAATCAGCGGGGCGGACACTTTGGATCGCGATCGTTTCTTAGCAGGCACAATCGGCACAACGACGAAGTCCCCTCACTTTAACGTTCACGCTGCTTAAATGAACTCAAGAATCGGGGCACTTCCTACGAACTTCATCGATTCAATTACGAGCGGTCTTCGCAGGTGTGCCTGCAACACAGGATGGGCGCGCAAAAAAATCCCCACCGTAAAAACAGCGGGGATTTCAGATGAAACATCCATGAACACCTAAGAGCCGGAGGGGGGACTTCCGGCCACCGAATTAGGCGATCTGTGCACGCTTGCGACGGCGAGCTGCAACAACGCAACCAAGGCCACAGGCTGCCCAAATCGCTAGAGAAGCAGGCTCAGGAACCGCGGTCATCACATAAAAGCTGTCAGGACCAGTTGGATTCGATCCGATGCGGACATCGCCAGACACTGTATTGCCATTGAATTCGACCTCATCAGGGTTACCTGAATTGTAATCAAGAATCTCCGTTCCTCCGTTACCACTCCCGCCCAACAAGACGGGCAAACCTAATTGCAATTCAAATTCCTTCAACACATCATAAGTGAGCGTCTTCGTACCAAGACTAAATGCATTACTCGCAACCAAACCGAGAACTTTCGTACCAAATGACGCACCGAACTCGCCGGTTGGATTGCTAGCGGTATTGGAGTTGACATCTACACGGTAAAGCCGAAAAGCACCGGAGAAGGTCTCAGTATACGTCGCGGACTGACTCGCTATAATCGTTCCACTATCATTAGCGGAAGTCTTTAAAGCAAACGTACCACCGCCGTCATCCACTAAAGCATTTACGGTGACCGTCGTTGGGGCAAATTCCCCGACGCTTGTCACAGTCGTGTTAAAACCCGCAAATGCAGGAACTGCAATAACGGTGCATAACATTGCAACGCCAAATCGCAAAAAACTTCTCATATCCATTCACCTTTCAAGTGAGAGGAGGAACCAAAAACTTTCGCACCCGTCGCACGACACACTGCCTGCGGAACACAAAGTACGGTAACGACATCTCGTCGATATCTGCTCAACGAGCCTGTTGTTTTATAAACGCGATGAGACATCCCAACGCTCGGCAAAAACGAAAAAACCCCAGTGCCTATACAGGACACCAGGGTCAAATTCGCTTGAATTGAATTGCTGAATGCGCAGCTGCTGCCGCTAGCCATTTCCGTCGCACAACCGCGAATCAAACGACGCGTCGCTGCGGATGACTTCCGCCCTGACAAACCTGCAAACTGCCCATGCTGCGAAGAGCCACTCCCAGCCAACGAACAACTACGGGAACCTTCGCCACACTCGGATTCTTTATCCTGCGATCCGCCACAAGGCAGACCAGCGACCAACATTTCGCGGCATGGCACTTCCTGCGGCTCTTCCGGGGAACTGGCTGCCAACAAGCTTAGATCCCAAGAAAACGCCGGGACTTCCAGGTTGCCTAGTGAAAGAGCGTCAATCGCCTCTGACCAATTCAGAACAACGGAATCCAACAAAAGCGGTTCCTGCGAGTTTTTTTCACGGCACGCACTCAAAACTAACGTAGAGTTGTGCAAGCCAAGTTGAAAATCATCCGACGCCGAAGCGACGATCGCACCCCGACCAACTTCCTGAACCTGCTGATTCAGCAAATGACCGTGATTTAAATAGGGACTCGTGAATCCAGCATTCGCAGTCGCTACGAAAGCAAAAGTGATGCAAATCCCAAGCAGGGGCGCAACGCCACGTATCAGCTGAAAGTCGCTAACACGATTGGAAGGCCGCCGAAACATGAATTGCTTATCTTTTCAAAAATTGGAGGTTACAGGGCGGGTGCCCTTCATCAGGTACTTTTACGCTTACACAACTCCGCTAGGTCGATCATCCTCTACAGTCGCCAACCATGCAAACCACAAGATCTTGCGTCCTAGGCTAACACTCAGTGAGCACCACTACCCTTCAGAAGTGCTGGAAAGGTCTTGGTAATCACGATCAGATCAGTGAGCGACGAAGCATCTTCAATGTAACGACGATCCAGCGAAACCATTTGCTTGAACGGAATTTCGCCACGCCCCATAATCTGCCAGTAGCAAGTCAGCCCCGGCTTGACCATCAACCTCACATGATCCTCTGCGTCATAAAGGTCAACTTCCCGAGGAAGCGGTGGACGCGGTCCAACAATGGTCATGTCGCCGCGAAGCACATTAATCAACTGAGGAAACTCATCAACACTATACTTGCGAAGCAACCGACCACAACGCAACATTCGCGGGTCATTCTTAACTTTTAGCGTTCGCTGGTCATCGTGATGGTTCAGCGCGGCAACCTCAGCCAGACGCGACTCGGCGTTCTTGACCATGGTCCTGACTTTCAGAATCGTAAATTCGTCGCCATTCAGGCCGACCCGTTTTTGACGGAAGATTACCGGCCCA
This sequence comes from Roseimaritima multifibrata, assembly GCF_007741495.1. Lineage (NCBI taxonomy): Bacteria > Pseudomonadati > Planctomycetota > Planctomycetia > Pirellulales > Pirellulaceae > Roseimaritima > Roseimaritima multifibrata. Next base: position 6,346,588 of record NZ_CP036262.1, read on the forward strand.
CCGTCTTCAAACCATACCGCAACCATCGCGGCAAGCATAAACGGCCCGAGGACCACCAATCCGCAAAGCGCCCCGACAACGTCGACGACCCGTTTCGTCAGCCGATAGGTCCTTGACTGCAGCGCGGCACAGTCAATCGAAAACTCGTCTAGGGAACATCGCCCCTCACTATACGAAGACTCGCTATCGCGATCATATGAGGCAATTTCAAGAGTACCAAGTTCAATGGTAGCAGCGTCAGTGCTCATGCATTTGGTCCTATGAGTTGCAAAGCCCTGGCAAAATACCTTAGGCGGGTGCCTGGCTAATGCCAAACAAGGTATTCCAAGCCACCAATTTGGAGGCCGCTAGGGACATGACTCGGCGAGGTGATTTCTAAAAAACTAACGTGTTGCGATTCTGCCCCTCGCACGTCCGTCACCCCTGGTACGGGTTTCCGCAGTTCCAGGATGTGTCCGACTTGTGACGATGCTAACCATCAAACGGGCGAATGCAAGTCTAATTAGGGGGGTGACAGGAATTGTAGGGGCAGCCCCCCCCACCAAAGCACCGCAAGACACCGCTAACAACACAACAAGGGCGTTTCACTTACCGCAAAACGAATTGGAATATTATTCATTTTATTATTTGAGTACGCATTCCCACTGCGACAAATAGACACGCGGCCAAGCCGACACTTCCCTGGGCACCAGTCGCCCTCTTTCGTCCACAAGCGTTAAACACCTAGTATTTAAGCGGATAGAGAACACCGACCGAAAGATCGCCGCGCCCTATCGCAGCGATTGACTGGCCAATACTCCTGACGAACTTTCTGAATCGAACCCAAAATTCTTGCCAGAATGCCAAACTTTTGAAGGAATATTAAATTCCTTTGTCAGCAAAGCATTCCAGCCGACGTGAGAGCCTGTCATTAACTGACCGCACCCCCCCAAAGAGGCTGTTCTGGAAATCTACCAAACAACGGATTCCAACAGAGGGGTTTCTCTTTGTCGCTACCAACGGCGAAACTTCCACGGCCGCAGGTGCCAGATGACGCCTAAATCCGCTCGGACAGGGGCGTCCATCAAGACTGAAGCGCAGAGATGCTAGAGCCGACTTATCAACAAGCCTGCGAAACCAGAACTGCCAGATGCGTTCCATCGCAATTTCTAAGGCGTCCGATGTGACAACGAAGGGCTCCCAAGGAAGCATCATCCCCCAACAAGCAACCTGCGGTCGCCCCACTCCCCTGGATGAGAATCCGAGCCCTCTCCCTGCTGAAAAACATTAAGGGAAAGCTAATTTCCCGAAACGAAAGGGGCACCTGACGGCCCAAATAGCATGGGTGGACGAGATGGAGGGAACGGTGCGGCAAGAAAGAGAACCGCAATCGAATGCCCGGCGCCGATAGCAAAGAACGCGATCCAGCGAAATCTAATTACCCACGTGACCGCTGCCATTTAGATTGGAAGCGGAGGGTAGCCTTTCGTTCCGCGACAGTAGCTTTGAGTAGACTTTCTTTCGCGGGGGATGCGAAAGGCGACAATACTAAATCGCCAGCGTGGTATGGGAGCGGCGACGACGCCACCCTGCAATACCGGCTACGCAGCCCAAAACACTCCAAACGACTGCAGAAAACGGCTCGGGGACCGCCGATAGATTACTAGGAACCGGAGGCGACATCCCTATTTGACTTTGCCCGCGATTCGTGGTGTAAATCCGAAGCGGCACACCATTGTTTGTCAAAGCGCCTAGCCAGTCATTCGACATCCGACGGATCGATCTCTGATTTTCAGCTTGGAAATTCCCATTCGTGACATCGTATCTGCTGGACCTTCCTGACGTGTCGTAAACGATCTCCCAAACGGCAAGCTGAAACGCTGCCGCGGTCGCGCCATTCGTGACGCGGTCATAGAAGTTGTAGAACAAGCTACCGAGGGCGGTTAGTTGCCTTCCGCATAGGAAGGAAGCGCCACTGCCAAACTGGCTGACCGCAACGTCCTGGACTTGATATCGAGTGCCGCTAATGGCGGGTTCGGGCAACGCGATGCAAAATGACGAAAACACGGACCCAACCGCACTTTTCGCCGCATTGGTGGACTCCGTGACCTTCCACTTCAGTTCATCAACGTAGACATTCGTCCGGCCGTGGCCTGCAAGCTTCACTTTGACGGCTTCGCGTCCATTCCCTTGGAATCTTGTTCCTTCAAAATCGGCTTTGATACCAAATCCAGCCAGAACAGGACTCGCCTGAGCAAACAAAATGCCCAAAACAATTGCTTGAAAAGCAACCCAGCGGCAAAGTCGTATGTCATTCATATTCACTGAGATTGCACTCTTATTTCAATGTGATTTGCTCTTCTCTGCCGGCTGCATCACCAAAAGGCATCTACCGCCAGGCAGCCTAGGTTAATTAGGGCACCTATAACGGTCAAGCAAGATGCGCAGGCAAAACCACTAAATGACCTGCGGTTTCCCGAGCGGATTATCGCAAGACGATCCGGCAAGCTCGCTGTGTCTTCAATGCGGTTGCCGGACGTGCGATAAATAGGTTGCGAGTGTGACAGGGAGAAAAGGCCCCATGCCAGCCTGCCTGGCAGGAAGCCAAGATTTGAAATTTGATTAATAGCAGCGGTGCCGCATCAGCTCACCCTCGTAGCTCCGCCTCTCCGAGGCGGAGACCCCAGCAAGCACGAGTCTCGGAGAGACTCTACTACGTGCCAGGGCAGCGGTGCCGCATCGGCTCACCCCTGTAGCTCCGCCTCTCCGAGGCGGAGACCTCAGCAAGCACGAGTCTCGGAGAGACTCTACTACGGGCTGCTCCACCGCCCCGAATGACAATGCCTGGAACCACGAAAGGACATCAGCGACCGCGGCCTACGGATCTTGGGGCCGGATAATAATGCAGGAACTGCATGAAGCCGACTTGATTCCCCGTCTCGAGGGCCTCTTCATTTCTCGCAGCACTACGCGACAGATGCTGGATCTGCAGCGAACGAACTCGCTCGGTAGCTCGCACCTGAGAATTAAACTGTTGCTGATCCAACCGCGGACGCACCAAAGAAAAGCAATTCGGAATCGAACCCGAGTTCGACTGCAGCAGACCAATATAAGGCGACATAGTCGGAGTTGCCGACTCATAAATCCGCTGTCGCGATCGCTGCTAAGCCTCCGCCGTCGTTGCCATCGCTTGGAATTCCATCGGTATACTTACTGGTTACGACTCATACCGACCACGCATTCCAATCGAGTTGAAAGGACATCATGCTCCGCCTTATGTCTCGACGTTCACTGTGCTTATTCGTTTTCTTGGCTAGTTTGATTTGCCTGTGCTGCGATTCAGATGCTGGGGAAACAGACTCAACCAAGCGAGTCACAGACGCCTCAGCCGCTTGGCAGAAAAAGGCCGTCGAATATGCTCGTATTATGTCGCGGGTGAAATGGACGCCGGTTGCCGACGGCATGCCGATGAGAAGAGGCGCTTTTGAAGCTGGGACCGAATACACCGGAGTTCCCTATTCGAGCGTCAAACACGTAGGCCGATATATCGGGTTTGATATTTTCCTGAAGACATTCTTGGCCGCCGTCGAAAATCCTCAAAGCGTGCTTTACACCGAGAACCTCCGGGGTGAAGTCACGAATGCGGAGTGCTACTACGGAAACGTCTGCTCCTCGTACACCAGCTATGCATTGCAATGCGGAATCTGGTATGTCAGCCGCGTTCACGGTCCGCCATACCGTAACGGCGTCAGCTTGGTCCAATCCCAGTCAGCACAGGCCACCCAAGTGGGCGACATCATTTTTACTCCACCCCGCCCCGGATCCCACATCGAAATCGTGACGGAAGTCACCAGCGACCCGGATGGCAAAGTAACGCATGTTCGCGTCGAAGAGAGTTGGCCTCGGACCACCAGGAATACGAATCGTACCGCCGCCAAATTCAATTCTCATATCGCTTCGCGAAACAGAAAACTGTACCGAATCACCGACCTGGATGCCTGGCGCGAAGGGAACCGAGCCGAGTCGTTCCTGTTTCCGAATTACGCGGAAGATTCTGCGCCCCCGACAATTAACCGCGTCCTGCTTCTCGACCGCGGGGACTGGGTTCCCTACCAGAAAGGTCAGGCGGTGAAGTTCAACGTGATGGATCGCGATGCACAGGGTGTCAAAACCCTTGTCATCAAACGAGGAGAATCCGTTGTCGAAGAAATCGACCGCCCGGGCAAAGGGATCATTGAACGAGTCTTTCCAACCTGCGGCGACTACACCGCGCACTGTGTCATGCAGGACGATTCCCTAAGCCAAGCCTGCGAGTTTTCGGTTTGCGATCTGGACTTCCAGTTGCCTGCTGAGGAAATTGCCGCGGGTAAATCGTGGGATTTGGAATTCTCTTCTGACAACATGAACATCATCATCGCGTACTTCCGAAGCGACGCAAACAGTTACGCTCAGCCAATGGTCTTCCTTTCCGATGAAGACCGTAAGAATGGAAAGGTTGTGATTAGCGCGGACCTGATCCAAGACAAAGGCAAGGCGGAAGTTTGGCTGATTGGCGAAAACAAATACGGAAGACTGAAAATCCGAAAAGAGTTTTCCGTTAAGTAGCGAGAAATCCAACGAAAAGAAGTGGACGTTTACTCCACCCGAGCGAATTGATTCCTGCGCCAAGCGGTTACGTATGCCATAAATCCTCGTTTCGTCGCAGCGGATGCACTCGACAGCAAATCGCGGTCGAGCAATTCCATCGGCGGCGTTCCCGCGGCATGCAGAAACAGCGCCGTTTGAATCGCAACGGCTTCGTCGAACGATTCCAGCGCCGTGACATTCGCAGGCAACCGGTCACCAAACTTGTCAACGATTCGATTGGCGTAGTCGTGAGCACTCTGCCACTGACCGTCGCCGTCCGCATCAACATGAATCGCACCACTACAACCAATTGTCCTCGAGATCCAGACTGGCGAATCCGGTTGATAGGGCTTGGCCGTTTTCCAGTGAAGGCCATCTATTCCCGGCCCCGTCGCAACAGCGACCAGATGGACATCGTGGACTGGCCGCGGCAGTTCGATGGTCGTGCGATAGATCTGGCCGGTGGGGAAGTCACTTCGCTTACGGGAATCGATCGGCAATTCTTTGACCAGCACTCCGTTTGCGAATAGCTGTAGCGCATCCGCACTCACCCAGTCCGGGCCACGCACCGTGATATCGGCTTTGATGTTATCTTCGGAAACCGTGATTTGATCCCCTGACTGAGCGATGTCATTGACACGCATCTCCGTGATCAATCCATAGCTGACCATGACTTTTCCAGTTAAGAACGCATCGACCGCCGCGTCAACGTCGATGTTGTCAGGGCGTGAATCATCGCAGCGGATGTACGTTCGACCCTGACCGACGATGTAACGAGAAACATCGTGTGAGTCGCTGCTGCCAACCGGTGTGATGCGTCGGCCACGATTCAGCAACGTCATCCAGTCTCTGATCAATTGAAGCGGATCTATTTTCGTCGCTCCCGAGTTAACAACTTCCATCGCGTTAAAACCGACGTGCCAGTCGTCCAGCATCTCCCCTGCAGCCTCATTGAAGTGTTTTGGGCCGAACGGCTTCGTCCCATTGTGAACATCTCGGGCGTGGTTAAGGATTGCAACGCGAACGCCGGGCGTTTTAAAAATGCCTTCGAATGTCGACTTCCAATCGGCGTGTTGATGAGGCGGTAGGGGTGCACCGCTATCAACGGGAAAGATGTTGATGTGTGCCGTCTTGGTGGTGACCTCATTGCCGATCACCGGTGTAAAAAACTGCCTCACATTCGCTTCGCGCGAACTCGGTTCGTAATCGATGTGGCGGTTATGATCGGTTGCGATAGGAAGTTCAATGCCTTCACCTGCCAGCGTCACCATTCGCTCCGCCACAGTGGCATCCCCATGTCTTGAATGGGTGAATGTATGGACGTGTGTGTCACAGGCGACCCAGCCCGACGTGTTGACCGTTCGATGAATGGACAGCGAGACTTCCGCCTGATCTCCCTCAGCCAATTCAATTTCCGCTCGCGCGATCGAGTATTCAGGGCCTCGCCCCGCGATAAGTTCATAAGTCCCCGCCGGCAGTTCGATATTTGCATCGCCGGTTGACGTGTAAACCGTTCCGGGACGAATCGCAAGATGATCACTGGACCCCGTCCCAATGCTGACCATTGCGCCATCTTCATCGAGAATGGTAATGCGACCGGGCGAAGGTTTGCCGTCATCGAGCAACTGAATACGAAGCCCCGACTGCGACAGCGCGCCGGATCGTGGCAGATCAAGCAGCGTGATTTCGCCAACACGAATATCATCAGAGGCTTTATGATTACCAATCGGCTGGACAACGATCGTATTCTTCGCCTTCAGGACGCCAGCATCGACGCTGAAATAGACGACCATGTCGTTTTCGTCTCTCGTCAGCCGTCCCAACCGGTTGTCGTTTAAGACGACTTCCCAACCTTCCTTCACATCTTGTTGACGCAGACGGAGCGACCGATCCGAATCATTAGGGGCGGCGTTAAACGACTGGATCAATTTGCGCTGCGGAGCGTTTTCAGGAAACGAGTCCCATTCACCTTCATCGCCGCTACGCAGATGGTGAAGTTCGGATGCGATTCCCTGTGACTTCGGCATGCAAACGACAATGATCGCCGCCACCATTCCGGCGGCCTTTAAAACATTCTTCGACAGTCCGTAGACCTGCCATACATGCCGTGACGACGAGACGAGCAATAGGAATCGCATTGGCATGAATTTTGTTCGAGTGTTCTATTTGCCAGTTTTTGCAGGGTGATTTTACTGGCTGGCGGGACCCGACTTTACCGGGTTGGGGTTTTCGAACCAGACGACGTTTTGGCTCCTTTGTCCAGCGACAAGAATGTCTTTGTCACCATCCCCGTCAAGATCGGTAATCATCGTGTCGTAGGCCATCTGATCGCGACTAAGAACGTGGCGAGTGAAGCGGCCCTTGCCATCGTTCTCATACCACGCGGCGATTTTCGAGTCATAGCCGACGGTGCTGAGGTCGATATCTCCGTCACCGTCGATGTCACCAACATCCGTGGAATGAGGCGAGGCAATTTCGTCGTCGATGACGTGCATGGTCCAATCGGGGGCTTCGAACCAGATCACACCGACACCGTGTCCGCGAGTGGCCAGAACATCGATTTTGCCGTCACCGTTGACGTCGGCCGGAGACGCATGCGTGGCGCCGATTTGCTCACCCGCACCTGGCAACAATTCTCGATCCCAAGGTTCAGCTGGATTTTCTGGGGCGTAAAAAATGGCAAAGTAATTGCCGTCAGCAAAGGGCTTTCCTTTTGCGCCCAAGGTCAAATCGGGACGCCCATCGCCGTTGATGTCGGCGAAATCAAAGTAGTGGCTGCCACCCACCGCCGTACCTTTGGCGATGGGAATGATGGTCCAGTTCATCGATGCGTTTTCAGATACAGACGGTTTCAGCCAGCAAATGGAACCCGACCATTTTCCCTCCCCCTCAGTGAAGTCGTTCGCAATCAGATCCATTTTGCCGTCGCGATCAATATCATAAGAGCGGATGCAATGGACACCAAGAATTTCATCGGTGATCGGATGCACGTTCCAATTTGTCGTTGTGGCATTTTCATTGGGGCACTCAAGCCAAAAAAGGCCGCGGACATACGAACCAACAAAGTCAAGATCTCCGTCCCCGTCAACGTCATGCATAACACAGTGAATGCACTGAGCCTTAAGCCTGGGATCGACGACAGCCAAGACATGTTTCGTCTGGTAGTCCGGCCCAAGGTACATGAAAACCTGGCCGGCGGCGGAAAAGAGGATCTCCTGAGTACCGTCGCCGTCATAGTCGCTGGCAGTGGCGGAGTTGACATGAGCCCCAGAGAAGATTTCGTGGCGAGGCCAACCGGCCTCTTCGGCCACCACGATCGTGCCGACCAGAAGTGAGAAAGCGATAAAAACTGAGGACTTCATCAAATTGGATCCGGTTCTTTAGGTCGTCATGATTCGGTTTTCTCTTGCTGCACATCCTTCGTCTGGAAGATTCCGAAGATGTGCATAAGATCCGTAGCACCTCATCATAAGCAGAGTTCCTCAGCGGGGCGCGAGAATACGTCCAGAACCCGATCCGCTCAGCGATGTTTTTCGACCAGGTCGATCGAATTCTGACCGAGCCAACTTGATTTAAGAAAGGACAGCGTCGCCCCATCGGCGTGCGATTTATAAGTCGGGAGTAAAGTCGCAGGCAGCCGAAATCCCAACCCGCTGCGTAAGCGAGGGACAACAAAACCTGCACGCTATCCCTCGCTTACGCAGCGGGTTGGGATTTTTCGGAAGTGGCCACTTTTTCATTTCCCGTCCCCTACCCCGCTTACGCGGCTCCAGATGTGCTGGAGCACGCGAACATTTGAGCGTTCAGCCAAATTCGATTACCAACCGATTCGGATGCCGGACCCGTAGCCGATCCCACCACGACCAACACCGATGGAGATACCACCGCCTCCGTATCCGCGGTAGCCGCCGTATCCATAGGGCGATCGTCCCAGACCGTCGTAGCCATATCCGCGGTACCCCGAACGGTAGCTGCCGGAGTAAGGCAAGCGATTGTAGCTTCGATAGCCAACACCAACGCGTGGGGCGGCGTAGTAACGCGGTGCCACGTAGTAGGGTCGGACGGGAGCGTTGTAGACTCGCGCGCGGCGTAAGGCTCCGCGGCCGCCAAATGCACTTGCGGGAACTTCCATCGCGACGACGCTACTTAATAGAATCGCTGCAAACATGAATTTTCGAAACATAATCTTTCCTTTGGTCCTTAATTGAAATAGATAGCAAACGCGATCCGCACAACCTACACAGTCGCAAATATCGTACCGAGCCAACGGGGCATTTTCGCGGCCCGAATTCAACGTGAGACGCCTTCGCCCGGGCCTGCGTAAAAAACATGTAAAAGGCGATGATCGATCGGAGTGACCAGCAATCCTGCGGTAAAAAGGAAAACGAGTCCGCAGTAGAGGGCGTCGCAGACAGCAGAATTTGCCTCCTCGGTTTCCGGATCACCAACCGAGCCCATCGCACTAAACAACATCGCAGCGTTGACGAAAGCCTCGGGCCAGCTTTGTTGCTCGAAGTAGCGATAGCCAACCATCCCGATCGCTAGAGAGAACATTCCGAGTAGCAGGGCAATGAATCCAAACTTCCCCATCCGCCATTAGAACACGGCGTGAGGAAGAGGCGAATCGTGCGACCGCTCCAACGTTTGTTTTCGTCTGGAAAAATTCATTTGCGCAAGGCTAAGTCGATGGGAGGATTTGCCGGTAGGATCGAAGCAAGTATAGCGGCAAGCATCAATGAGCGGACTGTGCATAACCCAATCGTTTCTTGCTTGACCACGTCCTGCTGTCGGGGCAATCACCGATCCACTAAGATAGAAATTCTTCCACTTCATCAAACGCATTCTTTCCAAGATCGAATCCGATCCCGTTTGAAAGATGGGGCGAATGGTTGAGCATTTAAAACAGATCTGAACAGGAAAGATAGGCATGTCGATTTCCATCCTCCTTGTCGATGATCATGCAATGTTCCGTAAGGGACTTCGCATGTTGTTGAACGAGGAAGAAGACATTGACGTCATTGGCGAGGCGGAGGATGGGGAGGAAGCCATCAAAGTCGCAATCGAGCTTTCGCCAGATGTCATCGTCATGGACATCACGATGCCCAACGTCGACGGCATCGAGGCCACGCAAAGGATCGTTTCGAAGCTTCCGCATGTGAAGGTCATCCCGCTATCGATCCACTCCGGAAAACGATTCGTCGAGAACATGCTGCGGGCCGGGGCCGCTGGTTATCTGTTGAAGGAAAGTGCTCCCGAAGAGTTGGTAAACGCAATTCGCTCAGTGCATCAGGGGGACATTTGTTTGAGTTCGGCGATCTCGGGCGTTGTGGTTTCCGAGTACGTGCGACTACTGAGCCAGCCGAACAGCGGGGATGATCGCGGCGAACTGAGCGAAGACGAAGGTTTGTTATTGCGATTGATCGCGGAAGGTCACTCGGTCAAGGAGATCGCGGCAACGCTTGGTAGTAGCGCTCGGTCCGTACAATCCAGACGAAAGCTTTTGATCAGCAAGGTCGGCGTCAGCAACGTTGCCGAGCTGACCGAATATGCACGTGCTAATCAGTGGGCAGAAGGAAAAGCTCAGGTCAATGTCGGCGCGTCGCAGAATGCCAACGGCGCCGTCCCAACGGCATCGATCCTGGGCACCAAATTCCATCAACCGAATGTCTCAAGGGATTTCGTATCTCGAAGGCGTCTGCTAGACAAGCTTGACCAAAGCTGCGAACTGCCGCTGACACTGATCTCAGCGCCGGCCGGATACGGGAAGAGCAGCCTGATGGCGGACTGGCTGGCAAGTCATCATGAACGCTGTGCCGCATGGTTATCGCTGAGCGAAAGCGACAGTGATCTGAGGACTTTCGTCAGGTATCTGGTCGCCGCTGTCGAAGGACAATTTCCCAATGCTTGCCACGAAACGAATACAATACTTCAAGCTTCGCAATTGCCTCCCTGCTGCGAGATGGCAGACACGCTGAACAATGATTTGGACGTGATCGAGGAACCCCTTGTTCTGGTGCTGGATGATTACCATCTGGTTTCGGATCCGGACGTTCATGAGTTGCTCGAAAACCTCCTCCTGCACCCGCCACGCCCATTGCATTTGGTGCTGATCACGCGGCACGATCCGCCGCTGTCACTGGCGGCACTCCGCGCCAACGGTTGGTTGACTGAAATCCGCCAAGAGGATCTGCGTTTCTCCAGGCTGGAGGTGCAATCGGTTTTGGAGAAAATGACCGGCGCGACACTCAGCGACATAGCGCTGACGCACCTGGAATCAGAGCTGGAGGGATGGATCGTCGGAGTGTACCTAGTGGGGCTGCTGTTGCGCAATCAACCCGATCCTGAGGAGTTCATCGCAGGTTTGAAAAGAGGCTCGCAGCAAATCCAGGACTATTTATCCGAGGAAGTCATTTCGTCCCAACCGTCAACGGTCCGGGATCGTTTGCTGAAGGTTTCAATGGTGGAACGGTTTTGTGCCCCGCTCGTCGAAGCCCTCTGCGATCTCGACGATGGCACAGACGCGCAGTCGACGGGAAAGGACTTCATCGAGGAGATCCGACGAGCCAACCTATTCGTCATCCCACTGGACTTGCACGGCGAGTGGTTTCGATTTCACCACCTATTCCAGTACCTGCTGCAAGGACAGTTCGAACGCAGTACCAGCAGAGCTGACATCGCTGCACTCCATTTGAGGGCGAGCAAGTGGTTTGAAGCTGAGGAGCTGATCGACGACGCTATCGAACATTCGCTGGTGATAGGCGATACGAAACGAGCGGCAGAGATCGTCGAACGGCATGCACGCACCATGATGAACGAGGACAATTGGTATGTCGTGGAGAAGTGGCTCGCCCGACTGCCTGACGCACAGGTGATGAAGCGTCCGGAGCTGTTACTGGCCCGCGCATGGAGGCACTATTACCGCCTCAATTTCGCCGCGATCCCTCCGATTCTGAAGCGGGTCGATGCGCTAATGGAAAATAGCTTGGAGAGTCGAAAGTTGTCAGCTGAGGTTGCATTTTTTCGCGCATTTTTCGAATTCTTTCAGGGCGAAGGCGAAAAAAGCCTGAAGCACATCCACTACGCTCTGAAGCACACCCCGCTGACCGATCACGAGGTCCGTGCAGAATCCGAGACTTTTCTTGGACTGGCGGGGCAGATGCAAGGGGAACGTGCTCGAGTCACTGAAACGATAACCGAGTGGCTTGCGGATTCGTCGTCTCTCAACCTTAGCCCAATCCGCGAAACCCACCTCCTGGCGACCTTAAGTTTTATGTCCTTCATTGCCAGTGATCCAATGGGATCAGCGGGATACTTGATGAGAATGCGCGTGGTCGGCACGGCAAACGAGCTGGAATATCCACTGGCGTGGTGCGATTATCTGGAAGGCATCTTTCACCTTCGCCGCGGCGAGGTGGACCTGGCGATCGGTTTGCTGGAGGAAGCAACGAAACGGAAGTATTCCCAACACGCCCGAGCCGCTGTCGATGCACTCGTCGCTTTAGCGATCGCGTACCAACGACAAGGACAAACAAAAAAATCGGATGCAACCTGCCAGGCTCTTAACGAATTCGTCAGCAACCTTGGTCCGCTCTTCCAGCCTCTCGCAGACGCCTGTGCGATTCGTCTGGCCATTATGCGGGGGCAATCCAACGTTTTACAGAGATGGCTAAGTCTGTCTTCGCCGCCTATCGAGGTAATGTTGTTTTGGTTCGAAATTCCATGCATTACCTATTGCCGTGCCCTGGTCGCCGAAGGCTCGTCGGCCAGCCTCCACACAGCACAGGAGAGGCTGAGCGAGTATGCTGCGGCGAATGAGACCCAACACAATGCGTGTCAATTGATCGAAGTGCTCTGTCTTCAGGCCGTGACCGAAGAAAAGCTTGGCAATACGAAGCGGGCGATCCAATACCTACAGCAAGCTGTGACACTGGCGCAGCCGGGCGGATTCGTTTTCCCGTTTGTGGAGCTCGGGGCGCCGATAGCCGATCTGCTTCGGGGATTGCAAATGAAAGAGGTCGCCGTCGAGTTTATCGATCGGCTACATGCGGCTTTTTCCGATTCGGAAACCGAAGTGGAACCCAAAGTGTCCGGTATCGAACGGACTTCTCCCGCCGACCAATCGCCCTCTCGATCGCTCCCCAAACCGACGCACCAAATCGATGGAGTTGCGATCGATGCGCTCACCCTTCGTGAACTGGAAACGCTCGAACTTTTGGCCCAGCGGCTGTACGACAAAGAAATCGCCAAAGCCATGTCGATCTCGGTTTGGACCGTGAAAAGTCATGTCAAGCACATCTATGAAAAGCTTCACGTCAACAACCGACGTCAAGCAATCCTCCAAGCGGAGGAACTGGGATTGCTCCAGGGAAAGTAAGCAATGTTCACAGGCCCCCATGATGCATATCTCGATCCTTCTTTTACGACACGTGGCGGCCTACCTGTTGTTTCTCGCCGTTGTGCTTGCGGCCGCGGGTAGCAGGTCCGGATTACAGAGCGGCGACGTGGTCAAATGGGTCATCATCGTAGCCGGGGCGGAGATCCTGATCTCCCTGCTTTTCGTCAGACGAAACCGGCTGCATTGGCGGTCCGTGTTGGGCCTGCGGGGAGCGGATCAGGAGACGACCGAGCGGAAGCGGGCCGAAAATGCGTTAGCAGAAAGCGAGCGACTTTTTCGTGCCACGTTCGAACAGGCAGCCGTTGGAATCGCTCATGTCGCACCCGACGGCAGCTTCCGACGGATCAATCAACGTTTTTGCGACATCATCGGTTACTCACAAGAGGAGATGCTGTCAGGAAACTTCCAAGGCATCACCCACCCGGACGATCTTGAGGACGACGTCGGGCAGGTGGCGCAATTGCTTCGCGGCAACATTAATACCTACTCGCTCGAAAAGCGATATATCCGAAAAGAGGGTGACTTGGTTTGGGCCAGTCTCACGGTGTCGCTGGTTCGCAACGATGCCGGTGCCCCCGAATGGTTCGTGTCCGTCATCCAAGACATTAGCGAACGCAAACACGTGGAGCAGGAGCTTTCTGCATACCGCGAACGACTGAAGGAATTGGCGTCCCAATTAACGGTCACCGAAGAGCGTGAGCGGCAGCGTCTTGCCACGGACCTGCACGACCATGTTTGCCAAACACTCGCTTTGATGCGTCTGCAACTAGCGACCCTGCGCAAGCGTATCACGGATCCCGAAGCGACCAGCCGATTGGACGAATTCTCGGCTTCGCTGCTTCAGGCCAATCAGGATACGCGACACCTGATGTTCGAGCTTAGTTCTCCTACGCTGCATGAATTGGGATTGGCCGTTGCAATCGCTGAGTGGCTAGAGGAGGAAATCGAGAAGCGACATGGGCTCAAGACAGAATTCCAGAACATCGGCTTCACGCAGCATCTGGATGCAGACCTGCGTGCCGTTCTCTTTCGCAATGTCCGTGAACTACTGACAAACATCGTCAAACACGCCCAAGCTCAAAACGTGCACGTGACCCTACAACAGAGCGGAACCACCGTCCGTCTGGTCGTCCAGGATGATGGCATTGGATTTGACCCGAATCACGCGATTGCGGACAAACGAGAACATCCTGGCTTCGGTTTGTTCAGCATCCAGGAGCGAATGGTCGACATGGGAGGATCGATGGACGTAGCCTCGGCCCCAGGGGAAGGTTGCACCGTCACTCTGACGCTTCCCGTGACCAATTAGGCGAATCTCCCTCATTTATCACTCGTTGTGAGTGATGTGCTGTCCTTTCGAATCCCCCACAATTAGCACTTAAGAGACAGGATTCATAGTCCTTTGTGGAAGTCGACGAAATGCCAAGCGAATCAGGACAATCCACAGCAGGTCACGGTGCTGACCGGTCAAGTATAGGATCAGGCCGCCCCGAGCGGCGTGCTTAACACCCTGCACCAATTGCACACGAAAATCTTGTCGGTGGACAGTGAGCCTTGTCACCAACTGGAAGAACATCCCTAAAAGGCCGTATCCGAGCAAAGGAGAGCTTTCATGTTGGTCTTATCACGGAAAGAGAACGAGTCCATCGTCATTAACGGAAACATCAAAATTGTCGTGGCAGGAATCCAGGGAGGCAGAGTTACCATTGGAATTCAAGCTCCGCGAAACGTGGCAATTCTTCGCCAGGAGATCGCCACGAAACCGTTGCGGCTACCAACGGAACACGCTCAACAGGAAGAACGAACATAAGACCGCCTTTTGGGAAGGCGCGTCAAGCATTTCTTTAAGAAACGGCAGGTGAAGAATCGCCGCGAAGCTGTGCAGAACGCGAAAGAAATTGGTTTGGTTAATGGGCGAGTAAACGGTTTCCTGCGCGTGCCGAAAATTCCCAAGCCACCTCGCCCTTCGGCAGAGGTCGCGGCCAGAGTCGCCGGAGCGGGCGAGATTGATTGTCACAATGTTCCAGTGTGACGCCAAGAAATCCCTCTCCCGGGCGCAGTTCGCTCTCCGCCACAGCGTCTCCCTCGTTTATCCCTCGTTGTGAGCGATGTTCTTTCGCAGGGGCTGCCAGATAATTGGGCTAAGACAGCACCGGGGAAATGCAATCCGTGGAGGCGAATGCAAACGAATGGTGGACGAGAAGAAATGGCCGCAGATTCAGTCAGGTCAGCCTGCCTGTTATCGAATCGTCGTCGAAGGACGGTTGGACGCCCCATGGTCTGGCCGATTAGGCGGAATGCAAATCGTGGCAAGCTCCTCGGAAGACCAGTCGCCCGTCACGACGTTGAGTGGGCAAGTCCAAGATCAGGCAGCCCTGATGGGAGTGCTCAACAGCCTTTACCAGATGCGTTACAAGATCCTTTCCGTCAACGGTGAGCCATGCGATGGCACAAACGAGAAGCATTAATTCAACACTTAAAAAATCCGGTAAAAGCATGCACAAAAAGAGCCATTTCACTGCGCCGGGGATCCTAGCGTCCGCGGAGGTGTCGGCTAAGCCAACAGAGCAGGATGGACGTGCGGAAATCGAACAAGATTTTGAAAGCGTCGCTGCCGGGCCACTGCTTCAGATGAGAGTCCACTGCGAACCCTTGAAGATCGATAAGGCGAAACAGTGGATTGAGAGTGGTGGAGATCAAGAACGGGAGGAATGCAACCATGGAATTTCTTGGTGTCTTTGCGATCGTCATTCTCTCGGTTCTGGACCTAACGCTGATTGGCGTTTGGGCCTTGCTGGGAATGATGCCCGGTCGGATTGCCCGCGGACGCACCTGTTCTTCAATGACAAGGCGACCAAGCCCACGGGAATTGATTTACATATTAGCCGCAAACCGATCTTTGCAGGCGGAAATGCACGCACCGGTGGCGACATCGGCATGTTGACGTATTGCCACAGCAACACTCTGCCGTCATTTCAATTGCTCGTCAATCACGATGATGACAAACGTGAATTCGCGAATTCGCATATACCGAAAAAGAGAACGCTTCGCTCAAGCAGGCGAAGTCGCAGGGATGCAGCGTCGTCAACATGAAGTCGGATTGGAAGACCATATTTTAAAAGATTAAGTATTGGGCGGGAAAAGCATGGCTCGATCACGATTGGCAACCGGGCGAAATCGAGCTGATGAAGTAGTGCAAGAAAACCACTGTCAAGAAGTCGAGAGAGAGGCACGTCGTCTTACCAAAATGACGAATAACACTTTTTTTCACAGGGAACGAACAAGATGAAAAAGCAATTCTTCCTACCCATTCTGTCCATCGCAGTATTGCTGGTTTGCAATAACCAGTCTGCGATGGCGCAAGATGGTGCACCGTTCAAAATGGACAGAACGGTTCTGCCCATTCAGCCACCGACCTATGCACCGATTGAGGTGTTGGACGCCCGAGATGCCCAAAAGCCTCCGATGTTCCAGATCAAACCACCAGAGGACGCTCCCAACGTCGTCATCGTCTTGATTGATGACATTGGCTTTGGCGCGACCAGTACGTTTGGTGGAGCCATCGAAACACCGACCTTTGATCGCCTGGCAAACAACGGATTGCGTTTCAACCATTTCCACACGACCGCTCTATGTTCGCCCACACGAGCCTCGTTGCTTTCCGGTCGGAATCATCACGAAGTCAACGTTGGCTGCGTGATGGAAATCGCCACGGGGTTTCCTGGCAACCAGGGCGAACGATCGAACGACGCGAAATACTTTGCGGAAACACTACGACACAACGGGTACAGCACCGCTGCATTCGGAAAGTGGCACGAAACACCGACATGGGAAGTCTCGGTTTCCGGACCGTATTTCCGCTGGCCAACGCATTCTGGTTTTGACAAGTTCTACGGCTTTATTGGCGGCGAAACCAATCAGTGGGATCCTGTGATTTTTGACGGGGTCACGAAAGTTCAGAAGAAAGACGATCCCGACTATCACTTCACCGCGGACATGACCAACGAAGCCATCAATTGGATGAAGTTTCAACAGGCGATGACGCCAGAAAAACCGTTCTTTATTTACTACGCACCGGGAGCCGTGCACGCGCCGCACCACGCACCGAAAGAGTGGATCGAGAAGTATGACGGGAAATTCGATTCCGGTTGGCTCAAGTATCGCGAAGAGACGCTTGCTCGCCAAAAAGCGATGGGCATCGTTCCCCCAAATGCGAAGCTCGCACCGATGCCAACGGATATCAAGGATTGGGAAAAACTGAGCGACAAGGAACGTGAACTATTTGCGCTGCAAATGGAAGCGTTTGCCGGTTTCACCGAGCACACTGACAACCAAGTCGGGCGACTGGTCGATGCGATTGACGATATTGGAGCATTGGACAATACGCTGTTCATCTACATCATGGGCGACAACGGCTCGAGTGGCGAAGGCGGCCTGGAAGGGACCTACAACGAGCTGGTTCACCTGAACGGCATCTTTGATGCGGAGACCGTCGACAGCATGCTGGCTCGCGCCGACGACTGGGGTGGCCCGAACTCGTTTCCTCACTTTTCTGCGGCATGGGCGGTAGCAACGGACGCACCGTTTACCTGGACCAAGCAAATGGCCGCCGACTTTGGTGGCACGCGTAATGGAATGGTCATGCATTGGCCAAAAGGATTTAAGTCCAAGGGTGAGATTCGTTCGCAGTGGCACCACGTCAACGATGTTGCGGCGACCGTTTTGGAAGCGGCGAAACTGCCACAGCCAACGATGGTCAATGGCATTAAACAGAAGCCACTCTCTGGAGTGAGCATGTTGTATGCAACGGATGATGCAAACGCCAAAGATCGACATACGACTCAGTACTTTGAGATGTTTGCCAACCGGGCGATCTATCACGAAGGTTGGTTGGCCCGCGCCGTTCATCGCGCTCCATGGAATAACGAGCCATTCCACACTTTGCAGACTGACGTCTGGGATCTCTACGACACCACGGAAGATTTCAGCCTAACGAACAATCTGGCCGAAACGCATCCTGAAAAACTGAAAAAGATGAAGGAACTGTTCAAGAAGGAGGCGATTGCCAACAGCGTCTATCCTTTGGATGACCGAGCTTATGAACGCTTCAACGCTGCCATCGCTGGCCGTCCGGACTTGATGGGTGACAGAACCAGCCTGACCCTCGGCCATGGCATGACGGGTATTCTCGAAAACACGTTCATCAACGAGAAGAATTCGTCCAAAACCATCGTTGCCAACGTGGATCTAAAAGGCAGTGACCGAGGTGTGATTCTTTGCCAGGGCGGTAAGTTTGGGGGCTGGGCTTTGTACATGGATCAAGGCAAGCCTGCGTACACCTACAACTGGTTTGGATTGAAGAGTTACACCGTCGCATCCACCAAAGCGATTGATAAAGACAAGGCCGAGATCAAATTGGTCTTTGAATATGAGGGAGGCGGAACCGGCAAAGGAGGCCAGGCCACTCTCTTGGTGGATGGCGAAAAAGTCGCCGAAGGCCGGATCGACAAGACGCAGCCCGCGCTTTACTCAGCCGATGAAACAGCCGATGTCGGCATCGATGAATCGACACCTGTGGCGGACAAGGTCTTTAAGGATGTTGAGGATTCGAAGTTCACCGGTCGCGTGAACGACGTCACGATTAGCATCCCAGCGAAGAAGAAGTAGAAAATGTGAACGATGCATGAGGGGCATGGACCATGCCCCTTGTGCACCTGTTGGCGAGGTTGGCAATGGCGATCAGGCCGTGAAATGGTTCGAGGATCGTTGGAAGGTGTACCCATTGGCCACGGGATCTCGCGAGTGGCAGGCAAAGGGTCAGCCTATCTGGGCAGTTACTAGGATGCCGAAGGCAATGCCTTGATGGGCGGCAACCATTACAGGCTTCACGTCGGCCTTCCGCGGTCAAGCTTCTGAATGTGGACAGGACAGACAAACAAGCAGTCGCTCGGTTTGAACGCGAGGTGCAACGGACAAGCCAATTGACGCATCCGAATCCCAACGAATAGGAAGCTCACCTTTCGCCGCCAGGGCTGTAGCCGTCAAAAACGACCTAGCAATTCCAGTTTTTCGGGAATCACAAACTTGCCACACAGAAGCCAGAAGCCATGGTCGAATAAATCCGGAATATTGTTACCACGGAATCGACTGAGGTTGCGAAAAGAATACTCCCCCGTCATGGATAGCCCGCGGTACTTAATCGCGCGGCGTAGTCGTTCGCCCACGTTATCGTTTTCGAAGAAACTGAAGGCTTGCCGCACCCGGTTTGTCCTCGCGTTCTTTGAGGTAGGAAGCTTTCATTTTTTCGCTCCCAGGACTTGCTTAAGCGATGCAGCAATCGTCGGGTCAACAAACGCGGGATCGTTTGTTTTGGTGCCATATTCTTGCAACGCCTTGCCAAGACGCTCGGCCACCCCTTCGGTACCTGGACGTCGGAAGAAGTTCAGAAGTTCGTCTGGATCTAGCTTTGCATCAAATAGCCAGGGAACATCGCTGGTCGACAACACCAACTTGTAGCGGTCGTCGATTGCAGCGACCCAATTGGTTTTGATGCCACTACTTCGCAGAAACGTGATTGGCGGGTTCGCAGGGTCGATCGGCGAATTCGAGTTACCGGCAAGCTCGGCGGATAAGTCGCGTCCTTGATCGGCGGCGTTGCCATCGCGTCCGAGCAACCCCATCACGGTCGGCGTCAAGTCGACGGTACCAACTGGCTGGGTGTAAACCTTGCCTGCCGCGATCCGCCGCGGAAAGCGAATCAACATTGGGACTCGGGCGGAGCCTTCGTAGGGATTCCCCTTGTTCAAGCGGTCGTGTTCATAGCAAAGATCGCCGTGATCACTTGTCATGATCACAAGGGTATTTTCCAGTAGATTGGCCTCGTCCATTCGCTCCAACAGTTTTCCAACGTTGTCGTCGATGCACTGAACCATACCAAAATACTTTGACATATCCTTACCGCGAAAAATCTCGTGTTTCCCCTTGCCTCCCAACCACTTGGGCGACGGAATCCCGGTCTGAAAAGTTCTCGGGGCAGCAAACCTTAAGTCATCAAAGCGATGATCATAGGGAGCGCGTACACTGTTGGGACCGTGCGGATCGGGATAGCTAATGACTGCGAGAAAAGGATCGTGTTGGGTTTTGTCGGTGACGTAATCAATCGCACGATCCGTCAGCCAATCGGTCGCAAAGGTTGTCTGGTCGGCACCATCGACGCTGTAACTCGGTTCCCCGTTTTTCCTCGCCCCTACCAATGCCTTGCCGTTTTCGATGACCAGTTTTTTCCAGTGGCCTCGATTGAACATATATTTCTTAAACTGAAATCCACCGTCCACCTTCGGTTCCCACTCAGGTTTGCCCTTACCGCCCAAATGCCACTTACCAAAGAAACCCGTTCGATAGCCGGCATCGTTCAGGCGGTCTGCGAGCGTCGGAATCGAACGATCCAACACCAGATCATTTTGAGGAACTCCGGTGTTATGAGGGTACCGACCTGTGATCATCGCGGCTCGGCAGGGAGAACAGACAGGCGAAGTCGCATAGGCTCGCGTGCAGATCACTCCTTCCTTCGCAATCCGATCAAGATGCGGTGTCGGCACCACGACGTCCGGTCCCCACATTTCGGCTTGTTCGCGCGGCATCCGCTCGCGATAACAACCAAGCGTACGAAAATTGTGCTCGTCGGTAATGATTAAGAGAACATTTGGCGGGCTATCCGTCGCACCGCGGGCCAAGCTTGGAATTAACACCAGTACCAGCGTTAAGAGAGCTTGTTTCGCAAATAGGTGGCGGTTGAATTGGCTCATGGGATGTCCTGTTTTGCACAACGAAGAGGGAGATGGACGTTGAGGGAGTGTTTCTTAGCTTTGGTCACTTCGGCGGCACCGAACAACACAACGGGGACTCCATTTTCCAGCCAAAGCTGCGGGCGTTCCAGGCAGGGAGGGATGTGGAAAGAATAAGTGACAATTTCCGAGTGGGATTGAAGGTCAGCCACACGACAAGTGCCGTCGTGACAAGAATGCTGCGGGAACCACCGTCTGGCGACGTTAGCGACGGCCATGATGGTAGTAACGCTCGCCAGATCGTAGACAATCCGACAATATCGCATCAATAGATTTCACGCCCCGACGCCAAACTCGTTGAAATCATCCCCACCATTATAGCCTTGCCTCCGTTGGCCCACGGTCGGCAGCGGGCACGATTCAGGGAAAACACCAGCCACGATAACAATGGTGTTGGGCTAAGCTGTAAAGGCAGAAACTGCGACGACACAAAGTGCGAATGTCGATATCAACTCCAATCGCTTCTTCATT
The DNA here is from genome assembly GCF_007741495.1 of Roseimaritima multifibrata. NCBI lineage: Bacteria > Pseudomonadati > Planctomycetota > Planctomycetia > Pirellulales > Pirellulaceae > Roseimaritima > Roseimaritima multifibrata. Next base: position 6,367,903 of record NZ_CP036262.1, read on the forward strand.
CGATTTTTTCATAGCCGGAGATCGATTATTATGAGATGGACAAGACCGGGCATACCAGAAGGACCGCACCTCGCCCGATCCCGTCGCATTACGAATGGAAAGCCGTTCCCAAAGGCATCGCCCTCAAAACGGGCGACCCGCGAAAGCGCTTCCAAAGCTTCTGGAACAATGATCTAACAAACCAACGAAAGCTCTCAGACGATGAAACCGACTCTCACGCTTCTTAGCGTTCTGCTGTTTGCACCACTGGCAGCGCTGCACGCTGCCGACCCCGTGCCACTCTGGGACGAACGCGTGCCTTTACTGAAGACGGCCGAATTGCCGATGCTAGAGGACGTGCGTTTCTCCGTGATCAAGCCCTACGAATTTAAAAGCGATGGCTACCGATTCCTCCACGGCGTGGGACTCTGTTTTCATAAGGGGCGGCTCTACGCCTCGTTTGGGCACAATCAAGGCGGCGAAAACACCGATACCGAGGAAGCTCGGTTTTGCGTGAGCGACGATGAAGGCAAAACATGGAGCGAAGTGCGCACGATCGACTCGGGCGAGGGACCGGTCGGGGTGAGTCATGGCGCATTCCTTTCGCACAACGGAACGCTTTGGGCTTTTCAGGGAGCCTACACCGGAACGATGAGCGGCGTTCATACACGAGCCTATGTCCTCGATGAGGCGGGCAATCAGTGGCAGGCCAAAGGCACCGTGATCGAAGACGGTTTCTGGCCAATGCAGGAGCCTCAGAAGATGGACGACGGCAACTGGATCATGGCCGGACTGAAGGTCGGCGACGGCAACCCGGCCATCGTCGCCATCAGTCATGGCGATGACTTTACCAAATGGGATGCCGTCCCAATCCCACACAGCAAAGGCCTCAAGATGTGGGGCGAATCGACTGTCATCGTCAGCGGCAATCAGATCACCAATATTTCTCGCTACGGTGACAAAGCAGTAGCACTTGTCGCGACCAGCAACGACTACGGCCGCACCTGGAGTGAGATGCGTCCCAGCAACTTGCCGATGACCACCAGCAAACCGGCCGCTGGTATGTTGAGCAACGGTCAGCGATACCTCGTCTGCACCACCACCGCGGACAGTGGCAAGCGACGTTCGCCCTTGACGATCGCGGTCAGCAAACCAGGCGAGCCCCTGTTCAGCAAAGTGTTCGTCATCCGCCACGCCGAATTCCTCGATGGCCCCGGCGAATCGCATCCGAAAGCCGCACTCTCTTATCCGTATGCGATTGAGCACGAAGGAAGTCTCTACATCGGCTATTCAAACAGTGGTGACAAGTCGACGCGCGTCGGTACAGGCCGCCAGCTTTGGAATAACAACAGCGCCGAAGTCGCCGTCATCCCGATTAACCAATTGCTTGCCGACGAAGGGTCCCTTTCTCAGACGGAGCCGACCAACGCCAAAGAAGCGGCGATGCAGAAGGCTCGCGAAGAAGCGGAACTGGAGAAGAAGTATCAAGCTTGGGTTTCAAAATTGACGCCCGCGCATCAAGCATGGGAGAAAACGCTGCAGGCGGAGCTTGGCAATTTCTATCTACCGATCCACAAGCGAGAGAAGGTTGCCGGGACGGCGAACGCCTGGGATTTCGTCGAAGACGATCCGGCGTTGCCACGAGTGCTTCTTATTGGCGATTCGGTTTCACGCGCCTACACGCAAACGGTCCAAAAAGAACTTGCAGGGATCGCAAACGTTCATCGAGCTCCAGCCAACTGCGGGCCAACGTCCACCGGGCTGAAGAAGATGGACGTGTGGCTGGGCGATGGCAAGTGGGACGTCATCCACTTCAATTTCGGAATCCACGATCGTGCGACACCGCTGGCGGATTACACGACGCGGCTTCAGCAGCTTATCGAACGAATGAAACAGACCGGGGCAACGCTGGTTTGGGCGAGTACAACACCGATACCCGACATCGCCGGCAAATACACCGCGGAGTCGATTGTCGAACGGAACGCAGCGGCCGCTGCAGTGATGCAGCAAAACGCGGTCGCCATTGATGATCTCTTCACAGCGATCACACCACGGCTGGCCGAATTACAAAAACCCAATGACGTACATTTCTCTGGGGCAGGAAATGAATTTCTTGGTGAGCAGGTAGCGGCATACCTCAAGTCTATCCCGATGGTGTCGGAGCCAAGGCAGTAACGCTGTCGATTTAGTGTTTGTCGCCTTTCGCTCGGGACGTGCGATTTATCAGTTGGCGGTTTCCTATCGGAATGCAGCGGTTTAGCAGGAGACCAATATCCCAACCCGCTGCATAAGTTTTGAAGACCGCCATATGGTTGCGCTATTGAGGTGATCGCTGTGCTCAACCGTCCTGATTTCCCTTCTGTTGCTGATGATTCAAATCATTCGGCTATTCCGGTACCTTTTTAGCCCCAAGCATCGAGAGTTCCGTTTCCGGGCTCGCCCTGGCGGGCTCACAACTGGCAGCTACCCTCTTGTGCGATCGAAATGCGGTTCTCCGCCAGCCCCGAATCGCCTAGGCGATTCGGGGCTGGCGGAGAAGGATTGAGTGGGGGCAGGCATTGAAGTAGCTGCCAGTTGTTGTACCGACCAGGACAAGCCCGGCGGAAACAAACAAGAACCATTTTGCTCGGAAACCATCAGCAATAAATTTCGCGTCCCGAGCGAACGGCGACACTGATTCTGCGGGCTCGGTTAAATCGACAGCTTGGTAAGCAAGGAAAAAAGTGATCTTGTCACTCTCCTTGCTCACGCGTCGAATTACCAAAAGCCAATGCCCTACGTAAAAACGCAACATGAGCTTCTGGGTGACCGTCACTCGATTAAGCGATGATGTCCTTGATGACGTGTCCATAGTCCTGATCCAGGCGTTTGTAACCTGGGACTTCCAAGCGGCGTGGGTCGATGCCCATCAGGTGGTTGATCGTGGCGTGGACGTCGGTCACGTAGTGAGGGTCTTCGACGGCGTGAAAACCTAATTCATCCGTGGCGCCGTGAACGATCCCCCCTTTCAACCCGCCGCCAGCCATCCAGACACTGAAGCCAAACGGATGGTGGTCTCTGCCGTCGGCGCCCTGGGATCCTGGCGTGCGTCCGAATTCGGTTGCGAACACAACGATCGTATCTTCTAGTAGGCCTCGCTGCTTCAAATCCTTCAGCAAACCTGCGGTGGGCAAGTCAACCTGCTGAGAGAGTTTCGCGTGTCCTTTCTTTAAACCCGAATGATTATCCCACGCACCGGCCGCTCCGTCACCGTGCATGATCTGAATGAACCGGACACCACGTTCTGAGAAACGGCGAGCCGCCAGCAACTGTTGACCAAATTCCTTCGTCTCCGCTTGATCCAGTCCATAGAGCTTTCGCGTTTCCGCCGATTCGCTCGCGAAATCCAGGACGTCTGGCACAGCGGTCTGCATCCGGTACGCCAGTTCGTAAGATTTGATCCGCGCTTCCAATCCTGAATCTCCAGGAAACTGCTCGGCGGCAAGTCGGTTCAACCCGTTGGTGAAGTTCAAACTCCTGAGCTGCTCGTCCGTGCTCATTCCGCCATACGGGCTGGCGTAGTCAAGCGGATTGGCTGGATCGATTTTCAAGTTCACCGCATCGTACGCTGGGCCCAAGTAGTGCCCGTCCCGCTTGTCAAAGAAACGCGGCCCGATGTTGATGAATTGAGGCAGGTTGTCGCTGAGTGAACCAAGACCGTAATTGATCCACGCGCCGATGGTCGGTGAACGCGGGTCCAACATGTGTCGACCAGAATGGAATTGGACCTGGGCACCATGATTATTGTCGGTTGTCCACATCGAACGAATGAAGGCGATGTCGTCTGCACAAGAACCGATGTGCGGAAACCAATCGCTGATCTCAATGCCCGATTGCCCATACTTTTTGAAATCCGTCTGCAACGGATAGATGGTGTTGCGGCTTTGGCCGTTGGCATCATCCACGACGACAACACGCAAGTCCTTCGAATGCTTCGGGTCCAGGACATCCGCGTAAGGTGTGTCGCTGATCGATTTGCCTGCAAACTGATTCAAAGCAGGCTTCGGATCGAAACTCTCCATGTGACTAACGCCACCACGCATGAACAGCCAGATCACACGTTTCGCTTTGGGCTGAAAATGCGGTCGGCCATCGGGCGTGGAATGCTGGTCGGCAGCAACGATCCCATTCAATGCCAAGGCGCCGAAACCAAGGCCAGACCGAAGCAGATACTGTCGACGTGAAACGGAGTGGGTCATCGGATCACCTGGAAATCGTTGTGATTCAGCAGAGCGTGAATGAAGCGAACTCGGTCTTTACTTTCTGCCAGAAAAGCAAGACAGGCTTCTATTTCGTTGGCCGAGGGGGGACGTGCAAGGATTAACAGAAAGGCCTCTTGAGCAAAATCCGCGTCGGTTAGGCCTGTATCAAATTGCGAATGGATTTCGCCAGCCGCTTCGATCGCGTCACGGCTGTTCATCATCGCCAGAGCCTGTCCGGGGACGATACTCTCGCTGCGACGGTAGCACCCCAACACATCGGCATCGTCAAACGTTGATAGGAATTTGTCCCGACCTTCGCGAGAATGCACCAGATAAAGGCTACGGCGACGGACGCTTGGAGCCGGCGGGAGCGGAGGACCGCCTAGCGTCGGATCAAGTTTGCCGGCCAAGTGCAGCAGGCTATCTCGGATCGCCTGCGATTCCATCCTGCGATTGTTCATACGCCAGTAGTAGCGGTTCTCTGAATCGCTGGCCAGCGTCTCCGGGTCGGCAGCGAGGTTCGATGAACTACGTTGCCAAGCCTTGGAGGTGAGAATCATTCGGTGCAGATGCTTCATGCTCCAGCCGGATTCGATCAACTCGACAGCAAGATAATCCAGCAGATCTTGATGCAACGGTCGGGGTGCCCGCCTGCCGAAGTCAAAGACCGAATCGACCAACGGGGTTCCAAAGTGACGCATCCAGATGTGGTTAACGGCGACCCGTGCGGTCAGCGGATTGTCGCGATGCGTGATCCAACGGGCAAGTGAGGTTCGACGCCCCGTACTGGTTTTCGGATAGACCGGGGCGAACTGAGAAACATTGTCTGTCTTTTTGTTCAATGCCCGTTCACTGCCTCGCAGCGGTACGTGCTCTGGCAGTTTCCCAGCAGCCAACGCGGCTTTTGCCGCGTCTCTTCGCTTGGTTGCGCCGGCTTGCTTGGCTGCATCCGCTTTCAGCAGATCGACTTCCGCTTTCGCCAACTGCGTCTGAAGCTGCAGTCGACCGGACTGTTCCAACAAGGTTTCTGCGGAGGATGATTCGGAATCGCCCGATTTGAACAGTGCGTTATCGACGGCGATGCTTGCCTTTAGTGCTTCTAATTCCAATTCAGCCAAAGTCTGTTGAGCCTGCGCCAGCTTCAGTGCCTGCTCGGAATCAATCGCCGTAGGTTGAACCTTCGTTTGCTTCAAAACAGTATCAGAGGGCAACGGTTTGACGTCGATCGCGTAGAAATCGGCCGCCGCATCAAATGCGAACAATTCGATGGCTCCGGCACGTCGTTGCGGTAACCGGTAAGCAAACAGAAAATCTCCATCCAGTGAAACATTGATCAGATCTTCTCTGACTTGAATGTTCAGCGAATACTCCTGATGCAACTGGATCGCGCGATCGGCTTTGGCATTTCGGGGATAGACCGTTTTACCCGACAACGTGTGAGAGAGCTGGACCTTCGATCCGTCGTCAACGGCACTGGCATAAACGGTGTGAGCATTCTGATCGTTACCGTCGACATCAAAACGAATCCCTGTCGATTTCCATCGTTTGCCGCCCGTCGTTTGAAATTTCAAAGTCAAATCAAAGTCACGGGGATGATTCGCCTTGCTCTTCAAATAGGTTCTATCCGTTGTCGGCTGCGTTTGCGAAAGCAAACCGCCTTGATAACGCCAGCCATTCCCAATGGTCTCCCAAATGTCTGGACGAGCCTTTTTGAAATCATCACTCAACGGTTTGCCAACCACGTCGGCGGCCTTTTCAGCAGGCTTGGTTTCCGCTTCTAGTTTGATTTTCGCGAGTGCTTTACGAGCTTGTTCAACGTTTGCTTCGGCTTGCGCTAGTCGATCCGTTTGCACGTAGCTTCGGACCCCCGGCGCCCAAGCCTCTACTGGCAGTTCAACGGACGTTGGGTTCTCTACAAAATTTGCCAAGAATCCCGGCGGTCCCGGCGGAATTGGGTTGTCCTTGTCCGGCTGCGTGGGGTCGCCACGAAGGTGAAGGTAAGTGGGAGCATCCAACGTGTCATCGTAGACTCGCGGAAGCCCGTTCTTGGCGTAATTCGTTTCACCTGGCAACGCGTCAAGGCGAACATGGTGCGGCTCGAACACCGCGCGGAAACGATAGTAGTCCTCGTGACTGATCGGATCGTATTTATGGTCGTGACATTTGGCGCAGTTCATCGTCAGACCGAGAAACGCTTTGCCGGTATGTTCGATCGTGTCATCCAGCCATGTGGTGCGATTGAACAAATAGTAGTTACGGGCCAGGAACCCCGTTGCGACAACTGCCTTCGGATCTCCGGGCGCAAGCTCATCGCCGGCAAGCATCTCCCTTACCATCGAATCGTAGCCTTTGTCTTCATTCAACGATTCAATGATCCAATCACGCCAATGCCAAAGATGCTTTTGGCTGTTGCGCAGTTGTGCGCCAAGCCCGTACCAGTCGCTGTAACGCCAGACGTCCATCCAGTGTCGGCCCCAACGTTCGCCGTACTGGGGACTGCTGAGCAACGAATCGAGAATTTCGTCAAGCGGTTCTTCTGACAGCAACTGCTCTGTGGTTGGCGGCAAGCCGGTGACATCAAGGTAAAGTCGCCTCAGCAGCAGACTTCTTACGGCAGGCTGCTGTGGCTTCAATCCGTTTGCCGTTTGTTTTGCCGTCAGAAAGGCATCAATCGGATTGGCTTCATCCACCGCGGGCAAAGGTGGGCGTTCGATCTTCTGAAACGCCCAATGCTGCGTCGGATCGGCTTCGGCTTGCTCATGTTCGGGCGCCGGTGCCCCTGCGGCCAGCCACTTCTTGATCCTATCGATCTGGGTTGGCGTCAACGCTTCGGCTTCGGGCGGCATCCGATAATCATCATCCGCTGAAGTCAGACGGCTGATCAATTCGTCATCTAAGATGCCATGCTCGCTCATTGCGATAGCGGTATCCAAACGCAATCCGGAATCCTGTTTCAATGCACCATGACAGGCAAAACACCGCTCTTTCAGCAGCGGCTTGATTTCGTTGACATACAGATCGACGCCTGATTCTTGCCCCTGCGCGAACGCTGACAGTAAAACCAGGGTGAAGAGAGAAAGGATCTTCGCAAAGGCATTCATTGCTGGTCGCAGCTCCAATCCAAAATCGGTTATCAAAATTAGGTTTGCCACCCCCAACGACGTGCGGACTTTGCTGCAACCGAGCACTCCCTAAGTTACAAGCCCTCTTACGATTCCCTATGATACACGGGATTTCCGGGGGAAGCATACGCGGTTTACAAGCAAATTCACTTATAGGAATTTCGGAGGCTCCAGCGGAGTAAGATAGTTGGCATGAAAAATCCATCTACAAACTTGTTGTTTTTCGCCTTGGTTTGCTTCAACGTTGCGAACGCAAGCGAATCGACGCCGCCCAATATTCTGTTTATCTTTGCGGATGACATCGGACAGGAGGTACTGGAGTGCTACGGCGGTCAGTCCTACAAGACTCCGCACCTGAATGAGCTAGCCAAGACAGGGATGAAGTTCACCCATGCTTCAAGTATGCCAGTGTGCCATCCTTCACGATTAACCTTGATGTCCGGCAGGTATCCGTTTCGCCATGGCAGGGTGAACTGGGGAGACTATCCCAAAGAAGCCGAAGCCCACACTTTTTCAAACTATCTAAAGCAGGCCGGATACAGAACGGGCATTGCCGGCAAATGGCAGCTTTGTTTGTTGGGCGACGATCCACTGCATCCACGGCGAATGGGCTTTGACCACTGGGATCTATTCGGCTGGCATGAAGGGCCCCGGTACTACGAACCGATGATTTATCAAAACGGAAAGGTGCGAACGGATACCCTGGGGCACTATGGTCCGGACCTGTATGTGCGTAGCATCATTGATTTTATGAAGAGGAACCGCGAGCAGCCCTTCTTAGCGTATTACTCAATGGCCGTAGCCCACGAAGTGACCGATGACCTGACGCCTCCTGTGCCACATGGCCCGCATGGTCGCTACGACAACTATGCCGAAATGGTCGCCGAGACCGATCGCAATGTCGGTCGCCTGATGGCAGCGTTGAATGCCTTGGGGCTGAGAGAAAAGACACTGATCTTATTCGTCGCTGACAATGGAACACCGCCCGAGATCATCATTCGTGCCGAGGGGAACGAACTGATTAAGATCCCTGTTGTCTCGCGACGCAACGGTCAGGATGTTCCCGGCGGAAAGAAGCAACTGACCGACGCGGGGACCAATGTACCAATGATCGCCAACTGGCCAGGCACGATCAAACCTGGGCAGGTCGTTGATGATCTGGTGGACTTCAGTGATTTCTTGCCCACGTTCATGGACTTGGCGGGACATACATTGCCCGCTGACCTGCAGCTTGATGGCGTCAGTTTCGCGAATCGGTTGCGAGGCACAGGTGCTTCGCCCCGCTCATTCACGTACTGTGAAGAAGCCGTCTTGCCGAAGCCGGGCGGAGTGGAACCCGACGGCGAAAGTTCGGGCCTGAAGTGGGTCCGCAACCAAGACTGGAAACTCTACAACGACGGGCGTCTTTTCCACATGGCAGAAGATCCGCTCGAGCAGTATCCGTTTTCGGTTTCAGCAGACAAAGCCGAGCAAGCCCGAATCCGAAAGCAGCTGGAAAAGGTCTTCGCGGACCTGGGCTTATCGACGCCAAGTCAATCGAATTGATTGCAGTTCCCAGAAAATATTTTCAGTTTTGATTCAGGCAATCGCGAAGAGAAACAACAAGCAATCAACGACAACAAGGGAAGTGCCATTGATTGGCGCCGGATTATCGATTTCCGAATCGGTTCGGATCGCGTGGTCTGAAATGAATTGCGTCGTCCCTCTAACTGCAGTCACTTAACGTCGATTGCGGCTTCCCGACCGACACTATCAACTGGATTAGGCCGAGGTCCTGCATGAACCCAGAGCACAATTCCAGCAACCAATGCCTGAATCGTTGGCCAGTCAACGGCTCCTGCCAACACGAAACCGCAGCGTTGCCAGGTGTAGGGGCGGATGAACTCGTTTGCGGTTGGCCGCCAAACAATCCACTGCCACATCACCACGGCCAAAACTCCAGCGAAGCCGCCGATCGCCAGCAGCGCGCCAAGTCTTGAAATCGTTTTACGACTCCAGCCGAGACGCCAGGGCAGAAAAAACAGAGGCGGCCAGATCGCTGCAATCCAGGCCAGATGCATGGCGACCAACGCATCGGTACTCGGCCCACAGCCCCACGGCCCGCAAATCGAGTGATCATCGGCGAGCACCAAGCTGGGGATCGCAAGCGCTGCAAGAATGCCACCAGCCCAAAGCAACGAACCCATCACCAATTCTCTGAACCCAAAGACTGTTTTCATTGCTGCCATCTCGTTCGAGTTTCACCAACCGATTCACGAGTGCGACGCGATACTAAGCAACGGTTTTGACGGGGCCGGCTTTGACGCCGCCCTCTGGCCGAAGCCGAGAGCCAATCTCAGCCCAAACTTCTTCGCGATGGATGGCGACCGTATTCGCCGCAGCGATGCCCAAGAGGACGCGGTTACCATCAATCCTCAACACCTCAAGCGCAGCGACTTCCCCGGCGAAACTGACAACAATCCGTTGCCCCTGCTTTCTTGACAAGACTAGCATTCTTCAATCTCCGTATTGGACAGGATTGTTTCGACCACACACCGTCGTGGTCATGTCTTATCAATTTACGTGCAACGTCAGCAGAGTTCTGTGCGATTGAAAACCGTTCGGCAATTCGCCGGTAAGATTCTTTTCTACTCCACCATCGGCGTTTAGCTTTTCCATCCCGTCCACTCCCTCTTGGCAAACCGGACGCTGCCGAAAGTGAGAACCGATTAACGAGTCCGCAGAATCACGTCGTCGTCGCCACTCGGGCGTGGAGTCTGCGACCGGGGCAGTACAGCGAGGCAACGGCTTGAAGCGTTGTCCTGATCGGAGCGAAGTTGGGATGCAACGCTACCCTAGTCATGTTTGCGACGCCTGGATGGGGCATTCCAGCAAGGTTGCGGCCAAGCACGGCCAAGCACTATTTGCAGGTGACGGATGCGCACTGGAAGCGGGCATCTACCAAGATCCTGGACTCAGATCACCAGACAGATGGGCCGGCGGGCGGCGTTGCCAGAAAAAGACGGCGGTGTCACCGACCGTGCCATCTCTGCCGTTGCTGGGGCCAACAGATCGGCCCGCGCACAAAAAAACCCAGCGATTCCTTATTAGAAATGGCTGGGCATGATTCTGGAGTACCTGCAAAGTACCCCCGAAGGGATTCGAACCCCTAACATCTGGTTCCGAAGACCAGTGCTCTATCCAGTTGAGCTACGGAGGCGTGGTGGTGACGATCGGTGAGGACCGTCACGACACCCCTAGAAGATAACGAATTTCTCTTTCTGTGCCAGGGCCGTTTCAGCAGGTTTCTTGATCGTTTTTTGCACTGGCTCTGGCGGGCTTCGCTGCGTTATTCCAGCTCGCGGACTTTGATGTTCCGGTAGGAAACGACGTCGCCGTGATCTTGCAGGCAAATGTGCCCTTTGCCGGCCTCGCCGAAACCTTTCCACTTAACGAATTTGCTGGCTGCGACTCGCTTGTTCCAATCTTCGCTGCCGACGACAAAATCATAATATTTCTGGCCATTCATGGTGACCGAACTGCCTGCTGGATCGATGCGGATCAACAGATGATTCCACTCGCCGGCTGGTTTGGTGGCGTCCAGGATCTTGGCGTCGGCTCCGCTGCCAACTTTCTTTGGCTGGTACAGCTGATAAAGCCAACCTGCCAATTGGGGATCGTGGCCAGCTTGATTGTCCTGAACCTGGATTTCCGGGCCGGTAAAATAGGGAGCTCCGTCGGTTTCCTGGACGTGGAACATGATCCCGCTGTTCCCTTCCGGCGAGATTTTGTACTCGATCGATAGCTCAAACGCTCCGTACTGCTCTTTGCTAATCAGATCGCCAGCCCCTTTATCCTTGCGAACCAGAGCTCCGTCTTCGACTTTCCAGCCGTCAGAAACCTTGTCTTTTTTGTAGTTCCGCCAGTGATCGGTCGATTCTCCATCGAAGAGAACGGTCCATTCCGAGTCGCTTTTCGATTCCGTCTTAGGTTCGGCGGCCACTAACGGCGTGGCGACGAATAGGCTGGACAGCCCCAAAAAGCCGATTGATGCAAACCATTTCATTTCGGTAAAACCCTTGTAGATAGATCACTTAGTTGAATTCCAGCGTCAATTCTAATTCACTTGGCCAAGCTACGGAGAGGTCTAGGCAAAGGAAAATGGACGTTTTCTTCGCGGATGGTCTGAGTCTGGATGGTCGCCTGAAAATTCTCTTCCAGCCAATCCAGCGTCTGTTTGACGACCAATTCCGGAGCACTTGCCCCGGCGGTGACCAGCACCGTCATGTCCTGCTGGAACATGTCCGCTCGCAGATCTTCGGGCCCATCCACTAAATAGGCAGGTTTCCCTTCGGCTCCCCCTAATTCACGCAAACGCTGGCTATTGCTGCTGTTTTGGCTGCCCAACACGATAATGGCGTCCGCTTGCTTGGCCAGCGCCGCGACCGCTTCTTGGCGATTCTGGGTGGCGTAGCAGATATCCTCCTTGGGAGGATGCTGAATGCTTGGAAAACGTTCGCGAAGCCGACTGATGATTCGTCCGGCGTCGTCGACACTGAGCGTGGTTTGCGTCAAAAACGCCAATTTGGATTCGTCGCTGACTTCCAATCGGTCCACATCCGCTTCATCTTCGACCAACACAATCGCTTCGGGAGCCTCTCCCATGGTTCCGATCACTTCATCGTGGCCTTCGTGCCCAATCAGAACGATCGTATATCCGGCTTTGGCGTACTTGATCGCTTCCAGGTGAACTTTTGTAACGAGCGGGCAAGTTGCGTCGATCGCCTGCAAATCCCGGTCTTTGGCGGCCTGACGGATCGCTGGAGAAACCCCGTGGGCAGAGAAAAGGACGGTCGAACCGGTGGGGACTTCGTCTAAGTGGTTTACAAAAACGGCCCCCTTATCCCGAAACGTGCGGACCACAAACTGATTGTGGACAATTTCGTGGTAGACATAGACCGGAGGCCCAAAGGCCTGCAGGCTCAATTCCAGGCTCTCCACGGCCATATTGACTCCCGCACAAAATCCGCGTGGGGCTGCAAGGATGATTTTCATTTCAACTGGGGGTCGTTAGAAAGAGTGGGAGAGTACGCAACGCTGGTCGTCCCTATAGGATAACCGTAAAGAGGTCGTTTCGACCAACCCTTAAACCACAAATCCTTCCCGACTGCATGCCTGAGAGACTCCAGCTAGCCCAAGCCGAATGCCGCAGGATTGCTCGTGGGCATTACGAGAATTTTGTGGTGGGGAGCCTGTTTCTCCCCCGTTCGATTCGGCAAGATTTTTACAATGTCTACGCTTTCTGCAGGACGGCTGACGACCTCGCCGATGAGTCAGGGTCTCCCAAAATTGCACTGAAACGGCTGAACGCCCTGCAGATCGATTTACAAGAGTGCTTTGATGAGAACGGAACCCCTGAGGGAATCCTGCTGGCGCTTCGTGATACGATTACCCGACACACCCTCCCCTCGCAACCTTTTTTTGATTTACTCGATGCGTTCCAGCAGGACCAGCGGGTGAGCGAATACATGACGTTTGATAGCCTTTTAAATTATTGTCAGCGGAGCGCTAATCCGGTCGGCCGAATAGTCCTGCGTTTGGCGGGACTCGATTCGCCCAAACTGGATCAGCTGTCGGACTCGATATGCACGGGCCTGCAATTGGCGAATTTCTGGCAAGACGTCCGCCGAGATCTTGCGATCGGACGAATCTACATTCCGCTTGAAGACCGCAACCGGTTTGGCGTCACCGAAGCCGATTTGTCGGAACCGACCGCCAGCGCCAAGGTTCGCGAACTGATCGCTTACGAAGTCGCACGGACGGAAACCTTCTTCGCTCAAGGCATGCCGCTTGCCCAGCAAGTCCCTCGCTGGCTTGCCCGCGACATTCGATTGTTTGCACATGGCGGGTTGGCGACCCTGCATGCCATTGGCAAACAGAATTACGACGTCCTTCGCCGTCGACCAAAGGTCTCTCGCTGGCGACAGGCTCAGCTTGCCTGTGCAGCGCTCGGGGGCCGGCTATCGTGAATGCCACCGTATCGGTTCGCGATAGCTATCGCTACGCGACCAAAATCGCCAAGGGAGCGTCCAGTAATTTCTATCGATCGTTTTGGCTTTTGCCTCGTCGCAAACGTTCCGCGATGCATGCGTTGTATGCGTTTGCCCGGATCACCGACGACTTGGGCGACTGCTCCGCACGTCCAGACACCCGTCGCCAGTGGTTGAATTGGTGGCGAAAAACAACCGAACTGGCACTACAACAAGATCATTCAACCGGCTCGATACCGATGCCGGAAGAGCCTCCCATCGACGGCGCCCCGACCACTTTCCAACCGCGTCTTCGTCATCATGCGTCTCACCTACTGCCAGCGCTAGCCGACACGGCGCAGCGGTTTTCGATTCCTTCGCAGCACCTTCTGGAAATTATCGACGGGGTCTTAGCCGATCAGCAGAAAACTCGATTCGATACGTTCGAGCAACTGGAACACTACTGTTATTTAGTCGCTTCGGCCGTCGGGTTATGCTGCCTTTCGATCTGGGAGTTTAAAGAACCGCTTCCTAAATCGGCTGCGATTGATTGCGGAGTTGCATTTCAGTTGACCAACATCCTTCGCGACATCCGCGAGGATGCTGGGCGCGGACGTATCTACCTTCCCCGTCAACACTGGGAACGTCACGGACTGTGCGAAGACGACTTGTTGGACATACGCGGCGATGATCGTCTGCGATGTCTGGTGATCGAAGAATCGGAGCGAGCCGCCAAATTGTTTCAGAGTGGCTGGGAAGTCTGGGACCACATCCATCCTGACGGGCAAGCGATGTTCAGCATGATGTGGCGTACCTATCGGCGCCTGCTTTCCAGGATCGAAGAAGATCCCGGCAGCGTAGCGAATCGCCGAGTCCGGTTAAGCACCTCGGACCGATTTGAACTGATGGCTCACCATTTTGTCCCACCATTGTTTAAGCGACTTCCGGTACCACCGTGGAACCAAATCGCGACGGAGAGCCAAGGTGAGTAAGCGTCCCGTGGTGGCCATCGTCGGTGGCGGGCTGGCGGGTCTGTCGGCAGCATGGGCACTAAGCGAATTCCCCGTCGACGTGAAATTACTGGAAGCAAGATCCGTCGTGGGAGGGCGCGCCGGTTCGTATACAGACTCGACCAACGGCGGAGAAGTCGATTACTGCCAGCATGTCGCGATGGGTTGTTGCACGAATTTTTTGTGGTGGATGCAAGAGACAGACCTGCTGCAACATTTTCAACAAGCTTCGGCATTAACGTTTCTCGCTGCAGACGTCCCTTCCAGCATTCTCCAATCTTCCCGATGGTTGCCGGCGCCGCTGCATTCGCTTCCCGCTTTCGCTCGAGCCCATTTTCTCAGCCGAGCACAAAAGATTGAAATTGCGAGAGGCCTCTGGCGTTTGATGCGACGCAGCTCAAGATCTCGCGAAACCACGTCGATGCAGCAATGGCTACGTACGGCGGGCCAGTCGGAGGAGACCATCGAACGTTTTTGGGAAATCATCATTGTCAGTGCGTTGGGAGAATCGACGCAGCGGGTCTCGGTCGATGCCGCCCGCAAGGTTCTGGTCGACGGGTTTCTAGGGCATCGAGAAGCGGGAGATGTTTGGATACCGCAATGCTCTTTGTCCGATCTATTCGGGCGCAAGTTGGCGGACAAATTGCTGCAGCGTGGCGTCTCGGTTGAATGTGGAAGTCCCGTCAAGAATCTCGAGTGCAACCACAATACCTGCGTCGACATCCAGACATCCGAATCTTCAATCCAAGCGGACCAAGCGATCATCGCGGTCCCCTGGCACGGGCTGTCGCGATTGCTTCCGCCACAAAGCAACATCCTGCCCGCTGCAAAGCTGCAGGCGATCCATGCTCTCCCCAGCTCACCGATCAGCGGAGTCCATCTTTGGTTCGATCGTGCGATCACAAACAAGCAACACTGCGTGCTGGTAGGAGGCCTAGCACAGTGGTTGTTTCGCCCGGCGTTTGGCAATGAATCCGAACATTATTATCAAGTCGTGATCAGTGCTTCCCGGGATGTTCGAGCGATGCCACGCGACAAATGTATCGAGCAAATTTTGGCAGAAATAGAAACACATTTTCCCGACGCAACAAACGCGAAGCTTCTTCGCAGCAAGACGATCACCGACCGGCAAGCCGTCTTTTCAATGCGTCCCGAGATCGAAACGATCCGCCCGCACGTTCAAACACAACACCCGAGTGTGCAACTTGCCGGAGATTACACGGCGACCGATTGGCCCGCAACAATGGAGGGAGCCGTCCTGAGCGGCTTTCGAGCCGCAGACCAAGTCTTGCAGGGATTGGGGTTAGGTCGTTTCGCAGAACAACCACCGCTGCCAAGAAATTTGTTAACCAAGTGGGTTATACGCGAATAAGTCACAAGCGAAATCCTAGCGGTAGGGCGCGAGCCCTCCGGCCCGTCCACAAACCCCGGCTGCAAAAGGCCGGACGGCTTGCGCCGTACCGCTAAGAAGGTGAAGCAAATCCTAGCGGAAGGGCGCGAGCCCTCCGGCCCGTTGATAGATCCCAACCGCAAAAGGCCGGACGGTTTGCGCCGTGCCGCTAAGAAGGTGAAGCAAATCCTAGCGGAAGGGCGCGAGCCCTCCGGCCCGTCGATAGATCCCAACTGCAAAAGGCCGGACGGCTTGCGCCGTACCGCTAAGAAGGTGAAGCAAATCCTAGCGGAAGGGCGCGAGCCCTCCGGCCCGTCGATAGATCCCAACCGCAAAAGGCCGGACGGCTTGCGCCGTGCCGCTAAGAAGGTGAAGCAAAATCCTAGCGGAAGGGCGCGAGCCCTCCGGCCCGTCCACAGCCCCCAACCGCAAAAGGCCGGACGGCTTGCGCCGTACCGCTAAGAATGTGAAGCAAATCCTAGCGGAAGGGCGCGAGCCCTCCGGCCCGTCGATAGATCCCAACTGCAAAAGGCCGGACGGCTTGCGCCGTGCCGCTAAGAAGGTGAAGCAAAATCTTAGCGGTAGGGCGCGAGCCCTCCGGCCCGCTGACAAACCCCAACTGCAAAAGGCCGGACGGCTTGCGCCGTCAAAAATTTGCTTTTGAACCGCCAATATCTTGCGCATCTCTGGTGTAACGAATTGCGGCGTCCAGGGACTCTTCGTCAAAGACGTATCTCACGCTTCCTCTTCGAGTCCACCAGTGTTCGCGAACGTGACCTTCCATCCCAAATTCCGATCGCTGATCTTCTTTCAACTTACGCTTCGCCCAAGACTTGAACTGATCACGGACAACCTCTCCCTTATACAAAGATGCCGTGACGACGACATGACAATGATTCGATCGACAATTAACCTCATGAAGCATCCAGCCGCGAATTTTGCAATGTTTGCAAACAACCGAATTTACAGCATTTCGCTGCAGATCGTCGAGCCATACGATCGACTCGCTCAACTGATCGCGGCACCAATCCTCCAATTGCGGCCGCGGAATCATCTCTCCCTTGTGCCATTTGGTCCAGCCCCGTGAATCGCCTGGAAGAAAGGTTCCGTAACACGTCCATGTAATGAAATAGGCAAGCAAGTCTTTGTTCATCGACAGGTTCTACGCAGCTTATAAAGTGTGAGTAAAATTCAACCGAAGCACTAAAGGACGTTAATCGCCCTACGACGAGTCGTTTTATTATAGCGTCACGGTGGGGAGTAGTGTGGTCTCCAGTGCATTGAGAAACTTGCATGCAAAAGGCCGGACGGCTTGCGCCGTGCCGCTAATAAGGTGAAGCAAATCCTAGCGGAAGGGCGCGAGCCGTCCGGCCCGTCGATAGATCCCAACTGCAAAAGGCCGGACGGCTTGCGCCGTACCGCTAAGAAGGTGAAGCAAATCTTAGCGGTAGGGCGCGAGCCCTCCGGCCCGTCGATAGACCCCAACTGCAAAAGGCCGGACGGCTTGCGCCGTGCCGCTAAGAATGTGAAGCAAATCTTAGCGGTAGGGCGAGAGCCGTCCGGCCCGTCGATAGACCCCAACTGCAAAAGGCCGGACGGCTTGCGCCGTGCCGCTAAGAAGGTGAAGCAAATCTTAGCGGAAGGGCGCGAGCCCTCCGGCCCGTCGATAGACCCAAACTGCAAAAGGCCGGACGGCTTGCGCCGTGCCGCTAAGAATGTGAAGCAAATCCTAGCGGAAGGGCGCGAGCCCTTCGGCCCGTCGATAGATCCCAACTGCAAAAGGCCGGACGGCTTGCGCCGTGCCGCTAAGAAGGTGAAGCAAATCTTAGCGGAAGGGCGCGAGCCCTCCGGCCCGTCGATAGACCCCAACTGCAAAAGGCCGGACGGCTTGCGCCGTGCCGCTAAGAAGGTGGAAGCAAATCTTAGCGGAAGGGCGCGAGCCCTCCGGCCCGTCGATAGATCCCAACCGCAAAAGGCCGGACGGCTTGCGCCGTGCCGCTAAGAATGTGAAGCAAATCCTAGCGGAAGGGCGCGAGCCCTCCGGCCCGTCGATAGACCCAAACTGCAAAAGGCCGGACGGCTTGCGCCGTGCCGCTAAGAAGGTGAAGCAAATCCTAGCGGAAGGGCGCGAGCCCTCCGGCCCGTCCACAAACCCCAGCTGCAAAAGGCCGGACGGCTTGCGCCGTTCCGCTAAGAAGGTGAAGCAAACGCTTACGTTAGCTTTAACGATTTTTGTTCGGCTTGGATGTTTTCGGTGGTTGGATGCGAGAGGGTACTTGCGATTTCGGCGACGACGATTCCGGCAAAATAGTTGCGGCTGGAAACCAGCATTGCGGGGATCTTGTTTGCGTCGACAGTCTGCTTAGCTACGGCACTGACTCGCACTGCCAACATTGTCTCATTGGCGTTCGGATTTGCTTGGACAGCGCGCAGGAGCGTGTAGTCCAAATCTTCGGGATGTTTATGCTGATGCTGTTCCAACCGTCGCCAGGCAAGTTCCAACAGCCCGCGTCTCCAATGTCCCCTCCAAGCTGTCGATTGCGCTGCGAAAACATCCCAGTTGACGTCTGGATGGATCTGGTCGGCGGGTAATCGCTGCAAGGAAACATTGAGTGCGGAACGGAGCCCTACGATCAAATAGTCTCGCAGCCGACCGGGGCGAGCGTTCCCATAACCTTTGCTAACCAAGTGCTGCAAGAACAAAGTAAGCGTACGATCAGCGAGCGGTTCGGCCCCCACCGCTTCGATCAACATCGCTCGCATCGGCGACAAATAACGGATCACAAACCCCGCGGCGTTGCTCGCTTCGGACCATGGCTGCGAATCCCGCAACATCCCCTGAGTCCCAGCGGTTTCTTTTGAATCACTCACAGGGACTCCGCCTCCAGCTTCAAGGCCAATGCAGGGGCTTTTTCGGGATCGGATTCCTTCGCCACAAATTGCAGCGGTTTGCTAGGTGTGTGTGCCGCGACGAACACCAAGGTAAGAAAGTCGCCTGCACTGCGAACCGCGTCATCCAATTCGGCACCAAACAAACGGACCGAGTCGACTTGGCCGCTCAAAACGCCTCCCGTGTTATCCCCTTTAGACGTCCCCAAAAAATCAAGCTCACCGAATCCATCGACCATGGAAGCGTTTTCTAAATCCAATCGCCCCTCACCGCTTTCTTTCCAATCGTCCGCAATCCGATCACGCACCGCATAGGCGCGAACGGCGAACATCTCTTGAGGCGAAGGCTCGGCCAGCGTTAGGGTCAGCACGACATGCCGCATCCTCTTTTCAAGACCTTCGATCCGGCGCAGATCAAACTTCAAAAAAATCAATTGTTGTTTATCGGCTGAATCGTCAGCGGTCCCAGCGAGAATCAACGATTTCGCGACTCCCAAATCCTTTTCCGATTTTTTACCCACCGTGGTATCGGCTCCATCGCCCGTCCAGGTTCGGACAATTTCATAACCGTCCAGCGGCTCGCTGCGGAGATTGGGAACCAATCGCAGAGGCAGAGCAACCTCGTGAATAACCGAACCTCGTGGTGTTTCCAGTGCGACGATCGCTTGGTACAGGCCGACGGGAATGGTTGCGGTTTCAAAATGGATCGTACAAGACGTTTTCTTACCCGGCTGTGGGAGCTGACTTGGTCGACGGCGCAGCGGCATCGCATATCCGTCACGGCGGATTCCATTTTGCGAAGCCAAATAGAGCTGGCAGGCGACCAAGGTAGGTCGATCGGCGTACAGTCGGACTGGGTCGTCTTCCCTGCCGACCGCTTGATTCACAATATCGAAGGTCACTTCGCCAAGGTCTCCGACTCCGATCTCTGTTTCTAAAAGCCGTGCCTGCTGGAGTTGCAAAGCGGCCAATTGACCTGGCAACAGGGGAGGCAATGATTTTGGAGCCGCCACAGCCGAGGACCTGCCTTGATTGTCCGTCGCAGGAATATCGACAGCAGGATAAAGCACCTTCAACCCCAGAATCACCAGCAATACCGTCAGAAAGGATCCACCGATAATGGAGAGCGCAACTGGCGAAGCTAACCACTTAAGCGGGACCCGCTCGGGACGCGACTTGGCACGGTTTAGGGAGGAGCCCGTTTTAGTGATTTCCGAATCGGTCACAATCCGGAGGGCAGCTTGGCTTTCGGAAAGAAGAGATTCCTGCACAGCAAGAAGCTCCTGCTTTAATTCCGCTGCCGAAGCAGGACGATCGCGCGCCTCCTTAGACAACATCCTTTCAATCAATTCCGCCAAGGGGAGCGGAATGTTTGGATTGAAATCGAGCGGCGAGGGAGTTTGATGGGCGATGATTGCGATCAACATCATCGGGACGACCTTCTCTTCAAAAGGCAACCGTCCTGTACACAATTCAAACAGCACCACTCCCAGCGAATACAGGTCGCTGCGATCGTCCAACCTTTCGTTACGTGCCTGTTCAGGCGAAAGATAACCTGGCGTCCCGACGACGCTCCCTCGGCCGGTCAATTGAGCGGCAGGGGCTCCGGCAAGGGCGAGACCAAAATCGAGAATTTTGGGGCGTCCACTAGGCACTTCCAGCCAAATGTTCGCCGGCTTGATATCCCGATGAATGATCCCACGGGCATGAGCGGCCGCCAAGCCATCGCATAGCTGGCAAGCCAGCTGAATCAATTCCGAAGGAGAAAATTTCGGCTTGGAGGCGTTACGATCCTCAAGCGATTCCCCTTCCAGAAGCTCCATCGCCATGAAAGGAGTTTGATTGTGCTGGCCAACTTCATAGATCCTGACGACATAATCGCTATCGATCGCCGCCATTGCTCGGGCTTCATCCAAGAAACGGTGGCGACTATTGGGAGTCGCAGCGAACCGTTCATTCATGACTTTCAGGGCAATATCACGCTGCAGACGCGTATCCTGAGCCAAAAAGACTCGCCCCATACCACCGCTGCCGATAATACTCAGCACACGATATGGCCCTAAACGCCCTAGCTCGCCGGTTTGACGCGGCGGTTCTAGAAAATCGTTTTTCGAAGATGCGTCAGCCATAGCGTCAATCTTAACTAGAAGATCGCACTGTCGCATTGGGGGGTCCCAAACATCCCCTGCCAAGGGAAGACGCTAATTTTGAGACGTACGATGAAGGTTGGAGCCAAAAATTCTAGCGGTAGGACGCGAGCCCTCCGGCCCGTCGATAGAACCCAACTGCAAAAGGCCGGACGGCTTGCGCCGTTCCGCTAAGAAGGTGGAAGCAAAATCTTAGCGGCAGGGCGCGAGCCCTCCGGCCCGTTGACGGCATTAAGATGCTGCCTGGGCTGCGATTCGGTTGACCGCGTTCAGGATCGCCAGAATCGTTGCTTCGACGGTGTCGGTGCTGACACCGATCCCTCGATAAAGTTCTCCTTGGTACTCCACTTCGACGCGAACTTCCCCTTGAGCGTCTCGCCCGAGCGTCGCACTGTGGACTCGGAAGTTTTTGCAAACCGTTTCGATTCCGGTGATTCGCTCGACAGCCCAAAATGCGGCGTCGATCGGGCCATCCCCTTCTTCAACGGTCTCGGTAAATTCGTCCTCGCCACTTCGCAGCGTGACGGTCACCATCGGCTTTCGGTTACGGCCACTGGTGACTTCAAAATCGGTTAACGACCAATGAGCTTCGACTCGGTCACTGATCTCGCTTCCGATCAATGCCACGATATCTCCGTCGTAGATTTCTTTCTTTTTGTCCGCCAGTTTTTTGAATTCAGCGAACACGGACTGCAACTGTTCGCCGGTCAGCTGAAACCCTAACTGGCGAGCTCGATCGGCAAGCGCGGCTCGCCCACTGTGCTTGCCCAAGACCAAGTCTGTTTTTGCGAACCCGACTTCTTCGGGGGACATGATTTCGTAAGTACTTCGTTCCTTCAGCATCCCATCTTGGTGGATCCCTGATTCGTGCGCAAACGCATTTCGTCCCACGATCGCCTTATTTCGCTGCACCACAATTCCGGTGGTGGCACTTACCAAGCGACTGGTAGGGACCAAACGTTTGGTGTCGATATTGGTTGTGAAATGGTAGTAATCACTACGCGTCCGAAGTGCCATCACCACCTCTTCCAAGGCGGCATTCCCTGCTCGTTCACCGATACCGTTGATCGTACATTCGATCTGCCCTGCCCCGGCTTCCACAGCTGCCAGTGAATTGGCGACCGCCATCCCCAGGTCATCATGGCAATGCGTACTGATCACCGCTTTGTCGATGTTGGGAACTCGATCCCGCAGCATTCGAATCCGAGCAAAGACTTCGCCGGGTGTCGCGTAGCCGACGGTATCGGGGATATTGACGGTCGTTGCCCCGGCGTCGATGGCCGCTTCAACGACTCGGCAAAGGAAATCGTGTTCGGTCCGGCAGGCATCCTCGGGTGAGAATTCCACGTCATCACAAACAGCCGCAGCCCGGCGGACTCCTGAGACGGCTCGCTCGACGATCTCATCGGGCGTCATCCGAAGTTTGAATTCGCGATGAATCGCACTGGTCGCCAGAAACACATGAATCCGTGCTTGAGGTGCGTGCTTAAGGGCCTCCCAAGCTCGATCGATATCTTTGTCGCTACAGCGGGCCAACCCACAGACCGTCACACCGCGAACGGTTGCCGCGATCTGCTTGACCGCTTCAAAATCGCCCGGCGAGGCAATCGGAAACCCCGCTTCGATGACGTCGACGCCCAGATCAGCCAGCGCCTGAGCGACTTCCAGTTTTTCGCTCAGGTTCATGCTTGCCCCTGGGGACTGCTCACCATCACGAAGCGTGGTATCAAAGATACGCACGGGGCGAGGCTCGGATGCCGGGTTACCTGAACCAGACTGTCCCGTTTGAGGCCGATTTGAATCGGGCGTGTCCGTCGACATAAGAATTCTCCTGAACAATTAAAAACTAGTAGTAGCGAAAAGATACGAAAAAACCCCGAAGTCCGCAGGAAGCGGGCTTCGGGGTTTTGTGAAAAACTTGATTTAGGTCGCCGATCCGGCTATCCAAACCCCTAGCACGCTCCTCCTAAGAGGATCCGATGGAGGACTAGCAGGTTTAGCAGCAGGTGCTGAGACATTATTTCAATTCGGCGAACGATCGAAATCCGCGTTTTTTAGGTTCGCAGATTGTTGGTTATTAAATTCGCGGACCACAAATGGTTGCTAAATCGCTTCCAATGTTGATACGATTGCGTGGCCTTCGTCTAAGAGAAGGTAAGCGGGCCCTGAAAGAAAGTCAAGCGATATTCTTACGCGGGACGCCCACCTCCCTTTCATCACTGCGGATCGCTCAGGCAAGAACATGGAAGAATGGACCGCCTATCACGAAGCTGGCCATGCACTGATGGCAACTCTGCTGGGAGGCTCTGTTCACCACGTGACCATCGAGCCCGACAATGACGACGGTCCCGCTCGGTATGGAGACACATTGGTATCGTGGCCCGGTTTCCGTGACTCAAAAACCTTGCTGCAAGCGGAGATCCTGGTGTTGCTGTCCGGCCCCATCGCCGAGATGCTTTACCGTGGTGAACCGCTGCATCCCGGATTTGTTCCTGAGTGGGCGGAGGACTGGCGTCAGGCGTGGGAGCGAGCCGGCACCTTTGTCGCCGAACCGCAGCGGCGTCTTCGGCAAATGGAACAGTGGCTAAAGCAGCTGTACCAGGAATTTGATCGTCCGCCATTTTGGGCGGCCGTCGCAGCCTTGGCCGACGAATTGCTCGCGCATGAAACGCTCGACCAAGAAATGGTCGAAGAAACGGTAGCCCAGTGGAGTTTTTGAAGCGACGAAAGAGTGTCGCCTTTCGCTCCGCGAAAGAACGCGTGCAGGCGTTAGATTTAATCGAGATGAGGTCGTGCCGGAAAGTTCGCGTCCTTCCGCTAAGAATTTGAGTTCGTGATTACCTGTCAGACACTCAGGCGGTCACGCCATTTTCGGCGAGATTCGCTTGCAGCTTGCTCCAGAACGTGGTGTCACGTTGGTACTGCTCCGGATCGATCTGGTTTTTGAATGCGTCTAGATAGCCGAGCATATCCTCGGTGATTCCGAAATACGAAAAACCGTCCTCTTCCATTGGGTTGCGAAACTCGGGGTCGCCCGGCTCATAGTGATGGGAGTAGGCGCCCGATTCGTCGAAAACGAAATTGGCCGTCAACAGCGGCATCTTCATTTGCAATTGATAGTGAGCCTGTTCGCCCCAGCTCATGCCGTCGGTCGTTTCGTACCATGCATCCGCGACGGGCTGCGGAGTCCTACTGTCGGGAAATCGAATCCCGTACCCTTTCCCGGACTGGGTCAAACCGTCTCCGTTCAGATCGACTTGTGCTGCGCGCGGAATTAAAAGGTTCAACGCCCCTTCATCGCTCAAGCCTTGCACATCGATTGGATCGCCAAGCCGCTGAATGTCCTGTACGACCTGCAAATCGTCGCTGGACAGCCTCGCTAAAAATGATTTGGGATCCAGATAAGCCCCTTCGCGATAGGCCTGATTTAAAACCTCGCCATACTTCTGCTTTAAATCCTGCGGCGATTCCAGCGTTCGGTAACTCCCCTGCATCGTTACCGAAAACCAGTCATCCCAAGCCGTCTGAACCTGCTGATCCGTTGCGACATCAGGGTCGACAGGCTGCGAAGTACGATACCCGGCGTGCCCCGATTCAGCCAACACCTGACTGAACACATCCTGCAAACTTTGGTCGGCGGCTCGCTGCCTTTGTTGCTGAGTCTGAAATCCCTCAGGCAGTCCTAAAATCTCCATATCAACAACTCAACGATCTGGACTGAAAGCTCAACAGAACTACGGAAATACCCCAATCACTTGCTTTCTATTCCATCGGAACCTCCCACCCCTATCTTCAGAAAAACCAGCAATCCCAAAGAAGGAGGCCCTCGATCGCCGCTGTCACAGACGAAGCCGTTTCTTTGGTTGCGTTACCCAGACCATCGGCGTCGCACAGACCGCAACGGCTAGCCTGGTTTTGGACACATGCAAATTCATTTTGCCCCAAAAACCTTAATCGATTGATTTAGGCTGAAGATTTTGAGAACAAACGCTTCGGATTAAAATTCGTCCGCAGAATCCACTCCGCCGCCAATGAAGTAAAAAGCAACAAAGCGACCAGCGGATGATTCCACAGCGGGGTCGCCGGCAGAGGCTGCAAGCGGACGGGAGGGAGTGCTGGAATGGCCGCTTGCAATTGTTTTGCGAAGCGAGCGTTTGGTTCTAAAAAAGTTCCACCAGAACGCTCCGCAGCCACCTGCATCGCGGCGAAGTCGCTATTCAAGCGAATCTTCTCCAGCGGCGTCACATCGACGACAAAACGATCTTCCAGCGGAGCGCCGGAGGCGATCAATGGTTCGATCAAAATGGCCTGGTAACTTCCCGCCGGCAGATCCACCGCCGCCGCTCGATACTCTCCTGGCCCGACGGAATCCAATTCAATCATCTGCTCATGATCGCCGCTTCGCAGCAGCACTTTCACGACTTGCGGATCACCTTGAATTTTCGCTCGCAACGGAACCGTTTCACCGACGGCAAACCGGTCACCCTCGACTTCTAATTCCCATGGACTATTCGAAGCCTGCCGTTTTCCACGAGCGAGTTCACGGATCGCTTGCAACCAATAGCGTTCATGCAAATTGCCGGTACCGTCAAACGACTGCAGCCGAAACGTCTCATCGGTCAACTGCAAACGAACCTGACCGGCACCCGCAAACTGAGTCACCACAATTGGTAACGCTTCCGCATCATCGGATTCCCAAAGCACTTTACCAAGCGGCCTTACCTGACGGGCAGCCCAAACGGCGGACAGCATTGGCAACGGCACATCCCCTGACTCACTTAACCGCAACGACGAGGTATTTTTTCCCAGCGGAGTCCAACGAATCGACTTCATCCCCTGCGTGGAACGAGGCGTTTCAACACTTTGCAAATCAACAGGAACCATCGATTGCAACGGCGTCCCCTTTAGTTCTGCTGGCAAATGCCGAGGTCCCGCAACAATGATCAAACCGACCCCATCCTCCTGAACCGCCAACGCAAGTTGTTTCAGAAAGATATCTCCCAAGAGAGAAAGCGCCGCATCGCTAAGGATCACCGCGTCCATCTGCTTCAAAGCCTCCCGCCCCACCGGCGGAAGGATTTCCGCCGTTTGATCCTGACGTGCGTATTCAGGATCTCCGCTCTGCAGCACCGACGTCAGTTCGATCAAAGGTTTGCTTGAATCGGCTTGGTTCCGCACCCGTTCCAGCAAGTGCTTTAGATATCGAAATTCATAGCTAGGCCGGTCCTGAACCAACAACACTTTTAATGGCTGATCGCGTATATCGACACGAATCACTCGCTCGTTATTGGCCCGTTCGATTTCAGTCGCCTGTGGCACAACCACGACTTTCCACATAGCCTCTTTCGGTTGATCCGCAACAAACGTAAGCTCCACCGCATGCATGCTTTCTCCATCGGCAACACGGATCGTTTGACGATCACGCACTTCACCGGTCGATTCATCCTGAAGCTGCACTTCCACTTCTTGGCCCGCCTTCAGCCCGGTTGTTCGCACCATCGCCTGCACGGTGACGCGATCCCCCATCAAGGCCCAGGCACCATGAATCACGTCTTCGATCGCCAAATCCAATCGGACTTCAGTCTTCCCCAGTCCAACCATCACAAGTGGTATTTGCTGGATTGCCGCTTGATCCGCAGCGGCTTGTAAGGTTTTGCCGTCGGTAACGATCCCATCTGAAATCAACACGATCGCCGCCGTTCGTTGACCAGCCTGCAACGCGACCGTTTCCAGTAGCCAATTTCCAAGTGGGCTGCGTGGATACTCTTCCAAATCCGCTAATTCCTCCGCTAGTTCTTGCGGATCGTTTAGATCAATCGAGCCATTCCAGCCTTCAATTCGAACCTGATAACTCTCTTGCAGCAGAGACAAGACATTCTGGTCATCCAGCAAAATATCGGAAGCTTGCTGAAGACGGGAAAGTGCGTCGCTCCCCGCGGAAGTTGATACGTCAGCAGGAGCCTGCATGCTCCCGGAATGATCCAGCAGTAGAACAACTTCCGCTGGCTGGGTTTCATACCTTGCCAAAGCAAACCCGCTCAACATGGCCAGCAGCATCAGCAAGGAGAAAGCGCGGAGAAAAATCATCAGGAAGCGGGGACCAAGGCCCGGCGCATTCTTCCAATAGGAAAGAACGGCGACAGCAACCAAAAGAATCGCCAACAGGCCGACAACCCAAATCGGCAGCGGCCAGTACGCTTGCCACGTGCTCCCATTCCAAGACCAAGTTTGAAGATCCGCGATCATGGAGATCCCTTCATTGCAAATCGGCTGACCAACGATTCGGTGACCAACAATCCCAGCGCCACAAAAAGCAGGCTGCGAAACCAGTCCCCGACCCCATCGATCGATTCCCCTTGGGCCTCCTTTTCACCACGCGCGACCTTTGACGTTTGTTCCTCCGTCGATTCGTCTTGCTCGCTGCCAAGACGCCGCAGCGAATCCCTTTCGCTTTGCGTCAGTTTTCTCAAATCGCCCTCACGGGGATCAACATTCACCGCAATCAACTGCTCGGTCTGATCGGCATATTCCAGGCGGTAAATTCCAGGCGATTCCAGTTTCCCGGCCGTCCAACCAGTTTGCCCTGTCTGCGAAAGCGGAGTAACATCCAGTACACGTTTAACCGTTTGCTGCGCTCCACTTATCCCCGGTTCAAGAAGCGTTACCGTCTGTGGTCGATCCCGACGCCCCGCAATGGCGTGCGTCAGCGATTGCCCAACTTGAAGTTCAGTCGATCTCCTAGCCGGCACCGTCGCCCACGCGGACAGTTCTTGTACCAAAGGGACCAGACTTGGCCACGCGACTAATAAATTCCAGGGTGCAGGGTCGTCATTCGAAGCGGCGACCATCGGCGCGGTCGTCACCACAAGCGTTCGAGAAACCTTCGTGTCTACCGTATCACCAAGGTCCGCCGCAACCCGCTGATCGCGATCGATGGCAATCACCAGAGGAGCACTTTGTTTCCCGATCCCCAGGGCGACTTCTCCTTGCTGGGCTTCGATTTTCCAGTAACGGAAAACAGGCGTCGAGAGCAGCCCCGACTGCGGGAACGGAGCAAACGGCGCCGCGATGGGATGCCGGTACCCTCGCGGATCAATGGGATAAACCGCTTCGGAAGAGGGCTCCTGCAAGCGGAACGGAAGCTCTGACGCGGTGTACCCTTCCGGACTAGCATTCATTCCTAACCACCAGATGATTCCCGACCTAGCCGTAACCATTCGGTCGATCGCTGTCTGCATAGCGGCATCAACAACCACAAGATCGCACATCATCAGTAAATCGGCTGAGCGGGGCTTAGCATCGTTCGCCATGGACTGAAACCGTTCGGAAGTCAGCTGCTGGATTTCCCACTGACCTTCGGTTCCTGCCTGCAATGCAGCGGCAACAAATCGCGTTCGATTCGCTGGCCCCACACAATAAACCAACAACGGTTTGGTCGGTTGCCGAACCAACCAACGTTCATTGTCGACGAACAGAGAATCCTCCACCAACTGAGCATGCACAACCGAAGGTCCTGCCGCCGCCGGAATCGCAACTTCCGCAAACGAGTCCCCCGGCGTGTTCATCGCCAAACTGGTGGCATAGGTATCGTTTCCATCGACGGAAATCGAAACGGGGATTGCTGCCGAGAGCGGTTCGTCCGCGGTGGCAGTGACCGTCAAACGATTCGCGGCCACCGCATCCAGCGAACGCAGTCTTACATTCACCGTCGTCTGCGGTTGGCCATCGGTGACATCGATGACTTCCACCGATCCAATATCCGACTGCAGATCCTGCCAGCGAGCCCCGATGCTACCGCTCGTCGCTGGCTGCCACGTCTGCTGCTGCCCATCACTGAAGAAGTACGCCTGAAGGTTGTTCACTTGGTCGTCGGGAACCGAGCGTTCCAGAACCGCCAACATCGCTGGCAGAGAAGCGGGAGTCATCGCGGGTTGCATCCGCTCCAATTCTCGAACCACACGATCGACGTCCGCAGAAGGCTTCGGAACCATCGCCAAAGGAGACTCTTGCATTGCGAAGAGCATCAATGTGTCGCCGGGCAGCGTTTCTCGGCAAACTTCCGCTGCCCGCTCTTTCGCAACTTGAAACCGGGTTTTTCCATCAGGCAACTGCGTGAACATTGAATAGGAAGTATCCAGCACAATCACCCTTAAGACGGCCGGTCGATTCTTGGTTGCCAACGTTTGTTGGAATATTGGATTTGCCAGCGCCACAGCAATCATCAACACCGCCAAGACCCGAATCAGCAGGAGCAACCACTGCCACAAGCGAACACTGCGGGAGCGTTTTTGCATCGCCGCCAAAAGAAACTGCATCGCTGGCCAATCGACCGTTCGCAGCCGCCGTCGATTCAGCAAGTGCAAGACAATGGGAACTCCAGCGACCATCCCCCACAGCAGCATCCCACCTGCGACAAACGGCCCAATCGCAAAAAGCGTTGGCAGGAAAATCCCCGCGGCACTATCCATAGTACTGATTCAACCTCGCAGCCAACATGGATCCGATCGGTTGATCTGTCGTCAGAGCGAGGAAAGGCGTTTCGGTTTGCTCGCACACCTGCTCAATCGACTGACAAAATTCTTGCATCGCTTCGTGGTACGCTTCCGCAAACGCCTCGGGCTGCAGATCGACCGGCGGTTCCCCTTCCATTCCTTGAAACCGCGTCATCCCGTGCACCGACAATTCTTTCTCTTCTGGATGCAGGACTTGAATAACAAACAAATCGTGTCCCGCCGCTCGCACGTACCGGACGGCCGTTTCGATCGCTTGCGGGGAATCCAAAAGATCACTGATCAGGACAACAATTCCCGGGCGGGTCAAACGAGCCAGCGCCTGCTGAACTTGCTGACCGACATGGTCATCGCCCTCAACCTGACAACGGGCAAGGACGTCAACCATTCCTTGCACCTGTGGTTCTCCATTGCTCAGCGGCAGATCGATTCCGTTGCCACCCAGGAAGGTCAAAGAGCATTGATCCTGCGCGGTAAGCGTGATGAACCCAAGAGAAGCGGCGACGCGTGCCGCGTAGTCAAATTTGCTTTGGGCATCCCCGGAAGGCTGAAGACCGGCGAATGCCATACTACCCGACGCATCCAGCATCAGATGGCAGACCAAGGCGGTTTCGTCTTCACGATTTTGCAGAAAGAAGCGATCGGTTCGAGCGTAGACTTTCCAGTCCACACTTCGCAGATCGTCCCCTAAGACGTACGGACGATGCTCCGCGAATTCGACGCTATGCCCATGCCTGGAACTGCGGTGCACCCCTGTCAGCGCCCCGCCGTCAAACGGGCGCAGCCGACGAAGTCCGGAACCGGAAAGTTCAGCGAGCGTCTGCGGATCGAAAAACTTTTTCCAATTCGGATCCATGAAGATCGCTTTTCTCTTGTTGGTCGATAGCGTCTAGCAATTCGTCAATCAAGGCGTCCGCAGACAAACCTTCCGCTCGAGCGGCAAAATTCAATCGCATTCGATGTCGCAAGACAGGCTTCGCAATCGATCGAATATCTTCGCGTTCCACCATCATCCGGCCATCAAGTGCGGCTTTTGCTTTGGCCCCTAGCACCAAGTACTGACTACCGCGTGGCCCGGCGCCCCACTGGACGAACTGGTCGACGCGTTGTGAAACGGGAAGCGTTTTTGTGCCGCCGTCGGCTGCCGAAGTGTCGGCAGGCCGTGACAGACGTGCCAACCGCGTCGCGTATCGTGCAACGCTTGCGGCGACCGGAACGCGCCGTACAGTCTGGATCAATTCAACCAATTCGTCCGCATTCAAAACCGGCTGGATCGACTCCTGCCCATCCCCCGTCGTCCGCATCACCACCGCCAATTCGTCATCTTCACTCATGTGACGAATCCGAATATCAAACATGAATCGATCCAGCTGAGCCTCTGGGAGCGGGTAGGTCCCCTCTTGCTCGATCGGGTTCTGGGTCGCCAGCACAAAAAACGGATTCGGCAGCGCATGCCGCTGTCCGGCTGCCGTCACCTGTTTTTCCTGCATCGCTTCCAAGAGGGCCGCCTGAGTTTTCGGCGGAGTTCGATTGATTTCATCAGCCAGCACGATATTAGCAAAGACCGGTCCTTCAATGAATCGAAAATGACGTTCGCCGCTTGCCCGATCCTCCTGCATCACTTCCGTTCCCGTGATATCGGCGGGCATCAGGTCGGGAGTGAACTGGATACGGCTGAACTGCAACTGCAGGACTTCGGAAAGACTGTGAACCAACAATGTCTTTGCCAATCCGGGAACGCCAACCAGCAAACAGTGGCCCCCGGAAAACAAGGCGATCAAGACCTGTTCAATCACCTCTTCCTGACCAACAATCCGTCGGTGCAGTTGTTCGGTCATCAGCCGCTTAATTTCACCAAGCCGAACGAGACGTGAAGCATCATCGGCTGCAAGCGAAGCCACGGAATCGGTAGAAGTAGGATTGGCATTCATGTCTACTAGTGTCGCTGACCCGTGAGCCGGTGGCAATGACCTAACGTCATTTGAGAACAACGATCGCTTCGGGGGTACTGTTTAAAATCCACCCGTCCGACTCGCTCAGATCGCCACCTCGCCGACCAAAAGGGCGTAGCGAAATCCGATCGACCATCCGCGGAATCGCCGTCCCACGATCATTTTCGTCAACGGCCCCCGGAAACACATAAATGGACTCGGACGTCGGCCAGTAAACAAAACCATCCACAAGGATTCCGGTCCCCACCCCGGCAGGCGAATCGATTCCGCCCCCCACTTGATCCACATCCCCTTCAGGAAAACTAGACAACACATCCCCGGAGAGCGCCTTCAACCAAATCAATTGCTGCCCCCCCAGTACCCACTGGCCCGCAACTTGGCCGATCACATGCGTGATATCGTCCCCGACTCCTGCCGCCGTTGCCCACCGCAGTTGCCCGTCGGCAGCATTCAATCCGACCACACGATCCATATCGACGCCAGCGACGATCACTTCACCTCCAACGACTCCCAACGCCGAATCGGACTTTACCGCCGCCGGCCGCTGCCGAGGAAAACCGCCAGAATCCAATTCCGCAAGCGGATGCCGAACACTCCACTGCAACCGTCCGTCTGCGACTGAAACGGATGCGGTCACCCCTTCGGCGTGGATCACCAACCGGTCTTCGGCCAAAACCAAGGGAATCGTTTCCACGGCAATTTGTTCCTTAACCAACCGTTGCATCACAAACGGTGGACTGGCCCACAAAATGTTTCCAGTGGGAAGATCGTAGCATTGCAGCGTGATCGATTGAGCTGCCCCATCGGTACTTCGCACCGCGATAAAACAGCGATCGCCCAACAGAACCGGACGGCTGGCAAAAACGTAATCGTCAGGCAACCGAACGGGATAACCGCCCTGCAACGCCCCTTCGCGATACCGATCCAAAACCACCAACTGACTGGCTGTTCGCTGGCTGCGATACGCTTGCTGACCGACATACCGTGAACCGAAACTTCCCACCAGCCAACGTCCTCCCGCGACCAAATCGAAACGTGGCATCCCAGACAAGGGAAGCCCGGCAGGCCAAAGCAACGTATCGGTGTTGGTCGCAACATGGATCGCCTCGGTCCCGATACCCGACGGCCAGGGCTGGCCAGTCTGTAGCGAACGGGCAAAGACCTCTGATCCCGAATGAATAAAAGCGACACCATCGACGATCGCGGGGAAAGAACGAACGCTCACCTTTTCATTCACTCCGGCAGCGAGCGGCGGCAGACTGTTTTTGTCAACGTTTTGCAGATACCGTGCAGATCCCTGCAGGACTCGCTGATGTTTCTCTCCCGGTGCACCATCGACGACCGCCGACCACTCAGGTTCCGCACTCGCGACTTTCAACGAATCCGCTTCCTGATCCCCGGAAACTTCATCTGCAGCAACCTGGACGATCCGTTCCAGTTCGACAACCAATATGTCGGCACCGCGAGCGCGATAGGCTGCAATCAAACGGTCGCCAACTTGGCGAAGCGGAATCGAAGAATTGCGATAACATCCCAAAGGCAACCCTTTGCGGTTCTGAACCTGCTGTACTAAAGAATCGATCACCGAAAAAGGGAGCGGAGTCTTCGGATCGCGTCTGAGTGTCGCCAGCAGCGTATTCCAATCAGTCGCTGATACCGCAGCCGATTCCGGCGAAGATACGCCGGCAGGAACGGGAGACCGAGGTTGCCAGAAAGGATCGATACGAACCAGATGATCGATCGCCGACTGCAACCGCCCTGCCCGCAGGTCTAAATCGGCCAACGACAGCAGGACATCATCGCCATACGAAGTCGAAAAATACCGGCGGGAGACTTCAAGCAACGCCTTGCGAGCTTCCTCCGGTTCAACAACCTGGACCGCACGTTCCCACTCCGATTTTGCGACTCGATCAAAACGCTGGCGGTACAGTTGCAGCGTCTCGGGGTACTTCAGCCCCAACCGGAGCAAACGATCATGAACGGCGAGTTCAGCAGGCTGATAGTTTTCGGCAATGAGGTCCGCATCTGTGCGAAGACTGTCCGGGACCCGCATTAGGCGTCCGTCGGTCGAATCCAACATTTGGACCGCCAAATCGACCGCCGCGTCCGCTTCTCCGGCGATAATCAACTGATCCAGCTGATTGAACGACAACCGCTGTGCCGGTTCAATCTCATACAGTCGCTGCGACTGTGCAAACAAACTCAGGTTGCCACCGACCCAAAAACAGACAACCAGGGTCATCACCCCGAATCGCTGAATCGATCGTACTCTACTGAGGCGGAACATAGATTTGATATAGCATTAGATAGACAACGACCCCTGAAATGGAAACGTACAACCAAATCGGGAACGCCCAGCGGACAAGCCGTCGATGAGCACTTCGGCGGTCCTTCAGTCCCAGGATAGCAGCCCACACGGCCAATACGGGAACGGTGATCGCAAGCGGGATATGAGTCAGCAGCACCAACAGATAAACGATGAACGCCCCTTGGGACGCAACCGCAGGGTCCCGAGGAAACTTTTTGTTCGGCGATCCGGTCGTTTCCAACAAGGCAAATTTGTGCAGTAGGTACAGCCCCAGAAAAAGGACACTGACGCTAAGGGCGGTCAGCATCAAGTTACGATGGGCCTTGATATTGCCACGCTTGACTTGCCACAGGGCAAGCAACAGCAGAATGGTTGCCAACGCGTTTAGCGAAGCCGTTGCATGCGGTAGGTTTTCGGCTAACCAGTCCATCAGGCAGCATCCTTCGCTGTTTTATTGGCCGCGATCATTTCCTGCAAATCTTTTTCCAGTCGTTTCAACGAACGCGGGTCACTCCAGCGATATAACGCTTCCATATCCCCTTCAGGATTCATCAGAATAAACCGCTCGGTATGCTGCAAGTTTGCCGAAACTTGAAACATCTCGGCCCCCACACGCTGGATGTAGATGGGGTCATCGGTCGTCAGAAACAACCATTGATCCGGATCGGCACCGAAGCGGGCGGCGTACTCACGCAGCGCCTCTGGCGTATCGTTTTCCGCGTCGACGGAAATGGACAGGAACTTGACATCTTGGCCAGCGAATTTGTCGGCCAGTTCCTTCAGCGCTTGATTTTGCTGAATGCAAATACTGGGACACTGAGTGAAAAAGAAACTGACAACGTAGGGCTGTCCTTTCAGCGATTCACTCGTGACTTCTCGGCCACTCCGTTCGGTCAACGTGAACTCTCGCACCCAATTTGCATCTTCCGGGAGATCTGGTTTCGGAGGAGCTTCGACTCGGGTTGGCTGTTCTTCATCGATGACGACTTCGATGTCACCGTCAGGACCTTTGATTGTGACCGTATGCTGCCGCTGAGATTGATTTCGCATTTGGCGGAGCGCCAGCCCAATCACCAAACCGATCACCACGATCAAAAAAATATGGACTGCCGTTCGCATTAGGCCACCAAATCTGCTTTCTTACTTCCCCGCATCAGGTACCATGCAATCGACAGCATCGCGACCATGAACAGGACGGAAACGATCCAGTTGGTTACTGAATCCGGAGCGAACCCACCTTCGGCAAAATCGACGGCGGGATACAACAAATGCCGCATTTCAGCCAATCCATAGGTCAACGGATTGGCTAACATCACCCAGCGAAGCACGGTCTGCCCCATCGCAAGCGATTCTTCGCCGGCGGCTGGTACCGGGAAAAAGGCCCCGCTCATCAACCACATCGGCATCAGACCCAACATCATGATGGCATGAAACCCTTGAGTGCTATCCATCGGCCAGGCAACAATCATTCCCAACCCGCACATCGACAGTGCCAGCACCGCTAACAGCAGCATCAACGGGAAAATTGAAAAACTGAGAGGAGCGGTTCCGAAGGCGTAAACCAAGGTAAGAAAGAAGACCGCCTGAACCCACGCGATCGCTCCGCCGCCAATCACTTTGCCTGCCAACACGGGCCACCGCCCTACCGGCGCGACAAGCACAGCCTGCATAAAACCTTCGCGGCGATCCTCGATCACCGAAATGGTCGCAAAGATCGCAGTAAAAAGGACGATCAAGGCAACGGTTCCTGGCAAGAAGAACTGGATAAAATCCTGTCCCCCTGCCCCTTCAAACGAGCCCCGCAAACCGGTTCCAAACAGGAGCCAAAAAAGCAGGGGCTGAACGACAGCTGCGGTGACGCGGTTGCGTTGTCTAAAAAAGCGAACCCATTCGCGGCGGGCAAGCATCCACGCAGCCCCCCAACCACTCGGAGAATGAACGGTTGTAGGCATCGCGGCCGTAGGATCCGTAGCGGACACGGAAGCGGTACTTGAGGGTGCAGAAGTCGTTATCGACATAGTGTTTCTTTGTTATTCCTGTGCTTCCGACGTCGACCAAAAACGGTGCCCGGTCTTGGCAATAAAGACATCTTCCAATCCAGGGCGTCCGACCGTAATCGATCGAGCCGATTCGCCTAGCAACTCCGCCAACTTGGGAACCAAGTCCGCCGGTCGGTCACTATGGATTCGGATCTGTTGTTGAACTCGTTGAACCTTCAATCCTAGTTTCTCCTGAACCAATTTCTCGGTCGCTTCAGGA
The DNA here is from genome assembly GCF_007741495.1 of Roseimaritima multifibrata. Classification (NCBI taxonomy): domain Bacteria; kingdom Pseudomonadati; phylum Planctomycetota; class Planctomycetia; order Pirellulales; family Pirellulaceae; genus Roseimaritima; species Roseimaritima multifibrata. The sequence goes on from NZ_CP036262.1 coordinate 6,403,718, forward strand.
TCTTCGCTATGAATCGTGACCAGGCCATCCCCCATCTCGGCTTGCAGCTGATCGGGTGTTCCGTTGGCGATGATTTTGCCCTCCGCCAAAATCGCCAGCTGATCGGCTTTTTCGGCCTCTTCCAGCAGATGGGTTGTCAGAAGGATCGTCATTCCTTCAGCAGCCATCGAACGCAAGGCTTCCCAAAGGTCCAAGCGGGCCCCTGGGTCCAGGCCGGTGCTCGGTTCATCCAGCAATAGGACTCGCGGCCGATGCAACATTCCCTTTGCCAATTCGACGCGTCGTTTTAGCCCGCCCGACAGTTTTTCGCAGATCTCTTTACGACGATCGGTCAAACCCAAGGCCTGCAGGACTTCATCGCGTCGCTTCCGGAAAGCGGCTCCGGACAATCCATACAACGCCGCTTGGCAGGCAATATTTTCATCGACGGACAATTTCTTGTCCAAGCTGGGCGACTGAAAGACGATTCCAATGCGTTTGCGGACTTCGATAACGTCGCGCACCTCGGCCCCCGCGACGGTGATCTGTCCTTTTTGCAGCGGCATCAAAGTGGAAATCAAGCGAAACAGAGTGGTCTTGCCACTGCCGTTTGGCCCCAGCAATGCAAAAATCGAGCCTTGCTGAACCGTCAGATCGACTCCCTGCAGTGCGGCTCGATCACCGTAACGATGTTCCACGCCGGCAACTTGGATGACCGCGGGCGATATTTCCGATGACGGCGACGCGGGAGCATGTGTCGCCGATGATGTTGGTGAAGTCAAACCGTTCACGGGGATCGTAGGAGGGAGAGCAGACAGAAAGGAAAACGGCGGGAGGGTTTCCCACCTACACCAATGCGGCGATGACCAGGACAATCATCGCGGAGGGCAACTGAAGCAGCGAAGCAAACATCATCCGTCGAGCGGAAGCGTCCGTTTTCAGGTAGGCAAAACGTATTGAATCTCGAACCAGACCGAAAGAAACGGCAACCATCAGCAGGCTTAATCCAACCGCACTCCAGCCACTTGCTGTCATCCAGACCAAAGCGACCAGAACCGCCAATAACGCGAAAGCGCCGACAACCGACTGAGCCGCAGCGCTGCGACCGGTCGGTTCAACAACCGGCGTCATCAGAAAACCGGCTTCGCCATATTCGCGGCGATACATCCAGGCAATTGCCATGAAATGCGGATACTGCCAAGCGACCAATACCGCCACCAACAGCCAGCCACGTATCCCCAACACATCACCACCTGCGGCCGTGTAGCCGATCATCATCGGCAAGGCTCCGGAAACGGCCCCGACGGTCGTATTCCAAGAGGTCCGTGTTTTCATGGGGGTGTATATCAATACATACGTCAACCAAGTGGCGATCCCAAAGAAGGCCGGGGCGGGCCCCGAAAACCAGCTTAAGTAGGCCGTTCCCGTGATCCCCAGAACGCCGCAGTAAACGACGGCCCAAAAGAGCGTGATCCGGCCTGCAGGAAGCGGCCGCGAGCGGGTTCGCTTCATCCCGCAGTCGAGGCGACGTTCCCAAATCTGGTTCATGGTCCCCGCACTTGCCCCGACGGCAGCCGTCCCCAGGAGGGCATGCAGAAGGACCAGCGGAGAAAGCTGCCAACCGGCAGCGACAACCGCTGCGACCCCGGTGGTGACCAAAACCATGATCACAATCCGCGGCTTGGTCAGCACGATCAAATCGCGCAACAGACCTGGGTGGGCTTTTGCCACCGCTTCCTCATCGCGTGTGGCAGAGGATTCCCGCTGCAGCACAGAATCGACCCCCACAACCGAAGTGTCGGCGTTGGCGTGCAGTCGAATAGGTGGGGATGGCGCGGCCAAACTCATCGTTCCAGCGGGCTCGTCGAAATAAGTGAGCGTAATCGTGAATTGCTTAAAATCGCTAGCTACTTGTCCTGCGCAGATGCTTGATTCGAAACGTTCGCGTCGTCAACAGGACAGCCGTCGCCAAGATCAATGATCCCGTGGCAACATGGCCGCAGATGACAAACGAACCCCAAAACGATTTGGCTTGGACAAGGTATCGAGCAGGAAATCCATAGTCCTGAAACATTGGAAAACCATAATGGACCACCCAGGTTGTTAAACCCAAGGCGATCTGCACTGCCACCAATCCTACCAGAGCACCCCCGGGTCGCGACAGCGTCTTTTCGCCGCACCCCCGTAATCGGAGCCACAAAATCGCGGTTAATCCCCAAATCACGAAGGCTAGCAGGACGTGCATCGCGACCGTATGCGTGAATCCGCCCGGTGTCGCTTCCATACTGACATGCCGTAGCATCGCCCCCAGGACCAGCTGAAAATAGCAGGCGATTACCACCACTGACGCCAGCCATCCCCCACGAACCACCTTTAGGGACGATCTAGCACCATCGCTTCCAGATGCCGATCCCTCCGTTTTGGTTGGCGAATCGACTTCTGAGGGTCCGCTGCGAATCTGCGACCACCACCGACTGGTCACCACCGCCAGAACGGTAAAAAGGGCAAAAACAATCGGAGCCGTACAGCCATGGGTCATCGCCAACAGGCGATCCCCCAGCACAACCCGCATCCCGCCCAAAATTCCCTGCACAATAATCAACACCAAGCCAAGAACGGCCAGGCCTTGGACCCAGCGACGACGCTCCGTCCAGAATGCGACCGCGACCACGATGATCGCAACAAAACCGACCAGCGCCCCCAGCAATCGGTGCCCATGTTCGATAAACAGATCAAAGGGCCCTGACAACCACGTTTCCAGTGGATAGAGAAACAGGTTATCTCCGTAAGTATTTGGCCAATCGGGGACCGACATGCCAGCATCTTGAGTCGTCACCAACGATCCGACCCAGACCAGTGGCCAGACCAGTCCCAGCACCAGCAGCGTCCACCGATAGAGCCAAGGTCGATAGGAATCTTCTTGCGTCTGTATCGCCGAATCGCTCATCGCCGCGTCCTCCTGAAGACTCGCTCTGCCGCCATCGCCCCCAGCACAGCGCCTCCAGCTCCGAAAACGGCTCCGGGAATCATCCCGCCGAATCCCAACACTCGCATCGCAACCATCCCCAGCACCAAACCGCTGATCGCGCCAATCGTTCGGTAATTCTGTTCACTCATCGACTGGACTCCGGCAAGACCAGCGATTCGGAAGCAAGCGGTGCCACATCCGCCGGTGACAACGACAGCACATAATTAATCAAATCCCAAACCTGCCGTTGCGTTAAACCAACGGGCTGCGGGTGTTCCACCAATTCCATCGCGGGCATCGGCGTCCCATCGATACCGTTAACGATTCGTGTATACAGCAAGCCCGGATCGCTTCCGCCATGAAAGGCGCCCAACTGAAGATTTCGCGGCTTCGCGGGTCGCGGACGAAGCGCACCAGCGGCTCGAAAAGGAGCAATCGCATCGGTATCGGTCGGAGTGATATTGATCCGAGTGGTCCAGTCCTTCGTCCAGTCATCAAAATCTAAAGTCGCCACATCGGCTTTGCCGGCTGGTCCATGGCAACCAACACAATTCGCGGTCTGACCATGAAACAAAGCCTTTCCGCGGGCGACCGATGCATCGTGAATTTCAACCAATTCCGAATCTTCCTCCTCTGCGGTACCAACATTGCGACCAACATCTGCTGGGACTTCGGGAATCTCCAAGGCAAGCTGAGGCGCGTTGAGCCAAGCCTGAGTGATCTCCAGCAGCAATTCATCGATAGCCGCCACTTGCTGCACAAAGGCAGGATCGTCCGTCCCTTCATTTCCAGCCGCGTACAAGCGTTCCTCTGGGGGAAGCGGCTGAGAATCATAATCGAATTCTTCCGCGGCGATCTGCCATAACTGACGTTCCAGCATTCCGCGAACCGACAGATAGATCACGTAATCCACCAACGCTTCTCGATCGCTTTCGGGAAGCGAATGAAAGGTCGGCATCGCGGTCCCGGGAGCCCCACGGTGCAGCGTGGCGAGCAAGTCTTCCCGGGTTGGCGGAGTTCCACGCGGCGTCGACTTGAACTTATAGACACCCATGCGGAAATCGCGGGGATAGGGGTTCTGCAGGCCCGACGCAGGTCCACGGCCATTGCCATTCAGACCATGACAGACAGCACAGTGTTCGCGGTAGAGACCCTGGTGCTCGCCATCTTCAGTGCTGGAAACAGGCCCCGCGGATCGTTCGATTCGGTCGACCTGGACCAAGTCTTGCAGAGCGACCGGGACGATCGGTTGATCAGGCGTTCCAAACCAAGCCTGCATGATCGCCTGAATATCCGATTCCGCCTGCCCTAAATCGGCGCCGCTAACGTGTTCTTGCTTCACTTTTTCCAGGGCATTGCCGGAAAACGAGATCGGCTGCGAATCACAGCCTGGAGCAACAAACAAACAGATTGCGACAGCCATTCCAACCCAGCCGACAGCGACCAGTGAACGACAAACATTAGAAAGGGAGCCCGACATGATCACACAGATTCAAACGGAGGAAGCGACCGTTCAATTATAAGAACATGCCAAGCACAACAGAGGAACCCAGAATCGCTCAATTCACAAGGGGCGCATCGTCGCACAACGGATGAGGATTCTGGCCAATTATGGGCACCGAACGTGCAAGAACCATAGGCCCCCTCGGATCAGGGAACGGAACACGTAGCTCCGCCGACCCTCGTAGCTCCGCCAACCCGCGTAGCTCCGCCTCTCCGAGGCGGAGAGCCAGCAGGCACGAGTCTCGGAGAGACTCTGCTACGTGCCATGACGCCGCGGCAGATGGCGATACCCGGGCAGCCACTCTCGTAGCTCCGCCTCTCCGAGGCGGAGAGCCCAGCAGGCACGAGTCTCGGAGAGACTCTGCTACGTGCCATGACGCCGGGCCGGATGGCGATACCTGGGCAGCCGACCCTCGTAGCTCCGCCTCTCCGAGGCGGATGTATTCATCTCGGAGAGCCAAACCTACAGCTAAAAACTCCGTTTTTTCAGGCTAAGCGTTTTTGAAAATGCAAGAACTCGCCGAGCCTTAGACTTGCCTTCTTTGGATTGTCGACGATGTATTGGCGGTAGTAATCAAACCATTTTTCACCACGAAGCAGGTGATCGAATTGATCCACTTGCCAAAAAGAACCTTGAATTCCGAGATATCGATTTACCGCCCGACCGCTGAATCGCTTCCACTCCGTGCACTGCTTCAGGAATCTTGTCTGGCTGGCGAATCCGACCAAAAAATGAGCGTGATTGGGCATTACGACGACATCCGTCATGAAGTACCGCTCCCCGTCAAACTTTAAAAGGCTTTCCAGAACAATCTCCGCGCATTCACGATTCGCTAGATGACACGCTCCATAGCCAGAATCAAGGAAGCGGTCCCGAAGCTGAAAAAGCTTGTGATAAACGTCCGACCTGAATTTACAGGGGTGCTGGGACAATTGGACCCGCAAATCGCTATCTGGATCCAACCCTGCGCCCCGCAGGAGATCACCAATAGCCACATCCAATTGGACGAGGATTTCGGCCGGAAGTGCGTCGCCAAGCCGCCAAGTGACAAAGCACATACACCCCGGCTGCCCCCAATGCGGCAGATGCCGCTCAACGACATCCCAATCAGCAGCCGGATCGAAGAACGAAAGATCCGATTGATCCATGCCCTACCCCATAGCTCTGCGATAAATAGTTCAGCAAACGCTACGTGCCATTATACCCACCCTAATGGCGACGCATGGGCAGCGGTTTAGTCCGCAGCTCCGCCGACTCTCGTAGCTACGCCTCTCCGAGGCGGAGAGCCCAGCAAGCACGAGTCTCGGAGAGACTCTGCTACGTGCTATGACGCCGCGGCAGATGGCGATACCTGTGCAGCCACTCTCGTAGCTCCGCCTCTCCGAGGCGGAGAACCAAGCAGGCACGAGTCTCGGAGAGACTCTGCTACGTGCCATGACGCCGAAACGGATGGCGATACATGGGCAGCCACCCTCGTAGCTCCGCCTCTCCGAGGCGGAGAGCCCAGCAGGCACGAGTCTCGGAGAGACTCTGCTACGTGCCATAACGCCGCGCCGGATGGCAATACCTGAGCAGCCATCCTCGTAGCTACGCCTCTCCGAGGCGGAGAATCCAGCAGGCACGAGTCTCGGAGAGACTCTGCTACGTTGAGAACATGTGTTCAATCAACAGGCGATTAGTCGCCGTATTTGATTTGATTTGCTTTGATTTTGACGACACCCATGTCGTTCATTCCATCTTTGATATCGACATCGAAACGATTTCGTTTCCATTTGACGGTTTTGCCGTTCAAATCGACTTCGTCCAAAGCTCCATCAGCCGCTTCGACGTAGACTCGGAAATTCAGTTCTTCGTTCGGAAGATCCTTGATAACCAAGACGCCATCTTCATCGCTGACGGCGGCGAATGGGTGATCCAAAACAACCAAGCGAGACTGCATCCAAGGATGGATACTGCAGGTCACTGGAATCGGAGCTGGTTCGCTCTCCTTCAATTCAACCTCGACCTCTTGCCCCGAAGGGATCATTGGGTTCTGCGGGGTATTTTTCAGGAAGTTCATGCTGGCGTTATGGCCAACGGGATCAGGATTCGTGACTTTCAGGGTGTCTCCAACCTGAGCGATGACAATGTGTGGCTCAAAGCGGCAATTTTTGTTCGCTAGGACATGCGTCGCATTCTTGGGCGTCTGGTCTGGCAATTTACTGCCGCCACGGCCGGTGTAGACATAAACGACAACATTCTTAATCCCTTTGCTGGTTGGGTTCACAACCAAGCGTTCGTCGACCAAGCCATGTTTGCCACAAAAGGCTTCATCGCGATTAACGTTAATTGCAGTGGGGGGCGGAACCACCCCATCAAACAAAAACTGAATCTTCAAATCGCCCGCATTCAATTGACTTGCAAAACAAAGCAAAGCGGCAGACAGCAAAAATCGGCGCATCGAAAACGCTCCTAATTGAAATTACGGAGTGATGTTGGGTAGTTAGCTAGGCTCAAGTTTATTTGCCTTTGCGAAAAGACAAAACCATTCGGCACCAAACCGAATAAAAAAGCGATGGCTGAGCAGTTGGACCCCAGCCATCACCTTCAATCAAATTAGCCTAAGTAGACCGGCATGCCATCCCTGAGGTGGGTTTTAAAAGGGAAAGGCAGAATTGAAGACCGATCTGGTGGGGGGGCAAATTTATTATAGCTCATACAAAGCGAGAAACCAGCCATTATTATAGGCTTTACGGCAACTCGTGGGTCCTCCGAGCGGACAACTACCGCAGCGAGGCTCATTGGCTTACCATGCAGGTCGAAAATAATCCATTCTTACCCGCTCTGCCCCCTCTACGCCGATGCCTGCTGAATCTGCTGATAATTCCTCGATCCCCGCCACCAAGAAAGTACTGATTGTTGGGAATGGAGGACGAGAGCACGCTTTGGCATGGAAGCTAGCGCAAAGTCCACAAGTCGCCCAAGTCTTTGTTGCCCCTGGAAATGCAGGGACCGCCATCGACGCCACCAACGTTTCGATCGAAGCGAGCGATAAACCGGGCATCATTAAATTCGCCATCGAAAACGAAATCGCTTTCGTTGTCGTCGGCCCGGAAGCCCCACTTGTCGACGGTTTGGTGGACGACTTGCAAGCCGCCGGGATTCGCGCCTTCGGCCCCTCCGCCGCCGCGGCCGAACTGGAAGGGAGCAAGGTTTTCTGCAAAAACTTGCTACGAGCCTCCAACATCCCGACCGCCGAGTACCAAACCTTTCGGACCGCATCGGATGCCTCGCGTTTCATCAAAGACCGCTACCCCGATTCCGAGCAAGACGTTCCTGTTGTGGTCAAAGCGGACGGATTGGCCGCCGGCAAAGGCGTGATCGTCTGCAGCACTCGGTCCCAGGCACTCGACGCGATCAACCGGATTGCGGGCGTCCGTGAATTTGGTGAAGCAGGCGATGTCCTGATCATCGAAGAACGCTTGATGGGACAAGAAGCAAGTGTCCTGGCGATCACCGATGGCAGCACCATCATTACCCTGCCAGCGGCTCAGGATCACAAACCAGCCTACGATGGCGACCTCGGCCCCAACACCGGCGGAATGGGCGCGTTCTGCCCGACCCCACTGATCGATGCCGAAATGATGGCCCGCATCGAGCGAGACATTTTGGTTCCCGTTGTCCATGCAATGAAACGCTCACGCCGACCATTCCGTGGCATCCTGTATGCCGGTTTAATGTTGACCGCAGCAGGCCCGAAAGTCCTGGAATTCAACGTCCGCTTCGGAGACCCTGAATGCCAGCCGCTACTGATGCGAATGAAGGGCGACCTTTGCGAGATCATCGAAGCGGTTATCGACGGACGGCTTGCGGATGTGGATCCACCGGAATGGGACGAACGTCCCAGCATCTGTGTCGTCATGGCCAGCGAAGGTTACCCAAGTGCGTACGAAAAAGGCCGCGTGATTAAGGGACTGGATAAAGCCGCCGAGATGAGCGACGTCAAAGTCTTTCACGCCGGTACGCAAAACATCGGGACCACGGTCATCAACAATGGCGGCCGTGTCCTTGGAGTCACCGCGATCGGAAATTCCATCAGCGACGCAAAACTGAAAGCCTACAAAGCGGTCAAAGAAATCCGCTGGCCAGGAGCTTGGTGCCGAAAAGACATCAGCGACAAAGCGCTGTAAAGCAGCCGTTGCGATCAGTGCGGGTCGTTTCCTTCAACCGGAATCGCCCCCATGCCAGCTCTTACGTGTCGCCTTTCACGGGGGACGTGAAATTTTTGACTGACGGTTGCTGCCGTGCGGCGAAGGATCATAAGTTCCTAATTCGCTGCCGCAACGAGTTAAGATTTCGGCAGCTGTTTGTTTCCGCCGGGGCAAGCCCGGAAACGGAACTTTTTCGGAAGGCTGGGAGCGTCGCCGGAACTAATTCTAAACCAAGCGAGACGGAAGCAATCCGAGCCGATTCAGCGTCCCAATCCTCACCTAATCGTCAAAATCCGTACAACGGATAAAGAGACCGACGATCAGATCATCTTTCCCGGCTGATTTCACTCAGGGGTGAGCAATCGCAAGCAACGTTTTTGCGTCGTTCGTTGCAATATCACATTGTGATGAGTGTTTGCAAAACCGTCGCTTCACGTCCCCCTTTTGTCACCATGGCCTCTGTCGCTTCTGTCCGTCCTCGTCACGACGCTTCTGCGCGGACGCTAGGCGAGACATTGAGTGCGAAGATACACCCGTGGATGCCAAAGGATATCGCCTGGCAGCTATCGCCGCTGCAACCAGCCGATTCAGCCTATCCGAATCGGCTTACAAAACGCCAGCGTGAATTCGCCGCGGGACGATCCGTTGCCTCGGAGTTACTAAAAACCTTCGGTGTTAGCGAACGTGTTGGTGTGAATGCCGACCGCTCACCCGCGTGGCCCAAAGGTTTCGCCGGTTCGATCACCCATAGCGATCACTGGGTTTGGTGCACAGTAGCACATCGTTCTGGGTATCTGTCTGTTGGAATCGATACCGAACCGATCGTCGACGAATCGACCGCACAGCAACTTCACGAACAAATCGCGACCGAAACGGAATGGCAAATCGCCACAATTCCTTCTCTCGATCAATGCCAACGATTCACGCTCGTCTTCTCTGCCAAAGAAGCTTTTTACAAATGCTGGTATCCCATGATGGGAACCGTGCTCCATCCCAAACAAATCGAAGTTTGTCAGCTGGACGAGAACCGAATCACCATGAAACGAAACTCTGATCCGTTTCAACTGGCGATCAGGTATCTCATTTACGGCGACAACGTTTTCACCGCAACTTGGTGGCGTGAAAATTGAATAGTGCAAAAGGATCTTTAATGAATATTCAAGAACGATACTCGCTGCTTAACAACACCAAGGCTGCCACTCCTCAGTTGCATCTACATCAGTGGATTGAACAACAGTCCCAAGCAAACGCCGAAAAGACCGCTGTTGTTTGTGAACAGGACTCACAAAGCTATGCGTCATTAAGTGCATGGAGCAATCAGATTGCAGGCTGGCTTCAAACAAAGGGAGTCGGTATCGGCGACCGAGTAGGAATCTGCTGCAGGCGAGACGTCGATTTGCCCGCCACGCTGGTTGGGATCCTAAAGTCGGGCGCAAGCTACGTCCCTCTAGACCCAGAATACCCGGTGGACCGGCTGAAATTCATGGTCAAAGATGCAGACGTCAAGCATGTGCTGGGACACCAATCGCATGGTGACTTGATTGACCAATTCGATGTCGACGCAACGATGATCGATCAGCAGCGCGATGCGATTGAATCGGCTGACGTCTATACGGAAGTGCATACCGATCCACGCACCGATGTTGCCTATGTGATCTACACATCCGGTTCCACCGGAAACCCTAAAGGCGTTTTGGTGCCTCATCTGGCTGTGGTCAATATGCTGCATAGCATGATCTCCACACCTGGATTTACCGCCGACGATCGGATCCTGGCAACGACCACGTTATCGTTTGACATCTCGGTCGCAGAGATGTTTTTGCCATTGGTCACCGGTGGCAGTGTCGCAGTCGTCGATCGACAAACGGCTCGTGACTCCGAACGATTGGTTCAAGCGATTCAGAAGCATCACGTCACCTTCATGCAGGCGACGCCGGCGATGTGGCGGATGATGGTCGAAGCCGAATTCAGCGGCACCTCACAGATGAAGTTCGTGACGGCTGGCGAACCGTTACCTCGTGATCTGATCGATCCGTTACTCGAACGCTGCGGCGAATTGTGGAACCTTTACGGCCCCACCGAAACGACCGTCTATTCAACGGCTTCACGCATTCTCAATTCCACCGATCGGATTTTGATCGGTAAACCAATCGATAACACGCACAGCTATATCGTTGATGATTCGGACCAGCTTTGCGACGTCGAAACACCGGGCGAATTACTGATCGGCGGTCTTGGCGTGACGATGGGCTACCTAAACCGTGACGCGTTAAATGCGGAGAAGTTCGTCACCTGGAATGGCGAATCGGTTTTTCGAACGGGCGACCTTGCTCAGATTACCGACGATGGACAAATCGACCACCTCGGGAGAATCGATTCACAAATCAAACTAAATGGTCACCGTATCGAACTTGGCGAAATCGATGCTGCGATGGCAACCGATGCCTCGGTACGAATTGCGGCGACCGTTTTGCGCGAGGATACGCCGGGCGATGTTCGGTTAGTCGGATACGTCTTACCGGCGGACAACCAAACGCCTGATGTTGTCGCCCTGCGTGAAGAACTATCGAAGTCGCTTCCCGATTACATGGTTCCTTCATCCATTACGGTTGTTGACTCGTTTCCCTATACGCCAAGCGGAAAACTAGACCGAGGTGCCTTTCCGATGCCGGCGACAAAGCGTCCGGACATCGAAACGCCGTACATCGCCCCTAAATCCGAACAAGAAAAACAACTAGCGACGATCTGGTCGAACGTCTTGCAAATCGATCGCATTGGAACCCACGATTCGTTTTTTGATCTCGGTGGCAACTCCATTCGAGCCACCAAAGTGGTCAGCGCCGCTCGCAACCAGATGGGCATCAACGTCTCGATTGCCGAGTTCTTCGATCGTCCTACGATCGATGCGTTTCTCGCATCATCGGCAAAGTCCGAAGAACAAAAAACATTGCCAACTCCGGCAGCGTCTCGCTCACGCACAAACGCCTCAGGCCGGTTTGCGATCGTTGGGATGGCGGCTCGGATGCCAGGAGCCGAAGACGTTAACACGTTTTGGCAGAACCTAATCAACGAACGCGAATCGATCACCTTCTTCGATACGGACGAACTGGATCCTTCACTCGATCCCCGTGACACGCACTCGGAGCACTACGTTCCAGCACGCGGGATCCTTAAAGATTCCGATCATTTTGACGCTCGCTTTTTTGGCATGCCACCCCGGACGGCCGAATGGACCGACCCGCAACAACGGGTCTTGCTTGAACTGGCGTGGACCGCCCTCGAAGACGCGGGGATGGGCAACCATTCAGCAACCGCAACCGACGATGTGATCGGCATTTGGGCGGGAACGTATGCGACCAGCTACTTCATCAAAAACGTGCTTAGCAACCCCGAACGCGTTCGCGAAATCGGTGAATTCAACGCGGGGCTTAACAACGAAAAAGACTATCTTGCCACGCGAATTGCGCACAGTCTAAATCTGACGGGGCCCGCCGTCAGCGTCAGTACCGCGTGCTCCACTTCGCTGGTTGCGTTGATCGAAGCATGCAAAGCGATTGAAGGCGGACTGTGTGACGCCGCGATTGCCGGAGGAGTCTCTATTTCGCATCCACAAAACAGTGGACACCTGCACCAAACCGGCAGCATTTTTACTCCGGACGGTCATTGCCGACCGTTTGATGCTTTCGGGGCGGGAACGCTATTCAGCGATGGTGCCGGGTTGGTTGTCGTCAAACGATTGGAAGACGCCATCGAAAACAACGACCGAATATATGCCGTCATCCGTGGCTTTGGCATCAACAACGACGGGAGCGAAAAATCCAGTTTTGGTGCTCCCAGCATCCATGGACAATCCCGAGCGATCGCAATGGCACACGCCTCCGCCGACGTCCAAGCTGAAAGCATCGGCTATATCGAAGCCCATGGCACGGCGACTCCCATCGGTGACCCTATCGAAGTGACCGCGCTGCGTGAAGTGTTCGAAGCCCAAACCGAACAGAAACAATTCTGTGCCATCGGATCGGTCAAAAGCAACATCGGGCACACCGTCGCAGCCGCTGGAGTCGCGGGGTTAATCAAAACCGCTCTGTCGCTGCACCACGAATGCATTCCGGCCACCCTGCACTTTGAAAACCCGAATCCGCAAATCGATTTTGAAGACAGTCCATTTTTTGTTTGCGATCGAACGATCCAGTGGCCTCGCTCCAGCGAACCCCGCCGAGCCGGCGTCAGTGCATTTGGTGTCGGTGGCACCAACGCACATGTCATCCTTGAAGAAGCTCCAGCGGTGCACGCAGGCGAAACGCAGGAGAGAAGTGGAACGCTTCCCGTTCACCTCTTGCCGGTTTCGGCGAAAACAGAAACGGCTCTCAGCAAGTCGGCGAAACGACTTGCAACGTATCTAGAATCCGACCGCGGATCGAGCATCGAACTTGCCGATGTTGCCCACACGCTGGCTAACGGCCGAGCCCGGATGAACTGGCGAGCGTTTGTTGTTGCAGGTGATCCGCAAGATGCTTCAAAAGCCTTTTCATTGCAGAAAGCCCCCCGTTACCAACAGCAAAAATGGGACGGAGTCGAACGGGACGTCGTGTTTATGTTTCCCGGCCAAGGCGCTCAGTACCTGCGGATGGGACACGATCTTTATCAACACTGTGACGTGTTCCGAGCTTCCCTCGACCGATGCTGCGACCTGCTAACGCCATCGATCGACCGTGATCTACGGGATATCCTTTTTCCGGCTTCCGATCAACATGAATCGGCGACGGCCCTCCTTCGCGAAACGCAGTTCACCCAACCGGCCCTTTTTGCAGTTGGCTATTCATTAGCCCAAACTTGGATGAACTGGGGCATCCGTCCGACCGCGATGATGGGACACAGCATTGGCGAATTTGCGGCCGCCTGTGTCGCCGGTGTCTTTTCACTAGAGGACGCAGTGCGGCTGATCGCAAAGCGTGGCGAAATGATGCAACGTTTGCCTGGCGGCAGCATGCTGAGCGTACGTTTGCCCGGGCATACTGTCGAACCGATGTTATCGGGCGATTTGGCAATTGCCTCTTACAACGGCCCGTCACTCTGTGTCGTCGCAGGCCCGGACGATCAAGTTCAAACGCTCCAGAAAGAGCTTGAATCTAACGAAGTTGTTTGCCGTTCCTTGCAGACGTCCCACGCCTTCCATTCGCCAATGATGCAGGAGATCGTTCGTCCGTACGCCGAATTTGTCCGCACGGTGACGCTAGCCCCTCCTTCCATCCCGATTCTATCCACCGTATCAGCCGACTGGATGACGGATGAACAAGCAACCGATCCGAATTACTGGGCCGCGCACTTGCGTGAACCGGTGCAATTCTCAGGTGCAGTCACCCAGATGTGGAAAGAGGATTCCTCACGCATTTTGCTGGAACTAGGACCACGTCGAACGCTCGCCACGCTTGCCAAGCAACACGCTGACGACCCCAAAAAACAAATCGCATTGCCCAGTTTGTCGGACAACGCCGACGACCACACGGAATCGAAAGCCATGTTGTCCGCATTGGGACGAATGTGGCTAGAAGGGGTTTCGATCGACTGGAAAAACGTTCAAACCAAGGGACGAACCGTATCGTTGCCGACCTATCCGTTCGAGCGAAAACGCTACTTCATGGAACCGAATCAAGCGAAATATCGCTCGCTTCATCCAATACCGCCCTCCCCTGTCCCGGCCGATGTGTTAGCGAATTTGCCAAGCACCGAAACCGCCCCAAGCATTCCGACCAGCTTGTCCAGCCCTTCTCCCTGTTCAGCGCCGAACCTACCCATGAATCGCAAACCTGCAATCATCACCGCGATTAAAGACGTCTTCGAAAACTCCTCCGGCTTTGATCTAAACGATTTCGAGAACGACACCACGTTCTTTGAAATGGGGCTCGATTCGCTTGGATTGACTCAAACCGCAACGGCACTGCACAAAGCGTTTGGCATCGAAGTTACCTTTCGGCAATTGCTAGAAGAAACGCCTCATGTCGACGGCTTGAGCAATTTCCTAGACGAACACTTACCCCGCGATCAATTTCGCGAACAAGCCGAACCGCAACAGGATCACGCGGCCAACGTCGCAAGCTTCACCACAAACCCAATCGCCGCAGATCAGTCGGACTTAACCGGACAGATCACACTCGACAATAACACCGCTAGCGTCACGCAATCGCCCGTCAACGTCCAGACGGATCAACTTGGCCAAGTCGCAACAGGAGACATGACCTACTCGATTGTGCAGCAACAACTGCAAATCATGGCTGCCCAAATGCAATGGTTAGCTGGCACGCCCGTCTCTGTTCCGGCAACGACCACGCCGTTGGCCTCATCGACATCTCCTCAGCCGCAATCGCGGTCACCAAAAGAACCATCCAAAGATCTGACGCCTCCGCCATTCACAAATGACGCCCCTCCAAAGGCTTTTGGTGCGGCGGCTCGTGTTGCTAAAACCGATTCTGCACTGGACGCATCCCAGCAGACGGCACTTGATGAAATCATCCGGCTGCACAACCAGATGACTCCCAAGAGCAAAGCTCAGGCACAGCAGCATCGTGCTTACTTAG
Source organism: Roseimaritima multifibrata (assembly GCF_007741495.1). Taxonomy (NCBI): domain Bacteria; kingdom Pseudomonadati; phylum Planctomycetota; class Planctomycetia; order Pirellulales; family Pirellulaceae; genus Roseimaritima; species Roseimaritima multifibrata. The sequence continues at coordinate 6,418,934 of NZ_CP036262.1, forward strand.
CCGACCCACGAACGGTTTCAGGATTCCGTCCGAACTTAAAAGAGATGACCTATCCGTTGGTCGTTGACCGCTCCAAAGGAGTTTACCTGTGGGATATCGACGGTAACGAGTACGTCGACTTTACGTGCGGATTCGGTTCCAACTTGCTGGGACATTCGCATGAGATCACGGTCAATGCGATTAACGAACAAGTCCAAAAGGATTTTTCGATCGGGCCTCAATCCCCGTTGGCTGGTGAAGTCGCGGCTCTCTTCTGTGAATTGACCGGGAATCAACGAATGGCGTTTGCCAACACCGGCAGCGAAGCGGTACTGGCCTGCACTCGGCTGGCCCGATCCGCAACCGGCCGTGATCGAATCGTGATGTTCAATGAGGATTATCACGGGATCTTGGATGAAGTGCTGGTCCGCGGCAGCAAGTCACATAAAAGCTTCCCAGCCGCACCGGGAATTCCAAAAGAACACGTCTCCAACACCCTCGTCCTCGATTACGGCACCGACGAATCGCTTCGGATCATCCAAGAGAATATCGACACGATCGCCGCCATCCTTGTAGAGCCCGTCCAAAGCCGACACCCTGAACTTCAACCTCGCGAATTCCTACACAAATTGCGAGCCCTTACCGAACACGCACCGACCGCACTTATTTTCGACGAAGTGATCTCGGGATTACGAATCGGGAAAGGGGGAGCCCAGGAGTACTTTGGCATCCGCGCGGACCTAGCGTCGTACGGCAAGGTGGTCGGTGGGGGGATGCCGATCGGCGTCGTCGCTGGCAAGGCCGAATATATGGATGGACTGGATGGCGGTTTTTGGCAATACGGGGACGACAGTCGGCCCGAGGCGGGAATGACTTATTTCGCGGGAACGTTCGTGCGACACCCACTCACGCTTGCTGCATCCAAAGCGATCCTTCAGCACATCAAAAGCGAAGGGCAACCGATGTACGACCGGCTGAATCAGTTAGGTGACTATCTAACCACAGAACTAAATAAAGTAGCGACCGAATTGAATGCTCCTTTGTTTGCCGCCAACTTTGGTTCCTTATTCAAATTGCAATTCCACGATGAACCTCTTTATAGCGAACTGCTGTTTGCAGCGATGCGACGTCGAGGCATGCACATCTGGGATCACCGACCATGTTTGTTAACGCTGGCACATACGAAATCACACGTTGACCAATTGGTTCAAGCGTTGCACGAATCGATTATCGAATGCCAACGACATGGTTTCCTGACAGGTGACGGATATCGAAAATCATCGGTATCCAGTGCCGCAGACCAACCGCCAGTCTCGGGTGCAAAACTTGGAAAAGACAAAAACAACCATCCCGGTTGGTTCATCCCCGACGCCGCCAACCCAGGTCAATTCCTGCAAGTCTAAAGTTCAGCAGGCTGGCAGCCTGTAGTAGTCTCCTCCGAACAGGCTGGCAGCCTGTGCTACCTTTTTCTCCACGACGTACGAAACGATGACTCCTGTGCTTTCTAATTTGAATTCCGTCGCCGCTACCGTTGCGTTCGTTCCGGGCACTCAACCCGAAAACCGTTACGCCACCTCGCAGGCTCAGCTGGAAGTCTGGCTGTCGGCTAAGCAAAGCGAACAAGCCAATTGCGCATACAATGAAATTAGCACGCTCGAACTTCGCGGTCCTCTAGACGTTGATCGATTGAAGCAAGCGATTGTCAAAGTCTGCGAGCGTCATGGATCGTTGCGGTCAACCGTTGGCATCGATGGCCAACACATCCTGGTCCACCCGCGTCCCCAACATGCCTTTTCGTTTGTCGATTGGTCGATAGATCCATCAAAAGATATCGCTGCGGCTCGTCGCATGGTGGTGCAAAACGAAGCGACCACACCGTTTGACCTTGTCGATGGGCCGTTGTTAAGAGCCGTTTTGCAGAAAGCGACCGATACACAGCACTGGTTAACCCTCACCGCACACCACTTGGTGATGGATGGTTGGTCGCTGGCGTTATTCTATCGCGACCTCGGATATTTTTACGACACGCTGTCGGGTATCCAGCGTGACGCTTTGGCACCGGCAAGCCAGTACGACGAATATGCGTTGCAGATGGACCAATACATGGCGTCCGATGCAGGGCAAGCCGACGAAGCCTTTTGGACAAAATGCTACCAAGGGGACATCCCCGTTCTCGAATTACCGATTGAAAAACCTCGTCCTTCCTTGCGCACCTTTACCGCGGAACGGATGGAAACCACCCTTCCCGCCACGTTGGTCGCAGCGGTTCAAAAAGTCGGCGCGAAGTCGGGATGCAGCCGATACAACACCCTACTGGCAGCGTTCACCGCGTATGTCGCCCAGATCAGTGGCTGCGACGATTTTGGGATCGGGATTCCGACCGCAGGTCAAGCCGCACTGGATCATCCCGAACTGATCGGACACTGCGTCAATACGATGCCTCTGCGAACTCAGGTCGATTCGGACACCTCCTTTCTCTCGCATATGAAACAGACTCGCAGCAGACTGCTGGATGCGTTTGAACATCAACGTTATTCCTACGGAACCCTGCTGCGGAAACTTGCCCCGGCACGCGATCCGTCGCGTCCACCGATGCTGAACGTTTCCTTCAACATCGATCCTGTCATGGATACTGCTCAGCTTGGATTCACAGGATTCGATCTGGACATCACGATCGAACCACGTCGATTTGAAAATTTTGAATGGTTCATCAACGGAGTCATTCGAAAAGACCAATCGATCGAACTGCAAGTTCAATACAACTCGGACCTGTATACCGAACGAGCGATGGAATGTTACTTCGACGGATTCCGGACATTCCTCGAAGGAGTTGCAGCCAGCCCCGACACCCGAATCAACGACCTGCCGAAAGTCAGTCTTAGGATGCGGCAGCAAGCGATCGTCGACTGGAATGCAACCGCACTCGATTACCCAATCGAAGCGACTCTACACAGTGAATTCTCACGGCAAGCAACAGCCACTCCCGACGCCGTTTGTGTGCGATTTGGCGACCAAACTTTGACGTATGCAGACGTCGATTCGCAATCCAATCGAATCGCCCGTTACCTGAAGTCGGAAGGCGTTCAAGAGGGCGATCTTGTTGGCATCTGCGTCAACCGCAGCGAGCAGATGTTGGTCAACCTAATCGCGATTTTGAAAGCGGGATGTGGCTACGTCCCACTTGACCCAGCCTACCCGTCGGACCGATTGCAATACATGTGCGATCATTCCCAACTGACGACGATCGTAACTGAACGCAGCTTGGTACCGCGAATCACTTCGTTCAACAAACCCCACCTTGCTATCGATGATGCAAGGGAAGCGATTGCAAACCTGGACGATTCGGATGTACAAACATCGGCAAATCCCAATGACACCTGCTATGTGATCTACACATCCGGTTCGACGGGCAAACCAAAAGGGGTCCAAGTCCAACACGGTGCGGTAGTGAATTTCTTGTATGCGATGCGCGAAGCCCCCGGTTTTACGCAGGACGATTCGATCCTTGCTGTGACCACCCTATCGTTTGATATTGCGGTGCTGGAACTGTACCTGCCGATCGTCTTTGGTGGATCGGTAGTGATTGCCGACACGGACACATCCAGCAATGGATCCAAACTGGCCGACGCCCTTGAAAAACATGACATCACATGGCTTCAAGCGACCCCTGCGACGTGGCGTTTGTTGATTCAAAGCGGATGGCAGGGCAAAACCAAACGGAATGGGCAGGCATTCAAGGTGCAGGCATTCAAGGTACTGTGCGGCGGTGAACCAATGCCGAATGACTTGGTCGATCCGCTGCTGAAACGGTGCGACCAGCTTTGGAACATGTATGGTCCGACCGAGACGACCGTCTGGTCGGCCGTCTACAGAATCACCGATGCTTCGTCGCCCATCTTGATCGGAAAACCGATCGGAAACACTCAAATCTATTTACTGGACCAACAGGGCCACGAAGTCTCTCCCGGATGTGAAGGCGAAGTCTACATCGGTGGTGCAGGCGTCACCCAGGGGTATCTCCACCGTCCCGATTTAACCGAAGAACGTTTTGTCGACAATCGATATCGCAATCCCTTCGTCGCCTACAACAACAATAAACTCTACCGGACCGGTGACCTGGCTCGGTACACGTTTGATGGCAACTTGCAATTCCTACGTCGCAACGACAAACAGGTGAAGGTCCGCGGATATCGGATTGAACTGGGTGAAATTGAATCCCATTTGAAATCGCATCCAGCAGTCGCCCAGTGCGTCGTGATCGTTCGCGAAGATTCACCCGGCGACGCGAAACTGGTTGCCTATGTGATTCCCAAACCGGAACAATCGGCATCTGCAATCGAACTTCGCGAACATCTTCGGATGTCGGTCCCCAACTATATGGTGCCGCAAAACTTCGTCACGCTTGATAGCATGCCGCAAACCAACAATGGGAAAATCGACTACGCGTCTCTGCCCAGCCCGAAACAGAACACGGCGTCTGACGATCTGCTCAACGCGACCGCCGAAAAACCTGAAACCGAAGCCGAAAAGCGACTTGCCGCGATTTGGCAGGAGGTTTTGGAAACCGATCAAATCGGTCGAGACGACAACTTCTTCGACATTGGAGGTCACTCGCTGTTGGTGATGAAAGTCATCGCCATCGTTGCGGAAACCACATCGATCTCCTTAAGCCCACAAGACTTCCTGACCGGAACGTTGCGGCACATGGCTTACCAATTGGAGGATGTGACCGGTGCGGCGGACACGACTGCGGACGCTTCCGTAAAGGTCGGAATGGAAACGGTCGATCCTGCCAAGCCCTCAAGTTCCGCGGAACCCAAACATCGATTGCTGCGATCCCTTAAAGGATTTTGGAACGAATAATGGAACCACGATTTATCGGCGACCCTCACTCTCAACTCCTCAGCATCCATCATCGGGCGCAAGGAGTCCACGGGAACTCAAAGCGTGCGGTGGTGATTTGCCCACCGATAGGCCAGGAATACGTTCAGACCCACTGGTCGTTACGGTTGTTTGCCAACCAACTTGCACGCAAAGGAGTCCATGTTTTACGACTGGATTACTACGGCATCGGCGATTCCGCCGGCGAGATCGAAGACGTCACATCGACCGCAGTTTGGCTTCAAAACATTGCCACGGCGATTCAGCATTTGCAAGACAACACGGGTGTCGAAACGGTCACGCTGGTCGGATTGCGACTGGGAGCGACCTTGGCGGCGCAGGTTGCCGATGACAATCCGAATGTGAACGCCGTCGTTCTTTGGGAACCGGTCGCCGATGGCCGCGAATACCTTGATGCATTACGCAGCAACCACCACGAGATGCTTGATTTGTGGGTGCGACCGATCCAGACGCCCAACGATGAATCGCGGGAAGAAATCCTCGGTACTCGTTATTCACGTGAACTCGTTCGCGAAATCGAACAGACAACCCTCGATCCTTCGTCCATCGTCCAGCCTCAATTGATCGTGCAACTGGAAAGTGATACTCGATCATTTTCACATCCGACCGATGGGATCCAGCGAGTGTTCCGAGTGGCAGATAGCGACGACTGGTCCGATTTACGTCGCCTGGAAGTCGCGTGGTTGCGGCCAACCACGATTCGCATGATCGTCGATAGTGTCGACGACATGTTTGACCGCCTGGACCGCTTCGAAGCCCTATCGCTTCCCGATTCAGGGATGCAACTTCAGGAACTGACCGCAGGAGTTCAACAATGAAAGAAACGATCTGCCGGTTTGGCCCGAATGATTCACTGCTGGGCATCTTAACCCGCCCCGACGAAGACGAATTGATTAAGGACGCCCCCGTTGCGTTGATCCTAAACGCCGGGATTGTTCATCGTGTTGGTCAGTTTCGATTGCATGTCAGCATGGCTAGGCAATTGGCCAAGCAGGGATATTCAACACTACGGATCGATCTATCGGGACTGGGGGATAGCGCCCCGCGAACCGATCGTTCCGATTCCGACAACCGTGCCGAACGGGATGTCCGCGACGCAATGGATCATCTAGAGCAAACGATCGGAGCGGAATCGTTTGTGTTGATCGGGTTATGCAGCGGCGCCTACAACGCACACAAAGTATCGATCAAAGAAGATCGCGTTACCGGAGCGGTCTTTCTGGACGGACTGGTCTTCCAAACATCGGGTTATGTTCGACGTCACAAAATCGGACGTCTTTTCCGATACCGGTTTTGGAGGAATGCCATCAAACGCCGCCTGTCTGGAAAGATGCCGGACCATAGCGAATCGGACGCAAACCAGCTTGCCGCCAGCGAGTTTTTTGATACCGGGATGAGCCGCGAAAGCGTCCGCAACGATCTGCAAACATTGCTAGACCGGAACGTGCAGATGCTGTTCATTTATACCGAGGGATACGACGACATTTGTGGTCGGGCTCAGTTCTACGAGATGTACGGTTTTCGTCCCAGCGATCAACAGCAAGTCGAATATTACGCCAACGCCGAACACACCTACCCGATCGTCGAGAACCGCGAAATCGCTTGCGTCCGCATTGCCACTTGGTTCGCGGACCGTTTCCCACGTGTCGCCGAAAATCGCCGCATCCTGCAAAACTCTAGCCTCTAAAGACAACACGATGAGTTCACTGTTATCGATTGAAACCGCCAGCGAAGCGAGCCTAAAAAAGCGAACCGCCGAATGCATTGGCCGGATTGTTTCAACGCTTTCGCCAGGACGGACCAAGATGCTGTACGAAACGCCACAAAGTACCCCCAGTGGATTCGTCGACAAAGCGATCATGGCGTTCCTTAAACGAAACGCCATCCAGAATCACCAGGAGGGCTTCTTCGAACGATTGCACAAAGACTTTTGGCAAGGGAAAGGGGGCGAGGTCTTTTCCAGTAACTGCGACAATCGTTTTAACGATCTGTTTCTCACCCGGCAGAAAGACGACATCACCGCGTTGAAAAAGACATGCCTGGAAACAAAACCGAAACACCTGGTCGAATTCGGCTGCAGTGGCGGCGCCGTCCTAAACTATCTGACTCAATCGATTGAGGGTATCGATTCGGCAACCGGCATCGAGATCAACCAAGAACAAGTGCGGCGCAATCAAACGTCTGATGAATTTGATTCACGAATCGACTTTGTTTGTGATGACGGCGGCGATTGGTTGCTCGCCAACGGGCAACCCCAAAGTCTGTTTGTATCTAATGGAGGCGTCCTGGAATATTTCCGACGCGAGCGACTGGATCAAATGTTGACTCATATTTCGCAGCAACTTGGGCCAGCCACTTTTTTTGCAATCGAACCGGTGGCGTGCGACCACGATTTCGATCAAACGAACGCATCGATTCCATTTGGCAACGAGCTTTCCTTTTCACACAACTACCCCAATCTATTTCAATCCAACGGGTTTGATGTAGTCCATCGGTCCGTCGTCGAATTTGAATCATGGAAGATGTTGGCCATCATCGCGGTTACTCGGTAACGCAATTGCTAAGCGGCCAAGCAACCTTCAATCTCGTTTCGAGAAATGAGGCAAACGCGCCGCGAGTGAGCGTGGCGGTGAAAAACCTGGCTATCCGAGCGAAAGACCTACGCCGCTTTCTGGGCACTTAGGATTCGTTTGTGCCCGGCGAGGTCTCGGATCAGATGCACGGTATCTGCCGCAAAAGCTTCGTTTGCTTTCAGAATATCGGCACAGGCGTCGGCGATCATGGGGCTTAATTCGATGATCAGAAAGCCACCTGGCTTGAGACATCTCGCTGCCTGCGGAATCAGGGCTTCGATGGTCTCGGTTCCCTTCGGCCCGCACAGCAATGCCATCTCCGGTTCTTGCTCTCGCACCCCGGGATCCAGTGCGTCGTATTCCGCCTGACTGATGTATGGTGGATTACTGCAAACCATATCCAACGAGGCATCCATCTTGATCGTCTGCAGAAGGTCTCCGTGCTGCAAAACAATTCGATCTTGCAGTTCGTATCTTTCGACATTCTCGCGTGCCACCTGCAACGCCTGCTCACTTTTATCGATAGCCGCGACGCGGGCTCTTGGCAGATTCTTTGCGATGGCGATCGCGATCGCGCCACTTCCGGTCCCCACATCGGCGATATGCAGTTTTCCTTCACCGGCGATACTCTTCGCTCGGTCGAGGGCTTCAATCACCAAGTGTTCGGTTTCGGGACGCGGGATCAGAACGCTTGGATTGACTTGGAATTTCAACGAATAGAATTCCTTGTACCCGACCAGATAGGCGACAGGAGTCCCTTCACCGCGGCGGCGCACAAGTTCACGAAAGGCGACCAAAGGCTCTTGCTCAAGTTCCGTATTGAACGCCGTGTACAGCTCGATCCGGCTGCATCCTCGGGCATCGGCAAGCAAGACTTCCGCATCAAGCCGAGCCGTATCGGAGCCCTTCTTTTTGAAAAAATCGGTTGTCCAAGTTAACAGACGCAACACGGTCCATGGCTCGGTCTTTTCCGTCTGTTCCGTTGACATCTATTACTCTTCCATTTCGCTGCGCAGTTGATCTCGGTCGTATTCGATCAATGCTTCGGTAACCGGGTAAACATCCCCAGCAATGATTTGATCCAGCTTGTACAAGGTCAAGTTAATCCGATGATCGGTCAAACGATTTTGAGGATAGTTGTAAGTTCGGATGCGCTGACTGCGGTCTCCGGACCCCACCAATCCACGTCGCTCTTCGGCTCGTTTGTTGCTTTCCTCTTCGCGTTTTTTCTCATAGACACGTGCCTTCAAAACGCGGAGGGCTTTGGCGAGATTTTTGTGCTGGCTTTTTTCGTCTTGGCACTGAACGACGATGCCCGTTTCGTGATGGGTCACGCGGATCGCTGATTCGGTTTTATTGACGTGCTGACCTCCGGGGCCGGACGCTCCGAATTTATCGACGCGGTAGTCATCCGGTTTCAGGTTGACTTCGACGTCCTCGGGCTCTGGCATGACCGCAACGGTTGCCGCCGAGGTATGGATGCGGCCTTGCGTTTCGGTTTCGGGGACTCGCTGGACTCGGTGCCCACCACTTTCGTACTGGAGATCGCGATAGACTCCGTCCCCTTCAAAGGTGACGGTGATATCCTTGAAACCGCCCATGTCGTTGATACTGGCGTCCATGATCTCGGTTCGCCAGTGTTTGTGTTCGGCGTACTTGATGTACATTTCGTACAGATCGCGAGCGAACAGCGCTGCCTCGTCTCCTCCGGTACCGGCTCGAATTTCCATCACACAGCGGGTCCGGTGACTATCCTCACCGCCGACGGTCATCGCCAGCAGTTCTTCCCACAGCTTTTCACGTTGCTTGCGAAGTTCGGCCATTTCGGTTTCGGCCATTTCCCGCTCGTCAAAGTCCTCTGCGGCTTCGGCCATTTCCTGGCAACCGAGGATTTCATCGGTCAATCGTTTGAATTCGATGTAATTGGTCACCATGCGCGTCAGGCCACCATGCTCTCGGGCAACCGCGCTCATTTTGGCCCCATCCCCTTGGACGGCAGGATCGGCCATTGCGGCTTCCAATTCTCTGTAGCGAGCGAGCTTTTCTTCCAGGGTATCGCGAATCGATTTGGACATAGTGGGCGGCCGGCCAGCGGCTATCAGTTGAGCGAAGAGAAAGGGCGGGAAGTGCAGAAGCACAGAAAAAGCCGCGACGTATTGGGATCAACCCAAAAACGTGGCGGCTTTTCGAAATCCTAGAACGGAACCAGCTATTTCTTCTTGCCTTTTTGTTGCAAGCTACCGTAGGTGCCTGCAGCAAATTTCTTCTGGAACTTATCGATTCGACCTGCCGTGTCGACGAATTTCAATTTTCCGGTGTAAAACGGATGGCACTCGCTGCAAATGTCGACCTTCAATTCGGGGCGAACGCTACGAGTTTGAAACGTATTTCCACAACCGCAGGTAACGGTCGTTTCTTGATATTTTGGGTGGATGCCAGCTTTCATGGGTCTACTTTCGGGACTAGGAGAGGGCTGGAAAATACAGCCGTCCGAGTCGGGCAATTTAGAGGGAAACGGTTCAGCATGAACAAAAATGTAGCCAGCACAATACCGGCGATGGTAGATGTTATGATAATCCCCATCAAATTAGCAAGGGCACAGCCTCTATTGATCCTCTGATTATCGACATTTCAAGGCGATTTCCGCATGTCAAACGTCCCTCCAGCGAACGATTCTCCAGAGACTCCCTATTCGCCGCCCGCTCCTGCCACCCCCACCATCCCTCCACAAGCCCCTGCCAGTGAATCGGATGCGACGGGGGGCCTGATTCCCTACAAAAATCCCAAAGGGCTGGCCGCTTATTACCTCGGAATCTGCGGCCTTTTCCCGTTGTTAGGATTCCCCTTTGGCGTCGCGGCCCTTGTGTTGGGAATTATGGGGCTGAAGGCAAGGAAGGCAAACCCGGTCATTCGCGGCCACATTCACGCCTGGATCGGCATTCTGTGCGGCCTATTTTCCATCGGACTGACGCTGTTAATCGTCGCCGGTATCGTGATCGCAGCCATTGCTGGTTAGACAGGACGGCGTTTGGAGAGAAAGGCCGGACGGCTCGCGCCGTTCCGCTAAGAATCGGGGGTGGCGGGCGCAAAATCCTAGCGGCAGGGCGCGAGCCCTCCGGCCTGCAGAATCCAGTGAAAAACGGCCGGACGGCTTGCGCCGTTCCGCTAAGAATAGGGGGTGGCTCGCGCTAAATCCTAGCGGCAGGACGCGAGCCCTCCGGCCTGCAGAATCCAACGAAAAAGGGCCGGACGGCTTGCGCCGTTCCGCTAAGAATCGAGGGTGGCTCGCGTAAAATCCTTAGCGGCAGGACGCGAGCCCTCCGGCCTGCAGAATCCAACGAAAAAGGGCCGGACGGCTTGCGCCGTTCCGCTAAGAATCGGGGATGGCTCGCGCAAAACCTTAGCGGCAGGGCGCGAGCCCTCCGGCCTGCAGAATCCAGCGAAAAAGGCCGGACGGCTCGCGCCGTACCGCTAAGAATAGAGAGTGGCTCGCGCTAAATCCTAGCGGCAGGGCGCGAGCCCTCCGGCCTGCAGAATCCAGTGAAAAAGGGCCGGACGGCTTGCGCCGTTCCGCTAAGAATAGAGAGTGGCTCGCGTAAAATCCTTACGAAAAACGTGCTACTTTGCATGGACACTGCTGGAAAACCGAGCCTTTTCGGGCTACGCGCCAAGCCTGTTTTTCGAGTACAAGCTAGAGACGTGAAAAAAGGTCACTGGCCGCAGAGGAAACGATGCACGAACGGACGCAAAAAGCAATTTGCCGACTGGCTTTTGTTGCCTGCTGCGCCATGCCTACGTTTCTTGTTTTGCTAGCGATCATCACGACCTGGACACCTTGGTATCACTCGCGTCAGCTGAGGCTGCTTGAAAGTGCATTGACGGACCAGTTAGGGCTTCGCGTCGAACTAGAAGATTTTGCTCGGCCAGCGCCCTCGGTGCTGCGTCTGTCAGGGATTGTGATCAAAGAGAATGAAACGGGTGCGGAAGTCGGCCGGATTCGGATGGCGACGTATGCGATTCTGAATGAGAAGCGAGTCCTACGCATTCATCAACCTGAACTGCAGTCGGCTCAGCTGAAACATACCTGGCAAATTGTCCACGATCGCTTCCTTTGCCAACCTGAATTGACTCGACAACCTCTAATTGTCGCCGCCGATGACCTGTCGCTGCACAGCAGTTCGGGCGGAGTCACCCTGCGGGAAGTCATCGCCCGCGTGACACCGGAAGACCAGCAGATCAAAACCGAAATTGAATTCATCCCTGCGGGCCGCGAAAGCGACATCAAAGCCCAGGTATCGATCGTCCGGAACCGCGAACTAGCGATCCCCGAAACGCGTTGGCAACTTCACACCGGCGGGGTCCCTCTCCCCTGCTCTGCTCTGGCGGACTATTTGCCAATCCTGCGAACGCTTGGCGAGGAAGCCGAATTCAACGGAGCCCTTGGCTGGAACGTTTCTTCCGAAGGCTGGAAGATCGACCTAGCGGGAGCCAATTTTGAGGGGGTCGACCTGAGCGTTTTGTTCGACGGTTTACCCCACAAACTAACCGGCCGCGCAACCCTAAAATTAGCTCACTGCAAAATCACTCCTGGAGAAATGGTCGATGTCTCCGGTTCGATCGTCGCGACGCGAGGCTACGTCGATGACAGCTTGCTACAAGCGGCTGAAACGCATTTGGGAATCCAATCATCGGTAAGCGACAATCAGGGAAGCGAATGGTATGACTTGCTGGCCTTCCGTTTTGACCTCTTCGGTTCAAAGCTTTCGATGCATGGCAGTTGCCATCATCAACGGGGATATGAATCGATGCCCGCGGGGACCATTTTGGCTCGTGGAACCAAGCCGCTAGCGGGCCGCCAGAATACGGAAGCGATCTCATCGACCAATTTGGTCGCTGCCCTTGCTCCCCATCACGCCAAGCTAGTCCCTTTTTCTTCGCAGACCGCAGCGATTGGGCATTTATTGATACCCTCCGCAGAGCCGCTACCGGACGACGTTCCCCCGCCATCACCACGGATCACGCTGCGGCCAAACTAGGCTCGCCCGCCGGGAGAGTCGAGCGATTTATAAGTTGACGGCTTGGCAGCAGCTGGCACCTGCCCAGACATCTGAGCGCCACGTCCCCTCGTCGGTTTACCCGACAGGAACGCAAGATTTGAAATTAGAGGTGGTTGCCCCCACGGTTTTCGCATCCAGTTCGGATTGCCGCTTTCAGCGGCAATCCGAACTGGATGCGTTTTCCTGGAGCCATGCGAACTAATTTCAAATCTTGGCTTCATGCCAGGCAAGCTGGCATGGGGCCTTCTCTCCCTGCCACACTCGCTACTTATTTATCGCACGACCCAAAAGGAGGGTGAAGCAAGCGTCGCACTCCGTCACTTTGACTTACAATGGGCCGTTCCCACCTGTTTAACTTTCTTGCCAGAATTTGGAAGCTTTGCAATGCGCCGTCGTGATTTGCTCTCCTTGATTTCGCTTTCCCTGCCGCCACTCCTTTTCGATTCGCCTTTTCGCAGCTTGCTGCATGCCGCCCCTGCGGCTGGTGGCGAACAAGACGCAGACGTGGTCATCATCGGCGGCGGGTTGGGCGGATGTGCAGCAGCACTCGCGGCGGCTCGCACCGGTTGCCGCGTTGTCCTGACCGAAGAGACCGATTGGCTTGGCGGGCAGGTGAGTTCCCAAGCGGTGCCGCCAGACGAGCACTATCAAATTGAAACGTCTGGCTGCACTGCCAGTTACCGCGAACTTCGCAGCGCGATCCGAGAGTACTACCGGCAGCACATGCCCCTGACCGCGGTCGCTCATGGGACGAAGAATTTAAACCCTGGCGGGGGTAGCGTCTCGCGCATTTGTCATGAACCGCGTGTCGCGGTTGCGGCCCTCTACAAACTACTTGGACCACACATTGCCAGTGGCAACCTGACCATCCTGCTAAATCATCGACCGATCGCGGCGCAAACCGACGGCGATAAAGTCCTGAACGTAACCTGCCAGAACCACTGGACCGGCGAAAAGATTGAACTGAGCGGGACCTCGTTCATCGACGCGACCGAGACCGGCGAACTGCTCCCCTTAACCGGAACGGAATACGTCACCGGTTTCGAAGCTCAGTCTGAAACCAACGAACCTCACGCACCGGCGAAGGCCCAGCCAAACAACCACCAAGCGGCCACCTGGTGCTTTCCGATTCAGTACATCGAAGGAGGTGATTTCACGATCCCCAAACCAGAACAATACGATTTCTGGCAAGCGTATGTTCCCCCGCTAAAACCGGCGTGGCCCGGAAAAATTTTCAGCTGGACCTATTCTAATCCTTCCACTTTGCAGCCACGCACCCTAGCCTTTGATCCTCAAAAAGAGGCAGCGGGTTGGTGGTTGTACCGACGGATCGCGGCGGCGAAGAACTTTCTTCCGGGCGCCTACCCGGGCAGCATCAGTTTGGTCAATTGGCCTCAGAACGATTACCTGGAAGGAAACTTCTATGACGTTCCTGGAGAGGAACAACAGAAGCATTTTCACGGCGCGAAACAGCTTAGCCTGTCGCTGATGTACTGGATGCAAACGGAAGCTCCTCGTCCCGATGGTGGAACCGGATGGAAAGGATTGCGGTTATGCCCCGAGGTGTCTGGAACGGAGGACGGGCTTGCGAAATACCCGTACATCCGCGAATCGCGGCGGATCCGAGCTCGCTTTACGGTCTTCGAGCAGCACATCAGCAAAGATGCTCGCATGCAAGAAACAGGGCTGGACGCAGACGAAGTAAAAGCGGCCGCGTTCCATGATACGGTTGGTGTGGGAAGCTATCGATTGGATTTGCATCCCAGCACCGAAGGCGACAACTATATCGACCTAGCTTCTCTGCCGTTTGAAATCCCACTGGGCGCTTTGATCCCGCAGCGAATGAAAAATCTGTATGCAGGCTGCAAGAACCTGGGGGTGACTCACCTTTCCAACGGTTGTTATCGACTTCATCCCGTGGAGTGGAACATCGGCGAATCGGCAGGAATGCTGGCGGCCCACTGCCATGAACAGAAATGCAATGGAGAAGCCATTCACTCCAGCCCAGAAAAACTGGCAGCGTTCCAGAAACGACTGGAACAAAGCGGCGTTCAGTTGCACTGGTAGGATAAACCGAAGGCGTTGCCCTGGGCTAGATTTCCGAGCCCAAGGCAAAACCCTCGATTTAAATACAGAGGCTTCCTGTTTGGCCGAAGCATGCCGGGGCTTACCTGTAGGCCGGATCGAGGAGCCATAGCGACGAAGCTACGGCAATCGACGCGTCTAGAGTTCGCCGGAGCGGTATCGCTGTCGCTCTTTGATCCGGCCTACTTAATTCCGTTGAATCTCCTTGAGACTCGGAAAGATGGCTCCAAGGATGATCACTTACCTGTAGGCCGGATCGAGGAGCCATAGCGACGAAGCTCCGGCAATCGACGCGTCTAGCGTTCGCCGGAGCGGTATCGCTGTCGCTCTTTGATCCGGCCTACTTAATTCCGTTGAATCTCCTTGAGACCTGGGAAGATGGCTCCAAGGATGATCACTTACCTGTAGGCCGGATCGAGGAGCCATAGCGACGAAGCTCCGGCAATCGACGCGTCTAGCGTTCGCCGGAGCGGTATCGCTGTCGCTCTTTGATCCGGCCTACTTAATTGCGTTAAATCTCCTTGGGACTTGGGAAGATGACTCCCAGGATGATCACTTACCTGTAGGCCGGATCGAGGAGCCATAGCGACGAAGCTCCGGCAATCGACGCGTCTAGCGTTCGCCGGAGCGGTATCGCTGTCGCTCTTTGATCCGGCCTACTTAATTCCGTTGAATCTCTTTGGGACCTGGGAAGATGGCTCCCAGGATGATCATTACAAATTGGCTTCCGCAGAAGATCCCCAACCACATCAGGGTGCCGCTGGTGAATCCGTAACTGTGCAGACCAAATCCCAGTTGGTTGGTTCCGAACCAGCTCCAGGCGGTCACGACGTTGCCGCCGATGGCCAACATTGCAAAGCCTCGTGGGCCTACCATTTTGTCCCAGCGAGCGTGCAACATCAGGGCGTTCCAAATCACGATCAACAGAGCTCCGTTCTCTTTCGGATCCCATCCCCAGAAACGTCCCCAACTGTCGTCGGCCCAAAGGCCTCCGAGCACGGTTCCGATGAAACTGAAGAGGATCCCAAAGCAGGTGACTCCGTACATCATCCGGTAAACTTCTTTACGGGAATTCGGGTCCGCTCCAAACCAGCTTTGGAAGAGATACAGGATCCCAAACAAACCAGAGACAAAGGTCGCCGAATATCCCAAGGCGACGGTGGTGACGTGGGTTCCTAGCCAGAACTGTGTATCGAGAACGGCCTGCAGAACCGGCATCGTGTCGTCGTCGCTTAATCCCTTAACTGCGATCATTAAGGTGATCGCTCCAGCGGTAGCGGCAATCAGATTACCGATCCCACGCCGACCTAAGAACTCGATCACGATCCCGTACAACACAGCCGCCCAGCCGATGAAGACGGCGGAGGAGTACAGGTTGATCACGGGCGGTCGTTCGGTGACGACAATCCGAGCAACAATCGCCAGCGTATGGATGCAAACGATGCCAATCAACATCGCCCACGCAGCCGAACGCAGCGGTTTGACATTGGCGACCAAATCGATCAACGCCAACAACAGAACAATCAGGTAGAGGATCAACGCGACTCCAGAAGGCCACGCCGCTTCCATCCAGCGTTCGACGCCCAGCTTCCAGCCTTTCTCATCCTCGGCCATTCGCGGGAAGATCAATTCCATGTGCTGATCGATCGCTGCATTAAAATCAGCTGGATCCATTTCCTGATAAGCGTTCACCATGGTCACAAATCCCTTCGTTGGATCTGCGGCTTCGGGATCACGAATTCGATCTTTGATCGATTCGAATAGGGTGTGTGAAATCGGCAGCCAACGTTTCCGATCCGGACGCGGCAAATCAACCTGTCCTTCCTGAGGAATCATCCCAGGGGAATCGACTTCGGCGATCAGTTGCATTCTCCGGCGAAGGTCTTCGAACGCCATCATCTGCAACTCCATCCGCGATTTTTCACGCGCTTCGACGGTATCGCCTTTGATCATCGATTCTGGAACTTGCATCGGTCGCGGCATCTGCATGGCAACGGCAACGACATCGTAAAGATGCAAGCGCGACGCCAATTCGACCAACTTCTTTTCCTTGAAGGACATATCGGCCGCATCTTTTTTATTAGCAGCCGTGGCCAGTTCGCGGACTCGGCTGCTGCTAGGCAACAATTCCTCTAGCGTATAAAGCTTGGATTTGCGTCGCCGTTCGATTCCGACTTCGGCCAACACTTCGGCCGCATCGATCCGAATCATCGGCAATTCGTAGATTTCATTCGAATCGGCCGCCACTTCCATCAGCCATTTCAGGGCAGGAAGTTTCTTTTCGGACATAAAGGGTTCGCGGTACTTCGTCATTTCCGACGGCGAAATTTCCTCCATCGCCGCACGCTCGATCAACTCCTGCGGCGCTTCGGTAAGCGGTACCGATTCTTTACTGCTGAGCGTTTTTAGTGCAATCCGAGCATAGGAATCGAGCGGCATCAAACGGCCACCGAACTGAACAGGGATCTCACCGGCGCGATACATATCCCGTTGTTCCTGTGCGCGTTCGGGGTTCATCGCCATCGCGACAGCCGACCAAGGGACCAATTTCATCGTCACAATCAGAACGACAAATGCGATCGCAACGCCTGCGGCCACCGGGAAGAATCCAGCCGCCCGCGATTCGCGGTCACGACGGGAGATGTAACGTCCCAAAGTCCCCGCGAAATGGAACAGCAAACCGACGCCAACAATCGAACATGCAAGGTAAGGAATCAACCAACCGGAATTCCGAACCACCTGCAATCCGGTTCGCTCTTTGCCACCGGGCATGGGAGTGTAATCTTGCTGATAAAACGTTTCGCCACGGTAACGAAGCGGGTTATTCATCCAGATCCGTTCTTTGCGATCTTCACCCGTTTCGGTATCGATCATCCGGATCACCGAGGAAAACGACTGAGCGGTGGAAGAGCCCGCGTAATCGTTCCGCCGGACATCGATTAATTTCACCCAGTAGGGTTTTGCGATACGGCGAAAACGAAGCCCCATTTCATAGGTAATACCGTCGGCGGTGACGTCTTCAAATTCGTCCGGACGATCGGTCGCAAAGAGAGATTTGCCATCGTTAATAAATTGAGTGACCAAAAAGGTTCCCAGCGAATCGCCCGAATCTTTTGCTAACAATTCGACGTAAGCCGAAGCAACATTTGGTGTGCTGGAAACGCCTCCCTCCATACGCGCTTCGACAACGGCAAGTTCTAAACCGATACCGGCGGTTGCCAGGTTCGTTTCGACTTCTGCAGGATCGACCAAGGTCGAATTGACGTAGAAGGCGGGGACCTTGATATCAAATGGGATCGCGGGATCCGAAATGACCGATCCATCTTCGAATGCGACTTGCAACTGCGATGAGGGGACCGCCACGACCTTGGTGTTTTTGGGGTCGGAGTTGTCCATGAAGGAGAGGTCGACCTTCGAAATATTGATCACCGTGTTGCTGGCTTCACCCTCGCCCAAGTTCAGTTTCTGTTCCAGTTGACGGTCTCCGTAGGCGAATTGCCCGACCATCAGGAGGGCGACGCCAAAGTGCAGGAGGACATTTCCACCTTGCTTGCCAAAGATCAGATGGCAGCCCAGCATCATCACCGCCGCGACGCCCGTCCCTTTCAGCAACTGCCATAAAATTCGCAGCCCTGGGTCTCCCAGCGTCAGGTAGCCGCTTAACATCCCGACCAGCAGGCCGCCGACGACGACCACCCCGACGATCGACGCATTGCGAATCCGGACCGAAGTCGAAGTTGCTGCGGAGGCTAACAAACCAGCCCACAGGGTCGCGACCATTGCACAGAACAGGTACCACAGCGACTGGTAAGAAAAGGGAGGTTCGCCTTGAACGCCTTCGTTACTGTTCCCGGTAAGGATGACAAGTCCCATCAGCACCAAACCGATCCCCAAAGCGATCAATCCGGCAACCAAACGAGGGCCACGAGCTCGAGCATGAAATCGCGTCACTTTGGCGGCCAAGAGATTCAGCAGCAGCAACGTCCCGATGATTTTCCCACCGGGAAAGGGAATCCAAGCGGACAGCGGAGAGTGAGGAAAAAAGACCTGGGGGATTAGATCTTCAAAGTACAGCCGAGCAATCCAGGCGGTGAAGTAACGTTGTTTTACCTGTTCCAGGTTCAACGTTTCCTGAGCCAGCGTCCCCGCCATGATCAGGACCAGTGACAGCGCAAACAAAGTTATCGTCAACTTCAAAGAACCAAGCAGTCGCAAACCGGACAGCCATGGTGCCGAATTTGACGATACAGGTGCGTGCGTATTGATCGTAGCCATGGAGAGTGCTCCTCAAGAGCATCCAAATAAATAGGAGGGTAGTCGTCAAACCCAAAAACGGATGACAACATTCATCAAGCGGAAACCGCATCAACATAAATCTCACTTCACTCCTTCTGCTTCTTCCTTCACTCCTTCACTTCTGCTTCCTCGTTCACTTCCGCCGTAACTTCTTCTTTCACTTCTTCTTTCACTTCCTCTTTCACTTCCTCTTTCACTTCCTCTTTCACTTCCTCTTTCACTTCCTCTTTCACTTCCTCTTTCACTTCCTCTTTCACTTCCTCTTTCACTTCCTCTTTCACTTCCTCTTTCACTTCCTCTTTCACTTCTTCTTTCACTTCTTCTTTCGCTTCTTCTTTCGCTTCTTCTTTCGCTTCCGCCTTCATCTGCTCCTTGTCTCCTTCACTCCTTGTCTCCCCCTCTGAGTCCTCTGCGTCTTCTAGCCGGATCGAATCCAAAACGGCTGTCATCACGTCTTTATTCTCGGTGACCAACTTCGCTGGTCCTTTCATTTTCACGAACAGCGGCAACCCTGTTTCGGATTCGACGATTGCGATATCGATCGCTTCCCCGTCCTCATCAGGGCTGGCCATGAAGAGTCGCGTAGCGGGCTGGCCGGCGACTTTTCGTTCCTCGATTGTCTCCATCGCGGCGTCGACCATTGCTTCATCGGCGGCGGCGCCGGCGACTTGTCCGACCCACATTCCGACATTGCTACGAAGTTCACCGCCGGCGCGGATCATGGTGATTTCCAGCCCTTCGTCCCCCTCACCTAATTCGAGGGTTGCCAGTCGCATCCCACCTTTGCGACCATCCTTCCAACCTTCGGGCACATCGTATTTCAGCGGGCTATCGGGTGCTGGCATCGCGACGTCTGCAGGAGGTGCCCCGGCGTGTGGATTTTCAGGTGCCTGAGCGACTGGCGGATCCGATGCGGGAGCCATCGGTGGCATTCCTCCGGCGTTGCCCATCATGGGCGGCACCATCCCTCCACTGCTCGCCCCTTCTTCGCCAACCAGATCGACCCAAAGAGGTTGTGGGTCATCACCTTCATTTTTGGGATCTAGTTTTTCAGCGCCAGCCCAGCGTTCTTCCGAAGGGGGCATTCCCATTTGGCCGCGCCAACGATTGACATTGGCAAGCATATCAGCGTCCCAATCCGCCTGACGTCCCAGACGAGTCACGGTGAAATCGAGCTGATTATCGTCGGCGAGAATTAGGATTTTGGCGTAAGGAGCAAAGGGGCCGCTACCGACAGAGACTCGTTGCCAGGAATCTGGCAGTTCAAGAATCGGTTCACCGTTCTCAAACTGAAGATCCGAAACGAACTGTCGAATTTCAGCCGCCACCGTATCGACCGCCGCTTCGGGGCCTCGGATTTTGAAAAACCAATTTGCGTTCGGTTCAGGAACGATCGCTCCCAACATGCGAACGTTTGATTCCAGCTCCGCCGGAATCTCGTTATTAATGGTGTAGACCTGAACCGATTCATGTTCACGGCACCCTGTCACCAGAGTTATCGCAGACAAACTAAAAACCAGCCAAGCAATCGATGGTAATTGATTCATGATGACGCCATTTAAATATTTGGCGTTCGTTCCGTAGAGAGCTGAATGAGGAGCAAACCGAGGCGGGCCGGGCAATATCGACGAAGACATCTGCCGGAAAGGTCGCTTGAAAACATTTATCCTCTGATTATAGACGCTTATGCACCCCAAAGCGTACCCGAGATTCGAGAAACTGCGTCTCCACGCCGCAGGTGGTCGATTGGGCAGAGAGAAAAGGCCCCATGCCAGCTTGCCTGGCATGAAGCCAAGATTTGAAATTAGTCTGCTAAAAGAGTTCCGTTTCCGGGCTTGCCCCGGCGGGCTCACAGCTGGCAGCTACTCTCTTGTGCGATCGAAACGCGGTTCTCCGCCAGGTCCGAATCGCCTAGGCGATTCGGACCTGGCGGAGAAGGATCGAGTGGGGGGAGGCATTGAGTAGAAAAACGCATCCAGTTCGGATTGCCGCTTTCAGCGGCAATCCGAACTGGATGCGGAAACCGGGGGGCAACCACCTCTAATTTCAAATCTTGCGTTCCTGTCGGGTAAACCGACGAGGGGACGTGGCGTTCGGAGAACCTCGTAAATCGCACGTGCTAGCGGAAAGGTACCGAACGCCACGGATCTGGCGGGGGGACGATGGACCGCTGCTCCGCTACGGCTGGGGTTTCCGCTGATTGATTCGTCGCCGCCCGTGTCGTTGGCAATGTGGAAGACGCTGGCGATGGAGAAGACGACGGCAAGCCGGCTGGATAACGGGGAACCAGATCTGCGGGCTGTGCAGCGATTTGCGGAGGGCTGTATCGCGCGGGAGCCTGCTGAGACGTGGCCAAACGCTGCTCTAGAACCGCAACTCGATCGGTCATGGCTCGATTCTGGACGGCCAAGCGATCGGCTCGATCTCGCTCGGTGCGATAATCGGTCAACAAACGCTCGGATTCCGCTTGGCACTCTTTGTACTTGCGATTTCCTAACAGTCCGCAACCCGTCGAACCAATACATAGCCCTGCCACCACAAGGATAGCGAGCTTACGGGTCGATTTTTGACGGGTCATTTCGGTTTGCCTCCATGCAAACGGCTCGGACTTCAATAGGTCACAAGTAGCTTTTAGGGACCTAGGCCGAACATGTCAATCAAAGCATCGGTCAGGGAGCTAACCGGCGAAGACATTTCTTGGTAACTCCACAGATTCCGCATCAAATCGGTGATCAACATCCCTCCTACGCTCATCAGAAGCAAAATCCCCAGCAAGGAGACAACGCTTAGCGTGGAGTACGGAACTTCGTAGGTTGGTCGAACCGCCACGGAGGAAGTCTGCGGTTCGGCATTGGGATCGACGCCAATTTCGTCAGCATCATCCTCAACGGCCATCGCATCGTCTTCGTAACCTTCGTCGGCGACAACTTCGTCGGCAAAAGGGTCTCCGCCATCGTCAATCGCAGCAAAACCTTCCCCAGAGAGAT
The DNA here is from genome assembly GCF_007741495.1 of Roseimaritima multifibrata. Lineage (NCBI taxonomy): Bacteria > Pseudomonadati > Planctomycetota > Planctomycetia > Pirellulales > Pirellulaceae > Roseimaritima > Roseimaritima multifibrata. The sequence goes on from NZ_CP036262.1 coordinate 6,440,813, forward strand.
TCACTCCACTGCCAAAGGTCGCCGAATCTTCGACTTCGATCACTTGGGATCCGCTATCGTCATCCCCTTCGATATCGACGCCGGATGGGGAGAGCTGAAAGCCTTCGTCTTCTTGGAAATCGACCAACGATCCACTTCCCGATCCACTGCCACTGCCGCTACCGCTGCCACTTCCCGAACCTTCCAGTTCGGATCCTAGATCCAGTGCAGAGATACTGGATCCTGCCAGATCAAGAGGCTCACTTTCCAGCGACAATCCACTATCGGAAGGACTCATTAGATTGATTCCGCTGTCACCGGCGATCGAAATATCGCTGCCAGCACCGCCAAGAACCAAATCGTCATCGTCATCCGCGGAGATCACTAGGTCATCATCGTCATCGAGGGCATCATCAAAATCGAGCCCCGAACCACCCAGTCCGGAACCGCCACCGATATCGGAGCCTGCGGATCCAAGGACCGAAGGATCGCTATCCCCTTTGATCAGGCTGTCCGATGCGTCGCTTCCGCCGGTTCCCAGCAGATTCAATTCGGACAACGCGTCTTCATCATCCAGTTCAAAGGCATCGGAACCGCCGGCTGCCGAAGCAGCGGGTTCTTCAGCGAGCCCAAGTTCTAGGTCTTCGCCCAGCATATCCATGCTGCTGTCATGTTCTTCCATCGGATCGGCTTCCAGCGAGTAGTCGCTTTCCAGCTTTTTCCGGGTTTGTTTTTCTTTTGCTTCGGCCAAGTCCTGTCCGAGGCTGGGGTTGGTCGACCCTTCTTTGATGTCTTCAGCCAGGTCAATCATTCCGATCCCGCTGTCATCATCCGACTGCAGGGTCAATTCACCTGAGTCCGCGATTCGCAGTGCATCGGAGTCATCTTCATCCCCTGCGACGACTTTGACATCGCTTCCGCTGGAGACCAGATTGACGTCGCTTCCGCCGCTGCCGGGACTGGGTCGGCCTTCATCGCCAACGCCAACGCCGACGTCGCTTCCCGAGCCTTCGCCGGGGTTTTCATCGCCGCCGATAATGCTGCTTTTCCCGGACCGAATAGCCGATCCGACCTCCGATTCCGAGATCAGATCCGAAAGTCCCGCATCCAAATCACCCGATTCGATGTCCGCTGCGACGCGTTCAATTTCGGCTTCTGGGAATTTCCAGCTCGCTCCATCGCGAAAGCCTCGGATTTCTCCCTGGGAGCGGAGCTCGACCAGTTTTTCATGGGAGATTCCCAAACGCTTTGCGGCTTCATCGAGGGGCAGATAGTTCGTAGCCATGCCGGTGGCGACTCCAATTCGGAATAGACGAGTGCTGAGTCGTCGGGACGCCCTCTCTCATTTGGTCTCGCTCGCCGTTCAAATCATCCCCCTGCAATTCGCCTGAGTTCTTCAGGGAGTGGTGCAACGGTGTTGTACTGGACGGCAAAATCTTGGTTGAGAGGTCGTGACCCGGTTAAATGTATTTGTCCCGATCCATCCACATGATACACAGCCATCCATTGCTGCGTCGTATTTATCAAAGTAATTATCTGCCCACCATCCGCTGCCGGTCGTGTGAAGCCGATGCAATCACCGGCCGCAGCACTCCCTACCAACTTCGCTTCTTGCCCCATCATCGGCTGATTTCCATTGACAGGAGAACCGGCTGCCGGAGCCTGCTGACCAGGATTCGGCCCTGCATTCCCCGCATCAAAGGAGGACGTTCCTCCAAACGACTGAGGTGGTACCGCCGTTGCCGGCCCCTGCCCCGTTCCGGCTGACTGCCAACCTGGACTGAGCGAAAAGAGGACTCCCGCGACCAACAACCCCAGCCAACCTCGAGCTGATGATGACTTGTAAGCTTTGCTCATTCTAAAACCTAATCTGCGTGGTTCAACTAAAATACCTGAACTGCGCAGACAGTTTACCGGTTGTAGCTAGAAGAACCGTCGTAAACGGCCCCAAAAAGACTGCCTGCAGCGCGATCCTAGAGAATTTGGAACAAAATAAACAACCCCGAAACAGTGCAGGATTGCGGCTCTTCGCCAGCGCGTGGAATTTATAGGTGACGGTTTTGCAGCCGTTGGCGAGCCTACATGGGGCCGAGTGAACAGGTAGCCCGGAGGGCGGCAGATACTTGCCGGCGGCGCGAGCCGCCGGAGTGTGTATCGCGAAAAGGAAAGCCCAGCGGGCGACAGAACCACCCTTGTCTGGCGCCCGCTGAGGCTTTAAATCGCACGCACGGGAAGCGTGCGATCCGCCAGGGTTTCGTATCCGGGTTGAACCGATAAGGGGTTCTTTAACGATTAGGTAAAGTTTCCCGCAGGGCGGTGTCGATGAAGAAGATGAGCCAATTCATGGGCTCTATTTTCAGCCGCTTTCAACCCGCAGGTGACAGCCATCTCCTCTGCACAAACGTCCAGCCAAACGGGCCAACCCCATCCGTTGATGACGCTTGCCACCCGTTTATCGGGGGTCATCGCAGCCTGTCTGTTTTACGCGCTCGTTTACGCGGTCCCGTTTGCTCCGGCAGAACGGTACTTTTTAGGCCATCCGGTCGCGATTGCAGCCACTTTTCTATTCTGGATGGCTGCGGCTGTCCTGTTGGCGAAATGGTTTTCAATCCGCCGTGAGAATCGCTTGTCGGAACAGATTTCCGATGATGTGCTGGCGCCGTCATTGCCAAATAGCGATCTATCAAGTCATGCGCCCCTGAAATCTTCACAACGTGGCGATGTCCGCGCGATTTGTTCGGATTGGCTGAGTTCGCTGGAACAACTCCCTAGCAATGCACGCAACAGCCGCTTGGTTGTGCGTCTGCAAGAAATACTTCGTCGTCAAGTTCGTCGCGGCAACGCACGCCAACTGGCGGACGATCTTCGCGAAGTTTCCGGCCGCGATTCCGATGACGCTCACGATTCCCTTCAATTGGTCCGGATCATCGTCTGGGCAATTCCCATGCTTGGGTTTCTCGGGACCGTGATCGGGATCACTCAGACTTTGGGCGGGCTTGATTTCAGCGACGGAACCGCAGCAGTCGATCGCCTTAAGCTGGGGCTGTACGTCGCGTTTGATACGACGGCACTTGGCTTGGTCCTGTCGGTGGTCGCTATCTTCTTACAGTTCCCGGTTGAACAGGCTGAACAGCGGTTGATGTCGACCATCGATCGTCGCTCGGGCGAACTGCTGGCGATTCACCTTCCCGACCCATCGGCCGACGGAACCTCCGAGCAGATCACGGCCCTTTGCGAAGGGGTGCTGCAAGCCGTCCAACAATCGGTCGGCACCCAGGCAGAGGTCTGGCGGTCCACGATCGACGGAGCCCATCAGCACTGGCAAAGCGTGGTTGCTTCGACGGGCACCGAATTAAGCAATTCGATCGGGCAAGCGGTCGCCAACGGACTTGGTCCGGTTTTGGAAAACCATCTCACGGGACTGGATCGTCATGCGGAGAATCTAGAAAAGGTTCAGCAGCAGGGTGTGGAAGCGGTCGACAACCGCTGGCACCAATGGCAGTTGGCACTCAGCGACAACGCTCGAATCTTGTTATCCCATCAACAAACGCTGGTCCGCCAAGCAGAACTGCTTGCGGACAGTCAATCACGAGCCGCCGAACTGGTCGCTTTGCAGCAGTCGCTTGATCAGAACCTGCATTCGCTGGAAGAGGTCAATCAGCAAATTGATCAGTCGATGCAAGCGTCGGAGATGACCGACAAAATGGCGGATGCGGTTCGAATCCTCGCCAGGGCCGTTGATACCCTGACGATTCAAATGCCGACCCCAAGTTCGAACAGCGATCAATCGAACAAAGAACAAAGGCGGGCAGCATGAGCGGCCGTCGGCGCGCGACCCTCTCACCGACTTTATTCCCCTTCCTAGCCGTGCTAGTCTGCACGCTGGGGACGTTGATTCTGTTCTTGGCGTTGGTAGCCCAAAAGGCAGACGACACGGCACAGGAATCCGCGGACAAGTCTGAAGTGAATGAAGCCTTGGTGACCAAGATCCAAGATGCTCACTGGTCGCGAGATCGGTACGTCGCGATGCGGGAATCCCAAACGGAAGAGCTGCAAGAACAAACCAGTCAGCTGACCCACATCGAAGATCATCTCCGCCGCCTTCGCCAGCAACTGCACCAGTTGGAAAAAGAGAGCATGGCGGCGATCGATAACAATTTTGACATTTCCGCTGAAAACAAAAAGATCGAAGAACTAAAAACGGAAATCGCGGCGGAAAAAGAGCGCGTCAGCAAGCTTGCCGACGAAATTGGGAAACGACCGCCACGTGTGGTGATCGTTCCTCACCAAGGTCCCAACGGAACCGAGCAACGACCGATCTATGTGGAATGCACGGCGGAGGGATTGCGTCTCCAGCCGGAAGGATCTTTTATATCGCTGATGCAGCTAGAAGAAGCCCAGCGAATGGGCAATCCTTTGGATGCTGCGCTGCGAACGATTCGCTACCACTGGCAACAAATCGACCCTGAAGGGCCGACCCCTTATCCATTGTTGGTAGTCCGTCCTGACGGGATCGCCAGTTACTCAGCCGCTCGAATCGCGATGAGCAGCTGGGACGACCAATTTGGTTATGAATTGATTCCGGCAGAAATGGAATTGGCTTTTCCTCGCGGAGACGCCAGCTTGAAACAACGCGTCGACGTAGCGATTCGCGAGGCGGTCGCACGCCAACATGCAAACATGGCAAGCGCCTCGTACACACGAGCTCGCCTTTCGCAATCGGGGCGTCCGCCGCGTGTTCTTTCCGCTGCCGATTTGGCTCGCGGCGGGACTGGATCCGGTTCGGGTGCACGTTATTTCGCACGTCCCTCGACCGCTCCATCAGGCGGGCCTCCGGGAACAGGCATCGACAACAATGACATTCGCAATTTCGATTCCGCTTTGGCAGCCACCGCGGCAACGGCACCGGAAACCGGCCCCTTTGGAAACAACACGGGAAACAATGGCGCGGCCGCAGGCATAAACGGTTCGGCGATGGGCGCAGGCTCCAACCTGCCGGGCGGTTACTCCACAGGGTCGCCATCGCTCGGCGGGTCGTCGAATCCTGCAACGCTGGCGGGCGGCCCCCAAGGGGCAAATCCGGGGTCCCAGAACAGAGGATCTATCACCGAGAACCAATCATTGGGCTGGAGCGGACAACCAGGCGACCCTGGGGATGGGCAATCAGGTGATGCTCCCGACCGAAGGGCTACAGGGACCGGAGCGGTCGACGCAGACGGAGAATGGGATGGACAAAGTCTGGGGGCGTCGACCCCCGGGCAGAATGCTGTCGGTGGCACCGGCGGTTCCCAAAGAGGCTCCTCAGCATCGGGTTCCACGACCGCGCCGCCCCCCGGTGCGACCGCGGGCCAGGGATCGGCGACGGCAAAGAGCTCGACAGCGCAGGGTCCCCCGAGCAAACCGGGATCCAAAACGCAGCTGCAACGCGGAGGCAAGGACTGGGCATTACCCTCATCGGCAAGACAACCGGGAACCGAAATCGTTCGGGGATTAAGCGTGATCTGCAGCTCGGATGCATTTCTGCTGGTCTCGGATCAGAAGAACGGAACTCCGCAGCGATTTGGTTTTGAAGACGGATTTGTCGACCGAGCGGCGATGCAACTGGCGACCGCGGTCCATGATCGAGTGGACGGATGGGGTGTGGCGATTGCAGGCGGACGTTGGCAGCCGTTGCTGCGTGTCCAAGTTGAACCGAATGCTGAAACCCGTTTCCGGCAACTTCAAGTGCTACTGCAACGAAGTGGCTTGGAAATCGAAAAAAGGTAACCGCTGTGGCTGGAACTCGAAAACGTTCGAATATTGAATTAGGGCACGATGCGTTCCTTGATATCGTCGCTAACCTGGTCGGGATCCTGATCATTCTGGTGGTGATCTTGGGGACGCGGTCTCAGCAGGTAACGGAACAGTTGCAAGCGGAGTCCGAGGTCACCGAGTCGGACTTGGCTCAACTGGCGACCGCAACTTCGCGCGCCGAGGCAGCACGTTCGGCTTACTTTGCCCTGGAATCCGAACTGAAGCAAACGTCACTGGAGCTAAAAAGCCGCCAACTGGAACGGGACAACCTAAACGACCTGCTCTTAATCGCCAGCGAAAAATGGAAATCAGAGCAGGAGAAACTGGACCAAGAAAGCCGCAAAGCTTCCCAGTTGATCGCTGCACAAAGCCAACTTGAAACGGAACTGGAAAGCGTGCGAGGAACTCGCACGCAACTAGAAGCAAGCGAATCCCCCGTGGTTTCCCTGGAACACCTACCAACCCCGATGGCCAAAACGGTCTTTGGAGACGAAATCCATTTTCGCTTGAAAGACAATCGGTTGTCCGTCGTGCCACTTGACTCGCTGGTCGAAGCGATCAAACGCGACTTCACTCGCAGCATCAACGGCCAAGACGGGATCACCAATTCTCGAGTCGGTCCGATCCAAGGGTACATCGCTTCGTACGAAATGGAACGAGCCCGCAAGACGGTCTCGCAAGGGGGACGCGTGGGGATGGCAACTCAAATCCAGTTGGTCGGATTGACCGTCGAACCGATCGACGAACCGTATGGCCAGCCAATGGATAAAATCCTCGCCGGGCAATCGGTCCTGGATATCGAACTGGCCGGCCGCGTCGCATCACAGACCACGATCACCGTGTGGGTCTATCCCGACAGTTTTGCCTCGATGCGAAAGCTGAAAGAACTGCTCTACGAGCGAGGCTTCCCAACGGCCGCACGTCCACTGCCAATGGGACAGCCCATCTCGGGAAGCCCCAACGGAACAAGGTCCAGCGCCCAGTAGATCGCCGCTGACAAGAGTACCAGCCAATTCATGAAACGCAGAGAAACAGGGCGGCAACGTCCAACAAACACAATGCCGAAACGCATAGCACGTCTCCACGTCTCCACGTCTCCACGTCTCCACGTCTCCGTGTCTCCGTGTCTCCGTGTCTCCGTGTCAAACCACTCAATCGCTAATTAGCGGTCTCTTCATAAATCGGCAGATGCCGGTAGAAAACTTCTAGCGACAGCAGATTCATTGCGGTCAGATAAAGACGCCCGGCGTGGGGGCTCCAGCGATCGGGGACGTCTCCAAAGGGTTCCCAACTGCCCACCCGATCGCCTGCCTTGACCTGCGAATCGACCAAAGTTGGACTGAGTGCTTGATTCCATTTCTGCCAATGCTCGCCACCCATGTGGAACATAACCTGCGTTGCGTAGTACCAATAATAGGTATCGCGGCGAGGCACCTCGGGAGTGCCAATCGCGGGTGGCGACTGCGCCAAATAGTTGGCTCCGGAAACCATCGAGGGATGGTCACGCCGCCAGCCGCCGTACATCCGCATCAACATTCCAACCGCCGTCATCGTCCGCGTTGGCGTACGACCATGCCGCTGGGATGCATTCAAACCGGCATACGGGTTGTAGCGATAGCGGTCGGCTTGCCCCACACCTTGTTGAGCGGCCTGCAACCATTTTTCGATCCCTTCGTAGGTCTGGTCGGGAACTTGAAGCCCGGACAATTCGCCACTCTTAAGGGCCATCATCATCCATCCGCTGACACTGGTATCGCTGCTGTTGCGAGGCTGATAACGCCAACCGCCACGCGTCGGATGCTGGCTGTCGACAATGAAGTTAAGCGACTTCTGCGCGGGCAACATCAACTGGGGATCTTGAGTCATCCCGTAGGCCTCACAAAGTGCAAGCGACGCGATGGCGTGGCTGTACATCCAGACATTGCGGTTGCTTACGGAATCCTCGGGCCGAAAGAGATCCCCATCATCACGTTGGCTTTCCCTCAAGAAATTCAGTCCTTTAGCAACCGTCCCCGCATACTGATGTTTGCGATGCGTATACCCCGCTCCTTGAAACGCCAACAGGCATAACCCGGTCGCTGCGGTATCGCTGTGCAGCAAAATCTTTTCGCCTGGTTGCTGCAGCGACCAACTGCCATCTTTGTTCTGTAGTTTGGCAAGGTATTCCAACCCCAGTTCAATCGCCTCTTCCGTTTCGGGTCCGACCATTCCCGCAGGCGCTGGCGCTGCGGCACCACTGGTTCGCATCACACGGCGTTGGAACGATTCCACCGATGCGACTTGGCTACCGGCAGGTTTAATCGGGCCACCGACCTCGCGTCGCCGCATCGGTTCACGCCCCAGATCGATCGCGGCGGAATCAGGCAGGTCAGGATTCGCCCCCAAACCAACGCGTTCCGCCAAGCGGTCGCCCAGACCGGCGGGCCCCATGGGGGCTCGGATATCAAGTGGGTTCGGAGCTCCCGAGGCAGCAGCCGCCAATGCACTGGACGGCGAATCAAGTTCACGACGTGCCATTCCATTGCCAACGGCCATCTGCGGAGCGTCATCGGCCTGCCCTTGCTGAGCCGCATCTGCAGCCGCCGCGGCGATCGCACTCATGTTGGGCGGTCCAACGGGCAAGTTGGGCGAATTCGATCGACTGATCCGTGAGCGTCCAGCCGTTTGCGAAGCGACTCCACTGGAAACCTGCGGCATTCCAGACTGCGGCACCGGCTGGCCGATCGCTCCGGTAGCCGCTGCGGAGCGAGAATCGCTTTTCGACAACGCGGGTCCGGTCGCTCCGATCTCGGCAAGCGAGGGCATATTGGCAGCCGCCGACCGAGAAGTCGCGGAAGATTCAGGACTTAACTGACGGGTCGCTTCAGGCGAAAGCCGAGCAACTGAAACCGTGGGGACCGATGGAGCGGCACCGGCGGGAGGCGTCACCTTAGGCGTCCTAGCCTCACGCGGCCGCGGCTGCTCAGTGGCAGCCATCGCCAACTGAGGCATCGCGTCGGAATCTTTTCTTTGAACCTCCCGTTTGGGTGCCGTTGGCCGAGCCAAAGGTTCCGGTGTCGGCATTGTCAACGACGCCGCGGACGCCTGCGAACGGTTCACTCGCACATCCTGTCGCTGCTGAACGTTTTCAGAAACCTGCTTAGCGGGTGCCACTTCAGGCGCGTCAACGGTGATCTTCGGATCGGGAACCCGTTCGGCTTCGCGTCGCGCCAGTTTTCCTGGGTCACTCCGTGGCGACGGCATGCGTTCAGCCGCCTCCTGCCGTTCGATCATCTGCTTACGAAGTTCGTGTTCGGTCTTCGGTTGCTCGGTTGGCATCTCCAATTTGACCGAAGTTTTTTCCATCGGCGGAATCTCACGCGATTCCTCTGGCACGACGCGAGAGGCCGTTTGCACATCGACCGGCTTGGCCCAGTCGGGTTGTTTGGTGTTTTCGCTCTGCCGTTGGAAAAGATGTTCGGGGACCGTCTTTCGGACCGGGGATCGTTCTGGCTGGGTTCCAGTGAACGTATCGGGCCAGTACTGACTAAAGATCACGACGTTGACCGCCACGATCAGCAACAGCAGGTGCAGAAAGATGGCGACTAAGAAACCGATCTCGACCGACCGCTGGAACAGGCGACCGGTAATCTGCCGGAGCAAAAAAGCGGAGATAAAGAATAGGCAAGTAACAATCGCCACGTAGGTCCAGGCGTTGTACAACCACCGCGAATCGTCAAACCCTAAACGGGTCGCCGCGACGTAGATGACCAATCCCCCCAGCGCCATCAGGGCAACATCGATCGGCCACATCGCCTCCATTCGAGCGCGTGAATCCTGGGATGGATGATCCATTTAAGGCGTCCCCTCCGGTCCATCTTGAGTGGTCACCGAGTAATCGCTAACGCCGGTACGATTGCACAGGTCCATCACACTAACAACCGGCTGAAAGGGGACCTCTTTGTCGGCTCGAATCACCACCGATTGATTGGTCGGATTGTCGGCAACCGCACGCGTCAACAGCTCTTCCAACTCGGGCATTGCCATCCGTTTTCCGCCCACGTGCGTCTCCCCTTTGGCGTTGATATCGATGACAAACTCTTTCGTCTGCGTGGTCATCGGGCTAGCGCTGGTCGCACTGGGGAGGACGATGTCCAGCTTCCGTTCTTCTTCTTCGAATTCGCTGGTGACCAAAAAGAAAATCAACAACAGAAACACGACATCGATCAGCGGCGTGAGGCTGAGAGTCGATGCGGCACGCGATTTTTTTAACTCTAAAGCCATCGCGACTACCCCTGCTGTGCGGTGGTAGAGTCTTTCGCCGTACGTTTTCCATCGGCGGATCGATTACTTTTTTGTGTTCCGCCAGCGACGGGTGGAGGCGATACGTCACGGCGGATCGGGCTGATACCGGTCCGGGGATCGAACCGCATGCGTCCCGCAAACCGTTCGAAACCAGGAGCGACCGTAAACGTCAATTCTTCAATCCGATGGAACAGCCGAATCAGGCGGTTTTCCAAATACTGAGCCATAATCGCGGCGGGAATGGCGACGATCAAACCTGCCAAGGTCGTTACCAAGGCGGTATAGATTCCTTCCGACAATTGTTCGCTACGGCTGCGATCGACCGTCAACGTGGTCGATTCATGGAAGGCGACGATCATTCCCCAAACCGTTCCCAACAACCCCATCAACGGGGTCGCCGCGGCGGCCAGGTTCAGCCACCGAATCGGCCCCCCGAAATCGTCGGCTTTGCGCTGGGTTGCTTCGGTTGCAATCCGCTCGATCTCGCTAACCGGTTGCCCGGTCCGCTGGAGCATGGCGATCACAACATCAGCAGCGACGGATCGATTTTCTTGGCATGCTTTATAAGCCGCTTTCGGATCAAATTCGGTAACCGGATCGGCCAGTTGCTGCAAGCGTTTCACCAATCGACGCGGCACAACCCTTCCGCGACGCAGACTGATAAAGCGTTCCACCGAAAGGGTAACCACCAACATCGACATCACAGCGATCGGGATCATGAATTTCCCGCCGCTACCGATCAACGTCATCAAATCGATGCCGCTTGGTTTAGCATCCTGCTCCGCGCCGCCGGGAGGGACGTTATCAGCGGGATCGGGCAGAAGTAAATCTTCGATCGCCGATTCAGAAACAGGGACGTCTTGGCCCCATGCTTCCAATCCAACGCCGAACGGGCTTACCGCAAGCAGGGTCACCACGACGATAGCCGCCCAGGCAGATCCACGCCAAAGCGATGACGACGCGGATCCAGCACCTTGATCCGAGGGTTGAAAATTCAACGTCAAGAGAGGGCTCACTATTTAATGAAATGATCTAAACGGGAACGGAAGGGGGTTCCCCTTACAGACGCTGCAAGACTTCCATCCGTTCCTTGGCCTTGGCTGCCAATTCATGATCGGGATGTTTTTCGATCACAAACCCGAAGAACTCGCGAGCGTATTTGATCGCGGCGTCGCGGCGTGCCCCTTGCGTTGACTGAATCAACAATTCCGCACAACGCCCCGCTTCAAAACCACTCTTAGCTTGCCAGTTCTTGATCGCCGCTGGAGCCTTATCAGCTCCAAAACCGTACATCACACGCTGAAATTCCGGGATCGCTTTTGCCATGTCACGACGTCCAAAATAGACTTCGCCCATCATGAATCGAGAACGAGCCGCGGTTTCATCACGGTATTTACTGGCAACCTGGTTGTATAGTTTTAAAGCTTGTTCCTCATCCCCCAATTGTTGGGATGCGTAGGCCGTTTGGAAAAAGGCTTGAGGGAGGTAATTGGTATTTGGGAACCTCGATCGCAATGTATCGAACCATTCGACCGACTCCTTCCATTTCTCCAGCTGCCCCAAACTTTGGCCTCCGTGAAGGTAAACCAATTCACGAATCTGGCGTTGTTCGGGTGAATCGATAGTTTTGCTGCTTTCGTCATTCGCTTCGATTCGTTCTCGAGCCTTCTGATAGGCCTGCGAGGCCAATTCAAATTGCTCCAATTTGAACCTCGACTCTCCCGTCATCAGCAAACCATCCAAGATAAGTTTCCCTTCTGGGAAACGGGTTACCTGGTCTGCAAATACTTTTTCCGCCGCCGCAAAATCGGGTTGCCGGAACAGCGACCAACCTTGGTTATACAAACCTTTCTCGGCCAGCTCGGGATCCTTGGATAATTCGGCAGCCCGTCCAAACGCGGCGGCCGATTCTTTCCATTTCCTGGCAGCGTACTGTTGCTCGCCAATGAAGTACGAGGCCTCCGCCGCCAGCGGATTGTCAGGATCCTTTTGAATCAAATTCTCAAAAGCCTTTGCCGCTTCCGCCTCTTCCCCCGCTTCTTTCAAAGACCATGCAAGGTCATACAGAACTCGTCCTGTCGTCGGATATTGTGGGACTTCGTCCACAATCCTCTGCAGCCGCACAACGGCCTCGGCGTGACGTTCCTTTTCGATATCAATCTGAGCCAGTTCATAAAGAGCATGTCCCAGCGAAATACCTTGCGGATTTGTATCGAGAATCGCCGTCAATTGCTTTTCGGCTTCAGGCAGTTCGCTGGCTTTGCGTAACGTGATTCCATATGCCAACTGTGTCTGATTCCGGAGCGGATGCGATTCATACTCATCCAGCATCCGTTTCAACAGTGGCTTTGCCTCCGCCAGTTTGTCTTGCTGTAAGAAACACCAACCCTGATTGAAGAGTGCATACGGAATAAGTCCGGGGTCACTATCACGCTTAAGAATCTGTGCATAAGCAGCGATGGCTGCAGGAAAATCTTGCTTTCCAGCCGCCTGCTGACCGAGGCGGAAATAAGCCTGATCGGCCATCCGGTTTTTTGGATAGGTCGCGACCAATTTCTGCCAAGTCTTGACGGCCGCCTCCGCATCTTCGGCTTGAAGCTGAGCTTGCCCGAGCAGCAACATCGCTTCGCTAGCCTTTGCCCACTCCGCATCCAGCTTAAGCGATTCCTGCAAACCGCTGATCGCGTCTTGGGGGCGTTGAGCAAAAAGGTGGCTGGCTCCGACAAGGAACTGAGCTTCTGCTTTCTCAGCAGGCGCCTGCAGCGCCACCATTTGAGCCTTCGCTAGTTCGATCGCCGAATCGTACTGACCCGCCAAGTAGTGAGCCGTGATGGCTCGCAAAATCCAAACCGAGCGTTGTGGATTTTCGTCCGTTTCCTTTAACAGTGCTTCGTACGCTTTGGCCGCCTCCGCATGACTGCCGGCCAACAATTTCGCTTCCGCATCGATGTAGCGAACGTCGCTGCGGAGCGGGTCTTTTTCGTATCGCTTTAGGAATTGTCCCGAGAGATCGACCGCTTGCTGCAGACTGCCCGACTGCAAAGCCGCAAAGGCCGCGCTGTAGAGCGCCCGCGGGGCCAACGAACTGTTTGGGTCTTCGCGGTAAACCGCAGCAAACAAGTCCAATGATTCTTTGGCTTTCCCGGGCAACAAAGATACCGCTTCGGCCTGATCCAGTTTCAACGCCAACGCGTACTGACCGGCAACTCCTTTCTTGATCTGTTCGGCCGCCACTTTCTCGGCCTCTTCCGCACTCCCTTTGCGAAGTGCAATCTGAGCCAACCAGTGAGCCGCTTCGGTCGCTTCCGCTTGATTGGGTTGATTCAGAACTTCGCGAAAACGTTTGCTGGCAGCTTCGATATCGCCAGCAACGTAAGAACTTTGGGCGGAAGCCAGCACGGCTGCCGAACTGTATTTGGAATCGGGAAATTCCTTGATCAGCTGTTCATAGGTTTTCGCAGCCCCGGCCGAATCACCCGACTGAGCCAACGCAAAGGCTTGACGGAACCTTGCATAGGGAGCGTTGCTGCCACCCTGCTTGGCAGCCTCGGCAAACACGGTGACCGCCGCAGCGTTATCTTTTTGCAGTAGCAGCACGTCGCCCATCCGGACGCGGACTTCCTCAGCCAATTCAGCGTCCGATTCGGCACAACTTTCCAGCAATCCTTTATAGGCCTGCACAGCACCTGCGTAATCTTTCAATTCCTCCTGAGCCACGCCGCGAGCGTACAAAGTATCACAGCGCAGCGGACTCTCGGCCGCTTTGGGCCACTTGAGCAACTGGTCGTAAAACCGGATCGCTTGCTTCGAATCCCCGAGCGCGTAGGCAGCTTCACCACTAAAAAAGTAAGCCTGATCCAAAAAGTCACTTTTGGGATATTCTTTGCTCAGTTGCTGAAAAGTCTGAATCGTCTCTTTCAACAATTTGGGATCGCGGGCTTCCCCCGGTTCGACCCCTTGGCCGGAAGCCGCATAGAGGCACCAACCACGGTTCGCGAAGCTTTCCTCGCGCAGATCGTACTTTTTATCTGCCAACGCTTTGGCAAATGCGGCGGCGGCTGCCTTATAATCAGGCATCTCGCGTTGCATGTAGCAGACCCCCAGATAATGGGCCGCTTTGGGGGCTAAAGGATCATTAGCGTACTGGGATAAAAACTCTTCCCAAGCAGTAATTGCTAGGTCCATTGCCGCATTGGTCTGGAAATTGGCGGCATCGGCGTATTTTGCTATCGCCTCATCGCTCGATTTCTCAGCGTCCTGGGCATAGCCAAGCTGGACCGTTGCTACCAACAAGATGCCAATCAACCAGGCAAATGTACGATTGGCGGAATGCTTCCGTTTCATCACTTCCAGTTCCCCACATGTAGCGGCTTGGATAGGCCATATTGCAAAAGCTATTTGCAGTCTACCGGGCAGACCTCAAATCGAAAAGGTTTCACTTCACTCCCCCCATTCACCCAGGTCAACGCATTTAGCCCGAAGTGCCAAACAAAAGGCCGAAGAACGACCTGAATCTCAACCTGCGAATGACTCTCTGAGAGCGCAAGTACATCACTTCATCGTTCTTTTGGGAGCGCTTCTTGAAGGCGCACCGGTCGCGAGGGATCAGAGATCGATCAATGGCGGGCAGAGGCAGGGCATAGAGTGACATTACCGCTTGAAATACGAGGCGTTAGCCGAGCATTCACGGCAAAATCGCCTCGCCAAAATTCTTCCTCTCCGCCAAGCAGTTCAAGCAGGTTGCGTCACATGCCATCTACTTTCTTAGCGGAACGGCGCGGACCGTCCGGCAATCGCAGAGAAAACACAAGGAATTTGCCGGTCGATTTGCGCCGACACGCAAGAAAATCCGTCCGCAGATGCCAAAGTAAATGGCATTGAAGTAGCGTCCGCAGACGCTACTTTTAAGAAACGAAAGGCGACAATATCCGTTTCCGGATGTCTACTGATACCTTTTGTCTTCCGGATTGCCGGCGCTCATCAGGTACTGCATCAGATCATTCACCTCGGCAGGCGATAGCGCATCTAGCAATTCCTTTGGCATCTGCGAAATCGGCGAAGGATTGATCTCTTCAACCGTCTCCGCATCGACGGTTACCGGTTTTGCGTCCGGATCACTTGGATAGACAACCAATTGGCCAGTCCCTTCGGATGCGTCCTGATTGGCGACCACCAACCCGGTGACAATCTGCCCGCTGTCCAGGAGGACGACCGACGAACCATATTGATCGGAAATATCCTTGCTCGGATCAACGATCGCTTCGATGACATAACGAGTATCAAATTTATTGGGGATACTTGTCAGGTCAGGGCCGACGGTCCCCCCCAGTCCGCCCATACGATGACAGGAGGCACACTTGGCGGCAAAAAACAATGATCGACCTCGTTCGAAATTCGGTTTTCCGCGGACCGCTTGAGCCGCTTGCTGAACGTCCCAAACTTTTCCCGGCCCTTTCACCGGAGCGATCTCGAAGTCAGGTTCGGGGTCAAAGCTCTCGCCGGTAATGTCCTGCAGTGCCGTCCGTTCGGCGTTACTGCAATTGCCAAGTGCCTCGTCGCGAATTCGGGTTAGGTACCCCGGATAGCTAGCGCCACCGGAAGCCTTGGCGGCTTCATTCAAAAAGGTGAAATAGGCGCGCCGTTGCTCGAGCGTCCAACCGCTGCGAAGGGAACGCAGCATGAAGGCATACTGAATTTCTCGGGCAGGAGGCGGGTTTTTCATTAATTCTTGAATGCGTGCTCCGTAGCCTCGATTTCGAGAGGCGAGATCCGACCAGTCAGGAAAGACGGTTGGCTCTCGATCAACGATCATCGGGATCACTTTCGACACGATTCCTGGAGCACGAAGCTTGACCAGGACGCGAATCAGTTCCGTATTCACATCGTCACTGCGATGAGGCAACATCGGATCTAACTTCGCAATCACTGCGGCCTGCTCTTCTGCGGTTGGGCTTCCCAAGCGGATGAATGCCAACGCGTAGGCTCGCAGTGCCCCCAACAACTGCGAATCACTAAGCGTCTCCAAATCCAATGCGTTCAGACTTGCAAGCAACCCGGCTCGGTCGGTCTCTTCGCCCATCCGTGCCAATGCGACGGCTCCGGTAATTCGTGTTTGTGCATCGTCGCTTGTGAGGACTTGATCGCGCCAAGAATCAACAGGTTGGCTTTCGATCGCAACTCGAGCGGCATGCCGCAAGAAACGGTCTGGGGATGCCAGGAATGGCAAAGCGGCGGCAACCGCAGCAGGATCTTGCTTGCCATGAAACGCTTCCAATTGTCGGCGGCTTTCCCGAGCCGCAACCGCTTTGGGATCGGTCGCGGTCGGTGCTTCCTTGGAGGCATCGCCAACATATCGCACACGAAACAGACCGGACTTCGCCCCCCGTCCCCCGACGGTGAAGTAGAGCGAGCCATCTTTGCCAACAATCGCGTCGGTTACCGGCAACGGAGCTCCATAGACAAAAGGCTCTGCGACTCCCGTGTATCCCGCCCCCGAAGCCTCCAGATGGATCGCGTAGATCGTGCCAAAGGTCCAATCGAGCGCGTAGAGCGCGTCCTGGTACTTGGTTGGGAAATCCGTCCCTTCGCCGCTCACCACCCCGGTCGGTGATCCAGGACCAATATCCACAACCGGCGGCAAACTATCCTCGTAGTAGGCAGGCCATTTTCCGGATCCACTGCGCCAACCGTAATCGGCTCCGCTAACGACGTGACAGATTCGCGTGGGGCGGTACCAGGGAAGCCCCAAATCCCATTCCATATCGGCATCGTAGGTGAACAGATCCCCGTTGCGGTTCAAATCGATATCGTACTGATTGCGGAAACCGATCGTATGAAGCGTCTGCTGCAGCGTTTTCGGATCCAGCCGAGTCACCCAACCACCTGGCGCCAATTTGCCTCTGGCATGCCCATTGGCATCCCACATCCGAGGCAACAACAGATCTTCGTCCCAGGTGGGGACACGACTGCCGGCCAATTCGCCAAGCGGTGCGTGGTTCCCGCCATCCATATAGATCGCGTTCCCATCTTCGGTAACGACCAAACCATGATTGCCATGCTCACCACCGCCCGTTCCACCCGCGATCTGTTCAGCGGTATCTAACCGATCATCACCGTTGGCATCTGTCAGACGATAAAGATGCCCACCGTTGCGATGGAACCAAAGGGCATCAAAAGCCCAAAGCAAACCTTGAGCGGCTTTCAGAGGTTCACCGTTAAAGGAGACATCCACTTTTTCGACTTTGGGGTCGCCCTGCCCTTCGTCTGCCATGGTGATGCGGTAGAGCCCTTTGTCCTGTTGATCACACGCGTAGAGCCGCCCTTGCGGATCGACCGTCAGTGCGACCCAGCTTCCCTGTTCTTTTGGAACGGCATAGATGCGTTCGACCACAAACCCTGGCGGCGACATAATATTTTTAGCCGCCAGCGGATCGGCGGCCTGTCCGGAATCGGAGCCCGATTTGCTGTAATTCGGAATCCCCCAAGGGCCGGCTCCCAATTGTTTTTTGCTGACGCTGACCGCTTGCCAAGCGGAATCATCAAATTCAGCGGCCAGCCAGTTCGTCGGTTTCTCGCCAGTCAGTTTCCATTGACCATCGGTCACCAGTTGGAACTTCGAACCATCTTGGTTGGTAACCACCAGTTTCAAAACCAAACCGGCGACTCCCCCTTCGTTCTGTCCTTCGACAGCCAACTGATTTTTACCGACGACCAACGCCTTGGTGACGTCCAGTTCGATCGGTTTTGCCCAGTTGTCGCTTACCCCCATTTCTTTTCCGTTCAGCCATAATTTGATTTGGTTGTCGCAGGTTGCGTACAGCCGAGCGGTGCGTGCTTTTCCAGCGAGCTCAAATCCTCGACGAAACCAAACCTTTTGATTGTTTTTATGTTCAGCAGCCCAAACCCAGTGGGCGGCCGGGGCATCGGTCAGCCAAGACGAATCACTGGCAGGCGGGACCTCAAGTGCCCCTTCGTCGCTTGCTTTAGCGGGGGCCGGCTGCCCATCTTTGATCGCTTGGGCCAGCACTTGCTTGCGATCCGCATCAGTCAATTGCCGCAGCAACAGACCACGAAATTCAGCTTTCATCGCTGGCCCTGCGTGCAACTGCAAACCAATTCGGCCTTTCTGTTTTGCATCGGCAAACCGATCCGTGACATCAACCGTCGTGATTCCGTTGACCTGATGAATGACTCGGTTACCAACCGCAACGATCCGCAAATCGTTCCACTCTTGGTCGACCAAAGCCGAATCGTCGCCGACCTTGCCGACAACTTTTTTCTTCCCGTCGGGAGCGATCTGCACCTTTTGGCCTCGAGTGGCCACGATCCCGCGTCCAGTTTTTTCGCTGTACAACATTCCGAAATACTCGGCCTTTGGATGCAGGTCAGCTTGATTGCCAGCCATCACAAAGCCTGCGGCGTCGGTAACATCACTGCGGTACATGACGCCTGTGTTGTTTCCCTCGAATCGAACCTTGCAGCGAAAATCAAAATCACCGATCTCCTCTCCATTCCAAATCAGAAAAGTGTTTCCAGGCAGAGGCTTAGCGGGATCGGTTTGCCCCAAAATCGCCCCATCGACGACACTCCAAAGTTCGGGATTGCCTTCCCAACCGGCCAGACTTTTGCCGTCAAACAGGACTTCGAAAACCCCGTCTTCGGCGTTGGACGTTGAACCAAAAGCAATCGCAAAAAGAGTTAGAAACAACACCCCCATGGCTAGGGAGCGAGAAGCCTTCAAAGTCAGTGAATTCATAGGGTCTATCGAGTAGGAATGCAAAGGTGAGAACAGAATCCGTGGCACAAGCCAGCCACCGGTGCCTATTTTAACTGAACAAACGACGTGGGGTCAGTTCTCTACCGCAATCCTTTTTTAACAGCGATTGCTGTGTAAAAAACGTCATTGAGAAACGGGGGATCCCGAGCATGACGATGGCAAAACCGTCACGCTTTCAGCTTGACCACTCCCGCAGCGTCCGTGAACCAAACCGCAGGCAGAACCGTAGCAACAGAACCGACAGTAAAAATTCTCTACTTCCATTTTCCTTCGACGCGTCCAAGCGTCCTGTTCAGCAAGGATCTCTGCGTGACGACGTCATTGGTAACCGGAGGCTCAGGCTTCATTGGCTCGCATCTTGTGGAATCCCTTCTTGAGCGTGGGGATCACGTCATCGTTGTCGATGACCTGTCTACCGGAAACCTGGCCAACATCACCGGCTTTCGCGATCACCCCAAGCTGGAGTGGATCGAAGGGACTATTGAGAACAAAGAATTGGTGACTCAGGTAGTCGACCGAGCCGACGAGGTCTACCACCTGGCGGCGGCGGTCGGGGTTGCTCTGATTGCGAAACAACCGATTCAGACTATTGAGCGGAATATTTACCCGACTCAGTTGATCTTGAATCGACTTGGCGAACGGGTCAAAGAGGGTGACAAAGTACGCTGCTTCATCGCCAGCACAAGCGAAGTCTACGGCAAGAACCCCAAACCGACGTGGTCTGAAGAAGACGATTTGGTGTTCGGTTCGACCACCAAGCCTCGCTGGAGCTACGGAGCCTCGAAAGCGATCGACGAATTCCTGGCGCTGGCATTTCATCGCCAGCACAACCTGAATGTTGTCGTCGGCAGGTTCTTTAATGTTGTCGGTCCACGGCAGACGGGCGCCTACGGAATGGTCCTGCCCAGGTTTGTCGAAGCGGCCGTCGCGGGTCGTCCGATCACGGTCCACGACGATGGAAAACAGACCCGCTGCTTTGCCCACGTGCACGACGTTCGCCGCGCAATCCTGGACCTGGTCGCAACCGATGCATGTATGGGTCGAGTCTTTAACATCGGTAGCGACCAACCGATCTCGATCCTCGAACTGGCCCAACGTGTCCAAGAACGGGTCAATCCCGACTGCGGGATCACCTTCCAATCGTATGCAGACGCCTACGACAACAGCTTCGAAGACATCCGCCGCCGAGTCCCCGACCTCACCCGAATCCAAGAGGCCATCGGCTACAAACGGGACTACGATCTAAACGCCATCATCGACGCAGTCGCCGCCTACAAGCGAGCCGAAGCGTAACCTGCCCTACGTAGCCGCGTCTCTCCGAGACGTGCGATAAATAAGTTGCAAGTGTGGCAGGGAGAAAAGACTCCACGCCAGCTTGTCTGGCATGACGCCAAGATTTGAAATTAGTTTGCATCTCTAGTTTCAAATCTAGCGTCCCTGTCGGACAAGCCGACGAAGGGACGTGGGGGGGGGGCCGACGGTGCTCGCTTCCGCTGCATTCCGCTAGGAAACCTTAACTTATAAATCGCGTGCTCCCCGCGAAAGTAGCGTGGCGGTAGCGTCCCTTTGCGGAGCGACAGGCGACGCGAACGGAACTCTCGGTGTCTTAGGCGAAAAAGGAGTTTCTAACGTCTTTTGGTCCTGCAGGATTTACTGCGCACTCCCTCTAGATTCCTTCCCAAACTCGCTGCAAGGCATGGCATTTACTTGCCAACACGGTGCATCGCACCTAAAATCTACGGAAGCGTAGATTTAAGCATGACATCGTAAACAGCACTTTTTCTGTAAAGGCATGACCATGTCGACTCAAATTTCAGCGAACATTTCACCAGAGACTCGCGAGCTGCTGGAACGTTATGTGGCGACTTACGGCGTGAAAAAATCTCACTTGATCGAAACGGCTGTTTTGCATCATTTGAAAGCGTTGGACGAGATACCTGCTGACTTATTGATTCCTCCGGAAATTGAGATTTCACTGGCAAGTGGTGAGAGGCTGGTCAAGTCGATCGAGACCCCAAAACGTCCGACCAAGGCGATGCGTGAGCTATACCGTGATTAAAGTCCGTCCTCTACGGCCTGATGACCGGCGCGACGAGTTCACTAGCGGAGACATCGATTTAGATCGTTTCTTTCAAAAGTTCGCAGGACAGAACCAGTTTCGCCTGCATATTGGCACGACCTATGTCGCAGTCAATGCCGAATGCATCGTCGGGTTTGTGACCGTTTCGGCGACCTCGATCGTGATCACGGACTTACCCAAGGGGCTGCGCAACCGCTTGCCAAAGTATCCGCTGCCCGCTCTTCGGTTGGCGCGACTGGCAGTCGCCAGGAATGAGCAAGGACGAGGTATTGGCAAACTCCTTTTACGAGCAACATTCGACCTTGCCCGTGAAATGGCCAAGCGAACCGGCTGCATTGGCGTCGTGGTCGATGCGAAACCGGACGCGATTCAGTTTTACAAACGATACGGCTTCGAGTCACTCGAAGTGATTAGCGGAAAGCTGGGCGACCGACCGGCTCCACAACCGATGTTCTTGCCGCTCGGTTCGATTCCCAAACGTTAGTGGGTGGTCTTGCCGCGCACTTGCATAAATTCAATGCCTTCAAAGGTCAGATATCTTTCGGGCATGGTCACGCGAGGGTTCAATTCCTTGGTGGCTCTGTTTCGCGTTTGTCCATTACGGCCTCATCAGCACCCCTTTCTTTGGCGGCTGAATGGGGTTGGTTCATCATCGCGTTCAGAGAGTCGGCGGTTAGCTCGACGGACTCTTTATCTCCCTTTAGAACAACGATTCTGTTCTTGCCATCGACGCTGATCGTTGCTGAAGTTGAAGCGTTGGTTGGGGCGGGAGTATCCACCGCGTTGGACTCCTCGTCCGATCCCGTTCGCTTGAGGAACACCACCTTCACGAAAACGTCCAGATCTGCATCTTTAATGCTAGCCGGTCGTCCGTGTGGTTTGATTTGATCTTCACGAGCGAAACAGAGTGCAATCGAAGAGCGGCTTGCTTCGACGATTCCGTGCCACCGAGAAGGTCCGCCATCAGCAGCGCCAGCGGTTGCGTATAGGTCAATCCAGAATGGCGCCTCCTCCGGTTGAGGGAAGTTCGGTTGAATGTCGTAAGTGAATTGCAACGGTACGGTTTCATCACCCGAAGCAGCGATCATCCCACCGTTGCCAGCGAACGCCGCGATTCCCGAACGCTTCGGTTTCCCAGGGCTTGATATCTCAATCTCCCATGTCCCAGTAAGCAGATTGCCTGTCGTCGAACCACTATCGATGCCAAAATCGTGCGGCGACGACGCAAAGGGCTCCGGTGACGGTGCTGTGGCCTGTTTCTCCGCAGCTGGACCTACGGCGTTGGACTCCTTTTTGGTTTCCTGAATTACAGCAACATCCTGCGTAAGTCTCGGAATACCCAAAGCGTCCATTTTTTCAGCAAATTGCTTGGTTGGAGTTGGACGTTGGCGATCGAGCAATAGTTCGTGCAATCTGTAATCGATAATAATAAACTCTTCGGAATTCTTGTCTTGGCCTGGTGCAAACGCAAGCCAACGTTTCGCAATCTCCAGTTCTTCTAGTCCACGCTTTCCATCAATGACGAACTCTTTGGCCTCTGCAATGGTTTGGAACGACGTCACTTTTCGTTCGGTCAAACGGTCTACACGATTTAGCATCTTTTCGAATTCCTTCTCTTCCAGAGGCGAATGGGCCAGAAAAAATGCCTTTGAGCGTTCCTCTCTTTCGGGCTTCTCAATACCACCTTTCATTGGGAAATAGGTATTGATGATTGTTGGAATACCCTTCCTTGGAGCCGAGTGCGAGAACTGCTGAGCGTTGTAACCGGAAAGAATCACACCACGCACATCCGCATCTGGATCCACATTCCAATTCCAATTTGCGACGCTATAACAATTTAGGACGATCACCATTGGCTTGCCTGTTGATTTCACGAACACCTCAATCGGTTGATGATTGACAGGCCCATAGCACCCAACAACATGAACTTGTGTGTCGATGGGCAAGTCTTCGAGAGAATCGAAGTTGATCGAGTTTTCATTGGCCGCTGGTTTCACCGGGGTTGCCGCCAATTCGACGCTCGACAGGCTCAACTTGACACGTTCTTCCCCACGGCGTTTTAGCGAAACGAGACCTTTGTCAACGACGACACCATCAAACTCTCCGTCGATCTCCACAAAGTAGTTTCCAGCAGCAATCTGAACGGATTCGGTGCCTTTGTTTACGGTTAGTACCTCCACGACATCGTCACCCTGCATAATCCGAATTGGCACGTCGTCCGCATCGGACTCGATCGTCAGCGTCCCCTTGTTCATTTCCAGGACGACCAGAAATCCCGCAAACAACAACGAGAATGCAGCGAATCCAATGTAGAACCAATGTCTCCAAACTTTTCTGCCAGAACCGCCGCTTAGGGCCAATGGAAGCCGTTGAGTCAACGGCTCTACACGTTTTGGTAGCGGTGTCGCCGTGGGATGCTGCACATGAGCAAGGCAATCCTCCAGCAACTCGGCGACTTGTTCGGCCGAGCCAAAGCGACCTTCTCGCGATTTGGAAAGCAGTTTCATCACGATGCTTTCTAGCCAATCGGGGATATCGGGATTGAGTTGGCGTATCGGACGCGCCGTGTCGTCGGTGATGCGACGGAGGACGGCGTAGCTGGTTTCGGCGCGGAATGGTGGATGACCGGTACACAGGGCATACAACACACAGCCGAGACCGAACAAATCGCTCCGTCCGTCGATTGCATCGCCCCGTACTTGCTCGGGCGACATGTAGTGCGGGGTGCCAGGATGAAAACCGCTGCGTGTCAAACAGGCATCGTCTTCGGCACGGGCCAAACCGAAATCGGTTAGCAAGGCTCGTTCGACACCTTCATCGAGCAGGATGTTCGATGGTTTGACATCGCGATGAATCAACCCTTGAGCGTGTGCGGCGGCGAGCCCTTTGGCGGTCTGCATCCCGATACGGAGAATCTCGCCGACTTCCAAGGGGCCGTTTCGGTCGAGCGTTTCTTGAAGCGATCCGCCAGCAACGTATTGCATCACTAGAAAGGGCGGATCGTTTTCCGATTCGACGTTGTAAATTGGGACAACATGGTCGTCGACCACGCCCGCTGCCGAACGAGCCTCGCGAGCAAACCGGTTCCTGGCCGATCCGCTCTCCGCCAAATAGGGAGCCAGCAATTTCACCGCCACCGGACGATTCAGTTCCGTATCGTACGCTTTGAAGACGACCCCCATGCCGCCACTTCCGATCAGTCGTTCCACGTCATAGCGACCGATCCGGCCGAGCAATTCGGGATGCGATGGTGGCGCGAGCAGCGCCTTGGCCACCGACTCGCTCCAAGCAACCGGGCGGCGATTCAAGGGGAATGCCAACTCATCGGCTTTGGCACTGCCCGTAGCGGGCTCATGACTGCTCGTCAGTACCTCCTGGGCTTCTTGCCACAGGCCCGATTCGGCTGCCATCTGTTCCAAACGGACTTGGCACGCCGTGCAAGAATCAACGTGCTGAAGTGCCGATTGGTAACCGTGACTCGATTCGTCCTCTCTCAGCAGGCTGTATAGCCCAGCGTCGTTGCACGCATTTTCACTGACAATCATTTTGTTACCTCGTATTGTTTGACAACTTCCTGCAGTCGATTCATGACTCGTGATCGGCTGACGTACACGGTGCCCACGGTGACTCTGAGTCGCTTCGCCACATCGGCAACGGTTTCGCCTTCGACGTGGGTCATCCAGAATGCGGACCAGGTTGCTTCAGCCACTTGGTCTCGCACCTGAGCCGCCGCCCAACGAAAGACCTCGCGGCGATATTCCAAATCAAACTGGCCAGAAATATCCGCTGCCGGTGACTCAACATCGGCCAACATGCCTGCCGCGTCGTCGCCGCCAGCCGCCAGCGACCGGGTGCCACGGCGGGTGAGAAGGTTCAAGGCTGCATTCCGAGCAATCGCTAGTAACCAAGTACGAAACCCACCACGATCGGGACGTTCAAGCCAATCAGAGACCGAGCGGGCGATCGCCGAGAAAACTTCCTGGACCAAATCATCCGCATCGGCGGGCTGCATCCCCTGGGCAACCGCCAAGCGGCGAATCAACGGAGCATAGATCGCGACCGCTTCGTCCCAAGCCACCACATCCGCCGCGTCGGGCAGACGCAGAATCAAGCTAGCTCGAGTTTCAAGTGGACTAGGAAGCATGCAAACGTGCCTGAGGAATGAAAAACGACGACCATTTAACAGGAAGACACAGCCGTTTGCCGTTTATTGCACGCTCGGTTAAAAAAACTTTCGTTTTCACGAATCGCTTCGCAGTTCCCAACGACTTTTCAAAATCGGCCAGCAAACCGTTCGACGTCGCTGAAAGTGGGCGGCCACATCGTTCGACCTTCCTACTTTTCGAGCGGCGAAGCCGCTTATTGTTGAACAATTGCCTCTATTGATTATTACATGGGCAGGACTGCTGCTGAAACCACCGCCTAGCGACGGTAACTACATGCGTCAGAACGTAGGCCTAGTGATAGTGGAATCGCATTTGCGTTTGGACTTCTAGTAGATGATGCGGGGCAGGACGTTTTAATGCATTGTTCAACGCTTGCAGCATCGCCGCTGCGGCGGGCAACGAATCTCCTACCGCTTCGATTGCTTCGATAGCTTCATCATAAAAATGCTGGTCATCGAAACAACAATAAGCTGCCGTTCCTACACAGGCGGTTAACAACTGCATCGTTACGCCTCGATGGCGCGCCGCCAAGGTTACTAACGCGAGGTCAAACCATTTCGATGCGGCTTGCGTTTCCTTGACGTTCCACAAAATGCAAGCTCGATAGAAAGCGATCTCCGGCCACGGTTCGCCCTCCCCCATCGTCCAGTCTTCGCGAGATGCGACATACCGATCCGTCGCATCACGCAGCAACGGATCCGAGCCATAGGCTGTCATGGCGCGAAGGATTAAACGATGACGATAACGGTCCTGCCTGCGGTCGTGATCTTCAATCAGACTGGTCACCAAATCATCTGGATTGCCTACCGCTTCTTGCAGTTTCTCATACCAATCATCCGCCTGTTGATCGAGCGCATTATGAGCTCGATAGCCGGCCGGAATTTCTCGCCATGAGCCCAAACTGGGGAGCGCTTTTGCGGCCGCATCCATCAGCGTTATCGCTTGTGCCAACCGGCCTTCCGCTTCTTCGTGAAATCCGCCTGCCGCCAAGAATCGTCCCAACGTCGTCAGGACTTTGGCACGTAAGAACCGAGGCAAAAAAGGGAAGCGTTCATCGTGAGCCCAATCTTCGGCGATCAAAATGGCTTGGTCAAATTCCAGCCGATCGGCCGCAACCCCGGCCAGATGAAGGTCACACTCCACCGCCAGATCCGGGACATCCTCCAGCGCCTCATCACGAATCGATTCATACTGTGCAATCAATTCAGTGACGCGGTATGGATCGCCATCGTAGTTCGCACTCTGAAATTGCACGGCTGTGGAAAGCAGGCGAGCCCGGACGCCCTGTTGCTCGGGGGTGATCGACACAATCCGCTGAACGACATCGACCGCTTTTTCCAGCTTGCGCAAATCGCGGCTCCGGTGCTGATAACGGCGATCGAGCGTTTCCAATAAGCGGAGCTGCAAATCCCTGCGATCGCTCAACCGACGACGGACATCTTCGACCAACAGGTCGCCCATCCGAGTCTTTTGCAACTGAACCGCCAGATCCAAGAAACTTTCGACATCCCCGTTTTCTTCAAGATGCTCAAGCCTTTTCAGCCGCTCTACCAGGTCCATTGTAAGGGGCACGTAACCGGGCAGTTCCTTGAAGTTCGCAACCTCACCAAGAGCACGATTGTTCTTGGTGCTTTCCCGAGCTAAGTAAGCCAACTGATCGGCATACGCGATGTAGCTATCGATTCGATCCAAGTCGTACCAGGAAACTTCTTGAATGTCATACCTAGCGAAGCGTTGATTCCCGCGCAGCAACCCTTGAAAGAAATCGGTCTGGTCATAGCCATGCGGATGTCGCGAATCGTGGTCCATCCAAATTTTTAGGCTTGCCGGTTTCCCATCGACCGGCAACAACCAGCCAAGCACAATCTGAATGCTTGCCTGCAGCAGATCATCGTAGTGTTGGCTCGCCTGGCCCGACCGATCATCCAAGCGAATCGGCATGATAAAAGGCAATGCCTGCGGGCAGCGAAACAACTGCTCCAAAATCCCATACGCGGCGAGCGAGGCGTAGCGGTGATCCTTGGCACGTGGCAAACGGTCAAAGTCAGGTTCGCTGCCTTGCCAGACGACCCCGGCGATCACTCCTTCGCTGCCATGTTTGCCTTTTTGAGGCCAAGTTTCATCAATGCAGATCAAGAACGAATCGGAATCCCGCCCCCAATCGGTCGCACTAGGCATTTCCAAGCGAGCCCGTTCCAAACGTTGCTGGGCAATTCGAACCTGCTTGATCCCCTTTGTTGTTTTCTGACGGGCAGGCGAGGAACCGGACGAACCGACAGAACCGGCGCCCCCGCTGGACGTTTTTGCGATGCCCGCATACGGCGCCGGTCGACGATGCAAATAGTTCGCTTCAAAGATCGGGATCAAGATCTTGGGAACTTGCTGGCTGCTCAGTAGCGAGCGAACACGCTGCAACGATTTCTCATGAGCCTTGAAATACGGGTTTAGCAGTTTGCCCATTTCGCCTTGAGCAACCTGCAAGGCATTCGCTTGACTGCCGGTCGGTATCCAGGATTGCAATGGTCCGCAAGCCAAACCTTGGCGTTCCAGGTCGTCCAAAACGACCTTCAGATGCGGATCCAACTTGCTGGAGCGACCGCTCTTGATGAACCGGGGCGCCAGTCGCTGCCAAGCTTTCCACCAACGCGGCGATTGTTTACTCATCTTCGACACCTCTATGACATTTCCTCCTCAACGGCAAGCAAGGAAACGTCTTGACCGCAGAACCGAACCACCCCGTACAACGCGGCTGCCCCGATAACCATTCCAATCCAAGGAGACATCCCCATGGCGGCGGGCAACGTCCCGGCCCCCACAGCGACTCCTCCCGCTAGCAGAGAATAAGGCATTTGAGTCCTCACATGTTGTACGTGGTCACATCCACAGGCTCGACTCGAAAGGACCGTGGTATCGGAGATCGGTGAACAATGATCCCCCATAATCGAACCGGCGAGAACCGCTCCGGTTGCAGCCAGTACCGAGGCATTCACTTCGGCCCCACCGGAGACTTGAAATCCTAATTGGACAGCCAGCGGAGTCAGCAGCGCCATCGTCCCCCAGCTGGTCCCCGTCGAAAAAGCGACCAGCGCGGCGACCAAAAAAACGACCGTCGGCAGCGCCCACTCAGCCAATCGATCACTGATCTGGTTTTTCAAATAACCGCCCGCATCCAGATGCCCTTCGTCCGCCATCGCCGAGAGCGCCCAGGCCAACCACAACACAAACATTGCCGGCATGATCTGCCATGCCCCACGGAGGATTCCGATCCCCAACGTACGCAATCCGGCAAAAGTGAAATCAGCCATCCAGCCCAACAGGACGGCCGCCAACAACCCCGTCGCCCCACCAATAACCAATGCGTTGTAGGAATCGGCGTTCCCGATAATCAGCCCCCAACCTTCGACGCCCGGCGGAATCCGATCCCCCGATTCAAGCAGAGTTGCAGTCCCGGTTTGATACAACGACCATCCCACAGCAAACACGCAGAGGACTACCGGCAAAACTGCGGATATCCATTGCCATCCCCGCGCAGGCGGCAGAATGGCATCCGAATCGGGCTGGTCATTCGACGCATTTTCACCCGCCGGAATGCCTCGAACCGCTTCCCGTTCTGCGGCCAGCATCGGCCCAAAATCACGCCCTGTCCGAGCGATCACCAAAACAAGAATCAACGCAAAAACAGGATAAAAGCGATAAGCAATCGACTGCAAGAAAAGCGAAAAGGCCGTCACGTCGACCCCTTCGGGAATCCCTTCGCCGATCAAACTGATCTCGGTTGCAACCCATGTACTGACAACAGCCAAACCGGCCACCGGAGCGGCTGTCGAATCGACCAGATAGGCCAGCTTCGCCCGCGAGATTCGCAATTTGTCACTCACACGTCGCATCGTCCCGCCCAGCAGCAACGTGTTGGCATAGTCATCGAAAAAGATCGCCAATCCCATTCCAGCGATCAAAGACTGCCCACCTTTCCGACCACGGATCCGAGCCGCCAAAGTCTGCATGACCGCGCGCATCGATTGGCTGGCTTCCAAGACTCCGGTCATTCCACCTAGCAAGAGGCTAAAGACCAGCACTCGAATGTGATCAAAATCGAACACCGAAAAATAGAGGTGGCTTCCCAGGTACCCTAGCGAACGCAGCGGAAACGAACCGCGGAACGCTTCGGGCAGCATGCTTCCTTCGCCAAACGGTTCCGGTGAAACCGGCAATCGCCACGCCAGCAACAGGGCCCCAACCACCACCGCAATCCCTAGCGAGGCCAACACTCGTCGCGTGATGATCGCCAAGAGAATGGCGATGGCCGATGGCAGCAGACTAAGAATTCCAAACGTCACGAGAGGCCATTCAATCGAATTAGTGCAGAGGAATCAGCGATTCAGAAACCAAAAGCGAGCCACACAGCCCGCGATCGCGCTATTCAGCGTCGCATCGCCGCCATGCAATTTGGCAACCCGATAGACCCTGCACAACCCCAGCCCTAAGCCTCGACCGGCTTCGCGGCCGCTGTAATAAGGATCAAACGCATGACGCCGCGATTCTTCGGACAGACCGGGACCACTATCGGACACGCGGACCCAGACCTTGCCATCACGTTCGCCCCAGTCGACGAGGATCTGCCCGCCGGTGCCAATCGCTTCGACCGAATTTCGCAAGAGAGCCGCCACCGCATCATGGATCATCGCACGATCTGCCTGACACTGAATGCCTGGCGCCGGTTCGACCGACAAACGAATCGAAAGGGATGCACACGTATCTTGATACGACTGCACGACCTCCGAGACGACGCTTCCCAAATCGATCTTTTCGACACTGGGCTGCGGCGGATGTGCATAGAACATGACATCGGAAATCATCTCGTGAGCACGCATCGCCTGGTCGACGACTCGCTGCAAAGAGGCTTTGCGTTTGTCATCCGGTTCCGTCGACTTCAACTGTTCGCTTCGCGTCACAATGTTCGCAAGCGGATTGTTGATCTCGTGAGTCAGTCCATACGCAAACTGTTTCAACGAAGCCAATTTCTCATCGTGCAGAACCGTTCCGAAATGACTCCGCGTTCGCTCCTCACGCAACACCAACCCAGCAAGTCGATCCAGGGCAAGAGGCTGCGGTTCGTATCGGGGAAGCGGGCAAGAGGCATCCGCTTGCTTAAGATCCTCTGCATCCCCATCCTGGTGTGAATTGCCTGCGGTCGATTGCAATTGCGGCCAATAGGCTTGCCAACCGACCGGCGCGGGCGGCCCGGTTTGCTGCAACCACCGAGGTGCCGTCAGCAACCACTGGGAAACCGGTCTCTGCCGGCACTCCGCTGCTAGTTCTTGCCACTCCCGACGCATCGAAGCGGAGACTTCGGGGGCTGCTAAGAATCGATCGGGCTGTTGAAACCAGACCGGCAATCGAGCGGTCATCCAAGTCGCCAGACGATCCAGACCTAAACGGTCCGGGGGACGTTTACTGGCTCCGTCACAGCTCCGCAGCAATCCATAGATCAGGAAAGCCGGATCGCGCTGCAATAAATCGCGTATCGACGCCACGTGCTGCACGCGCGAAGCATGATCTGCAAGCTGACTTGCATCCATTAAAACGGCCGCCAACGTATTGGCAGTCGCCCCATCTAGCGGCAACCACCAGCGATGTTGTCCCCACCGCAAACACGGTAGTAACTCCATCACCGGGTCTCCTTGCTGTTTATTAAACGTAGCTTAACTTGGGATCGTGCGTTCGAGGTCAACCAATTCACATGCACGAATGATCAAATCATCAATCGCGAACGGTTTTTGCATAAAATCGTCGGCTCCAGCTTCTTTGAGCGATGCGACTTTATCCTGCTCAACCATCCCTGAAATACAAAGAATCTTAACTTGATCAAGGGCGGTGTCACTACGGACACGCTGGCACACTTCCTTACCGTTGATGTCGGGAAGCATGACGTCCAAGACGACTAGGTCGGGGCGAAATTCACGGACGCCCATCCCTGCATCAAAACCGTTGTTGGCGGTCCGGATATCGAATCGTTTGTCCCGCTCGAAGCCGTCCGAAATCAAATCGACCAAATCTTGATCGTCGTCCACGATCAGGACTTTTTTCTTCCCACTCTGCAGTGCATCGGTCGGAATTCCGTTCTCTTTCATAAAGCTGAACAGATGATCGCGTGGAATCCGCCGGAATTTGCTTCCAGGAACGCGAAATCCTCGAAGTGAACCGTTATCGAAACAGCGAATGATTGTTTGCTGGCTAACCTTGCAAATTTTCGCAGCTTCGCCCGTCGTAAAGACCGTCTTAGTGGTCATGGCAGAATTTATCCTCCCTGTGAGCGGCTTGCTTGTCCATTAACGTAACTCCCTTTAGCAAATTTCCGTTTCCCCGCACTACCACAATTCCGTGATAAACTGCGCTGAAACCGTAGGCGACAAGAACCCCCGCTCCTGCCTCAACCACCAAAATTGCCAAGCTGGCGGAATTATACCTAAACCACACCTTGGGTCAATATTGAAATTTACGCCACAACTCGTTGACACCAAAGCACTTAAGGACACACACGGTGTTTCTGACGGCAAAATAGGCAATTTTTACCGACCCCCAATTCGAGCGGAAGAGAGAACGCCAAGTTGATGGCGATACTAAAATGGCACTTCCCATCGGCTTGGTTAGATGAGCTGCGAAGCAAACTTTCGTAGCGGAATCGGCCCCATGCCAGCTTGCCTGGCATGAAGCAAAGATTTGAAGTTAGATCACATGCCTTAAATAGCTCACTCTCCGGTTCGGCTTGCCGCTGAAAGCGGCAAGCCGAACCGGTGGGAAGACGTGAGGATGACCTCTGCTAATTTCAAATCTTTCGTTCCTGTCGGATAAACCGACAAGGGGACGCTGTGCCAGGGCGTTTCGTTAATCAATGTTGGTTGCGTCTTCCGGGGCGAGCGCATGGGAAGCAAACAATCCGTCACGAATGCGACCGACCTCCCCCGAGGTGGAGAATTCAGCAAGCACGAGTCTCGGAGAGACTCTACTACGTGCCGTTTACATACGACCGATTTGCAGCTTCCCAAGCGGAATCAGCCCCATGCCAGCTTGCCTGGCATGGAGCAAAGATTTGAAGTTAGATCACATGTCTTAAATAGCTCACCCTCCGGTTCGGCTTGCCGCTGCTAATTTCAAATCTTCCGTTCCTGTCGGATAAACCGACAAGGGGACGCTGTGCCAGGGCGTTTCATTAATCAATGTTGGTTGCGTCTTCCGGGGCGAGCGCATGGGAAGCAAACAATCCGTCACGAATGCAACCGACGTCCCCCGCTAAGAAATGGGGATCGCGATATCGCAATCCGCTTCGCGATTAAACATCCCCTACTGGCTTTGATTTTGGTTTTCGATTTTCCAAATGAGCCATCAACAGCGCGATATCGGCCGGAGTGATTCCGCTGATCCGCCGAGCCTGAGCCAACGTGACCGGCTGGACCTTTGCCAGTTTTTGTTTGGCTTCATTTCGCAAAGGTTTAATCGATTCGAAATCAAACGCGGGGGGAATTTTGCGTTCGGCCAAGCGATGCTGCTTCGCCACATCTTCTTGCTGGCGGACAATATACCCTGCGTACTTAACGTCGTATTCAACCTGCTGAGCCGCTTCGGCGGGGATCGTGGCCAGTTCCGGTACATGCGACACGATCTGCTCCCACGTGACTTCAGGTCGTTTCAGATACCTGTCCGCGGGAGCTTTTTCAATGCGGCCCGCCTGCAACAGCTCCATACCGCGGGCAATATCGGACAACTTTTGATTCAAGCGATCCATTCGCGGCTGATCGGTCAGGCCGATCGAATGTGCCATCGGAGTTAGGCGTCTATCCGCGTTGTCTTGGCGAAGCAACAACCGATATTCCGCTCGACTGGTAAACATCCGATAGGGTTCATCGGTGCCGGACGTTACCAGGTCATCGATCAGAACGCCGATATAGGCTTCATCGCGTTGCGGCAGGAATAGAGGTTTTCCAGCAACCTGTAAGGCAGCGTTTGCTCCAGCAACCAACCCCTGTCCGGCCGCCTCTTCATAACCGGTCGTTCCATTGATTTGGCCCGCAAGAAAGAGCCCGGCAACTTTCTTCGATTCCAAGTGGGGCCAGAGTTGCGTGGGGGGCGAAAAATCGTATTCCACGGCATACCCATACCGCATGATTTGGGCATTTTCCAAACCGGGAATCTGCTTCATGATCTGATCTTGAACGTCCCGCGGCAGGCTGGTTGAAATCCCGTTCACGTAAATTTCGTGCGTCCGTCGTCCCTCGGGCTCGAGAAATAACTGGTGCTTATCTTTATCCGCAAAGCGAACGACCTTGTCTTCGATCGAAGGGCAGTACCGCGGTCCCTGAGAATCGATTTGCCCGCTGTACATAGGCGCTCGATGCAGGTTTGCGCGGATCAGATCATGGACCTTTTCATTTGTATAGGTGACGAAACAATCCATCTGCGGCGTCGGCAGCTGATCGGTCAGGAACGAAAACGGCTGCGGTTGATCATCACCGGGCTGGCGTTCGGTTTGGCTCCAGTCGATCGTCCTACCGTTCAAGCGTGGCGGGGTTCCTGTTTTGAAACGTTCCAGTTCCAATCCCAGATCACGAAGGGCTCCGCTAATTCCGCTGGTGGTCCCCTCCCCTGCGCGGCCTCCTGCGACCTGTTCTTCCCCGGTATGCATGATCGCTTTGAGGAAGGTGCCGGTCGTCAGCACAACCGTCGGCGCCTGGTATGTAACGCCCCCACGCACGTGCACGCCTCGGATCCGCGTTCCTTCGCTGGTCTGTTCGGTCCACAGCCCTTCGACGGTCTCTTGCAGCAGATCCAAATTCGGTTGGGATTCCACCAACCATTTGATTTCGTTTTGGTAGGCCTTTTTATCGGCCTGGGCGCGAGGGCTGTGCATCGCCGGCCCTTTGCGACAATTCAGCAGACGAAACTGAATTCCGGTCGCATCGATCGCTTTGCCCATCAACCCGCCAAGCGCGTCGACTTCACGGACAATCTGGCCCTTAGCCACTCCTCCGATCGCTGGGTTGCAACTCATCTGACCGACAGTGTCGATATTGGTGGTCAAAAGTGCGGTCCGGGCGCCCAAACGGGCGGACGCTGCCGCCGCCTCGGTACCAGCATGCCCTGCCCCGATCACGATCACGTCATAGTGCAGAACCGAAGAAGTCTTCAAAAAAACACCTATCAATCAAACGAAAAACGAAGGCTAAGCAACCACAAAAGGGGATGCACGCAACCCCCATAAAAAACCCCAACTATCAAACAATAAGTCTCAAGCCGGATAACCGTTCCTGCCGATGAAGACCGATGGATGGCCGCGACTCCATTTGGGACGATTCCTGCTGGAGTCGCAGGAGTGATTGTAGCCGGCAACACGCCTACAAAAAATCCTCCCGTCACTCTTCCTCAAGAGAACCAGCGCCGCGGAGGCGTTCGCCCCAATCATGCGAAAACACCTACGAGCCCTACTGATCGCGACCATCTGCTCGGTTCCCGTCGCAGCTCAGGCCCAGTATGGACAATCGCAGTACGGGCAATCGCAACCGGGACAAGTACCCTACACGCCCGAAGCAAACGCGGCCGCTCAAAACACCAATTTCGCTGCGCACGTGCCCCGGCCCAGTGGCCAGCCAACGCGCCCCCAAACTTCCGGTACCCAGCAAACGGAAGCACGAGGCATTTTCCTAAACGTTCCTCAGTTCGATATCCCATTCTCCGTCGCTTCGGTCGGAACGCAACCGCAAGAAGTCCAATTATATTTGTCGCGGGACGCTGGGGCGCGATGGGAATTGTTCGCACGGCAACCAGCCAACAGCCGGAATTTTCCCTTCACCGCCCCAGAAGATGGGGATTACTGGTTTGCCACGCGGACCATTGACGTCAGTGGTGCAGCGCACCCAGCGGGCCCCGTCCAGCCTCAACTGCGGGTGACGGTCGATACCGAAAATCCGAACTTGGAAGCACGTGCCGACGCCGACGGGAACGGCCAGGTCATCGTGGACTACCGGATCACCGACGTCGCTCCGGAAGCGAAAAGCCTTCGCGTTGAATACATGACCGATTCCGTCCGTCAATGGATGGCCGTCGATTCGGCTTCGCAGCCCGTGAACGAAGAGAAGCAAGGCGTTTCGGAAGGGCGATTGGTTTGGGTCCCCGAATCGGACTGGCGACATGTTTATATTCGCCTGATCGTTCGCGACCGGGCGGGCAATCAAACGGTCTTGACCCGTCAAGTCGAAAAACCGCGAATGGCTCGCCAAGAAATTCCTGCCAAACTGGCTAGTTCGCCACTCTTGCCGCCGCCACCGTTGCCCGATAACCAGCCACCGGTATACGCCAACCCGGCCGCCATCGAAGCGATAGCGGCAAGCCAGCGAAGCAACGGACCGCTGACCGGACATCCGCAGCGGTCAAACATGGCGCAGCAACCCTTCAATCCGGTCTACAACCCGCCGGCGCCGCGGCAACCAGTAGCCCAACAGGTTCAGCAGGCACCTGCCGCAGCGGCTCCAGCGACGCCAAATTGGCCCACTCCGTCAGCCTTTTCGCAGGCCGCCCCCGGCGCTGCCAACTTGCCAGCGACCGCAGCAAATGGGCAGGGAAACCCAACCCCGCCAGCTAGAGAAAATCGCTGGTCACCACCGGCAACGCAGTACGTTGCGCAAACCCCTTCCTCCCATACCATTCGTGGCATGGAAGGACCGTTGGCCAACAGTAATCCACAAACGACCAACGCCTATCCAACTTCCCACGACGCTCAAATTCCCACGGCAAACAATCCTTCGATGGAACGCAGCAGCGCTCCACCGGAATTTGGGCTGAATCCCCCGCTGTCGACTCGAACCAATCCAGAATCGACGCCAGCGGACGCCGGAACGCCAGCGAACTCAGAACCGCCAGCTCCGCGGACGCCCCAAGACGCACTGCGTCCCCTGGCGGTTGAAACGAGTGAGAATTCACGAACGCAACTCACAGCCTCGGGGCAGCGGACTTCGGCGTCGAACACTGAAATGGTTCCCACCCCGCCCGCCACCGCCGACACCTACACATCGGCCCCATCCCGCAGCACCCCAGCCACTTCCGCAAACGCGGACAACGAACCGACCGATACGGTCCAAAGCCAACGACCAGCATTGCAGTTTACGCAGTCGATCTCCGTCGATGACATGTTGGCGTCCGGTGCGGCGATCCGGCAGAGCGATACGCGTACGTTCAGCTTGGACTACGAAGTCGAATCGATTGGCCGCCAAGGTGTCGAGACCGTTGAACTGTGGGCAACCAAA
The DNA here is from genome assembly GCF_007741495.1 of Roseimaritima multifibrata. Classification (NCBI taxonomy): domain Bacteria; kingdom Pseudomonadati; phylum Planctomycetota; class Planctomycetia; order Pirellulales; family Pirellulaceae; genus Roseimaritima; species Roseimaritima multifibrata. The sequence continues at coordinate 6,477,185 of NZ_CP036262.1, forward strand.
GATGTTGGCAGATCCTGGACGCGATGGGACGCCGATCCGGACGGGCAAAGTCCATTTGACATTATCACCGGTGGAGACGGGGTTTACGGATTCCGAATCGTAGTCATCGGGCGAAACGGGCTGGCCAGCCCACGCCCACAGGCAGGAGAAGACGCGGACATCTTTGTCCTTGTCGACACCACCAAGCCTACGGTCCGAATCACCGGGGCTCGCTATGGCGAACAAGATGACACGGGAAAACTGCTGATCACCTACCAGTGCGAAGATTCCCAAAACAACCTGGCCCGACGCCCGGTAACCCTGAAATTTTCCGAAACCCCTCAGGGTCCGTGGACCACGATCGCAACCGGGCTGGAAAACGATGGCTTTTACGCTTGGCCCGCAGACCCAGAACTTCCCAGCAAGATCTACCTACGCGTCGAAGCGACCGACCGAGCCGAAAACGTCGGTCACGATACGCTCGACCAGCCGATCGCTGTGGAAGGGCTTGCCCCGCGAGCAAGAATTCGCGGATTCCAACCGGTGCACGAAGAGTCAGCGGAAGTTCCAGCGGCACGCTTCCGCTAAAGCGGTTTCTTCACGGGGTTTCCAAAACCCCGCGGCAGCCAAAATTCTGCCCCACCGCGTCACGGACTGCGGTATCGATCGGAAGCGAAGGGCGACAATCCCTAAATCAACAAGCCGGTCAGCGAGGGATCGCGTCCAGTCCTTACGGTTGCTCGCTTGCGAGTTTTGAAGTTGCGATATTTGGATGCATTCCCCTCTGCCTTTGTGTCGACCCTGCCTTTGTGTCGACCCTTCGGGCCTTACGTTAGCACGTTTTCCCATTCCGGGGGCTTCACCCCCGGCAGAGATTGTGTCGACCCTCCGGGCCTGGAAAGTACGGGAGCTGTTCGCTCTCCTGGAATAAGCCCCGTCAATGTCATCGCAGCATGGAGGGAAACATCTTGGGTTGATAATTCGTTACCAATAGATCCCGCGTCCCCAGGGGCTCGCGTTTGAACGAGGTGACGGAGAATCACTAGTCCTTCGACGTCATCGTGATGTCGTGTTCCAAGGCGTCCGCAGCCACTGTGATCCGCAGCACCGAAGCTCGGTTGTATTTGCCCGGGATGGTTTCCTTTCGATCAATATCTAAGCCACGCTCTACCTCTTCGGCGGTTGGATTTTCTTTCCGCACTTCTTGAGGGGACGTCACCTGGACGGCCAACTCGCCTGGCGAAACCTCTGCGGTGTACTCACCGTCGATGATTTCGCCGCCACTGGTCGTCCCTTGGCCGCTGACCGGCATGAAACTGATCGTGCCAGAGTTGACCGGTTCTCCATCCATCGTGACCTTCCCCGAAATGTCAAGCATTCCATTATCAGGCGTGCATCCGGAAAGCACAAAAACGCAGATCGACAGCAAAAGCAAGGAAATACGAGGCAGCAACATCACAACATCCATTCAGGTAAATACCAAAACAAGGGGACCGCTCATCGCACAAAGGAGGTGGCGAAAACCCGATGGTTCTCGGCGGCAGAAAGCGCGTGCTATTCCGCCGTACCACATCTTCTTTGATGAACCGTCCCCGAAGAAAATCAAGCAACCGATAATTAGAGCGAACTGACTTCGCCACCCTGTGCGGTCGAAGCATCACGCCAAGTCTGCAGGTTGATCGTTTCGGAAACGAAACGGACCGAACCATCAGCCAAAGCCGACTGCACACCACCAGGATGGAGACTCATCGAAGCAAAGGTCGCCGAGCGCCAGTTGTCTCCACCGTTGTGGCAAGGGATTCGCCGCGGGCTGAAATCAGCCGGATCCCAACATCGCCGTCCCCCGTCAACCGAGGCCGACGTATTGGGCGACAGGTAGGTCGTAAACCCAGCACCAGAAGTGTAAATCGTCGCGGCATACATCCCTTGCCAACCGGTTGCATTCTGGTTGATAGGGACCTCGCTGAGCAGCAAAGTATTGCTCAAACCATCCGTAATGATCGAAAAGTTATGGGCTGCGTTTACCTTAAATGGAGCTCCACCAAAGTTGTAGGTCCAGACTCCATCCCAGTTATTGGGGTTTTCTTGACCGTAATTGGTATTCCCCATATTCACCGCGTAACTACCACGCTGATGATTCCAAGTCGGCGAGGCATTCGATTCCCCCAATACCATATTCTCCGAGGGGCACGACATCATATCCAGCTGCGTCGAACGATAGAGAGGCGAATTCCCGCCATTAACGCGCACATTGAAGTCGATCGTATCGTATAGCGCCTGCTGCTCGACAAACGGCAAAACCCGAGCTACCCAGGAGTGAGTGTCCAGGTTCACACCGTAATAATCGAAACCAACCGAAGGAAGGGCTAGGTTGGTGTCGTGGTAATTGTGCATCGCCAAAGCAATCTGCTTCAGATTGTTGCCACAGGACATCCGCCGAGCCGCTTCACGAGCCGCTTGTACGGCGGGCAAAAGCAGCCCGACCAGAACCCCGATGATCGCAATCACAACGAGTAATTCGACCAGCGTGAACGCCGCTCGATCCCGATTCAAATGAGAACGCATATTCAATTAAACTCCCAAAAAATAACAAAGACAAAAATTCTCAGCCTGATACTCTCCCTCAACAAAGGTGAGAGCCTAAGCCACCAAAAGAAGCGAACAGGACCAATCGGCACCCACCCGCTAAAACAGCGCAGAACGCACCATTAGAGCCCTCACACCGTGACGCTCAGGCCCATTCATTGTAATTGTCATTCCATAACCAGCCATGAGATCCAGCGTTTTTTTATTGAGATATATTGTCATCATCCGCAACATCCTCAAAAACGTGATATCCGCGACAGAGGGCTTTACGCGGGTGGGGATTGATTCAACCCCCATTCAGATCGGCGACGGGACACCGCGATGATGAAGATCGCGACCGGCCCACCCGCTAAAGATGCGGCTTCCCTTCGTGTCTGGCGGGGACCGAACGGGGAAAGAACCATGGCTTCTTTGGAGCCTTCATCGAATTCCCGATGACTGGGCAGCCGCGACAAGAATGGCCATACTCTATAGAGATTCATCCTCTTTAAACTGACGTGTCCACAATGGCGACCCTTCACGCTTTTGATCTCCTTGCGAAAGTCAACGCGGACACCGGAACGCTTCCTGACGAAGTGACGGAAACGTTGCCGGAAGTGATCCTTCTTGTTGGAAGCGATTCGACTCTCCGCACTTGGTGCCGCCCGCTGCTTACCGGCGATGCAGACATCACCGAGGCCGAAGGTGAATCGGCGATGTGGCCCGATTTGCGAGACGATCTTTCGACCGCGTCACTCTTCGCATTCGGCGAACGTCGCTCCGTCGTGATTCGTGGCGGAGACGCTTTTGTGAAACGCTACCGAGCGGAACTGGAGACCTATGCCGCCGAACCAAGCTCGGCCGGCCGCTTGGTAATGGAACTGGATACGCTCGCTTCCAATACTCGGCTGTACAAAGCGGCCTCAAAGAAGGGATGGATCATCGAGTGCAAACCTCCCGTCATCAAAGCGGGGCGTTCGACGCGGCCGGACGTACAACGCTTGCGCACGTTCTTGATGGAATTCGTGGCACCTCGACATCGCTGTCAAATCAACCAAAGCGCGACCGACCGCTTGATCGAACTGATCGGGGATGATGTCGGCCTGCTTGATACCGAAATTGCCAAACTGGCCGTCCACCTACCGGTCAACGGTAAAATTAACGAAGCCCTGGTCATCGACATTGTCGCAGGCTGGAAGGGCAAAACGATGTGGGACATCATCGAAGCCGCCGCATCCGGAAACACCGCAGAAGCGCTCCAGCATGTCGATCGTTTACTGACCAGCGGACAACGACCGATCGCCTTGCTTCCACAACTTGCCTGGTCGCTGCGACGTCTGGGAATGGCGACCGCCGCCGTCGATGCGGCCGAACAGCAGGGCCGAAAAATCAGCCTGACCGAGGCCTTTAAAACATCCGGCTTCCGAGGCTCGCCGCAAGACATGCAACAGGCCGAACGACAATTAAAGCAAATAGGACGGCATCGAGGGCGACAAATCCTTCCCTGGCTGCTGGAAGCCGACCTCCGGCTGAAGGGAAGCCACAGCGTCGAAGGACGAGACCGCTGGGTCCTGGAAGAACTGTTCTTAAAATTTGCTCGCGAAGCAAACTAATACATGGCCTGACGACGGCAATCGCGGGAAGGATACCAACCCGTGCGAACCGCCGTCTGGCGACCACAGATACGTTCGCCAAACGCGTGGCACCATGCGGCGACGGCTTGGTTTCGTTTTCGTTATACTTGGAGCCTCCATCCTGCATCTGCCCAACCTAGGTCCTCACCAATGCCGACTCATGCAATTGGCTACCTACTAAGCCTGCTGACCTGCCTGCTACTTCCTGCCAAACTTTTTGCGGATTCTCCACAGGCGGCAACAACCCAAATTGGCGACATTCAGTTCACGGTCGCTCCGGGTTTAAAAATCGAAAAGGTTTCGACGGACGATCTAACCACCTGGCCAATCGTGATCGACTGGGACCGCGAGGGAAACCTTGTCATCGCCGAATCAGGAGGAGTCAGTAAACCGATCGCGGAGCATAACGCACTTGGCTTGCACAAGATCATCCGCTTAAAAGACGTGGACGGCGACGGCCAATTCGATACTCGTCAAATCGTCGCGGACAACATGCCGTTTCCCGAAGGTGTGTTATGCCTGGGCGACGACATCCTGGTCGCGGCCCCACCGCAAATCTGGCGACTATCGGACAAAGATGGCGATGGCGTTTGCGAAGAACGCAGCATCTGGTTTGACGGCAAAACACTCACCGGATGCGCAAACGATTTGCATGGCCCATTCCTTGGTCCCGATGGCTGGGTTTATTGGTGCAAGGCCGCGTTTGCTGAACAAGAACATGAACTACTCGATGGGCGGACCTTCACGTCATCGGCTTCCCATATCTATCGCAGAAAGCTGTCGGGTGGACCTGTCGAAGCGATTTTCACCGGCGGTATGGACAATGTGGTCGAAGTCGCTTTTCTACCCAACGGGGACTCGTTCTTCACAAGTACCTTCCTCGAATATCCTCATGACGGACTGCGGGACGGAATCGCCCACGCGGTCTTTGGTGGTTTGTACGGGAAACAAAATGCGGTCCTCGCTGGACATGCACGAACCGGAGGGCTGATGCCGATCCTGTCGCAGCTTGGACCTGCTGCCCCCAGCGGACTCGCAACCTTAACAACCAACCAGCTGTTTCCTAACGACACTTCTGCAACTCCACAGCCAACCCTTGTAGCGGCATTATTCAACCTCCAAAAAGTAACCGCTCATCAGCTCTCGCCTTTGGGTGCCAGTTACCGTTCCAAAGATATCGACCTGGTGGTTGCCGACCGAGTCGACTTCCATCCGACGGATGTCCTAGAGGACAGCGATGGCAGTTTGCTGATCGTCGACACCGGCGGCTGGTATGGGCTCTGCTGCCCCACATCACGAATCGACCAAACGACAGCAACCGGAGGCATTTACCGTCTCTCACCAGCGGGTGATGCTCCCGCACAGTCTGCGAAACAAATAGCCGATCGCTCGCCGATCGACTGGGCCAAGCAATCCGCCGGCGATCTAGTGCAGCTTAGCTTTGACGGTCAACCTTGGGTTCGACGTGAAGCGAATCGCAACCTATCGCAAAACCCCTCCAGCGAAGCGATCGATGCTTTTGCCACCATCCTCAATGATTCGAACAGTCCGCTAACCCAACGTCAGTCGGCCGCTTGGTCTCTCTGCCAACTAGGCACTCCGCAAGCCCTTGACGTCCTAAGCAAACAGATCGCTGCCGACGATCCTTCGCTACAACAGATCGCATGCCATGCGGTCGGCCTGCATCGATACCAACCGGCAACGACCGCTTTGCTTCAACAACTGAAAACAGAAAGCGAAATCGATCCAATCGAAGACCAAGCGTCCGTCATTCGCTCCCTTGCCGAAGCCCTCGGGCACGTTGGCGATTCAGCCGCACAGTCTCAACTTCTTGTCACGCTAGACAAATCCGCAAACGACCGATTTCTTGAACACGCATTGATCCATGCGATGCTGGAAATTGAACGGCGAAGCGAAGCCGGCAACCTGCTTCAACAGGCCACAAGCGATGCCCAGTATCGTGCGGCTCTTTTTGTGGTGGCTCAAACGGCCGCTGCAAATGCATTGCACCCCGACACTTTCTTTACCGCTTTTACTCGCAACGACAAACGCCTGCATTCGACGGCCGCCTCATTCCTGGCCGAGCATCCCGAATGGGCAAGCCAATCAACCGACTCGCTAGACAAACTATTTGCCAGCCTAGCGACAACGGATGCAGAACCCACACGCAACCAATTGGCCGAAACCCTTCAAGAAATCTTGGGAGCCTGGAAATATGAAGCCAGCCTTCAAGCGTGGGTACAAGAAAAACTGTTGTCATCAGAGAGCCTTTCTCCCTTCCAAGCGACCTTCTTGGCGACCTCGATCGCCTCGTTCTCTCCTCCCACTCTGCCCGACGGATGGGTTCCCGCACTTTCCCAATGGCTGACCGCAGCCTCCCCTGAAATCCGGCAAGCGTTGATCGCCAACCTGACCAAAATCAAAGTTTCTAGCGGCCCCTCCGCAACCCTTGCCAAGACCATTGAATCATTGGCAAATGACACCGACCAAGAAGCGGACAGACTTACCCTCCTTTCGGCGATGCCGCCCAACAGCCTGCTCCAGTCCCAAGATCTGGAATCGCAGGTCGTGAGTGCATTCTTAAGCGACGATGAACGTCAGAACCTTCTGGCAGCGGCGGTGATCGCACGTCTCCGATTGTCGCCGTCCAACACCGAAAGGCTGACCGACCACCTGCACTCGATCCCTTCCAGCCAATTGAGCGCTGTGATTGAAACCATTCACCGCAGTGGCAACGACGCGGCCAAGCAGAAGACTCTGGAAACCATCGCCAGCGTGCCAGCGGCTCGAGGCCTTCCCGATACTTTCCTGGTTAACCTATATCGTTCCGCCTCCCCCGAACTGCGTGAACAAGCCAGCAAGACCGCCAACGAACTGAAGCGACCACCTGCCGACATCGAAACCGCGGTCCGCGACCAAATGAAAAAACTAAAACCGGGCGATGCCATCAAAGGCTTGCAAGTCTTTCGGAGCAGCAAAGCCGGTTGCAGCAGCTGCCACCGAATCGGCTATGTTGGCAAAGAACTAGGCCCCGATCTATCGCGAATCGGCGGCAGCCGAACCGCCGAAGCGATCCTGACGGCAATCTTGTTCCCCAGCGCTCGGCTTGAGCAAAGCTACCACACAACCCAAGTCCTAACCGTCGACGGCCAGCTTCACAGCGGATTGGTGCAACATTCGACGGCTCAGGAAATCAAGCTGCAGATCGACGCCCAGAAAACCGTGACCATTCCTCGGGATGAAATCGAAGAAACCCAACCGGGAAAAGTCTCGATCATGCCTGCAGGAATTGGCGAGCAATTGACGATTGAGGAATTATCGGATCTGATGACGTTCCTGAAATCGACCCAATAGGACCACAACCCTACTCATTGCGACGCTTCCTTGATGCCAACTTTGATCCACGCGTACAGCACCCTGCGTCAGTTACCAACCGCTAGTTTCGACTGCCTTTCCTCTGAATACCAAGACCACACGGACCCTTTGCTGAGGCAAGAACTTCACCGTCTGCAGCAGGAATTGACTGAAGACGATCCGCAGGCGATGACGGCGACGCGGTACGCGATCCTTCGCCATCTAGAGCGAACGGAACATCACGCATGCTTTTCCGTCGACTCGGCCGAAGATGCCGCGTTGACGGAATGGGCCTGGGAAAGCAACGCGATCTTGCGATACCCCGACAATTCGTATCGAGACCCTGCCGGCAAGCGATTGCTGGATTCGGCGACCGGAAACCCCGACCCCACCGCTCAGCTCCCCTTCCCTGCCGATGCCCGACAACGCAAGTCACAGACCGAACTGCTGCTCCGCAATCGGCTGATCGACGTTCCTGCAGAGCTTCCACCGATCGCGAGCGAACGCGAAGTTCAATTTAGAGATCCCACCCAGGTGGCGCGTCGAGCTTTAGCGATCTTCATCGTCGCGGTCCGAGCGGAATCGCTTGCCACCGGTCAACCGATTTCAGTCGAAAATCTCCGCAGCAAAGCTCCCGAGGCCTTTGTCGCACTCAGCCCCCAAGAGTCCGCGTTCTTAGCAGAATCAACGCCCAGCCAACAAAGCGTGGTCAATGCAGCGTGGCGTTACGAATCGCTCTTTGCATTGCAATGGGCGCTTGGCATGCATGCGGAACTTCCCTTTGCCGACACGATTTGCGACGTACCAACCGTCGCTCAGATCATGTTACAGATCCCGCACGGCGACTGGATCGAAACGGCTCGGTTACGTCCAACCACCGAAATTCTCGACGCGATCGACTTCAACCAAAGACTACTGTGGGCGGCTCGAGAAGCCAACAACAACAGCCAACCGGCTCCAGCAGCGATCGATGGCGGGGTGATCAGCGAACGACAACACGCCTTCAACTGGTTGATTCAATTCGAAGAAGCCGACTGGGACGACGTCGACATCCCGTCGTTTTAGTGCCGCCTTTCAGTGACGCATACCGGCCTGCCCACGCTCTGGCGAGCGTAGCGACGGCACTACCGTCGCTACCTTGAAGCCAGGCAAACTGGCACGAAGCCGATTAGTAAGCCTTGGCAAAGATCCCTTGTTTCGCTGCCGGTTTGCCGGTCAAGAAACATTTTCCTGGCTGATCATTATTGACCTGCGGGATGCAGCGGATCGTTACCTTCAACTCTTTCAGCAGCGGTTCCAGATCCTTTTCCTCCGCGAAGTAGCAATACGCGAATCCACCGTGAGGTTCCGGTGAATCTTCATTCTTCGGCGTGAAATAGGCTCGGAAATCGGCTTCGTTATCGATCTTGCATGAATTGTCTTCACGATGCTTTAAAGCGCGATCGAACAGTTCCTGCTGGATATCGGCAAGCAAATCCCCGATCGATTCCACCAATTCTTCGCGGCCAAGGGGAACCGATTTCCCTGTGTCACGACGCGAAACGAAGGCAGCTTGTTTAGCGATATCTTTGGGTCCGACTTCGACGCGAATCGGGACGCCTCGCTTGACGTGGTACCATTTCTTTTCGCCACCACGCATATCGCGATCGTCGATATCGACGCGAATCGGAGCGCCCGCCATCGTCTGAGACTGCAGTTCCTTCTTCAGGTCATGGACATATTCTAGAACGTAGTCGCGTTGTTGCTCGTCACGGTAGATCGGCAACAAGACAACTTGCGTCGGTGCCAATCGCGGCGGCAGGACCAAGCCATCGTCGTCGCTGTGGGTCATGATCAGGGCACCGATCAAGCGAGTCGAAACGCCCCAGCTGGTTGTCCAGGCGTACTGCAGATCGCCGTCGTGATCTTGAAACTGAATCTGCTGAGCCTTCGAGAAGTTCTGTCCCAAAAAGTGACTCGTACCAGCCTGCAAAGCTTTGCGATCCTGCATCATCGCTTCGATCGAAAGCGTGTCGACGGCTCCAGGAAATCGCTCCGCCGCGGTTTTTGATCCACGGATCACCGGCATCGCCATCCAGCCCTCAGCGAACTCCGCATAGACATCTACCATCATCTGAGTCTCTTCGATCGCTTCTTCAGCCGTGGCATGGACGGTATGCCCTTCCTGCCAGAGAAACTCTGCGGTCCGCAGGAACAAGCGAGTCCGCATTTCCCAGCGGAGGACGTTGGCCCATTGGTTGATTTTGATCGGCAGGTCACGCCAGCTTTGAACCCACTTTGCGTAGCTGGCTCCAATAATCGTTTCGCTGGTAGGGCGAATGATCAAAGGCTCTTCCAGCGGTCCTGCCGGACGCAAGCCTCCGTTTGGATCGGGTTCCAGTCGATGGTGAGTCACCACGGCACATTCCTTGGCGAACCCTTCGACGTGCTCGGCTTCTTTTTCCAAAAAGCTCATCGGAATGAGAAGCGGGAAATAGGCGTTCTGATGGCCGGTTTCCTTGAACTTGTCATCGAGTGCACGCTGCATATTTTCCCAGAGCATGTACCCCCAGGGTTTGATCACCATACAGCCGCGCACCGGCGAGGCTTCTGCCATGTCCGCCGCCTTAATGACCTGCTGATACCATTCGGGGTAATCTTCAGACCGAGTCGGGGAGATCGCGTTTTGAGGTGCCTTAGCCATGCCGTTATCGTAGCGCAAGGGGGAAGAAATGGGGGGGAATACAACAGCCAAAAAATGCCCACAGCGTCGCAGGGGGCCGAATTGTACCGGCCGATCCGCCCTCTGGGGCGAGGATTTGCCTTTTCAGTTCATCCTGCGAGAATAGAGGGAATTACAATCGATGCAAGGACTGTTCGGCGAAGAACCGTGCGACAACCAGAAACCTCAACGATTTCCTTGCTTTTTCGCTACTGTAAACCTCCCATCTCCAAGCGTTTCAAGGCCTCACAATGCCCCGTTTTGCACCGACTTTGCTTATTCCGGCCCTGATCGCGGCGGCGTTCAGCTGCCAATCGACCGCCTCGGCCCAAATCGTGCAGATTGGGCCCGCCGGTGGAGTCGGCATTCGAGCTCCATTTGTCAGCGTCGACGTAGGCCGCTTTGGTGGTACGCGCGTGCGAGCTCCGTTCACAGCGGTCGACACCGCAGGTTACCCGTACGGTCCACGCCGCCTTCGCCGATCCGCTGTCGTGGCGCCAGGAGTCACCGTGGTTCGCCCGCCAATCATTAGCGTCCGGGGGCAAACAATCGTCGATATCGCACCTTCGCCGCGGCAACCGCCAGAGGATTACCGGCCGCAGCCACAAGCAGACGGTGAAGAGACCTACTCGCTCACAGAGGACCAGCTCTTTTTAGAACTGGAAATCGCAACTTCGGCTTTGCAAAATGCACTCCAAGCAGAGCCGGAAGGTGAAGGCTGGATCCAGTACCTTCAACCGGCTCAGATAGCCGATCTAGCGATCGCCGGGAAAACAGCCAGCCTTGAAGCGTTGCTGCGGAACTATTTGGGCACCGAACGCAATCGCGACTTTGCCTGGGTCGCAAACGCCCCCGGATTTTCGGCGACTCGCGACCTGATCGAAGAAATCATCCTTCGCCAAACGCAAGCGGGCAACGTTACCGTCGCTCGACCTCGTTCCGCACCTCCCGCCCAAACCGCCCCCACTCCGGTACAACCAACGCGAGAAGCGATCGAAAAAAGCAAGGACATGAAACCCGAACTGGAAAGCCTCCCCGCACCCCAGCCCAACGCCAGCCAACCGCAATACGACGCATAAAATCCCGCAGCCAAGAAAAAAGTAGGCCGGATCAAGGAGCGAAGCGACGCAGCTCCGGCGCCAGAAAAGTAGGCCGGACCAAGGAGCGAAGCGACGCAGCTCCGGCAATCCCAAACCACCAAAAAGCGATTCGACAAATCCCACTCACGGACCTAATCCGACTCGCCGTTACATCTATTCCCCCCAATCATCCTCGACGCCGCCAGGAGCTGTTCCGCCCCAATCGATATCGTATTGCCCCAACCTTACGAACCGATGGAACGACGACCACTGCCAATCACGAACTCGATCGACCAGTTTGTGCTTTCGAGGGTTCCAGTGAACGTAATCCGCACACCTTTCGAGATCTGCTTCATCACGAACGGTGTGTTCCCAGTATCGTGGCTGCCAAATCCCTCGTTCGCCACGCTTTCTTTGTGATTCGGTCACCACCGGCTCGGGCAACTCAGCTTCAAGCCATTGATCCGTAAACTTCGCCTTAATTTGTTTCATTCGCAGCGAGTAGCGATCATCGCCGGATGGCAATTGCATAATGAGATGCCAATGATCGGGCAACAATACGTTCGCCACAAGCAAAAAGGGGTGCCGCTTCCTTACCGACGTGAGGGAATTACGAAGGAACTCACGACCATCATCGGTAGTCAGAATCGGCCGGCGACCATACGTAACCACGGTGAAGAAAAACGTCCCCCCGGGCACAAAGTACCGCCGATAATCAGACATCGCCCCTCCAGCTTCTTTGCACGAACCGCGTAGTTGCCCAGCCGGAGCTGCGTCGCTTCGCTCCTTGATCCGGCCTACTTTTCTTGTGACACCGATTAGTAGGCCGGATCAAGGAGCGAAGCGACGCAGCTCCGGCAATCCCAAACCACCAAAAAGCGATTCGACAAATCCCACTCACAGACCTATACCCGACTCGCCGTTACATCTATTCCCCCCAATCATCCTCGACGCCGCCAGGAGCTGTTCCGCCCCAATCGATATCGTATTGCCCCAACCTTACGAACCGATGGAACGACGACCACTGCCAATCACGAACTCGATCGACCAGTTTGTGCTTTCGAGGGTTCCAGTGAACGTAATCCGCACACCTTTCGAGATCTGCTTCATCACGAACAGTGTGTTCCCAATATCGTGGCTGCCAAATTCCTCGTTCGCCACGCTTTCCTTGTGATTCGGTCACCACCGGCTCGGGCAACCCAGCTTCAAGCCATTGATCCGTAAACTTCGCCTTAATTTGTTTCATTCGCAGTGAGTAGCGATCATCGCCGGATGGCAATTGCATAATGAGATGCCAATGATCGGGCAACAATACGTTCGCCACAAGCAAAAAGGGGTGCCGCTTCCTTACCGACGTGAGGGAATTACGAAGGAACTCACGACCATCATCGGTAGTCAGAATCGGCCGGCGACCATACGTAACCACGGTGAAGAAAAACGTCCCCCCGGGCACAAAGTATCGCCGATAATCAGACATCGCCCCTCCAGCTTCTTTGCACGAACCGCGTAGTTGCCCAGCCGGAGCTGCGTCGCTTCGCTCCTTGATCCGGCCTACTTATTCTGTGCCGGCGTATATCGCTGCTGCCCAGCCGGAGCTGCGTCGCTTCGCTCCTTGATCCGGCCTACTATTCTACTATTCGGCGCGGGGATTAGGCGTGTGGGGAACTTGGTGGCGGTGAAGATAACATCTGATGGATAACGTGTCCCTCGACATTGGTTAAACGCCGCTGCACTCCGTTGTGCTCGAACGTTAAGCGTTCATGATCCAGCCCCAACAGATGCAGGATCGTTGCGTTTAGATCGTACAACGGATGAATGTCCTCGACCGCTTTACGCCCCAGTTCATCCGTCACGCCGTGACTGACACCTCTCTGGACTCCGGCTCCCGTCATCCAACAGGTAAATCCATCCGGATTGTGGTCGCGTCCCTGGGCACCCTTTTGGAACATTGGCATTCGTCCGAATTCGGTACACCAGACGATCAACGTATCCTCCAGCATCCCACGAGATTTCATGTCGCGAATCATTGCGGCGACCGGTTGGTCGAGAATGGCTGAGTGCCTGTCGTACTGCTCTTTCAGTTTGCTATGCCCATCCCAGTTCAATTCGCCGCCGCTTGCATAAGCACCATTAAACAGCTGCACAAAACGCACCCCTTGCTCGATCAGCCGCCGGGCAAGAATACAATTTTTCGCAAAGGCAGCCTTGGTCGGATTGGACGTGTCGTCCGCTCCGTATGCCCGTAAAGTCGCCGCGGTTTCGGTACTTAGATCACTGATCTCCGGGACACTTAATTGCATCCGGGCGGCCAGTTCATAACTTGCGATCCTTGCCGCCAGCATCCCTTCGGTTGGATTCTGTTCTAGGTGGCGTTGATTCAGTTGTTTAAGCAATTGCCGCGAAGCGAGATTGCTCTCCCGCGAGATCCCAGCGGGTGTCGACAAGTGCCGAATCGGATTCTTGGAACTAAATGGCGTCCCTTGGAACTCGGCGGGCAGAAATCCTGAACCCCAATTATTGACACTCGCCTGAGGGACTCCACGGGGATCGGGAATCGCGACAAATGCGGGCAGATTTTGATTCTCGCTCCCCAAGGCGTAGGTGATCCAGCTGCCATTGCTAGGAAAGCCATCTTCGACAAAACCGGTCGAAAGGAAATTCTCCGCCGGCCCATGCGTATTCGATTTGCTTGTCAGCGAATGCACAAACGCAAACTCATCTGTCAATTCAGCCAGATGCGGCAGCATGTCGGAAACCATTTTCCCGGTTTCCCCACGAGGCCGAAAAGCGTACTGCGGCCTCGCCAGTTCCCCCGCGGGTCCCTGGAACGTGACCGCGGGCCCCCCCTTCAAAGGCTTGCCATCCTGCTTGATTAATTCGGGTTTGTAATCCCACGTTTCCAGTTGGCTGACCGCACCTGCACAAAACACCACAATGACATTTTTGGCCGCCGCCGGGTAATGCGACGGTCGCGGCGCATAGGGCTGGGACGGATCAATGATTGGTTGATCGCCCGCTCGCCCCTGTTTTTGCAACAAGCTGGCTAATGCGATCGATCCGATCCCTGTAGTGGAATCGTTTAGAAAGCGGCGACGATTATAAGAAAATGGATTCATTACGGGATAAACAAAAACTCGTTCGTGTTGAACAAGGTCCGGCAAAGAGTTGACAAGGAATGGGATTCGACGACGGGCAATGCAATTGCGATTTCTTCTTCACTCGGATTTCTACCCAAAGCTAATTCAAAGGCTCGTGCGATCTGCGTTTCCGGATCGTCACCAACTTCCGTTTCAATCCGACTGGCGAACGCGTTCGCTTCGTCCATCGTGAACCGACTGTTAAACAGATTGAGGGCTTGAATGGGCGTCGTAGACTGAGGCCGTTTGGCGGCACTTTGCCCTGCGTCGGGGCAATCGAAGGCTCCAAACACAGCCTCCCGCTCCATCCGAATTTTGTGGGCATAAATCATTCGCCGGAGCCCGTCTCCTTGGAACGATTCGATCGGAGGAAACCCACTCAGGCCTCCACGCGATTTGAACAGATCAAAACCGGGACCTCCCGTTTCCAAATTCAAGCGGCCACTGATCGCCAACATTGAATCACGAATCGCTTCGGCTTCCATACGACGGGTGGGAAAACGCCACCACCAACGCGTCTCGGCATCGATACGCTGCGAATCGATCGAAATTTGGCTGGACTGACGATAGGTTTGCGAAAGGACCATCAATCGGTGCATGTGCTTAACCGACCATCCCGACCGAATAAATTCCCCCGCCAACCAGTCGAGCAGTTCTGGATGCGTGGGGGCGGCACCACTGCGACCGAAATCACTTGGCGTCGAAACCAATCCATTGCCGAAGTGCCACTGCCAAATTCGGTTCCCCATGACTCGGGCGGTCAGTGGATTGTCGGGACTAGCGATCCAGTCGGCCAATTTCTGACGACGAAGTTGATCCGGAGCGTCCATTGGCAACGACACATCTCCCAAGGCAGCCAGCACCGCAGGAGGGACTTCCTCGGCGGGCTGCTCAGGATCGCCCCGTGAAAGCCGATAGGTTGGCTCGGGAGTTCCAAAGATTCCGGCGAAGACTTTGGGGACCTTGTTCAGATTTGCGATTTTCGCTTCCAAGACTTGCTGATCTTCACGCAGCGCCTTCGATTTCTGGATCTGTGCTTCCGTCCAACCGGCCACCACTTCCATCGAATCGCTCTCGCCGCCAACCTCCAGCGTGTAAACCGTCGGCAACCGGTCCTTCAACTTTCCCTCGCGGTCGCGGCTCCAGACAACACGTTCAACACTCATCGCTTTAGGCAGTTCAATCTGAACCCAACCGCGACCTTTGGTATCGGACATCCAACTGTGGCTGTTCCCATACACTCCGTCATTCAAATGAACCAATTTGTGCGATCCGGATTCACGACTTCCCGAAGCCGTCGCAATCGCTCCGTTCGACGACAGGGCGACATTCTTCTCGGAATCCTCACTGCCGTAAATTTCGAACTCATCGAGACACGGTTCGATCAGCCCAAGCGAAGGATGTAGGTTTGCGTCGTGGATCGTGAAGCGGACAAACCGGACCGGATCGGATTCAACAACCAATTCATTGCGAACGGGATCGGTTTCCGGTAGTCCACTCTGTTCATGAAAGGCTTTCAACGCCTGCTTGGCCTTGGCCAACTGCGGCACCAAAGCTTCTCTTTCTTTTTGAATCTGAAGATTCTGATCGGTCTGAATCGGCCTGCTTCCGTATTTGACGCCGCTAAAGAAAGCCTGCATCGTGTAATAATCGCGCTGCGAGATCGCGTCAAATTTATGATCATGACAGCGAGCACAGCCGACGCTCAAACCGAGAAACGCTTCCCCTGTGTTGATGATGATTTCGGCAAGTTCGTCCTGCCTAGCCAACCGTTTTGAAATATCGTCTTTACCAATTTGCCCTGGCAGCAATGCGGCTGCGGTTACCAGAAAACCGGTGGCGGCATCGTTCTGTGATTGGTCCCCGGTTAATTGCTGGCGAACAAACTGATCGTACGGAAGGTCTTCATTAAATGCTTGGATGACATAATCGCGGTAGGGCCAAGCATCAGGACGAGGTGTATTGACTTCAAATCCATGCGTATCGGCATAGCGGACCACGTCCAACCAATGCTGTGCCCAGTGTTCGCCATATCGAGGCGAAGCAAGCAAACGCTCGACAACTCGCTCGAAAGCTTCCGTCGAATCATCCGCTTCAAACGCAGCCAATTGCTCAGGCGTCGGAGGCAAGCCCGTGAGATCCAAACTGACTCGGCGAAGCCAATTTGCACGACTTGCAGGAGCCGAAGCCTGCAAGCCATGCTGCTCTAATTGAATGCGAATGAACTGGTCAATCGATCCGTTGGGATCATAGGACAACGGCTTAAAAGACCAATGGTCGGTGCGATCTTCCAGCGTCGCGGAATCGACTCCGTCCGGCCAATCAGCCCCTTGTTCGATCCATGACCGGATCAGGTCGATTTCGGCTTTCTTCAACCCCGGCCCCGAAGGTGGCATCCGGGTGTCTTCGTCTTCACTCGCGATCAGTTCGAGCAGCGGGCTATCGTCGCTCTCACCGGGGACAAGGCTGGGGCCGTAACCGTCGCCCCCGCCAAACGCTTCCGATTTAATGTCTAACCGCAAACCGCTTTTTTGCTTCTCCGCTCCATGACAGCGATAGCAGTGCTGTTCCAGCAGCGGCTGGATGTCGCGAACAAAATCAACCTTCTCGGCCGAAACGCAATTTCCGGCTAAGAAAACCGTACTGGCAATCAGTATCCAACAAAATCGCATCAATGTTCCCTAAATCTCATACGGTCGGTTTACGATGGACTGCGGATCAGTCGACGAATGGTTTCCCTATCCGCTGAAGCCTTATCGAACGAATGGATGCAATCCGCGCGGCTTTGCGGCGTCCTAGAACCTGAGGGAGGCTCCGCTAAATGCTGGTGAGGTATCTGGATGGCGTGAAATCTTATTGTACTACAAACCCGATACGTCCGTGCGGGGCAAATCACTCCCGACCGGTACCGGCAATCCGGAAACGGGCATCGCTCCGGCGTGCAAAATCGCCTGTTTGCCGCGAACCGTTAAATCACTGATAAAGCGAAACTGATCGCGCATATCGAAGGGATAAGCCTTGATTTTGTAGTGCGTTCCCCATGGCTCCTCTTCAAGCATGACCGCAACCGGTTTGTCGAATTCCAGATAGCAACTGGTCATGGCAACCATCCGCAGGCCCTGCCGGACTTGAACCGCATCGTGATCCGGCCGCACATAGAAATCCGCAACGCACATTAAAGTTTGTGCACCATCGTTGGAATTTTTAATATTACTGGTCCAGAAATTATCGTTGGGGATGGTGACAATGTCATCCGATGGCGTTCGAATCCTCAGTGCCCGCATCCCTACCGTAACGATTTCGCCGTAGTCGCCTTCAATTTCAACCCAGTCACCAGGTCGATAGGGTCGTTCAAAAACCGCGACGACCCCCGCGATCAAACTGCTGGCGTAATCTTTAAATGCGAAACCGATGGCAACACTGGTTGCCCCGGCGACGACAAAAAAGTTCTGCACACTAACGTCAAAGACTAGCGGGACAATCGCAATCGTCGCACTGACCAACAGGATCAATCGAGTGATTGGCACCGCCCCCAACAGGTACATCCGCAGCTGACTAGGGCCTCGTTCCGCGACAAACGGGACAGCCCGCTGAATAAACACAATCGCTGCCCAGGTTCCGACAACGATCAGTACGATTTCGACGAAGGGGATATCTTGGATGTCGTTAAAAAAGCGAGAGAACTTTGCTTGCCCTTCACGCAGTGCGTCTCCTGCAGACTTGCCCGCTTTGGACATATTGCCAGCGGTCATTTCTGCAGATCCGGCAGCGTTGGCGATCCCGTTGAATGCATAAAAAATCATCGTTTACAAATCCCCTTTCGGAAAACCGCGGCTGATCAAAATCCTCCGCACGGTCGGGTAGGCGGCATCGCTACAGCACAGATAACCGTTCCGGCGCCGCACGATTCCCAGGGCATCCAAAACCGACAAAACCTCCATTTCATGACCAGCAGGAAGCACCATCCGGAGCGTCTCCTTGCTCAATGCACCATGGATCAATAACGCGTGCAAGATCAAAGCGGCATCGCGCTGATAACGTCCCGGCAGTGCGAACTCTTCCGGATCGGCCACCCATAGCGTATTGCGATCGGAACCCTCAGGGAGTTCCGGACGATCTTCTTGACGTTCATCCGTTTCCGTACTTTTCTGACGCCGGAGGCAACGCCGCCATTGGCTCCACGCGACCCATGGGATTCCCAAACTGCTTGCTGACAACCGCCGAAAGTAGTCTCCGCAGCCCGACCGTTCTTCCAGCGACAGCAATGTTTCCCCGGTTTGAACGGACCTAAAAAGATCATCGCTGCTCTCGGTCTGCTTGACCAGATCAAGGAACCACTGCAGCAAACGATCGGCTGCGAAGGCTTGCAGGGCAAGAGGATTCCGCAAGATGGAATCAGCCCGCATCGCTTTGCACAAAAAACGCCAGCCCCAGGCGTTGCAGCCAATCAGGACCGGCCGGGCAACTTGCTCCACTCGATCGAGCAATCGCACTAAACAGTCGATTCCATTCTCGTGACGCAGGAACCACTCCTCTAAAGCAGGAATCACCAACAACCCCTCCCCTTCTATTTCCAGCGGAAAGGGATCTTGTCGGTCAAGCAATAGACGTTCGCGGTCCGGGGGGTGCAAAACGGCATGCCCTTCGGCTTCCGCCCAACCCTGCAAAACCGATCGATTCTCACTCGGCGGCAACACGATCAATCGCGTGGTCGTCGATTCGCCGTTTTGAAAATCATAGGTTCGATACCATTCGCTTAGGTCTTGCCAGTACGGCATGCAGTTCTGCTGCCCTGACACGGATCCCATCCGTTCGGCTTTTGCATATTCCAACGCTGCAGAGTCAATCACGGGGCTGCGGCCATCATCATCGAACAACTGCTTCCCCATCGACCACCAATGCCTCACCGTGTCATCTGTCGGCATTGGCGGAGGCCGAAAATCGGCTAGCGGAATTAGCGGCTGTATCAATTCGTCGGCTTGTTTGGAATCCACACCCAAGACCTTTCACTCGATGGACGGCAACGTTCGCCTAATAGTATTGGTCTCCGGGAATACCTACGACCTGAAAAAGAGGCCTCAAACCGCGATAAATCAACAAGTTCGCCCTCCTAATGATCTGAAAAAGCTCTCCGAACGCCCAAACGGTGGACGGCGACGGAGAATCCGCGTTGAAGTCTCAATCGTTGATCTGATCGACCGCGAACGCTTCGATCTCGAAGGGGTTGTTGCGGTAGTAATCCCGCCCACGACAGGCAACGTACAGCGACGCCAAAAGATATGCGGGTCCCATGAAGGGCCCCCAACGCTCGAACTGCCGCACATGAACGCGTTCATGAGCCCTGGTCAATTCCAACAAGACGGGGGTCTGCGCCAAAACCGTATGCCCCAGCGTTACCGCCGCGGCGCGAGGAGGCAAACGCATTAGAAACGCCGCGACTCGGGGGCCATGGATTTCGATCACGCCATCGACGATCTTCATCTCTCCCCGCAACAGAATCCCCAGCAGCAGCCCGCCCAACGTGTAAGGCGCAGCCCATAACCGGGCAAGCCAGCGAACGATTTTGGTGACCGAAGAAGACATCCGCCCATTGTACCGTCCGAACGCCAATCGGATCGCAGACCAGTTTATAAACGGACGGTTTTCGCTCCCTTTGACACCTCAAAATACCCAGACGCCAGGCCCTTTCAGCCGTTAAGTTGAAAGAGCCCGACGTTGGGCAATTGCGGTACAGCCGAATAGGAGTTGGCTAAACGGCTTGAGCAACATCCATGTGTTTGGCCAGTCGTTTACGGGCAACGTGCAAACGTCGCTTGATCGTACCGACCGGAGCATCGAAGGCTTCGCTCATTTCAATCAACGACTGACCATTCATGTAAAACGCCTGCAGCGTCTGCCGGTCCATGATTCCCAACTGATCGACGGCCGCACGCACTCCCGCCGCTTCTTCACGATGCAGCGCGACATCATCGGGCGTTCCGATCGCGAAGCAAGTCGCTTCCAAAGTCTCTGGATCGCAAGCGTGCGTAGGAGGTCGTCGGGTCAGCCGATTGATCGCCATCCGGTGAACAATCCGCCGCAACCAACCACCAAACGCTTCGGGAACACGGAGTTGACCGATTTTCTCCATCGCTTGGATAAAGACATCCTGAGCCAATTCTTCCGCTTCGTCCGCGTTCCGCACCCGTCGTAGCGCAAGGGCTACGATTCCTGGCCGGTATCGCTGAAACAGCTCACCAAACGCCAACCGGTCACCCTCTTGGGCCGAGCGGACCAATTCAACAACCGTCATCGCCTGCAGTTCTTCCGTCAAAGTCATAGTCACTGTCATTTTCAAATTCCTTCATCGCACCCCGCGCGCTTGACGTGCCAGCGGTCGATTCGACCCGCATGGACATACGAAAGCACCGGAATATTGCCAGGAGATCTTTTCAGCGACCGCATTGATCGTTTGAACGGCTGCCTTCTCCCCCGAGCCATAGCTCATTCAGGATGAAGCGCAACGAAGTCCACGAAATCACGAGAACTGAAAAACAAGGGGAGTCGTTCCTACAAAGTTCGAAACCGAACTTTTCTGGAACCGAGTTAGGCACTTACCATTGCTAGCGATAATCTGTCGCTGCGTTTGCCTAGCCATGACCTGCCGCGTTCTAAGCGACAGGGCATCGGATCGCTGCCTGTTGGCAGCATCCCCATATATGTCTGTCGATGCTGGAGGTGAAACGCATTGGCGATATCACGAGCGACAGCCGATTTCGTGCACTCAACTTGAGCGACGACAAAACGGATAGCGGCAGCGATAAATCGTTGAATACGCATTTCGGTTCCTCCCCGCGCTTCAGATGCACGGACAGAGCGATGAAAGAAGTTATTCCAGGCGACCGACGGCCGCCTGCTCTACTGGATTCTAACCGCAGCCTTCCCGAATGCAAAACTGCAAAAAACGGAAGATTCCGACAATGGTTAAAATGCCAGCAGGTGACTCTATAGACGAAAACGGCACAAACGGGTTCGCGGAAAAAACAAAAAAAGTGAAATTTCGGGAAAAAGAGCGACAGGACATCTGAACGCATAGAGCGTATGAAGCCGCAAAACGTGCAAGATCCGGGCGTCTGGCAGTCAGGCTAGCCACGGCGATTCGTCAGCGAAACAGCCTGAACCGGCCGCCCACTCCATCAGTCCCTTTGCCTAATCCGGCTTGTTGATCCTAGTGAGTGTCGCTTTTCGCTCGGGAGGTGCGATTTATAAATGACAGGTTTGGACTTCGCTGCGCCGATGGAATCCCACTCCGCGACGTAAGTTTTGAAGTTGCGATTTTTAGCGTTGGTTATTTTGCTTCCTCCGGGCTGGTCCCCAAAAGGTACAACCAATGTTGACCGCCTAAACGCGCTGGCACAGCGTCCCCTGGTCGGTTTGTCCGACAGGAACGAAAGATTTGAAATTAGCAGCGGTCACCCTGATCTAACTTCAAATCTTTGCTTCATGCCAGGCAAGCTGGCATGGGGCCGACTCCGTTTGGCTACCGGAAGATCGACCACTTATAAATCGCACGCCCCCGCGAAAGAACGCTCCCTCGAAGCTACTTTCGCGGTGCCAAAGGCGACAATCTTTCTCCGCTTTCGATTAAATCAACAAGCCGGCTTGCCAGACGACCGACGCCGTCTGGAAACCGACAAAGACATTATCAAAAACATCACACTCCCCCGGAATATCTTGACTTGTGTTGGCGAAGCGATCGCATCAGCTTTCCCATTCCCCTAGACGAGCCGTCAGCCGTTTGATGTGCTTTTTCTGTTTCTCAATCATGGTCAAACCGACCAGAATCAGAATCCCACTACCAATCCCGAAGGCCCACCACGGCCAGGTTCGATCGAGTGCCGCTTGAGCATGCCAGACCATACTTAACACTCCGACCAGAATAAAAAACGTCCCCAAGTACAAGAACGACCGGACTCGCAGCAACACTCCACAAAGGACTCCAAGCATCGCTAACACGACCAAAAAGATAGGTCCCCAAATCGTCTGCCCAATTTCTTGCAACAACATGTCAGCGGTACTACTGACGTAAATCACCAACATCGCGCTATACCGGATGCCCGCTAAGAGTGCCGGTTTCAACCGTTTGCGTTCCAGATGGGCTGCCATCAAAACACAGATCGCTGGCGGGATAAGCCACAACTGTGGATGTTCCCAGAACCCCCAAAATTCGGATTGCGTCAGACCGACCCACAACGCCGCGTTTCCCAGCAGGACGCCAAGAATCTTGGGCCATCGCTGGTCCGGCCAAATAATCGACACGCCGATATAGTAGATCCCAGCGACCGCTAACAGCACGGCATAGTCAACCTGTCCGCCAATATATAACCATTCCGAATTCGCCCCTCCTACCCAATACCCAACCGCTGGGACCAGTGGCAGCAGTAGCGATGACTGACGCAGCGTGCCCGCCAAAAGCGTATCCTTGCGGCGCCGAGCCCATTCGACGATCGCCACGCTGAAAAATGCCAAGCCCATGACAACAAAGGGCCAATAGGCACGCAGCCCGATCGTGGCCAAGGGACTCTTGCAAAGATAGAGGTGCAGCCAAGTCAAGAAACCGATGATTTGCGCCGCGTAAATCGCAGCCCGACGAACCTCAGGACTAAGGATAGGCAAGACGCTTCGATCCTCTGGGTCATTTCGGCGAAGCGCAAGCAAGCTGACAGCCACACAAGTTGCCGCCAACAAACCGGCAATCCCCAAAACCAATGCCCTTGGCAAGGATTCGACGGAACCATCGTCCCGAGCCATCAGTTCCAAACCGAACATGGCGACCAAAGCGATAACGGCGACGGTCAATCCTGCGCCCGCACCAACTCGCAACGGACGCTTCCAATCGCCATCGGCCAGTCCCATCGTTCGAGGTACAAGCCAACCGAAAAGAGGCAGCAAAGCGATCCCCACGACCAACATCCGCATAACCACCACCAATTCGCGAAAAGCACTTTGATGAGGAATAGCGATCGCAAGCAACAGGAACGCCCCGACAAACAGCAGCACCGTCGCGGTTCGCAACCAAGCATAGCGAACCCCTGTTGCGATCGTTGCTAACGCCCATCCCGCCAAGAAGACCGCTGCGATCGCAAAGTAACGTGTCATCGGATGCGGTTCTTCCCACGCCGCATAGGTTGCAAACAAGAACAGTCCGCCAGCGGTCATCACGATCACGCGGTTGATTCGGAGGTTTGCGTTTTGATCCTCGGTTGCGTTCCAGCCCAGCCCCCAAATCATCAGCTGCTTGCGTAAGATTTGGCGAAGGGGCCAAGCCCAGCAAAACAGTGCCAAGGTAAATCCTACGGCCAATGGCGGCAGCGCCAGCCGACGCTCCGCCGACAAAGCGGGCTGCACTGCGTCTGCGATCAAGACAATACTTGCCATCATCAGCAGGAAGGCCCCTTCCACCTGCAATGGCCTGCCGATCCGCAATACCGTCGACACGGCAATCAAACTGGTCCCCAGCACGGCAACCCCCGCGATTCCCCACGCTACCTCCGTGGCCGGCATATCGGCAAACTGAGCCAACACCACTCCGACAAGCGAGAACACGGCCAGGATTAATCCGACGGGCTCCGAAGCAACGTATTGATTCGGAAGTGGACGCGAAACGCTCAAGCGAGCAAGCAACAAAGTCCCTGCAGTCCAGACAAACACCAGCAACAAGGCTTGCGTGGTCCCATCGGCATACCATCCACAATACAAACAACCCGCCAGCACTCCCGCACAACCCGACAATTGCCCAACCCCGTACGACAATCGCTTTGCCGCCCCGGCAGCATTGGAAAACAGCGTTGCTAAACTGCCCGTCTGGTGAAGCACCACGCAGCCGACCAAACCAAACATCATCCCCATGTCATCATTGGGCATAAGACTCCACGCGACTCCGGCGACGACGCCTCCCTTCAGAACCGCTGCCCACCAATCTTGGATTCGTTTTGAATCCCAGTGGACCATCACCGCATCGCATACGGCCGACAGACTAAAGCCCCCTAACAACCAAATTTTCGCGTCCGCGGCTCCCACCCATCCACGGCCGATCGCCAACGCAATGACAGGCGACCACAGCAGAATCACAAGATTGCTTGCGTTAATGCCCAGCCCGCACGTTCGCTTCCCAAGCCAACGACCTAACAAGAGCGCCGCCCCGACGAAACTGACGTTCGCGATCGAGACGTTTTGTCCCGCAGAAAACGGCTCAAACCAAACCCACGGAATACAGATCACCGCAAATGCAACCGCCAGAATAAATGCAGCAGTGGTCAGACCTTGAACAGGTAACGGCCAAGCACCTTCATATTTGGTAGCGAGCTGAAGATTTCCCGTGTCTGGGGTGGACGGCTGTGACACCTCACGAAGCGAGTGCCTTTCTATCTGGCGAACCAATCCGGAAATCACCGCCAACCGCTGTAGCGCGACAGCAAGCAAGATTCCCCAACCGATGACCGCCCACTGCTGCCAACCGTCATCCAACCAAAGGACTGCGGTCAGATAAGCAACAAAGGGAACAAGAACGGCCGCCCAAGCCCCCATGATCTCTTTTCGCAGCACGACTGAAGCGATTGAAAAACCGAGTATCGCGACCACACCCCAACCGACAAGCACTGCGATGGTATTCGATCCATCGGAAGAAACTTGATCGCCAAACCAAGGCAGATGGTTTATCAACAGCAGACAGGTGAAAGCCGTTACAACCAATCCACCCCAGATCGTGCCTTGAGAGACAAACGCTTTCCAGACCGGTTCTCTCGACATTTGCTTGCGACTGGAAAAATCATTTCGCTGCGTGCAAGCGATCCACCAGGCAACCGTTAGCAACACACTCGTCAATACAATAAGGGCGGAACCGATCCACAGCAGACGGTCGGGTCGGTCGGCAAAAGCCCATCCAAACCACCAAGTCATCCCCGCAAAAAACGACCAAGCCAGCAGGCTAATCCACTTTTGCCGCTGGGCAGAGACAAGCAGGCAATAGGAGACTACCCACGCACTAACAATCGCCATTGCCACAGCGGGAAGCAACGGAATCTCATTCAGCATGACAAGCGAATACTCGCCTGCTCCGGATTCGGCAAGGACCAACCGCACGACTGCCAGGATGCCTAAGACACCAATCGCCAGAAAAGCGATTCCCCCACAAATAATGTCGGGCGTCCACTCGCGAAATCCTCCGCTAAGTCGCAGCGGAAAGACTTTTCGGACCGTTCCTCTGAGGAGGTTCCAAACGAGTCCATACGCGGCCAGTGCACCGATCCACCACCATGCGGCGTCTCCGTCGACAATCGCGTCTAGACCAATCAAGCGATCGGGCAGCAACCGAGCCATCGTAAAACCGATCGCCAACAAACAGGTCAGTTGCCCGATTCGCAACATCCACAATCGATAGCGCCGAACCGTCATGTCTAGCGGTTGACGATGAGCATCGTGAGGTCGTTTGTTTATGACAACCGAAGCCATGATGGCGATCAGGCCGATCACTCCCAACACGCCAACCGCCGATGGCCAGGACCGGTCAAGACTGGCGAACGACCAACCAAGCCAAGCACAGGCAACGGCCAACACAACGGCACTTACCAACCAAAAAGCTCCGGCGACTGCCAAACTGAACGACCAGGATGTCCGCTTCAAACTTGGAACCACGGGTAAGTTCGCAAGTGCTGCAGGACGCCCTTGTCCGGTATCGACGGATACGCAACGCGACAACAACAGCAACCCAACCCCATACAGCGTCGCCAACCAAAGCGCTTCATCCGTCAGCAAGAACCACCACAGCGTAGACAATCGTCCCCAAGGCTGATCTCCCATCCACCAGGGAAACAAGAGCATTGCCGAAGCGCCAACCGCCATCGCTGCAACGCCTAGCAATGCGTCAATTCGCAAACGGAAAGCCATCAGCACGGCCGGAACCGCAATCAGCACTCCCCATGCAAGCAACCACCGTGGCTGTCCCAAGACTGCGGGAAATATTCCGGCCAGCAGCAGCATCGATGTCAATGCAATCGCCACCCCTGCAAAGGCTTGCCACTTCCGCGTCGACCGCCGCAACCGCCACCCCATTCCACAACCAGCCAAGCCAAGCGGCGTTATGGCAACCGCAATCAAAACAAACGTGGTTGCCGTGCGGGGAACCTGCAACACCAAGAACCCGACTAAGACCAACATTGCGTACAACCCGACGCCAAACACCAGCAGAAGATTCCAACCGGCGACAGGACGAACGATCTGTAGAAATTCTCCACGACGCGAGCGACGTCCAGCCAACATCACGATCGCCAATGCGACCAAACTTGAAACACCAATCAATCCCCAGCATGCATTCATCCCAAACTGACGCAACAGTGCAGGAACCGCTGGCAGCACCATGGTTGGCGCCCCAATCGCAACCATCCACCACACGGTGTTGTGTTGTCGGACCAACGCTTTGCCCGCCAACCACAAGGCGACCAAATAACAGATTGCTCCGACAAAAACAAAACCAAGGGTTGCCGGATCGCCCAGACGCACCGGGGTCTCTCCTGCACTGGCAACGGCCATCCCCGTCACCACACTCAAGGGGATCAACAAAGATGCGATCGTCAATACGGCTCGGCTGGTTTGTCGCAGACGCCAGCGTTTCAGCGTGTATAGCCCGGCTCCCTCAATTGCCAGCGTGCCCCCCAAGAAAACGAGCGAAGGAAGTAACCGATGGGTTTCGGTCAATGGGCTCCAAAGGCTGATCACCAGTCCTATCGAGCAAAACACAATCAATAGTCCGGCGATCAATTCGCCCCAGCGAATGTTATGGGCCACCAAGAAGTGGCTGAGTATTTCGGCGAAGGCTCGCCGCGCCGGCGGAGGAGGCACGCGATCGACCTGCGCTGCCCCGGCGACCAAACCTGCTTCGACCACAGGAACGGCAGCCACTGGCGGTTCCTCTTGATCAAGAGGATGAACGCCTGCGGGGTACTGATTGGCTGGGCTGGGACGGAGAGGGATCGGACTGGTAGCAGCAAACGGTTTGTCTGCAGAGGATGCCGGTTGGTCTTGGACAAGCGAAGCGGAGATCGGGCTGTCGGGAAAGACCAGACTCGCCTGTTCGCGTCCCAGGTCATGCAGTCGATCCGATTCGGCGGCATCCAAACGTCCCCGTTCGGTTAGCGCATCGACCACTCGCTTATAACCGAAAAGATCCCGTTGCTGAGCGACTCGAGGGTCCGCAGCCTCTACCGGGCGTTCCACTATAGAGGCAGAACTACCGAATAATCCACGCAGTACGAATGCGACGGATATCCAGATTACATGGCCAACCAGCGTGACCACCAGCAAGATAACGGCGAAGACAATCAGATAAGTCATGCAAAGCTCAGCCAGCAAACGAGATAGGTACCTATCTATAGAGAGCCTACCGTTTAAATGGCTACGCGTAAAAAAAGCAGATTCCGCCCGTTAACCCGGAATTCATGCCTGCTTATCACGAAACCAGTGCTTAAATCGCCCCTCCTAAGCCCCATGCCCCGGCCTTTCCTCGCGTGAGTTCAGCGTTCCGCGCGGCATCGGTATACGCAAGTATCTCCTACACGTCCGTTTTCTAGCTGAATAATCCTGTCACGGCGTGACCCTTCACCATCTCTCTTGGTTGATTCAAATGGTTGTAGACCATGGTTTCAGGATCGATCCCAAAATTATGGTAGATCGTCGCTAACAATTCGCCGGGATGGACGGGATCTTCCAAGGGTGCACTGGCCGTTTTGTCACTTTTGCCGTGCACGTACCCGCGGCGGATGCCAGCTCCTGCCATCAGCGCGGTGTAGCAATAAGGCCAATGATCACGACCATCGTCACTATTGTTGTTTCCACTGGTGCTGACGCCACGTTGAGGGCTCCGGCCAAATTCACCGACTGCAACCACCAGGGTCTCTTCCAGCATTCCTCGTTCATCAAGATCTTCGATCAAAGCGGACAATCCCGAATCGAGCATCGGCGCCGATTGGTCTTTCATCCGTTTGCTCAACCCCGTGTGATGATCCCATGAATGATTATCACTGTTGGCAACCTTCGGCCAAATCACTTCTACGACTCGGGTTCCCGCTTCCACCAAACGTCTTGCCAACAAACAGCTTTGCCCGAAAGTGTTCTTGCCATATTTTTCTCGCGTCGTGTCGGATTCCTCAGACAACGCAAACGCATCGCGTGCTCGTCCTGAAACAATCAGCGAAAGTGCACGGTCGTAGTACTCGTCCAGTTCAAACGACTCGACCGCTTTATTGATGTCGGGCATTTGCTGATTCAGCAAATCCCGCAAGCGAGCACGACGTTGCAGACGAACGCTGAAAACCTCGGGACGCAACTTGAGGTCATCGATCTTGATCCGGGACATCTTCTCCATGTCCATGTCGTCGCCCGCGGGATAAAGCGTGTACGGATCGTACGCTTTGCCAAGGAATCCTGCGGTCCCTCCTTTGCCGATCACATTTGATTCTTGCAACGGCCGTGGCAGCATGACAAATGGCAGCATCGGTTCTTCGACGGGACGCATGCGAATCAGGTTGCTACCAAAATTCGGAAAGTCTTTCGGGCTTGGCGGTTCCAATTGCCCCGACGGACTGACTTTATCGGTCGTGTAACCGGTCATCATTTGATAGATCGCGGCCGTATGGTTAAACAAGCCATTGGGGGTGTACGACATCGACCGGATCGTTGTGTAACGATCGTTCATCTGAGCCAATTTAGGCAGGTTTTCGGTGAATTTAATCCCGGGCAATTTGGTGCTGATCGGTGAAAAGACACTCTTCATATTGTCTGGCAGATTTTCCTTCGGATCCCACAAATCCAATTGGCTGGGCCCTCCCTGCAAATAGACCATGATGATGCTTTTCGCTTTTCCCCATCCCGGCCCGCCATTGATGTTTGCCTTGGCGGCCTGAGCTTGCATTCTTAGCATCGATCCCAATGATACGCCCAGCATTCCACCACCGCCGATTCGCAGAATATCACGGCGTGAGGGAGTCAGATGGGGATCACACAAATCTCGAGTGACCGCGGAACCTTTGATAGACAACATGTTTCGATTCCTTGCTTAGCGGTTAAACAAAAATGCGGGACTATTGATCAGCGCCCAGGTTAAATCTTCCGCAACGGTCAAACGAAGATTTTTCAGTTGCGTTTGGCTTTGCTGGACATCCAGTCGCAGTTGAACCAAACGCAGATCGTCTGGTGTTTCGGTTTGCAAAACCTGCAATCGTTGCTTCAACGCGACCACCTGCGAATCTTCGGGAACGACGGCCTTCGCAACGCCAAGGGCTGCCTGAGCCTTCTGCAGGGTGTCATCCGACTTGCTGTAATACTGCGTCAGAGTTGCCAACTGTGACTCCGTTCGTTGTGCCTGAGGAGTCATGGCAACTGCGGAAAGCGATTCCGGCAGTCCCAGCGGGATATCACCGGGATCCCCGGTCGCACTCAAACGGAACTGAGCCAAACGATGATCGACCGCATTGTGGAATTGGTGGATCGTGAATGTCAGCAGAGTTCCTTCGGGGTTTTCGATCGGCTGTTCCGTCTGCATCGTCGCCCAGTGCACGGTTCCTCCACGCGGATGGACGGCCCAGCCACCTTGGTCATTTGTTTTCCCGTCCAGCATTGCTGCAGGCGAAAACCCACCCTGCGAAAAGTCCGCGTTTGATTTCACCAACTTGACCGGCTTTGCTTCAGCCGGCTTCCCCAGTGGAGCTGCCGTCACCTGGAATTCAGTGACCACAAAATTACCGTTGTCCGGAAATCCTGGCCCACCACCTTTGAGTCCAGGAATCGGCAATGCTTCCAGCCGAAAACCTGTAATCTTTGGCAAATGCGAACGGACCGTAATCGTGTAGGTCCCCTTCTCTTTCGGCCCTTCGGCAAGAATGGATCGATCCGACTGAGGCCGCAGAACCGCTTTGTTTGAAGCCGCCAAGGTCGCCGGTCGAAGCGGCATCCAATCGGTCGCCGTCGATTGTTCTTTAATCCAAGCGGCGATTCGATCACTCGTAGCGGCCTGCACTTCTTCTAACGATTTTGTCGCAACCGCAATCCGCTGCTCACGCGCTTTCTCCAGCTGAGCTCTCTGGTCTTGAATCGCGACGGTCCGCTCCTTGATCTGTTTTTCGACATCGGCAATCGCGGCAAGCCTTTGTTTTTCTCGCGTCTCGCGTTCCCCGACCCACCACGCTTCCGTTTCAGCTAGCTTGGCAGTTAGTTGTTCGTGGTCTGTCTGCACTTCCTCACAAATCATCTGGAAGGCCGCTAGTTCATTAACGTTTGGCATCCGTCCCAAAATTCTCAGAAACAGCTCTTCGGTCAATGCTTCGTCCTCGGGCAAATCTTTTACCAAAGTCGCCAAGTCATTGTTCACATCCGAAATCGCGTGTCCGACCGTTGGCCCACTAACAAGAGCCATCACCGGCCCAAGTTGCAAATCGGTGGAACGTTCGCACTCGCAAGCACTTTCGCGAACCGGCCGGCCTAGGTTTGCTAAAAAGCCATCCGGCAATTGGACGCCGGAATCAGGTAACGCGGACGCACGTGTTCCTTTGGGGACTCCAGGAATCTGAGTTTCCGCTCCGGTAACTTTATGAACCGCATCGAACAAGACCTCCGCAGGCAAACGTCGCGGAGTCGCGTGAGCGTAATTCTGTGAATCGTCATCGTTCCACGAATTCGTTTTCACCGATAGTTGATAGGTCCGACTGGTGCAGATCTCCCGCATCAGCTTCCGCGTATCGTAGCCATTGGCAATCATCTGCTCGGTCAAGTATTGCAGCAATTCCGGATTGGAAGCGGGGTTGCCCGCTCGAATATCGTCAACCGGTTCAATCACGCCGACACCGGTCAAATATCCCCAAACACGATTGACATAGCTGCGGGTGAAATACTGATTATCCGAGGAAACCATCCAAGCGGCCAATCGCTGGCGATCCGTGGAGGCATCTTCCGCTTTGTATTCGGTTTCGTAAGGGAAGACCGCTTCGGTCGGATTTCCGGTCCGGCCGTGCAAGACCTTACCATTGGCGTTCTCAAAGACCTCTTCGTAAAGCGGTTTTGCACCCTCCACGGCGGTCCCGCCAACCTTGCGGTCCTTGCTTATCGGATCGGCTTTTAGGCCTACGCCCCGAAAGAAAGCGGCCGTTTGGTAGTACTGATCTTGGGTCCATTTTTCAAATGGATGATCGTGGCATTTATTGCAGTTAAAGCGAATCCCTAAAAACAACTGAGTCGTATTTTCGAGGATCGCTTCCGGTTCCCGGAGGATCTTGTAGTACGCCGCTGCAGGATTTTCGTGATTGGATCCTGAAGCCGTCAGAATCTGTTTAGCGAATTGATCGTACGGTCGATTTTCATCGACAGCGGTTCGAATCCAATCGCGGAAACTGGCTGCCCCTTCGACGCCCAAGAATTTTCGATTGACCTGCAACAGGTCCGCCCACTTGTTGGTCCAGTAATCCACATAGGCGGGACTACCAATCAATTCATCAACAATCGCTTCACGTTTTTCACGCGTCGGTCGTTCATCACTCAAGAAGGCGCGAACCTGATCGGACGTCGGCGGCAACCCGGTAAGGTCCAGCGTCACGCGGCGAAGGTATTCAGCATCGGTACAGAGCTCGCTTGGCTGTAGTTTTAAACGTTCCCATTTGGTTGCCACCAAATCATCGATCTTTCCCCATGATTCAGGTTGCTTCCATTCAAAACCGTCACGTTCTCCCATGACGGTTAGGGTGGTTGCCGCATACGCACCTTCATAGCGAGCCAAGATGGGGGCTTCCCCGCGACGCAGCGAAGTTAGCAATGCCTTCCCGGCAGAAGTTGCGATTTCCGTATTGCCACTTTCAATGAACGCTTCGCGGGTCACATCCCGTGTGGTTCCATCGGTGTAAAAAGCAACCACACGCATCTGCTGGCTGGCCCCAATTTTTTCCACAACCGGTTTCGTTGGCGATAGTTCAATCCGCTCGATTCGCGGACCTTCCAAATCCAAGTTTGCCCCGTCGGCGATCCAGCGTCGCAGCACGGTGTGGTAAGGATCCCCAACGGACATCAAAACGCCCCCTTGGTGAGGCACTACCCCCAGCGGTTTCTGAAGCATCAAACTGACATCTGCGGAAACCGAATTTAAGCGTCGTCCCATCAGGTCATCAGCGAGCGCGCGAATATCAAACAACGGATCGTAACCGCGAAGCGATAAACGAAAACCATTCTTTCCTTTCTGAGCTCCGTGACAGGTTCCGGAATTACACCCCAACCGTGAGAGCGTGGGTGCGACATCGCGAACGAAATCATAACTTTCCGAGGAATCAAGATTCGACGTGGTCACATCGATTTCACTGGTCAGATCCCCCAGAGAAACGGTCAGTTTTCCGGTCCCATGGGAAACAGGACGCATCAGACCCTGAGCATCCACCGCTACAAAATCGGGCAATGAAAGCTGACAACTACGAGTGACATCGACTCGCTCGCCGGCCTTCGTTTCGGCGGTCACCAACAACTGATTGTAAGCCAACGATCCATCAAGCGTGATTTTGTCGGGCGTCAGATGCAGCCGAACCACGTCCTTCAGATCGATGCCGCTGGATTCGATATTGGCATCAGAAAATTCGGTCGTCGCTTTTTCCGCAGCGGCATCCGCCGCCCATTTGGCCACATCAAAACCGGTGTCGGGTGCGACCTGATCAACCGGGGTCAACGGAGCGGGTTCCCACGTCGCTTCGACCGCTCCATCGCCCGTCGATAGAATCCGCACCTTTCCATCGGCACTGGCGACGCCCAATCGATTTTGCGGGTCAAATGCAACCGCAAAAACCGCTGCATCGGGAATCGCAAGCTTGGCAACCTCAGCGACTTCCTGTGACTGGAAACCTTGCAACTTCTTTTTTTCGTCAGCGGTTCGGCTGGCCACGCGTTTCGCTTGGATCGCCTTTATTTCCGCTGGCAAGTCGCTATTCAACTCATACTGCCAAATGCGAACTTCACTGACTCCGTCCACGGTCGCCGCCGCGGCCAAGCGGGTTCCATCGGGGCTGATATCGACACTGAAAATTCGTCCCGGCATGTTTGGCAAGCGACGGATCAGGTTGGCATCGTCGCCGATCTTTCTCGCTGTCTGACGAAAGACACGGTAGATTTTTGGAGCCCCATCGGCTCCACCGACCAAGATTTCGTCTCGGCTGGGGTGTCGATCAATCGCATTGATCCCTCCAGCCAATGCACCGGGCGTGATCGAAGTCACGTTATCAACGAACCGCTCGGTAGCCACTTCAGTCAGTTTGACCGTCATGTCACGGCCGACCGACATCAGGTGGGAACCATCCAGCGAATAAACCGTATCACGCACCCAATCTTCATGAGCACTCTGATAGAGGACTTGTTTCCCGGTCACTGCGTCGATCGCACGGATCGAAGTATCGGCACACGCGAAAGCCAATTGACTCCCGTCGGGCGACCAACTAACTCCGGTCAGGGTATCGAATGTTACTGGAACCGAAAGCTGCAGTGCCTGAGTCGCAACGTCCCAGACCTGTAATTCTCCCTGCAAAGCGGGTGAACCAGCTGCGACCGCCAGACGCTTGCCATCGGGAGAGAACGCGACGGCATTGATCCGTTCACTCATCCCAATCAGGCGTCCCACACGTTCTCCGTTTTGCGAATTCACCAAGAGGACTTCATGAAACCCAGCGATTGCGCAGAGATCCTCGGTGGGAGAGAAATCCAACGAAGTGATCGCAGGCGGGCGACTGTAAAGCGGCGGGTTGTCCGCATCGTATGCCGGTACCGCAGCGACGCGGTCGTCGACGGCTCCATCCAAAATCCATTGTCGGATTTGAGCGATTTCGATCTCTGACAGCGGAGCGGATTCGCCGCGAGGCATTTCCGCGTGCCCATCGACTGGCGTGATCAGTTCGATCAAGTGGCTCTCGTCGGGTTTGCCCACAACGATCGCTGGCGATTCGCTCTCACCACCAATCAAAAGAGCCGCAAAATCGGTCATTTGGTAATCACCAAGCTGCTTAGCGCCCTGATGACAACCGTAGCAGTGAGCTCGAAAAATCGGCTCGATCGTTGACGAGAAACTCGGCTTGCTTGGCTCGGCGGCAGTCGAGACTTCTTCAGCTTGGACAGGCAACGCGATCCAGCCTGCCAGCAACAAGGCTGCCAAGACACCAATCCCATTCAAACCGGACTGGCTGCTTCCTCCAGCAACACTTCTTCCAAACTTTTGGAACAACCACGACATAACGTCAATCTCCACTTGGCCAAGCAATATCGATTTGCGTTGAATCGATTTGCGTTGACCAAACATTGGTGGGTAGGCGGGAGGGGAGGCGAAGGAGGAATGCAGCCATTTAACTAAGGTACATTCAGCGGCCCCAAAGCGAGCTTAACGAGCAGTTCGGCGAGCGTCAACTAAAATTGACACAAAACAAACCGCCTTCACGGCGTTACAATGACCGCCGATTCCTTCATTCCTTTACTTCCACGAGTCCCATCCATGCCCCGATTGGCTGCCTTTCCGAAAGCTTTCATGCAGGCCCTCTGCAAAGACGGATCAATGACGGTTTCTGAGTGGATTGAATTGGCCGCGACCTTAGAAATCGATGGTCTTGAGTGGTACGCAGGTTTTCTGGAAATGGAAGATCGCTCCAACTGGGTCCGGTTCAGCAAACAGGTCGAAAGCCATGGGATGGTGATCCCGATGCTCTGCTGCTCGCCCGATTTCACTCACCCCGACCCCGCGTTTCGCCGGGCTCAAGTGCTGCGGCAACAGCACTGGATCGAAATGGCCGAGGCACTGGGGGCTAGCTATTGCCGAGTCCTCAGCGGTCAACGACGGCCGGAATTGAGCATCGCACAAGGGGTCCAGTTTGCCGTCGAATCGATCGAAGCCTGCCTGCCGTTTGCCGAGGAACGCGGAATCACACTGATTATCGAAAATCACTACAAAGACGATTTCTGGGAATATCCCGAATTTGCACAGCAGATGGACGTTTTCTGCCAAATCGTCGATGCCATCGACGACCCCAATTTCGGAGTCAACTATGACCCCAGCAATACGTACCTAGCTGGCGAAGACCCTCTTGAACTCCTTCGCCGTGTTTCCGATCGAGTCGTCACGATGCATGCGAGCGATCGATACCTGATCGAAGGGACGATGGAAGACCTTCGCCGAGAGGAAACCGGCGCTGTCGGCTACGCCAAACGCCTTCGTCACGGTGAAATTGGCAAAGGCCTAAACGACTATGACGCCATCTTTAGTGAATTGGTCAGCAAAGGATTCGACGGCTGGATCAGCATCGAAGATGGAGTCGACGGGATGGAACAATTGGCTCGCAGCGTTGCGTTTCTAAAAAAGAAAATCCAAGAGCACTGGGGATAGCCGGCCCCCGTTCCCCGATATCGCCTCGCTTTTAATATCAGGCATCGCGCGGCAGGCGGGCTCTTGGTCGTGAAGCGTTGTCGTTTTTGTTGCGGACGCTTTAAGCTGCCTGGCCGCCAAGTTTCGCTTGCAGCAAGCGTTCCATTTCCGGGTTTTTCCTAACGGAAACAATAACGTCCTTTTTGCTTGCCCGTAGGCCTCGCCAATTCAACGCGAGGCACTTCACCTATTTATTATAAGTCTCAGATGTCACTTCGATTTGAGACAGGACGGTCCACCCCTTCACAACGGGCAATTCATTAGCAAACCGAATGGCAGGACGATCTTGCCAGGGATCGCGAATTCCGATTGCTAACGAATAGGATCCAGGAGGCACGTCAAAAGCGATTCGGTCGGCCTCTTTAAACTTGCCGGGTTTCCAGGTACGAATATCCCAACGAACCTGCTGCGATTGCACCAATGCCCCTGAAGCATCCAACAGCGCCAACTCAACAGACCAAGGGTAATAAAATGGCGCGACCCCAAGATTCTGACCGCTTATTGAATATTGGGCAGGCTGCTTCGCTTGGACGGTAGCGGGATGAGCCGCTTCATCGATTTGAAATTCGTAGCCCATCTTGCGAACGAGTTCCTGGCTTCGTTGCCGAAAGACGTCACTTTTCGTTCGATCCAACGCCGGGCAATACGGACCGACCCAGGTGAAGTGCGACCGATCTAGCATGGCAAGAGTCCTATCAAAATCGGTTCCCAACCATTGCTTGGCTTTCCCCGGAACCATCTCGCCGCCGATCACAGCCTGCTCCCAATTGGTTGTCCGTCCGGAGGCACGAAGCCCCGCGAGGAAACTCCAATCTTTGCCATTGTCCGTATCTTCGGGGAACATATCATCGTGAAACCCAATCCAATCCTGATCTCCGGCGAATCCACTTGCATTGCGAACCATCAAAGACTTGTCAGGAAACGCCTTCCGAAACGCTTGAATAACTTTCTGCTCGGTCTGCTTTGACGCGTACATTTTTTCGCGAGGCCAAGTATGCCACTCTCCCCAGAATCCGAGCATACCGACTTGCAGAAAAGCGACTCGAGGATTTTTGTTGTAGCGATCCCCAAGAGCCGCAATGAATTGCTCCATCGCGGCAACCATACGAGGGTCGTCGTAGTCCGGAGACAAACCACCCCCGTGATCCGTATAGGGTGCTTCTTTGACACCCGCTTTCCGCACCCAATCAGGAAGGCCTGAAGGCAACGAAGGGTAATCGATATAGATACGGAAAAGGATGTGTTTGCCTTTAGCCGCCGCGACTTCCCACTTCTTTTCCCACTCGGCAAACCGAAACTGCCCTTGCTCCGGTTCCAGTTCACGCCAGGAGACATACTGAAACACCATCGAGTATGGCTGATGAATGTCACCGGCATTCGTGTAGGGGCACCAGCCCTTCAGCGGATTATCCAGAGGCCCCGCCTGCGGTCGAGGCCGAACAACAACCTCCTCCGCACAAACCGAGGAGCCCGCAAAAAGCAAAACGAGCATCGCGCAAACAACACACCCACCGCAAGCAAAGCATCGCATCATTTCCCCCAAACCTTTACCAGCAAAAAGCACAACCAACAACCAACAACCAACAACCAACAACCAACAACCAACAACCAACAACCAACAACCAACCGCCAACCGCCACTCCGCCACTCCTTCACTCCTTCACTCCTTCACTCCTTCACTCCTTCACTCCGTGTCTCCGTGTCTCCGTGTCTCCGTGTCTCCAATCCAAGCCAACTACCTAAGCGACTGCAAATAGGCAACCAAATCAGCCAACTGCTTAGGCGTCAAATTATCAACAATCCCCTTCGGCATCATCGAAAGCTCACGCTTGATTCGCTCTTCAATATCGTCTTGCAATATTTCCACAGAAACGCCATTGTCCTGACGGATGGTAACCGTTTCGGCACTCTCTAAGACAACAAAACCGGTCTGCAAACTTCCGTCGGTCAACAGGAATGCCCAGGTATCAAAACCTTGAGCCAGCTTCTTGCTCGGCTGGACGATGGATTCGATCAATTCGGTTTTGCTGTATCGCTTGCCGATATCGACCAAGTGCGGGCCCTTCGGCTGTTGACCATTGGCAAACGTATGGCAATTGATACAGGACTGAGTCGTAAAGAAGACTTTCCCTGCCGCGGCATCACCCTGCACTGCCAACGTTTTCTTCAGGACATCGGCATAGGCTTGGTTCCCAATTTGATTTGGATCATTTGGGTCGACCGGAGGCAACTTGATCGCCTGTTCTTCTTCCCGCATCTCCTGCACGTTTTCACCTACCGAATCTAGCACGACAAGATGCCGCTTCAATTGTTCCTGCAGATGATCGACCATCGACTGGGGCGCCGATGCCAAGGCTTCTCGAATAGCATCTTCAATCCGCTTGGATTGCTGCCATGTTTGCCGCGAGTAGTACGGTCCCGTCGTATCGGGCCGTGTTCCCCACCAGCCTTTTTCAAAAGGCCCTTCTTCATGATACAAACGGATCAAAGCCGTCCATGCATCCCTTCGTTTCTGCAGATCGGAAGTCTGACTTAGATGCGCAAATAAACCGTCCACCACTTCGGCCTTGTGCATTCCTCGCAGCGCCCATAACGCCCCATCGTGGTACGGACCGTCTAGCCCTTCCAGGCAAACATCCACCGCTTGCAGTCGCACCAATGCGGCGGCCGCCAAGTGAGGCAGCACACGCTCGGGCCGTGCGGCGCGCCAATCACCTGCTTCGGCGGCCTGCTGCGATTCGTCTTCGTCGGTTAATTCCAACAGACGCTTAGAAGCCTGTTGCCAGAGCGGCGTCAGCGACTGTTTCCGCTCAGGACTGGCGAATTCATAGATTCGACCGATGGCGACGATCGCGGCTGCCTGGACTTGAGGATCGGCATCCCTTAGCGCGGCCAAGATCGGTTCAACGGGAGCTAACGATGCAGACGGTTGACGGTCGGTTAAGGCACGAACGACCGCTGCCCGTAAAACGTCCAACTTCAAAAGCGGCAATAAATGGGGCTGAGCAATCGCAGGTTCCAACTGCCCCAGCGTCATCACTGCAGCGACTTGCCCGTATAAAGTCGCTTGCTCGTTAGTTGCCAACGCGACCAGCCCGGGAAGCATCGCCGCTTGATCGTTTTCAGCGCGGCGCAACCATTCTCGCTGAGCGGTAAAACGCCACGCAGCACTGGGATGATCAAGATGGCCAATCAATTCGGCAGCCGACAACGCGTGGACGTCCGGCATGGCAACCGGCTGGTAACCGGTTGGCACCAGCTGAGCCACAAAGCCGACGTTTGAATCACTAAAACTGTAACCACCATTCTTCCAACTGCTAATGTACATCCGGCCAGACGGATCGACGTCGATGTCGGTCGGCCGCGGAAGGCTTGCAAACGTGTCTTGCTGAGGCCCAAACGTTGCCCCCTGAGCCGCAAGGTTATGCGAGTAGACTTTGCTCCGCCCCCAGTCGCAGGTCAGCAATAGATCATTGTGCCCTACAGGCCAACGAGCATCCTGAAAGAACATCGTCCCGCAACCGCTTCCACCGCCGTAGTCGCCCAGCGGCGGCATCGCTTCTTCGGTGAAGTTTATGTAAAGCGACGGATAGCCGTAGTTCGCTGTCTGCATGATATGAGAAACACGCACATCCCAGCCGCCACCATCATTTGTGTTAT
Organism: Roseimaritima multifibrata; assembly: GCF_007741495.1. Taxonomy (NCBI): domain Bacteria; kingdom Pseudomonadati; phylum Planctomycetota; class Planctomycetia; order Pirellulales; family Pirellulaceae; genus Roseimaritima; species Roseimaritima multifibrata. The sequence goes on from NZ_CP036262.1 coordinate 6,516,748, forward strand.
CACGGGTGAACAGGTTCATCAGAGGATCGATCGAAACATCCAAGATATTTCGCAGCCCCCAAGCGAAAATTTCCATCCCCGAACCATCGGGGCGAATACGGACGACCCCACCACCGCGCCGACTGAGCGTGGTTCCATCTTTCGCGACGGCTTTGGTAAATCCAAAATCTCCTACCGCGATATAGATCCAACCATCGATGCCCATCCGGATGCCATTGGTCGTATGATCGGCACCTCGGCGGTTCACTTCGTCGGTGCTGATCCCGGTGATCAAACGGTCACTTGAATCGGACGTTCCATCGCCGTCGGTATCGTGATAGACGGTCAGAAAGGGAGGATGCAGAACCCACAGCGAACCATTGTCATAAACCAAGCCTCGCGGATGCTCCATTTCAGCAAACGTGTTGATTTCGTCGGCAACGCCATCTCCATCGGTATCACGGCACCGCAACACTCGGCCGCCGCCACTGTCTTTGCCAAGCGATCCCTGCTCATCGACGCCGACAAAGACCTCGCCATTTGCAGAGGTGGTCAAACAGACGGGATAGCTGACCTTCGGGGGAGCCGCAAAAATGGAGACATCAAATCCTGCGGCGACTTTGACATCGGCCACCGAGGCGGCAGGCGGCGCAGGCTTCCGAGGTTCCTTTAATACAGGCAGGTCCGCTACCGGTCCCGCGGAAGCCTCTAATTCCCACAGCGACCCCCACTGCCCTGCGGGCCCGTCTAAAAAGTGGACTCGTAAAAACTGAACGCCGTTCGCGTCGACGTCATGGTCTGCAACCCCGTTTGGCTTTTTGTGCTTTGACGCATCGACGATCTCTTGCCAATCCTGGCCATCTTTGGAAACTTCGACTCGATACTGATAGGCGGCTCCCGTCCGATTTTCCCAGTGCAACCGAATGGCTTGCAGATCAACCGGTTTTTCAAAATCGACTTCGACCCATTCATTACGCTGCGCTCCCGAAGCACACCAACGCGTATCGAGGCGTCCATCGGTCAGGAATTTTGGGTCTCGACCATTCTGATAACTTTTGGCACGAACCGGTTTCTGGAAAGCCAGATTCTCCTTGCCGCAACAATTCTCGCTGGTTTCATCGGCCGCCGAAAGCGGATTGGCCAGCGTGGCAAGAAGTAGAAATAGCTTCCAATGGGTAACCATTCGCATCGATATCGTCTCTGTAGAACACCAGAAAATCAAGCTAAACAAGACAGACTACGTGGCTCCAGGGTATCCTGAACGAAAATCGATTCAACCAGATGGAAACCAGCCTGTTGCCAATCCTTTCACCATCGACACATTCCGCCGCCTGGGGAGCAATCCTGCCCCTTGTATTCAGTTTATTAGGCTGCGGATCTAATTCAGCCCCGATAGCGCACAGGGCGTCTCCAGAAACTTCAACGCTGACGATCGCCGCGGCCAGCAATCTTCGCTTCGCTCTTGAAGAACTGAACGCTCGGTTTTGCGAAGCGAATCCGGACTGTCGCTTACAAATGCACTACGGATCATCCGGGCACTTATTTGCTCAGCTAATACAGCAGGCCCCCTTTGACCTATTCCTGTCAGCCGACACCCGCTATCCCCAGCAGCTTGTCCAGCGCGGGGCCGCGGCCCCGGCAGACTACTTTGAATATGCCGAAGGAACGCTGATCGCTTGGGTCCCTTCCACATCCGAACTCTCTTTGCAGACCGCTGGACTTACGGCACTGAAATCTCCCAAAGTCGTCCGCCTGGGTATCGCCAATCCCCGCCTAGCTCCGTATGGAACGGCAGCCCAGCAGTCGCTACAAAATGCGGGACTATGGGAAGACCTTATGCCGAGAATCGTTTATGGGGAAAACATCACTCAAGTGGCGCACTTCATTGAAACAGGAACCGTCGATGCAGCGATTCTTGCAGGATCGCTAACTCGATCCGGTCGACGGAACCACAGGGGACAAGAGTGGGCGATCCCAACGGATCAATACGATCCGATCCGACAGGCAGGCGTGATCACGAAGCACAGTGAGCAACCGTTGCTTGCCGCCCGCTTCCGTGACTGGCTGTTAAGTGCTGAAGGACAGGCCGTCCTTCAACAACAAGGCTACGCTTCCCCAAAAGTAAAACCGTAATGGATTGGTTAGCGATTGGGCTGACGCTGAAGCTTGCCTTCTTCACCACACTGATCCTATTGGTCGGTGGGTTGCCGATCGGGTATTGGCTGGCCACGACGCGTTCCCGTTTCCGTCTACTTATCGAAGCCCTGGTGACCCTTCCCCTGGTGCTCCCACCAACGGTGCTTGGATTTTATCTACTGACGGCAAGCGGTTCCCAAAGCTGGGCTGGGCAGCTATTTGAATCACTGACCGGTTCAAAGATCGCGTTCACTTTTGCCGGCATCTTGGCTGGATCTGTCATTGTGAATTTACCGTTTGCGGTCCGTCCGTTTACGGCCGCGTTCGCCAACCTGGATCGGCAGTTACTGGAAGCTTCTTGGTGCCTTGGAGAATCGAAGTGGAATACACTGCGGCGGATTGGGTTGCCACTCTGCTGGCCGGGGATCCTCGCCGGGATCGTTCTTACCTTTGCCCACACGGTCGGTGAATTCGGAGTGGTATTGATGATTGGCGGGAACCTTCCAGGCGTCACTCGCACGCTATCGATTTCGATCTATGACGATGTCCAAGCTCTTGATTATGCCGCGGCCGGACGAACGTCTTTGCTTCTGTTGTCGAGTGCCATTGTGGCCATCCTGATTGCACACAGCCTTTCGCCGCGCGGAGCGATGCGGCAGGGAGGCCCGCGATGAGCCAATACCTAGACGCGGAATTCGAGCATCGGTTTGATGGCGGCGCCCACATACAGGCCTCGTTCAAAATGCGATCCGATCGGTTCTCGATTGGCGTCCTGTTTGGCCCTTCCGGCGCAGGCAAGTCAACCGTCCTACGGTGCATTGCAGGATTAAATCGTCCCCAACAAGGACACATTCAATTTGCGGGTGAACCTTGGTTCGACGCCAAGCAGGGCATCCATCTTTCGCCTCAAAAGCGAGACATCGGGTATTGCTTTCAACAAGGAGCACTCTTCCCGCACCTAAATGTTGCAAACAATATCGGTTATGCGATTGGGTATCCCAAGAAGGATTCGAAGGCAACGCTATCCGAAATGCTGGAACGATTTGAACTGACAGGACTTGAAAAACGATTTCCTCACGAGCTTTCCGGCGGCCAACAACAGCGAACCGCCCTGGCCCGAGCGCTTGCACGTCGCCCCCGACTGATGCTTCTGGACGAACCGCTGGCGGCGCTGGACAGCAACCTGCGAATCGCACTCCGTGGCCGACTCCGCGAATGGCTCCGGCAATTTGATATTCCGGTCCTACTGGTCACACATGACCGAACCGATGCGATTGCGCTGGCGGACAAGATCATGGTCCTCACCCCAGAGGGCATCGAACAATCGGGGACCATTGACGAGGTCTTTTCCAAGCCTCGAAATGCAGCCGTCGCCCAAATGGTTGGAACCGAAACTATTTTGCGAGGAACCGTTATCCAATCACAGCAAGGGATCACCACCGTCCGGATTGGGGCGACCGAAATTCAGGCAGGGACCGCAGAAAATTTCGCTAAAGGACAGTCAGTCTACGCCTGCATTCAAGGTGAAAATGTAACCCTATTACATCACCCGGTTCCGACGCCCAGCAGCCGCAATCAGTTTGCAGTCAAAGTAACCGCAGTGATTCCGGAAGGGCCGCTACTTCGCATCCGTTTAGACGGCGGCTTTGAGTTGACGGCGTTGATCACAAAAGCGGCCGCCGAAGGATTAACGATCCAAGCGGGACAATCCTTAACGGCCATGATCAAAGCGACCGCGATTCATTTGGTGGCGACATGAGTCGCCACGCCCGAAGCGTAATACGCATTGCCCGATCCCCTTACCCGCATTGACCATCCCGACAGACGACGTTCTGTTAATCTAGCGTTATGTAGCGTTATAAAAAAAGATCCTACAGGCACTCTGGATCACTTGAGGATAGCGCAGAAGATGTGGTTACTGAACGATTGCAGGCGGAACCGAAGAGCGTGATGAACATTTCTATTGAAACATTGGTGGCCAGTGGCTTAACGGCGGCTCAAGCAGAGGACTGGTTTCCGAAACTTCAGCAGTTGTCGAACATCGATGATGAAGCTTTGCGTTGGCAACGAATAAGCGCTCAACTACTGACGCCATCGATCCCGTTTGCCGTTCATGAATTGCTGTACCAACAGAATTATGCACAGCACCGCGAGCAACACTTGCCGTGTCCGGCGTGGATTCCCACACAAGAAGAAGCCGAGGTGACGCATCTGTGGAAATGGATGAAATCGCTGAACCTGTCGGCTTACGAGGACCTGCACCGTTGGTCGGTCCAGCACCCGGAAGAATTTGCCAGCCGGATTGCCGACGCACTGCCCGTCCAGTTTCGCACTCCTCCTGATCGATTCTGCGATACTTCGGCTGGCGTCGAAAACACGCAGTGGTTTGCAGGAGCAACGTTGAATATCGTTGAAAGCTGCTTTCAGGCAGACGAGACAGCGACGGCAATCATTTCAGGTGATCCGGACAACCATCTGGAACAACGAACCTACGGCGAACTCAAATCGCTGACGGCACGCGTCGCTAATGGACTGACGGAACGGGGAGTGGTTCCCGGAGACCGCGTCGCCATTGCGATGCCCATGACCGCAGACGCGGTGGCCGTATTCCTGGGAATCATCGCGGCGGGTTGTTCGGCGGTAACGATTGCCGACAGCTTTTCCGCAAACGAAATGGCCATCCGGTTAGAGTGCACTCAAGCGAAGTTCATTTTTATCCAAGATGAAATCCTGCGAGGCGGAAAAGCTTATCCGCTTTTTGCAAAGATTACCGATCAGCAAAACGTCAACGCGATCGTGTTTCGTGGGTCATCCCGTCGAGACATTGCGATCCGCAACCAGGACTTGGAATGGGACGATTTTCTTTCGGATGATGCGGTGCTGCGATCGGTTGCTTGCCAGCCCAGCGACGAAACCACCATTCTTTTCTCTTCGGGAACAACGGGCAGCCCCAAAGCGATTCCATGGGACCATGTCACCCCGATCAAATCGGCGAGCGATGCGTACTTCCACCACGATGTGCGTGTCGGCGACGTGCTGTGCTGGCCCACAAACCTTGGCTGGATGATGGGACCGTGGCTGGTCTACGCGGCCTTGATTAACAAAGCCACCATTGCGATTTCGTCTTCCGTTCCAACGGGCCGAACATTCTGTGAATTCGTCGAAAAATCCGCGGTCACGATGCTGGGACTGGTCCCCAGCCTGGTTTCACAGTGGCGCAAACAAGATCACACAAAAGACCTGAACTGGAACGCCATCCGTTTGTTCAGTTCGACCGGTGAATGCTCCAACGCCAATGACATGCTGTGGCTGATGTCTCGCGCTGGTTACCGTCCAGTGGTCGAATATTGCGGCGGTACGGAAACGGGAGGATCCTATATCACCGGAACCCTCACGCGCCCCGCCGTGCCCGGCATGTTTTCGGCGAAAGCTATGGGGCTGTCGTGGATTTTGATGGACGATACTTTTACGGAAACCACCAACGGTGAAGTCTTTTTCGAACCACCGGCTCTTGGCCTGTCAACTCGGTTGCTGAACCGCGATCACCACGAAGCTTACTACGCCGGAATTCCAGCCGGACCGAAGCAACAGGTCCTACGTCGTCACGGCGATCAGATCGAAGCACTGCCGGGAATGTATTATCGAGCTCACGGCCGTATCGATGATGCAATGAATCTAGGTGGTATCAAAGTCAGTTGTGTGCAGATTGAAGAGCTTTTGGTGCAACACACAGCCATCCGTGAACTGGCCGCGATCTCGGTACCGCCCCCAGGCGGTGGCCCAGAACAGCTTGTCGTCTACGTTGTGTTATACTCTGAAATCCATTTGCCGGACCTTCATCAACAGCTGCAGCAGAGCATCAAAAGCGAACTAAACCCACTGTTCAAAATCCAGAACGTGGCGTTGATTGACTTATTGCCGCGGACCGCCTCCAACAAAATCATGCGTCGAAATCTGCGTGACGCGTATCTCTGCAAACAACAAGGACAAATAGGTTCATGACCAAAGTTGCCATCGTTGCCGCCACGCGAACTCCGATCGGGACGTTTCAAAAGGCGTTCGCGTCCATTCCCGCCGATCAACTAGGCGCGATCACCATTGCGGAAGTGCTCCGTCGTGGCGGCGTGACATCGTCGCAGGTTGATGAAGTATTGATGGGGCAGGTTTATTCAACCGGTTCCGGCGCGAACCCAGCACGGCTGGCGGCTGTTCGAGCGGGACTGGGCTACGCTGTTCCGGCAACGACGGTCAACATGTTGTGCGGTTCAGGATTAAAAGCGGTCGCCCTCGCAGCCCAAGCGATTCAGTCAGGCCACGCAAAGACGATCATCGCCGGCGGCATGGAAAGCATGAGCAATGCTCCCTATGTCGTGCCGAATGCACGAACAGGATTGCGGATGGGGCATCAGCAAATCGTCGACACTCTGATTCACGACGCACTCTGGGATGCCTTCTACGATTGCCACATGGGATCCACCGCCGAACATCTCGCCTCGCAATTTGACATTTCGCGAACCGCTCAGGATCAGTTTGCACTGCTTAGTCAACAGCGTTACCAAGCGGCGTTTGAAGCGGGAAGGTTCCAACAGGAAATCGTTCCTGTTTCGGTGCCGCAAAGGAAAGGGGAACCGGTCGTGGTATCGCAGGATGAACATCCTCGCAGCAATACACAACTTGAAAAACTGTCCGGTCTTCAACCCTGTTTTCAGGATGGCGGTACGGTGACGGCAGCCAACGCATCGGGGCTGAATGACGGAGCCGCCGCACTGTTACTGGTTAGCGAATCGGAGGTTCAGCAACAGGGCCTAAAACCCTTGGCATGGATTCGGTCGTTCTGCAACGTGGGTGTCGATCCAATGGAAATGGGAATGGGGCCTGCCGTTGCGGTTACGAAACTGCTGGAGAAAGAATCACTAAAACTAGCCGACATCGATCTGTTTGAAGTGAACGAAGCCTTCGCGGCGCAAGCCCTTTCAGTGGGCAAGTTTTTGGATTGGGATATCGATCGCGTTAACGTTAACGGCGGAGCGATTGCACTTGGACATCCCCTGGGAGCCAGTGGAGCTCGCGTGGCAGTGACCTTGCTGCACGAAATGCAGAAACGCCAAAATCGACTTGGAATCGCGGCCCTCTGCATTGGCGGCGGCATGGGGATTGCCATGCTGTTTGAAGCGGCAGAATAATCAGATCGAAGCCGCGTTTAAGAAACCAGCAGCCGACAGACATGTTACACAGGAAATCAGTTCACCGTGCTTCAGAATATTGCGATCCTCGGTTGCGGTCTCATTGGTTCCAGCTGGGCGACGTGGTTTGCCCTCCAAGGCCAGAAAACGCGTCTATACGATGTCGACCAAACCGCTTGCGAGCGAGGTGTTAAACGGGCGGGCGAAAATCTTCGCCGGCTGGTCGACCTGGACATGCTGGCAGCGGAAGACCTGCAGTCGGCTTTACAAAATCTGCAGCCAGTGAAAACGCTGCAAGAATTGTTGTCGGATTGCGACTATGTGCAGGAATCGGTCCGCGAAGACTACGACACAAAGGCGGAGGTCTATCGTGCCATCGAACAACATCTTTCGCCGCAGGCGATCATCGCCAGCAGTTCCTCCGGGCTGTTGATGTCGAAGATGCAGGAAGTTCTAAAACATCCTAGCCGTTCACTGATCGCCCACCCCTTCAATCCGCCGCACCTGATTCCGTTAGTGGAACTTGTGCCTGGTAAAAAAACCAGTGCAGACACCGTCACCACTGTCCGGGAATTTTTCCTACGGTTTGGCAAACGCCCAGTTGTCCTGAACAAGGAAGTTCCCGGACACATTGCCAACCGACTGGCAGCCGCCGTTTGGCGAGAAGCCCTGGCACTCCTGGACGATGACGTGGCCAGCCTGGAAGACATCGACGCCGCTTTATGTAACGGCCCTGGGCTGCGGTGGGCGCTGATGGGACAACATGCGATCTACGATTTAGGTGGCGGTGAGGGAGGCTACCAGGCGTTCATCGATGGCATCGGGCGTTCGTTCACGTCCTACTGGGAGGACATGCAAACGTGGACTCGGATTCCCGAATCGGCTCGCGAAAAAGCGATCGCTGGCATCGAACCGCTGCGAAAAAAGTGCCCTCCGGAAGAACGGGCTCAATGGCGCGACGAGAAACTGGTTCGATTACTGAAACTTCTGGATGAATGAAGACCATGCCCCAACACGCTTCACGCACGGCACTGATCACCGGAGCCGCCAGCGGGATCGGCGCCGACCTAGCGAAATGCTTTTACGCTGCGGGCTACAAACTGGTGCTGACCGATCGGAACCCGCCCGATTTCCTGGATGATTTTTCAGCACGATCCGACGAAGTCCATTTTGTTCAGGCCGACTTGTCGACGGAATCGGGATGCGAACAAATTGTGCAGCAGGGTTTGCAACAATTTGCCGCGATTGACGTGTTGATCAACAACGCAGGATTTCAGCACATCTGTCCGCTGGAATCGTTTCCACTTGATGTCTGGCACCGGATGTTCGCGGTCATGCTGACCGCTCCGCTACGATTGACTCAGCTGGTTTGGCCAGGAATGAAGCACAAGCAATGGGGACGGATCGTAAACATCGGTTCGATCCATTCGCAGGTCGCTTCGCCGCACAAAGTCGGCTACACGTCGATGAAACACGGGTTGATCGGATTAACCAAAACCGCCGCTCTGGAAGGCGGTCCAGAGGGAATCACCGTCAACGCAATCTGCCCCGCATACGTGCGAACCCCACTGGTCGAACAGCAAATCGCGGCTCAGGCGGAAACGCGTGGAATTCGTCCCGATGCCGTCGAAAGCGAAGTCTTCCTGAAGTCGGCAGCCACCGGACAGATGATTGCTCCGCAAGAAATATCCAGCCTAGTCTTATACCTCTGCTCCGAACATGCTCGATCCGTCACCGGAGCGAACTGGAACATTGATTGTGGCTGGACGGCACAATAATTTTTCCTTTTGGAAGCGTTTAGAAAGTTACCATGCTTGGCATTTTTGGAATTGTCCTGTCACTAGTCCTGCTGATGCTGCTGGCCTACCGAGGTTACAACGTGTTGGTGCTGGCCCCGCTGATGGCGCTGCTGGCTGTGGTTCTTGGGCAGCAAGGTCCCCTCTTGGCAACCTACACTCAGATATTCATGCAAAGCCTGGGCGGGTACCTGATCAAGTACTTCCCACTGTTCCTGCTGGGATCGATCTTCGGCAAGCTGATGGGAGATTCCGGATCAGCGCGGTCGATTTCGCAGTTCATTGTCGCTCGACTGGGGCAGCAACAAGCGATCCTGGCGGTCGTACTGTCATGCGGAATCCTGACCTACGGCGGCGTCTCTTTGTTTGTGGTTGCGTTCGCGGTCTATCCGATTGCCGCCGATGTGTTTCGGATATCAGGAACCCCCAAACGATTCATTCCCGCCGCGATCGCGTTGGGAGCCTTCACGTTTACGATGACCGCTTTGCCAGGCACACCGGCCATTCAAAATGCAATCCCGATGCCCTTCTTCGGCACGACTCCCTTTGCCGCTCCAGTGCTGGGAATCATCGGTGGGGCCATCATGCTGTGCGGCGGAACGATGTGGCTGAACTTCCGAGCGCGTCGAGCGATCGCTGCGGGTGAAAGTTATCGAGAACCGGCCGAAGAACTGGACGATCCGCAGGCAGGTTCACAAACGCCTTCCTTCTGGGTAGCGATCCTTCCAATCCTGATCGTGATCACGGGCAATTTTGTGTTCAGCAAATACCTGATTCCGAACTGGGAGACGCCGTATCTAAGCGAAGCTAAATACGGAGCCACGGAATTAAAATCGGTGCTGGGGATTTGGTCAATCATCTGTGGACTGTTGCTTGCGACGGCGACGTTGATCGTGCTGCACTGGAAGCGGTGGACCAACCTTCAGGTATCCATTAACCAGGGAACCAAAGATTCGCTGCTACCAATTTTCAATACCGCTTCCGAAGTCGGATACGGGACCGTGATTGCGTCGCTGGCGGGATTCATAATCGTCCGAGACTACGTGGTGAACCTATCACCGGGAAATCCTCTGGTGTCCGAGGCCATCGCCGTGACAACCTTGGCAGGGATCACAGGATCGGCCTCCGGCGGATTAAGCATCGCCTTGGAAACCCTGGGAGCGACCTACCTGCAACTGGGAGAACAGTCTGGAATCTCGCCGGAACTATTGCACCGAGTCGCCTCGATGTCCGCGGGGGCGTTCGACACGCTTCCACACAATGGAGCGGTGATTACGCTGCTGGCAATCACAAACCTAACACACCGAACATCCTACGCCGACATTTTCATGGTCGCGGTCCTAATCCCCGCGATCGCTACCATCACGGTCATCGTGGTTGGAAGCATGTTCGGTTCGTTCTAAGCCCATTCAGGCACGTAAGGACACAAAAAAAGCCCCGACACAGAATGCGGAGCCTCTTGCAGCCAAATGCACCAGAGCGAGGAGCGAACTCCTTTTGCTCATAGCATTCACGCCTATTCGGACGGGATGCTTTCCGTTTGCTAAACGGATGATGGATTAGCGTGGCTTACGCTTGGTCAACTTTTTTGCGGGAGCCTTCGCAGGTTTTGCTTCTTTTTTGGGAGCTTCCTTCGCCTGCACCTTCTTGGCTGCTTTCTTCGCTGGCGTCTTCTTGGTTGCAGCCTTTTTCGTGGTCGCTTTCTTTGCGGACGATTTGCTCACCTCTTCATCCACATCTTCTACGGACTCGGTCGCCACTTTTGCAGACGCCTTCAAAGCCAGTTCAAGAATCGCAAGCGATTTAACGGCATCCTTATCGACGGCCGAAACCACTGCATGGACGGTTTTGTCTTGCGGGTCTTGCCGCAAAGCGATACTCGCCTGCTGCAATAGCGAGCCAAATTCCATTCCCTTACTTTTCGGAATGGCTCGTTCCAAACCAGGAACCTTCCGTGTGACCATCTCGGCTTCGTTGATAATTCCGCAAGCGAACATAATTCGCAAGCCATAGGAATCGACAGGAATGGAGTGTCCCCCCAAGCCATGCTGTGCAACCGAAGAGAGCACAAAGGGCGTCATTCCTGGCAGCGCTTCGAACTGTTCAACCGCCTTGCCTAGATTCTGCTTCTTCAGATCTTCCAGATCAAAAGAGTAGAACGCTTCAAACGCGGACTGCAAACAACGCTTCAGACGCGTGGCTGCATTCATGGGATTGGGAAGACTTGAAAGCAGTTCGGCTATTTCTGAAACCGTTGTTACGCGGACTTCATTCCAGTCGAAATATTGCTGTTCAAGTTTTGCCAAACCTTCATCCGCTAGTTCCGCGGGCGCCCCTTCTAGCAGACAGGCATACAACAGATGCTCCATCAGCGGACGGTTTGAATTGGGAACAGGCTTGTAGTGTTTCTTCAGAGACGTGTGCAGCTTGGCAATCCGAGCGGCTCGGTTACTGGCGGTCATCGCGCGGTACCCGTAGGTTGCGTAGGTGTCGGGAGATCAAAGTTTAAGGGAAACAAGGCTATGATTCAGGTTATCAAGCCTAATCGCCAACCTTGTCATCGTCGCCAGCTTCGCCGTCGACGGGAGTGTTCGTTGTATTTTCAAGGGTGTCATCGTCGCTACCAGACGGCTCCGCTGCGACGCTCTCTTCCGAGATGGCGTCTGTTTCCGCGGGATCTTGACCGTCGGCTAGACCGGCTGCCGCCAATTTTGCGGCCTCCTCTTCCTCACGTTCACGGCGAATTTTAGCAAGCAATTCACCGACCTCTAACGCGCTCTGACTCCCGCGATCGATTTCAAACTGCAACCGAGGGATATATCGGCTATCGATCCGGTCCTTGATCTTCGCTTGCAGAAATCCCGCCGAGTTTTGCAGTCCTCGGAGCGAAAGTTTTTCCTGAGCCTCATCCCCCATCACACTGACAAAGACTTTGGCTTCACGCATGTCGGTACTAACCTTCACACGCACCACCGTCACATCTTGGATGCGAGGGTCACGAATGTCGGTAAGGATCGAGGTAGCCACCACTTCACGAATCGCTTCGGCGGCTTTTAATAAACGTCGACTGGTCACAGATTAACGGCAATAAGAGAGAGGGGAGGAAAGAGAGGGATCAATCCAAAGTCCGAGCGACTTCTTCGATTTTGTAGGCTTCCAAAACATCGTCCTGTTTGACGTCGTTGTAACCTGACAGTTTGATACCGCACTCCATTCCACGCGGGACCTCTTTGATGTCTTCCTTACCACGCCGCAGTGCATCCAAAGGATAATCACCGATGGTTCGGCCATCGCGGTTGACTCGAATTCGGCAACCACGCTGGATCGATCCTTGAGCGACATAACAACCGGCAATCGTGCCGATTCGGCTGATTTGGAAGATCTGCTTAACCAGAGCCCGTCCAAGTTCAACGTTTCGTTTTTCTGGCCGCAAGCGTCCTTCGATCATCAACCGAATTTCGTCGGTCAATTTATAGATCACGTCATAACGTCGAATTTCAACTCCGCGTTCATCCGCCAATGAGCGGGCGGCGTCGTCTGGAATCACATTAAAGGCAAGGATCACCGCATCGGACGCGGACGCGAGCGTAACGTCGGCCAAGGTAACCCCACCAACACTTCGCTGCAGAACCCGCACTTCGACTTCAGGGTTTTCCAGCTTGGTTAGTTCTTTGTCGATAGCTTCCAAGGAGCCACGAACATCGGAGCGAATGATAACGTTCAGCTTGGTCTTTTCTTGCTGTTCGCCCAGTCGTCCCTGTTCCAGCAATTCCTGGAACGTTTCGAAGGAAACCTTGGTGGTGACGCCGGACAGGCTTTCCGTTCGGCTGCCATGTTCACGCGATGCTGCGATTTCGCGAGCCTGCGTGATATCGCTGAGGACGTGGAATCGATCGCCGGCACCCGGAGGTATATCCAGCCCGGTCAGATTCACAGGCGTACTTGGCCCAGCTTCTTGTAACGGAGCATTGGTGAGCGTATCGGTCATGGCCCGCACACGTCCGTGTGAGGAACCGCAAACCAGGATATCGCCAACTCGCAGGGTACCGTTCTGGACGACCAACTTGGCGATCACACCGCGATCCCCTTGCTGTTCGGCTTCCAAACAAACCCCCAGTGCTTTACGCGATGGATTCGCACGGTATTCATGCAAATCAGCGACGGTCAGCAACGTTTCCAGAAGTTCATCCAACCCCATGCCGGTCGTGGCACTGGTCCGCACAACTTCGGTATCGCCACCCCATTCACTGGGAGTCAGCTGATGTTCGGTCATCTGGGTCATCGCCCGCATTGGATCGACACCTTCGAGGTCCGATTTATTCAATGCAACGACGATTGGCACACCAGCCGCTTTTGCGTGGCTGATCGCTTCTTCGGTTTGCGGCATAATTCCGTCGTCGGCTGCCACAACCAAAACCGCGATGTCGGTGACGTTCGCACCACGAGCACGCATTTCGGTAAACGCTTCGTGACCCGGCGTATCGACAAAGGTGACCGCGCGGCCATCTTTTTCGACCGTGTAGGCTCGAATGTGCTGCGTAATTCCGCCCGCTTCGCCTTTGACAACATTGATGCCGATCAAGGCATCCAGCAGGCTGGTTTTGCCGTGATCCACGTGACCCAGGAAGGTCACAATCGGAGCTCGTGTAACCAGATCCGCTTCTTCGTCTTCGGCTTCTTCGAGCGAAGTGATCAATTCGTCTTCAAGCGTCTCATGAGCTTTCAGATCGATTGTCAAATCCATATCGGCTGCAATCAATTCTGCCGTTTGCTGATCGATCGTGGCGTTGATGTTTGCCATCACGCCCATTCCCATCATGAAACGGAGGACTTGAGCCACGGGGACTCCAGTCGCTTCGCAGAAATCTCGCATCGAGCATGGCAATTCCAAAGAAACAGCCTCTTTTCGGGGAGCTGCGGTGTTGACACCTTTACGGCGTCTACCACCACCGTGCCGTCCACCACCTCGGCGTCGACCGAAATCACCTCCGCCACCTTCCATCAGGTCGCGGCGATTGTTGGGGCGTCGGCTTCGGTTACGGTCAGGACGTGCCCCGGCCATACCCGCATTGCGTTTCTTTTCAGCCGCTTCGTCCGCTTCGCTAACTCGCGGCGACCGACCCTTTGCTTTCTCAGCAAATTCGGTCAGACCACCAGGACGTGTCGCAGGCTTCTTCTTTTCGTCGGAGACAACTTTATCGATTCCAGCGGCGTCACCTTGCTTGTGGCCGGCGATCGCATCTTTGGTGAATCGAACTTCCGGCTGCTGCGCCGGCGGCTCCGAACCACTTTTCTTCGGTGCAGGCGGCTTCGCTTCGGGAAGGGCCGCCAAGTTGATTTTGATCGACGGTTCCCGTCGCTTCGGAGCTCGAGGGGCTCCGCCGGAATCGCCTTCACCACGACTCGATTGACTGGAACGACTGCCACGTCCGATGACGCGAATCTTGCCGCCACCACCATGCCCAACAGGGTCACGGCGCATCGGCGAAAGAGGACCGGGGCTCATCTCAGGCTGCTGAGGTTTCGCTTTCGGCGCAGAGGCTGCTGGCTTTTCCTTCGGAGTTGCCGGAGGAGCTTTGGACGTCGCAGCGGGCTCGCTAGCCGCGGGCGTCTTAGCAGGTGTTGTCTCTGCAACCGGCTGTTCAGCAGGCTTGGCTGTTTCAGCAGGCAGATCCTCGACGGGCTTGGTAGCCGGAGGTGCATCTGCTTGAGCGGACTGCGGCGGTTCGGCTGCAGGCTCACTTGGAGCCCCAGTGGTGCGACGTCCAATTACCCGATTCGCAGTACCGCGATCAGAGATCACGTCACCCCCACGAACCGGGGCAATCGGAGCAGAGGCTCCTTTTGCAACTGAAACGGCAGGAGCGGCTTTTTTCTGTTTGCCGGCTTCTAGATATTTTTCAACACGCTGAACTTCATCATCATCCAAGCTTGCCAGTGCGGAACCCTTGCCGGTAACACCAGCTTTTTTACAGATTTCGACCAGCTCTTTGCTGTCTAACTTTAAGTCTTTTGCGAGCGCGTAAATGCGTACGGGCACGGGGCAGGAATCCTGTGGAATCGTTTCGTGACATGTCGTTAAATTACATCATTTCCTCCATACGCTTCGCTCGACATTGTCGCGAAGCGGCAGTCCTGACCCAGCTGGTTTCCCACTGGGCCTCTGCGGCGCATCAACTACTTTGCTGACTGGTTTGAGCCGCTTCATCCGAATCTTCGTCACCAGAGGCTGCCTCGGACTCCGAAGTTTGTTCTTCAACAGCAGGTTTCCCTGCCGCTTCCAAATTTTGATCCGTAGAGCCATCTTCTGCAACCGCTTGCTCCGAATCCGGAGCTTCTGCAGGAACCTCAGTCGCTGCTTCTGCAGGAACTTCTGCCGCTGCTTCCGCAGGAACCTCAGTCGCTGCTTCCGCAGGAACTTCTGCTGCAACAGCAGCCGGTTCACTACTCTCTACTTGTTTTTTTTCATTGTCGCGTCGGGTTCGACGTTCTTCAGCGGCAGCAACCTCGGCATCTTCGGCTCGAGCTTCCGCCTGTTCAACGATTCGGTCGACATCCGCTTCTGTCAAGCCGCTCATTTCAACCAGAGCATCCGGTTCGATCACCGAAAGGTCGTCATAGGAGAGATACCCCTGCTCAACCAAAGCTCCAGCGAGCTCTTCGGTAACACCTTCCAGCTCCAAGAAACCAGAGACAGCGCGACTGATCTGTTCCTCCAGTTCGCCGCCGGTCATGATTTCGATGTCCCAGCCACACAGTTTACTGGCCAGACGGACATTCTGTCCTCGTCGCCCAATCGCTAGCGATAACTGATCTTCCTGAACCAACACAATGGCTCGCCCGATCATATCACAAAGCAGGACCTGTTCGACTTCAGCGGGCTGCAACGCATTGGGAACCAAAACCAGAGGATCATCGCTATAGCGAATCACATCGATATGTTCACCGGCCAGCTCTTCACGAACCGCCTTGATTCGACTGCCGCGAAAACCGACACAAACGGCGATAGGATCGACCTGATTATCCATACTGGCAACCGCAACTTTACTGCGATAACCAGGCTCACGACTGACCGATTTGATTTCAATCGTGCCATCGGAAAGCTCAGGGATCTCTTGTTCAAACAACCGCTGCACCAATTGCGGACGCGTTCGGCTGAGGACAACGCGAACCCGGTTGCCCGCGGCCCGAACCTCAAACACAACCGCTCGAACCCGCTCGTTGGCGTGCAGCGATTCGCCAGGAATCTGTTCACTACGAGGCAAAATGGCCTCGACATTCCCAAGATTCACCGTCGCAACACCGCCATCGGCTCGACCAATCGTGCCGCTCACGATCTGACCGATCAGTTCGCGATACTCCAACATCAGGGAGTCTCGCTCGGCCTCTTTGACTTTTTGAATGATGACTTGCTTGGCAGTCTGGGCACCAATTCGGCCAATTTGATCTTCACCGACTGCTTCGCCGTCCAAGACCGCTTGGATCTTTCCGGACTGACGATCCAGGCGGACAACAATGTCCGAGTCTTCGCCGTACTGCCGCTTGGCCGCAGTCTGCAGCGCAGACTCAATCGCGGAGAACACGATTTCTTTATCTATGTTCTTTTCGCGATGGAGCGAGTCGACGTAACGAAGAATATCTTGGGGATTCATGCAGTTCTAATGGTTTCCACAGACAAAAAAACGGCCCGGCCAATGGGACCCGGGCTGGTCGCAGGATCTATTCGAAGGACTGAGGTTACCGGCCGGCCGGCGATGTGTCAACCAACGGCAAATCAGAACCGGTCACGTTCGCGTTCAGCCACGCTGAACCGACGCCCCGATGCCCCTCCAGCCCCCTTAAATGGCTACTCAGCACCCAGTTTGGCGATTCGGACGCCCGCGGCCTGCCCTTGTGGGGTGATGTTGACCGACACGAAACTATCGCCTGCCGAAACGCCCCGTTCAACGCAGAGCGAAACCGGACAGTCGGCATCGGGAGTTTGATAGTTGGGAGCCGGGAAAAGCTCCCCAGCTTGCATGGCAAGCAAACTAGTGATTACTTCGACCATTCCCCCACCGGCCCCTAAATTGCCAAAATTACCTTTGGCAGCGACCACCGGAGGAGCCGTTGCCCCCTCGAAGAATTCAGCAATTGCCCCCGCTTCCTGGCGATCGCCCGAAACGGTCCCCAGCCCGTGAGCGTGAACATGCCCGACCTGCGGTGCATCGCGGCAAGCGGCTCGAAGCACATTCAAGATGGCTTGGTGCTGGAAATCCGCCACCACACTCCCCGCCACAGCACTACTTCCATACCCGCAGACTTCACCCAAGATATTGGCCCCACGCGCTTCGGCGTGCTCCAGGGTTTCCAAAATCATTGCCCCAGCCCCTTCCCCGAGCACCGACCCATCGCGATCGGCGTCAAACGGGCGGCTCATCTTAGCAGGATCATCGCGGTCGGCCGCCAGTTCCTCTTGCATGCAAGCATGCATTGTCCGGAAAGGATGGACCTTCGAACCGGTCGAACCGACCAGAATCACATCCGCATGCCCCCGCTGCAGCGTCACAAAGGCTTCACCGATGGCTGCCGGAGCACTTGCTTCACGGATGGTGATCGAATTGTTCGGTCCCTGCAGATTGTTATAAATCGCGATATGACTGGCTGGCATGTTGGGCAGGTACTTCAACAGCCACAGCGGATTCACCTCGGGCTTTCCCTTGGCCCCCCACTGATCAAACTGAAATTCCCCATCCTCATTCAGGCACTTCTGCACCCCGGCGGCGAATTCTTCGGGAAGGGTCATGATGTAATCGCAACCGTAGATCACTCCGGTTCGATGCGGATCGCGGATTTCGGCCGTCAGACCGGCATCGGTCAGTGCCAACTGGGCTACCGCCACCCCCATTTCGATCTCGCGGCACATGACCTTGCTGCCCTTGCGGATCGTCCGCTGCAGGGCTTTCTCCAACGGCCCATAATTGTCGATTTTGCCAGTAAAGTCCTTTGCTTCGGCACCGCAAGCGATGGGCAAGCTTTCGGTCGGGATGCTTTCCAGACGTGAAATGCCGCTTTCCCCCTGAAGCAACCGCTCATAGAGTCGTTTTGGATCATTTCCAAGCGGGCTAACCACGCCAAGACCGGTGATCACTACGCGAGGCAGAGTATTCTTTTGCTGAACCATGACTTCCAAGCTGATCGATTACGGCAAATTTTTGAGGGACACCCTTGTATCCCCGACAATTTTCGCGGGACACCCAGTGCTCCCAACGATGGAGAGACGCATTCTAATCACTCCGGACTGAATCCGACGAGATGGGCAAACGCTCCAGACGGGGACTTCCAGCACATGGGTCGCCAAAAACAAAAACCGACCAGCTTTCCGTAGAAAGCTGGCCGGCATGCGGATTCCTGGGAGCCCTGTGATTCATCAAGACCTAGAAGGTCAAGATAGCGTCCATTCCGAACGTTGTCTGCGATGCAGCATTGTTCTCGTTGATAGCGAAGTCGCCATCTTTGTCCCAGTCCCAGCGAAGTTCAGGACGGACGATCAAGTTCGAGTTGAACCGGTGGTTCAAGCCGAAGGTCAGATCGTAGACGTCGACGTTGTCGTCACCAACAACTCCGGTGTCTGGATCGCGGTGGAAGTACTCAAAGCGAGTTCCAACCGCGGTGCAGTCATTGATGTCATACATCAAGTAGTTGACCAAGGCGAAACCTTTACGGAAGTTAACATCCGTATTGTTTGCGTGGGTGTTGATGTAATCCCACTGCGAAATCCAGGTGGTTTTCTCAGTTAGAGCAACATCGAATACCATGCTGTGCATGTAGCCTTCTTCCTGGACTCCGGAAGTCGCTGCACCCAGAGCACCGTTGGTGCCGAAACGACCGATGGTCGTTGCGTAGGTCAACGACACGTCTTCCGACATTCCAACGGTGAAACCACCGAGGAAGTTGTCACCATTGTCTACGTAACCGCTGTCCCAGCCGAAGGTGTAACCACCAAAGACCGACAAATCGCTCGACACATCGTACGTTGCCAAGAACCCGGTGTGGGTAAACGGCTCGTTGTTGTACATCGTGTAAGCGTGGCTGTAGAAGAAGTTATCCGGAGCCGCAACAACTTCGTAACCGATAGCGGTGTAGAAGTGACCGGCTTTAACCGACAAATCTCCGTAAGCTGCTTCAACATACAACTGAGGCAGTGCCCAGCCGTAAGGTCCGTTGTCCCAGGTTTGATCCCAACTGTCGTTGTTAGGGCCAAAGGCCTGAGTGTCGTTAGCGTCGGTACCGTACATGAAGTCAATGCGACCCCCGATGTCCAGTCCGCAGCTACCGTCGGCTACCTTCTCTGCATACATCCACAACTGCTGCATCTGAATCTTGTCAGCATAGTTGTTGAATCGATTCTGACCGTTCTGGCTGTGATAGCCCAACTGTCCCCAGCCACCAACGGACCAGCCGTTGTAATCGCCGAAGACGCTGTAGGGATCGCCCAGGCAACAATCGCCGAACAGATCTCCGATTCCCAGTCCGGTTGAGCAGCCTCCACACATCCCGTCACAGCTGCTATCGGAGCAACCACAGGCGATGTCGCAGCCATCGGTATCACAACCGTCGGTGCAAGAGGCAGGTACAACGGCCGACGCATAAGCGTTGGTATAGTCATCAGCGGCAGCGGCGCCCATGTGCATCGTGCACAAAGCAGCTGCAAGCATAGCAATTTTACTCAGTTTCACAGGATTCTCCCCAATCCGAAGTTTTAGCGCACAAACGAAGTGTTTTGTCTTACGCCTTACTGGGAGATATCGGATGGGTAGCCCGGAAAGAATGGCTTTGTTGGATAATCCGAGGATCTAACCTCCGGAAAAGAAACGGTCGTTGCGAAGGTAACGATTATGACGGCTCAATGAGGCTTGTTGCCCCCCGAACCCGACAACAACCCCCTCACAAAGGTGGGCGAAACGAACAAACAATTAGCAACGATCATGATCCAACCAAAAGTGACCATCCCCAAGCATATAGCGATCCCCCCGTGTACCATCACCGCCATCATTAGCACAAAAGGGCGAGTCAATTTCGGCCACACCAAAGCACAGTAAAAGGTTTCCCAAAAAATCGTCGCGTGCGCCGCTGCACTACACAGCAAGGGGTAACGAGCCACCAACCAGGTCACGTCCAATGACTGGTATTCATAATTGGCAACCGAAAACCAAAGCGCACTACCATCCCACCACGTTTCGCCTCTGGCTTTCCACAGGCCGCCAAACAAATAGATCACGCACAAATGCAACTGCCCCAGTCGGGTGGCGATCGTGACCGCCGGTGAAGCTTCTGCGGAAGGGAACATCCAAGCTTTCCAGGTCCCCCGCCACTTCCCCTCGACCAAATGAAGAAAGCGGCCGCGTAACTTTGCGTCCAGTGAATAGACAGCCCCGCAGGGCGCCAACATCAAATACATCAACAGCATCGTGACAATCTGATCCAAACCGAACAGCGATCCGGTCAGCCTGTGGACATACATCAACTGCATCCCCCAGGCCAATGGTGCGACGACACGCGTCCCCAGCCCTAACATCAGGGCGGCTGCAACCAGCAACATCAGCAGATGATGCCCCCACAGCAACGCCGCATGATCGATCCACCATAAATACGATCGCCCCCAGTCCCCGTTCTCAGGAACAATCGCCCCTTGATGTAAATCACGGATCGTCGCGTTATCAATCCAGGCGTCGGGGCCCAAAAACGAAAGCAGATCCCCAGCCAACACCACGTGGATATAAAGCAGCATCGAACCGGTGGCGATGCGAATCAACGCCAACGTGTGAGGCAAGCGAGGCTCGAACCAAAACCGGTTCCAATTAGTCACCAACCCTGCAGCCCAATCCCGAACCGAATCGAGAACCCATTTAGATCGATCCATTACTGCTGTTCTCCCTGCAGATCATCGCCTACTGAATCATCACCCGCGGAATCATCGACGGCGGGACCATCGACGGCGGAACCTTCGACGGCGGCGGGGCTACCTACGGGAAGGTTTTCTCGAGGAACCGGGTCCGGCTGATAAGCGGCGGGTGGATAGGGTTCCGGCGGCATCGCTTCATCCAACAAATTGACGTAAAGCCGAGGATCGCGAAGGCGAACTTGGTCGCGTAAATATTCGGGAACAAAGGGAGCACGGTGCTCGACACGATCGACCGTGATCTGATCGACGGGAACCCCTGCCTTACCCGCCAGATGCCGGCGGAAAGAATCGCGGATCGATTCGTATTGATCTCGACTCGCCTGCCAGCGGCGAACCATTTCGTCCGGTTCCCGCTCCTTCACCTCCGCCGGTATCGGAGCCGCGTGCACGTTGTTGAGGAACTCGGTCAACATAAAGTGCCGGTGGTACAACAACCGCGGCCACTGACTTTCAAGATCGGGATATAGGACCGACGTTTCCGCCCCATCCGGCCGCTGCACATGAACATCGATTAAATGGCTAGGGCCGGGATCGGGTGCAAAAAAGGCATAGCCGTGGTTCATATAGAGGAATTCACTATATCGTCGCACCGGCGTATTTAATGCGACTCCCGCGGGAGAACCGTCCGCATTAAACGGCAGACGCGTAATAAACTCGACCGGCTCGCCAACGACAGCCCATAGATGCCAGAGGATCAATCCACTAAGGATCCAACGCCAACGCGTCGACGGCATGCCGCCAACCGATTCGGATTCCGCAGACCGCTCCACCGCTGAAGCCTCCACTGCACGTGTCGCTACCATGCCTATCTTATTCCTTGCGTAAAGTTAGCCGTCGGCCTCGAGTTTAACTTTAGCACGCAGAATGGTACAGAACGCCAGAAGCGCCACAGAAAGTCGCTCCGGCCACGAAGCAAAACGAAAAAAGCCGCTGCAGAAAACCTGCAGCGGCTTCGTTTCGTTAAACACCTTTTATAAAGATGCTTGGACTTTTGCTTTAACGGGATGCCAAAGTGAGGTCCGCTTCGTTGTCAAAATCGAAGACCAACTTGCGTTCACTTCCTGCTTCCAAACGCAGAACTTGCGTTTGAGTAACTTCGCGGCCGTCACGGACGATCGTTGCAGTCACTTCATAACCTTCCCAAACCTGCCCCTTGGTCAACTGCTTGGTCCGGTAAACACGTTCTTCGCCGGTTGCTTTGGTGGAATTGCCAGCCAACACGACCTGTGCGTCTTCAGGAACCAAAACCACCAAAGCGGTTTCGACCTTGTCGGAGACAGGTGCGCTGAAGACCAATCGCTCGGTATCACCAGCACGCAGGCTCAAGGTTTGTGTCTGCTGCTGAGGAGCACCATCAACCACGGTCTCGACGACGATGTCATAGGTGTAGGTGAATCCTTCCTTCAATCCACGTGACATGAACTGACGGATTGGGCCTTCGCTGCTGGTCAGATGACCGTTAACGGTTACGCGAGCGTCCGCGGCAACTGCCAAAGTGATCAAAGCTGCATCCTGCTGAATGCGTGCTTCGGCTGGAACCGCTTCTTTGACGGCTTCCTTAGCAGGAGCCGGTGATGGTGCGGCGTCGACTGCTGGAGCAGCGTCTCCGCCTTCAATGACGGTACCCTGTGGATGCGATTCGATGACCGTACCTTCCGAGTAATCGCCGTATACCGGAGTACCAACGCTTTGCGATTCGTACTGTACCTGTGGAACAGAATAACCGTAGCTGCTGGAGGAATACCCGCTAGAGGCGTATCCGCTGGAACCGTTGCTGCTGTAGCTAGGAACCGAATAACGAACGGTTCCGCTGCTGCCGCTGCTGCCACTGCTGCCGTGACTTGCATACGAACGGCGATAGCTGGCTTGTCCGCTGCTGTTGTAACTAGCGTATCCGCTGCTGCTATAGCTGGAGTACCCGCTGCTACCATGACTGGAATAGCCGCTGCTGCCGTGGCTGCGACGAGCGATGTGACGCGCCCGTTTCGCTGCGATGTGCGAGTGAACGGCGGTATGGATCCGCGAAAGCAAACCGGGACCACCCGAGCATCCGCCACTGCTACCGTAGGAGCCGCCGCTGCTGCCATAAGAGCCGCCGCTGCTACCATAAGATCCGCCGCTGCTGCCGTAAGATCCGCCGCTGCTGCCGTAAGATCCAACGCTGTACGAAGCGTAGCCGCTGCTGGCACCGCCAGAAGATGCCCCGTATCCACCGCGATGAACTCCCCAACCTGCATCTGCAGGCGAGCTCATCAAACCTGCCAGCAAAACTGTCGCTGGCACCATCATTCGAATTCGTTTCATCTGTTTTGTCGTCCTTTGTGCTTTGCTTGGCCAATTACCTGCGATCCCGCCCATCGGGATAATCCTAGCGGCGGTATTTGCAGCCCCATCTAGAATAGCCTTCAAACTGGGGGATTCAAGAAGATGGCGCCGTTTTTAGGGAATACAGAAGAACAAGCCAGTATTACGATTCCAATACTGATAGTGGTTCCGTAAAAACCGACGGCAACGACCGCACAGCGCGGCGCTGTCCCGACCCAAAATCGCGACGAATTAGTCTTGCGATCTCATTTCAAATCTTGGCTTGATGCCAGCGAGGGACGTGAAATCGATTCGTGACCTCCTGTCGGTCTGCCCACGCGCTGGCGAGCATAGCGACGGGACTGCCGCAACTACCGTCGCAAGAGGGTGGCCCCCGCTCGGAAACCGTCACCTATTGATTTCACGTCCCAGTCGCTCGAATCAAGCCGCTTTAATCAACTTTTTTAAAGCCGATATCGTCGAAGTCAGCGACTCCGGTTGCTCCGAACAATCCAATCCGCAGGATCGCTTCGCGGCTTTGAGGTGGGACACGAATCAAGCGGCTTTCCGATTTCCAGCCTCGGGTTCCGCGGAACGGCCCCAACCAAAAAGTGCCCCGTTCACGACGCAGTTCGTCGTAAAAGGTAATGGCAACAATCGGCAGACGGTCACTTCCTTCCGCGCCGACCACCGCGCGGGTTCGGACACGCCCCGACAACCGGGCCATCGTTACTTCGCGACCATCGATCGCCAATCCCTGCAATAGATGGGAATCGAGTCCTGGCGTTTCGTTCTCGAAACGGATATACGAGCCATCGCTCTCTCCAGCGGTCGACGCACTTGACCCCGAAACGATATCGGTTTCAGCGGGTACCTGATGGACCTGGCGACCGTAGTACCAGCCAGGAATATGGATCGAAGAGTCGCCGGACTGGCTGAAATCGCCGTTGATGACTTTAGGGTTGGACGGGTCAGGCTTTTGCTGCCGACCATCTTCGGCTTCGCCAGTCATTGGAACAAACAACGTAGGACGGAGCGGCTGCCGCTCCAGTTTCCCGTCCTTTTTGATCATCCGATAAAGAGTCTGCTGATAACGCTCGCCGACGGGGATGATCATCTGGCCCCCTTCGCGCAACTGATCGACCAACGGCTGGGGGATCGATTCGGGAGAGCAGGTCACGATGATTTTGTCGAACGGAGCCGCTTCGGGCCAGCCTAAAAAACCATCGCCAACGCGAGCCGAAACGTTCTCGTAACCCAGTCGCTCCAGAACCTCTTTCGCCTTCTTACCCAACGGGCGGACAATTTCGATGGTATAGACGTGTTCTACCAACGGACTGAGGACCGCCGCTTGATATCCGCTGCCGGTCCCGATTTCCAAAACTTTGTCGGTCGGCTGTGGATCAAGGGCCTCGGTCATCAAAGCCACAATAAACGGACTGCTGATCGTTTGAGCGTCTCCGATCGGCAGCGCCATATCGAAATAGGCTTTGCTGCGCTGCGAAGTGGGAACAAATTCATGCCGAGGCGTTTCAGCGATGGAACGCAGGACCCGCGTATCGGTAACCCCCGCGGTCTGAATTCGAGTCTCAACCAGCTGTTGCCTAGCTTTCTGGAATGGATCTTCCGCCACCGCAGTACCAACTTGAATAAACGGGACAAGAAACCCAACCGAAAACACCGCAGCCAACAGAGCAGGATGAAATGAGAATCCGAATCGTGTCGACATCGACAACTCCCGCGAAAAGATCAAAGGACGACGACATCAGCAGACAACCTACTGACTTCCTTATGTTTAGGATAACCCTAGGATGCAAGCGGGCAGAAAAGAACTTTCATCCAAAGGCCCCCGCCCCAACCGTGGGAACGACCTGACCCGTTGTACCGATTCTAGCGATTAAACCAATTGAACAAACATCCAGCGTCTCAAACATCCAGCGACCCGAGCCGAAAACGAAAAAGACGTGCGGCAGAACATGGTCCGCCGTCCGGCGACGGCAGCGACATTGAAAGGGAGGCCGCGGCGTTGACCGGGCCATTCGATCCTCAGCCGCGCACTCACGTGCGCGGCTGTAGATTCGGTCCGTTCGCTAACGAGCGTCTTTGGTGATGCCCGGCCAATCATCGGTGCGGAACGGAGTCAAAGGAAGATCGTCTTTGTTATACAAGTTGACGACCGGGTTTTCGGCCCATGCGTAGCGCACGGCAACCGGTTCCGCAACTTCACCGCTGGAAACGGCGATCCGTCCGTCTGGCAAAATCTCGGCGTCGGCCCAGACAAATTTGCGGTCTTCACCCGCGATTGAAAAACCTCGCAGTTCGTTAACATCAAACGGACGCCAGCCAGCTCCAACCTTATCAAAGGTCAGCACGATCTGATTGCCTTCTTTTTCCATCGATGCATATCGAGGGCTTTGGTAATCCATGTCCAAACCATACTCGTTGGCCAATGCCCAACGTGCCAAGCGGCCTCCGACAATCTGCTTGTTCCGCGGATGGATGTCCTTCGCTTCACCTTTATCAATGATCACGGCTTCACCGGTGTTCGGCAATTTGTCCATGGTCATCGTTTGGGCTTCACGAAGTTCCGCCCAACTGCTGTCGCCAGGTTCGGCGACTTCAGGACGGAAATCGGCTAGCTGAACCCAGTAGAAAGGAAAATCGCCCTGTCCCCAATCGGACCGCCACTGCGAAATCATCAGAGGGAAAAGGTCACGGTACTGATAGGCACGGCCAGCATTCGATTCGCCTTGATACCAGATTGCCCCACGGATTCCGTATCCGATGTGAGACTTCAGCACTCCGTTATAGATATTGCCTGGGTTCTGATTGCCCGGCAGAGCCCGTTTTAGATTGGTCAGGTGCTTCTCTTCGGCGTCGCTGCGATCGGTTTTCGCTTGCAGCGTCTTCGCCTGTTCTTCCATCGACTCCCAACGCTTTAGCATCGGGCCGTACATTTCAGGATTCTTGGCCAGGGTTTCGCGAGGCACCCAAGCTTCCGCAGCCGATCCGCCCCAGGCGTTGTTAACCAAGCCAATGGGAATTCCCAGCGTCTGATACAACTGACGCCCGAAGAAATAGCCAACAGCGGAGAAACTGCCGACGGTATCGGGTGAGCAAACCATCCAGTGATGAGCATCATGAGACCAAACAGCCTCTTGAGTCCCAACGCGTGGATAATTGATCATGCGAATCTGCGGGTAATTGGCGGCTGCCTTTTCCAGATCAAAATCATTGGAATTACCGACATTCCACTGCATGTTGGACTGGCCACTACAAATCCAGACTTCGCCA
Source organism: Roseimaritima multifibrata (assembly GCF_007741495.1). NCBI lineage: Bacteria > Pseudomonadati > Planctomycetota > Planctomycetia > Pirellulales > Pirellulaceae > Roseimaritima > Roseimaritima multifibrata. The sequence goes on from NZ_CP036262.1 coordinate 6,543,384, forward strand.
ACCAGAATGTCTTTGACCGTTACGGTGTTTTTACCTTGAACCGCCAGCTCAAGCGGTTCTCCGACTTTCATCGGGTCAAGGGTGACTTGCCAATTCCCTTCGGCGTCGGCGGTCGCCGCGTGCGACTGGCCACCAATCTTGACGGTCACCTGTTCGCCACTATCGGCTCGGCCCCAAACGCGATTCGGCTGATCACGCTGCAAAACCATGTGGTCCGAAAAAATATTTGGAAGCCGAACATCTGCGACGGCGTCCGAAACGACAGAGCAAGCCGCCGCAGCAGCCAGCAATAAAGAAGCAGAAAAACGCAACACTTTAGGCATGGTGGGAACCTCAGGGGGGAGAAACAGAAATATTTGAAGTCCCACAGCATACTCTTTCCAATCTCAGAAAGGGGCCTTGGAAGCAACAATCCTGCAGTGCTCGCCCCTCTTTTTCGGGCGTGAAATGCATTCGTGACGAATTATCCACGCTCTGGCCGCCACTGCCGTAGCTACCGTCGCCAGACGGTAATTCCTGCTCCATCAATTGTTCCAACGGCACCAGACGCGTCGCTGACCAGCCACCACCACTCGGAAACTTAACCAACGGGATCAAAGCCCGTTGGCAGCCAAGATTGGTCTTGCAATTTTTACAAAAGGATTGCTAGAGTCGCTGAGCGGACTGGGGCACCGTCAGAACACGCCCCACGAAAAAACCAAAACTCTGGCACTTCGTCCGGGGATTCCACCTACAGCAGGGAGGCTCACAGGTGTTAGCTCGCTCACCCATTCGAACCAAACTGCTACTGGCGTTGGCGATCCTCACGGCGATCATCAGCACGCTCGCTTTCAGTGGATTCTGGGGGCTTTACCGCTATCGCAGCCTTGCCAACAACATCAACCATCGCGCCGCGGAGATCCCTCAGATCAACGCCTTGCTGCGTTCCGTAGAAACAATGCGAGACAGTTGCCGAAGGATTGAGGACGATAGTTTCAACTCGTTTAAAATCGGGCCTGATCCGATTTTATCCGAATCGATCCAACGGAGCGAAAGCGATCGCTTTGACGATGCCTTGCAAGAATTCGGGTCGGTCCTCGCACGCTACCAAGTCTCCTTGGCAGCCTCCTCATCGGAAGACAACCTCTTTCTTGATCCAGAACAACAACAGCGGTTGCTAAACCGAATCGACAAAGCACTGCAATGTGTCCGCAGCACCCAACGCCGCCAGCTGCATGATTTGGAGGCGATTGAATTCGCAACCCTGCAGCTGGACCTGGATGCCCTTGCCGATTACACGCAACAGTTGCCATCGATGCTGCAGCGCCGAATGGCGGGCGTCCGCGACCAAGTCCGCGGCCAATACCGAACCTGGATCACGCTTGCGTGGTCTTGCACGGTCCTTGCGCTGGTAATGCTGGGAGTCCTCCTGTGGCTGTTCAAAACCCTGATCATGCAACCTTTTCAGAACCTGCTGGAGGGCTGCCGCTTGGTCGCCTGCGGGCATTTCGATCACACCATCGAACTCGGCACCGGAGACGAATTGGACGAACTGGGCCAGGCAATGAACGGGATGACCGAACGTTTCCGCAGCACTCGAGACGGCCTGAACAGCCAAGTCCGTCAACGCACCCGCGAAGTGATCCAGCGCGAACAGTTGGCCAGTGTGGGCTTTTTGGCAGCCGGGGTCGCCCACGAAATCAACAATCCACTCGCCTCCATTGCCTGGAGTGCCGAAGCCCTTGAATCACGTCTTCACGATGTGCTGCACAGCACGACCGATGAATGCACGATCATGCGTGAAGAGGCCGAAGCCCTCAAGAAGAACCTGACCCGAATTCAGGACGAAGCCTTTCGCTGCAAAGGGATTACCGAACGTTTGCTTGACTTCAGCCGCATGAGCAATGTCACGGTCGCGCCGACCGACCTGGGCGAACTGGTCAGCGAAGTCGTTTCGATGGTCGGCACGCTTGGGCAGTACCGCTGCAAAAGCATCCGCATTGAATGCCCAGAAACCGTCATCGCTGAAATCAACGCTCAGGAAATCCGTCAAGTGATCCTGAACCTCTTAACCAACGCGTTGGAATCGGTTCCCAGTGATGGACTGGTCATCGCCAAAGTGGAAGCGACAAACAGCCAGGCTTCCGTTAGCGTCACGGACAACGGCTGCGGCATGAGCGACGAGGTTTGCGAAAACCTTTTCGAACCCTTCTTTACCCGTCGCCAAGATGGCCGCGGAACCGGGCTCGGCCTCAGCATTACTCACCGCATCATCAGCAAACATGGCGGCGTGATCACCGCTCACAGTGACGGCGAAGGTCACGGATCACGTTTGGAATTCAGCTTGCCTATCAACACTATGGAGCCCAATCATGTCGCGTCTCAAGTCGCCTAAAGAAACTGCCAAGATGCGGGTCTTGTTCGCTGATGATGAAGACAACTTGCAGGAGTTGATTCGCAGCGAAGTCCCTCGCATGGGATACAGTGTGACGGTCTGCCCCGATGGGTTAACCGCGGTCGCCGCAATGGAAAAAGAGGCCTTCGATTGCTTGATCGTCGACCTCCAGATGCCCGGCTTTACCGGTATCCAGGTGATCGAACGCGCGGCAGAACTTCAGCCCGACATGGATACGGTCATCATGACCGGAAACCCAAGCGAAAAAACAGCGATCGAAGCGATCCAGTTGCAGGTCTTCGACTACGTCATGAAACCTTGCCGGTTGGCCGATATCGCTGGCTTGCTGGGACGGGTTTGGGAACGCCGCCAAAACCGCCGGCAGGTAGCCGCTTTGGAACATCGCGTCCGCCGAGCCGAAGGGGAAACAAAACTGATCGGGGACCATCCGACCATGCACGAAGCAACCCGCTTGATTGAACGGGTCGCCGCCACCGACAGCACGATCCTGATTCGCGGAGAAACAGGAACGGGCAAAGAACTGGTCGCCCGCTCACTGCATGAAAAAAGCGATCGGTCCGACCAACCGTTTGTCGCGATCAACTGCGGGGCCCTGCCCGAAAACCTGATCGAAAGCGAACTGTTCGGACACAACAAAGGAGCCTTTACCGGCGCCGACGCAGCCCGTGCGGGGCTGTTTGAAATGGCCGATGGTGGAACCCTGTTCCTCGATGAAATCGGTGAACTGCCTCTTTCCATGCAGGCCAAACTTCTGCGAGTCCTGGAAACAGGGGACATCCGCCGAGTGGGCGATAACGAAACGAAGAACATCGACGTCCGCGTGGTCTGTGCGACGCACCGCGACCTAGAACAAATGGTGCATGAAGGAACCTTTCGTGAAGACCTGATGTTTCGCATCAACACTTTCGAAGTCCAAGTCCCCGCGCTGCGTGAACGTATGAGCGACCTGCCGCTACTGGCCAATCACTTACTGGCCAGATTTCGACCGGACATGAAACCGGACATGAAAGACGCGTTCGCGCCGGAAACGCTGAAACTGCTCGCCGAACATGTCTGGCCTGGAAACGTTCGGGAACTGGCAAACGTGATTGAACATGCCGCGATCCTCTGCGACGGCCTGCCGATCCTGCCGGAACACCTGCCTCGCCACTTCAGTTCCAGACAATTAAGAAAAGAGCTTCGCAGCAGCGGCCCGACCAGTTTGCGGGACATGGAAATGCATGCGATCGAAGAAGCGTTACAGCGGCACGACGGGAATAAACCTGCAGCAGCCGCCGAACTGGGAATCAGCCTGAAGACGCTGTACAACAAACTGAACGCCGCCATCGACAGCAAAGCTGGCTAGAGGTTCGCCAAGGTTCGTCTGCAGGGCCGCCGGTTAGACGACCTGCAGACGAAAACGCATTACCATTAGATCTCAATTTTTAGATCGGTGGTTCCTGCGGCGGGAATTTCGACCGTCAGTCCTGAGGTTTCAGGACTGGCATATTTCGCAGGCAACACCGATTTTTCGGGCTTCATTGCTGAAAAATTTTCCCGCCCCGGTTCGCCACCCGGATCCTGGACCGGGCGAACAACAAACGCCGTAAACTTGCCGACCATGGCGCCGTCGGCATCTCCGACCGTCCCCAGCTGAAAACGCCCCTGTTCATCGGTCAGACCACGAGCGCGACGCTCTTGTCCATCCGCCGGCTGCAGAATCACCTCGTATCCTGCCAAGGGCTTTTCCTTGTAGACCAAGGTTCCCGAGGCAGGGACCAAACTCAATCCAGGGTCACTGCAACCCAGGCACATCAGTGTCACTCCTAAAATCAACGACATCCACTTCATTGCGATACCACTCTGGCTGTTAGCGATAATTTCATCAAAACATACTGGGGGCAAATACGATCCGTTTGGCAAACCCTATCTTCGCTTACGGAAGATTCAGGACTTCGCCTCCGTTGGCGGTTCCCAACGCCAACCAAGCTAATCCGTCGACCGTTTCCGCACCAAAAGAAACCGACCCGTCGCAACGTAGCGTCAGGACGCCCGAAGGATGAAAACTTCGAGTTGCCAAGTGCCCCGCAGCTAAGCTGGAACTGTTGATGCAATCGCGGTACCGGGAATTCGGCGTCAACGTGTGGTTGTAGAACGTCGACACGATGAGAGCTCGGTAGTACTGCATCCCGCGATAACGCCAGGCACTCGCACTTGGATCGTCGCAGGCTCCGATGTCGTAAGTCGTGTCCATCGCTGCCGTCCAACCGGAAACTCCGGTCGCGGTTTGATAGTATTCAGGAGAAGTCCGAGCATAGACGGCCAAGGAAGAACCGCTGCCTGGATAAACCCCCTTTTTGATTTCGGAAAATGCCGCGGTGTTGCTAAGTCCATCGGTGATGTCCGCAAATTTCCGAGCTTCGCCTCGAGGGAAAACGGCAGTGCGATTTGTATCCGGAGCCAAGCCACCAAAGTTCTGCATGTAACAACCGTGCCCTGCCCAGCTGAACCCTGGAGCGCTGGCTGGATGAGACGGACATTGGTAGATGTCCAGCGTTTGCCGAACCGCTGCGGAGTTAGCCGAACTGCTATTTAGATCCAAGCTGAAATCGAAAAGCTGAAAGCTGTTATTCGCTTCGATGTAAGGAAGGATCAGCGTGTGGGGCGTCGCACTGTTCGATGAAACCCCGCCCGGCGGCAGCACGCGATGAGTCGATTCGTAATTGTGCAAAGCCAAACCAATTTGCTTTAGGTTATTGGAGCACTGCATCCGGCGAGCCGCTTCACGCGCCGCCTGGACCGCTGGCAACAGCAGCCCCACCAAGACGCCGATGATCGCAATCACCACCAACAACTCAACCAACGTAAAACCACTTCTGCGACGACGGACCATGTTCACAATTTCCAGAAAATAAAAGAGCAGATTTGCAATCTCTTGCGCTACTTCAAAATGGAATAAGTAGCCAAGGCAAGACGAAGAACAGATGAAAAGAATGGCTTCGACAACGGAAAACCAATCGAATAGTAGCCACCAACTTCGCCGACTCAAATAAATTGAATCGGCTTTTTGACTAGTAGTGGCGGACGTCCCCAAAGATGCCACCGAACGGGAATCATGCAGCCATACCGATTCACGCGTCGCTTTGGTCACTTCCAGAAACAAACGTCGACACTTGCCATAGCCACCAAGCCCCCCCATACAGCCAAATACGGAACAGCAACCACCTCATTGGCGACGAACTGCCCCCTAAAAAAATGCTGGACTTTCAAATTTCCGAGGTGTACAATTCGATACTGTACAGACGCCCCCCTGGCGTTTGGCGGATCGTCAGTTCCCAACTTAGGGAGGACTTAAAGTGGAAGAAAGTCAAAAGTTAACCGATCGTCAACAAGCGGTTTATGACTTGATTCGGCAGCTGATCGTGACACGAGGCTATGGCCCAACCGTCCGTGAAATCGGCGAAGAATTCGGGATCAAAAGCCCTAACGGGGTGATGTGCCACCTGAAAGCGCTGGAGCGGAAGGGGCTGATTCGCCGGTCTCCTAATAAGTCACGCGCTATCGAACTCGTGCATGAAGCCGATCGGATGCACGGAGCCATTCCATTTGCCGGAGTCGTCGCGGCAGGGCCGACCACGCTTGCCTTTGAACAAAACGACAGGATGAACCTGAGCGAAATATTTTCAGGCGAAGATCGCTTTCTGCTGCAGGTTTCCGGAGATTCCATGATCGATGCACATATCGCCGATGGCGATCTTGTTGTCATCCAACGACAGAGTACCGCTTCCCCTGGAGACATGGTGGTCGCTCAAACTCCGGAAGGTGAAGCGACTCTGAAATATTGGCATCCCGAGGACGGACGGATTCGCTTGCAACCCGCCAATGAAGAAATGGAGCCAATCTACGTTCGAGAAGCCGAAGTGCTGGGACTGGCCGTCGGGATCATTCGCCCCAAACTGTAGAAACGGCTTTCCAGCTGGAAGCAAAAAATGTCTGCAGAACTTGCAGACATAAAAAGAAGAACCTCAGGCAGCCCCCAGTGGTTCTCTTCGCTGGCAAACCTACTGGCTGTCATAAAGCCAGCCGACGGTTAGCTCTGCGATTTTTTGATCTCGATCAATTGCTTGCGTTCGGGCAGGGCTTTGTAAGCCGGATCAAGAGGGAAGCAACCACTGATCATCCCGTTGCGCGGAGCTGTGGTGCAATCGCTAAACGTCCGGCAAATCAATTTCCGGACCATCGGTCGGCCCGCCAAGGTGTCGAGCGGCAATTCGGGATAGGACAACACCATCCGCCCCAGTCCGATCGAATCGACCATCCCCTCACGGACAACCGCTTGACCGACATGCGCGACGTAGTCCTGCAGGTAGCTATAGCCGCTACCGACCATAAACATCTCGGGGACTGCGGCTTTGCATTCGGCGGTCGCTCGGACCTGCCGTACGACTCCACACAACGGGTCCTCGGGCAACTGGTAACCGTCACTCGGCGGAAAGATCGCGGGACGTTGTATGTGCGGATTGTAGTAGGGACTGCCACAACTAAGATTCAGCAAACGAACGCCTTCGGCGGCCAACAGCCGGACCAATTCAATCGGTTCCTTAAGATCCATCTGCAGCGGATCGTCCGCTCGGCAGCCAAACCCAGCATCGTATTCGGTTGCGGAATCCCAAGGTGCTGGTACACCGACTTCTTCCCCTTGCTGGTAGGGCAACGTATCAAACAGGCTTAAACGCACCCCGATCGCAAGCTTTGGACAGGCGATTCGAACCGCTTTAATGATCGACAGCAACAATCGCGACCGCCCCGCCAGGTCTCCTCCATATTTTCCCGGTCGACTGCGTGCACTGAGAAATTCGTGCAACAGATAACCGTGACAGGATTTGATGTCGACAAACTGAAACCCACAGGTTTCGGCCAACTTGGCGGCTCGGACATATTCCTCGATCAAATCATCCAGTTCCGCATCGGTCCAGACGACCGAATGATCGAGCGGATCGATTTGGAAACGTTTATCCAGAATCGGATGATGATAAGCGATCCGAGGCTCTAAGAGCTTTTTATCGTTTGGGCGGCAGAACCGACCGCTGTGCGTCAACTGCAACCCGACCACCAAGTCGTCTGTACAGCCGGCGGCCTCCTGATGAGCTTCCACCAAGACATTCCGCAGTTGCTGCAACCCCGGCTCGTTCGCAGCCAACGCCATGGTCTGATTCGGGTTGGCCCGGCCATCGGGGCGGACGGCGGCGGCCTCTCCACCCCAGATCAATTTGGCGCCGCTTTGGCCGAACCGCTGCCATCGCCTGATCGTCCACTCGCTGGGCGTCCCATCCCGGCCAGCATCCCAACCCTCCATCGGGTGAATGCACCACCGGTTCCCAATTCGCAACCCTTCCGCCGTCCCCTCGGCCGCCAGCGGCGACCCTTCGGCAGCGGACAACACTTCAGGATCGACAGGCAACTGCAGATTTAAAGAAGCGAGCCGCTCTTGAAGCGCCTGAGGCGTCCGAATCTGAGCAATTTTTCCGTAACTAGGAGCTGGCATGGCAAGCGAACCAATCGAAATTCAGCGTCATAAAACAAATAAGGGACCCTAAGAATAATCGTTGGCGTCTTCACTGCCTATGGAACCCTTTTACAGCGCCCTGCGTTGCCGCTCCCATTCCCAACTGAAATCCACAATCGCTTGATCACTCAATGAGCTGGCAAGGGTATCTTCTGTCGGCAACGATTCCCCCACTACGCGGCGAGACAACTGGTTCAGACGATTGATGACTTCCAGGGCATCTAAAGGAATGAGCAAGTAGTCTCCGTCAACGTCGATAAAAGCAAGATCGGTCGGTTCCTCTCCGGGCACCAGTTCCGATCTGCCGTTGCGGCGATTTAATTGGTTGATGATCTCCAGAGCATCCTGCGGTTCCACCCGCCCGTTTCCATCCACATCGAAACGATTAACCGGATTTTGAAAATACGGAAGCTGAACAGCCGCGACATCGACCGCCAGGGTTTCGCTTAACTGCCCAACCCGATTTCCCCGCACAAGCACCTGAACGTCATACGCACCGGAGTCCTGATAGGTGTGTGACGCTTGGACCGTCGCTGTCAAATCGGAAACCGTCCAGCCAATATCTTTCATGGCGGCAAAATCGAGTGGGGAAAATAAAACTCGCGTCCCCTTCGTCAACGAAGGATCCATATTGGTTTCGCGGCCATCCACTTCCAGACCGTCCTGCCAATGGGAAACTCCCGATAGCGGCACGTCCGTTCCGTACAGTGTCGAGGCCGATTCGCCGCCGAAGCTGCCACTGCCGGCCAGCACTTCCCACGCAGAGGATGTCGCCCCAACGTAAAAGGTTCCAAATCCAAGGACATGAGCCAGTTCGTGAACCGCCACGGAAAAAAAGTCATTCTGGCCTGAGCCGATTTCCGAAATATCCTCTCCAAAAAACCAATCTCGGTTCTCCCCACTTTGGTCTTTCGTATCGAACGCAAGCGATCCTCCCCAAGGCCCGATGTCGTTCAGGCTAGTCCCCAACGCCCCCTCCTGACCGCGTGACCGGATCTTATCCAGCCACGATGAACTGCCGCTGGCGGTCGAAAAATATCCGGTGGCCCCCTGCCCCACTTGGTTCTGTGGCAAGTCTCGCGCCCCCACAAAGATCACCAGTTCATTCGCTTGCACCCCAAAGGATGTCGCCAAGGAGTGTGAACTTCCTGTGCGTGGATGGATAATCGCGGGAACCCATGTATTACCTCCGCTGGGTTGAATCGAATCCAAACGATCGGCAAATCGCTGCACGATGGAATCCGCGGCCGCCTGCAGAATGGCTTTCCTTTCAGCGCCGGCAAAGAAACCGTCTGCATCCAGGGAATAATCAAAACGAATTCTGAGTGGCCCAGGTGCGGCGTCGCCAGAAACGTTAGCGACGCTGCTCGTGCCGTCGCCCCAGTCCACAATCGCCGAAGTGGCACCTGCCAATCCAGCCGTGTCGACCACCTCGGTCAATACGAAGGTTTCGCCGACGGTGGCCAACAAATTACGAGCCTCCAAGACTTCGATCCGGCCGCGAACCTTTCGCTGCCGGCCAGCTTGGCCAATTCGCCGAAACCAATTCATACGAACCTCTAGGGGGTAAAATAGCGAATGAAATTTCGTACGCCTTGGCCCGGAACGTAGGCTTTTGGTTGTCCGATGATTCCCTGCCCTACCTGAACGTTATTCATATCCTGCCCCAGTGTAAACAATGGATTGCAACCCGCCTTTTTTTGCGGGACCAAAGGCATCGCAGCAGGCGAAATTACGGTCGGCCCGTAAGTAGCCGGAGGAGGCACATAGGTTCCAGCCGTCGGAACGTAAGTCGATGTCGGGTAAGCCGACCCACAGCCCCAATTCATTCCCGCACTATAACCCGAAGGGGCTGAAACGGCAGCACAATTTCCTACGGTTGCCATTCCCTGCGCCAATTGAGGCGGCGACATCGGAGCGAGATCCGCACCCGACCGCACTGGCAAGGAGCGATCACTGGCCGAGCTAGTATCTAATGGAACGGGTTGTGGCGTCGCCGGCGGCAACGGCGTCGAAGCTCCGGACGGATACGCTGGCGGTGCTCCAATGGCCGGAGGAGGGCCGGCGACTGGACCGCTCCCCGGCTGCATCGAAGGAGGAGTGGACAAATTGGGTGGCGGCATTACGGTTGGCCCCGCTCCTGGAGCTGTCGGCAAAGGGCTGGAATCTGGAGGCCCCGGCAACGATCCATCGGGCGGCAATGAAGGAGGAATCGCCATGCCTCCGCTAGCCTGCATCCAAGCCGTCTGCTGCACCGGCGCCAGCGATTGAGACGCCCGGGGAGCCGCATCGCGGAAACCGCTGCCTGAAGGAACCGGGATCTGACGAAGGGAATCCACCAAACTTGGCGATCCAAGCGGACGCAATTTGGCCTGGGCAGCGGCCTGCCTAGACTGCGAATCGTATTGACGGGCAGTTCCAGGAACATCTGCGCCCCAGGCTCCGGACGCCGTGACGGTAAGAATGCCCGAAATAGTTTTCAAAAATATCCAACGCTGACATAACATGCTGTAGAACTCCATTTTGAGGGATCTTCGAGCCGACGTTACGCAACATTCCATTCACAGTGCAAGTCCGATCACCGCGAAAAAAGATAGAATTCAACAGCCTGGCGGGTTTGGGACGCCCTTTCATTTCCTAGCGGAACGACGCGCGCGGCTTGTTGATTTAGTGATTGTCGCCTTCGCTCGGGACGCGAAATCAATCGATGACGATTTCAACCCTGCCCATCCGAGCCTAAGTGCAGTGCTTTTAGCCCAGCGGGCGGCAGACAAGGATAGTTCTGTCGCCCGCTGGGCTTTCCTTTTCGTGATCCCCACTCCGGCGGCTTGCACCGCCGGCAAGTATCTGCCGCCCTCCGGGCTACCTGTTCACTCGGCCCCATGTAGGCTCGTCAACGGCTGCAAACTCTTCATTTATAGATTTCACGTCCCCCGCGAAAGAACGCTCCCTTAGAGCTAATTTCGCGTCCCGAGCGAGAGGCGACAATCTTTCTTAGGTTTCGATTAAATCAACAAGCCGCTTGCACCGTTCCGTCAAGAGCGGCGATTACCGTTCATCCCGGCCCTACTCGACTAATGCGATCACTCCTCTGGATGGCAGTAGCGATCGATCCAATCGAAAAAGACCCGTCCCCACAAAACTCCATTTTGTGGTTTGAGGATCCAGTGCCCTTCTTCGGGGAAGTAAAGGAAACGGCTGGGAACGCCTTGCACCTGAGCCGCCGTGAAAGCTTCCATCCCCTGCGTGATTGGAACTCGGAAGTCTTTTTCACCATGGATCACTAACAGCGGAGTCTTCCAGTTTCCGGCAAACCGATGAGGGGAAAACTGAGCGTACTTGGCGGCCACTTCGGGGCTTTGCCAATACGGGCCTCCTAAATCCCAATTTACAAAAAACAGTTCTTCGGTCGATCCATACATCGATTCAAGGTTGTAGACGCCGGCGTGTGAAATGATCGCACAAAAACGGTTCCCTGCGTTCCCCATCAACCAATAAGCGGTGTAGCCTCCAAAACTGGCACCGATCGCCGCAACACGACTTCGATCGATCTTTGGATCTCCCAGCATCGCATCGGTGGAAGCGAGAATGTCCTGCATCGCTTGACCGCCCCAATCGCCACTGATCTGGTCATTCCATTCACGTCCAAATCCGGGTAAACCGCGACGATTAACAGCCAACACGACGTAGCCCTTGGAGGCCATCAAATGGAAATTCCAGCGGTACGAGAACCATTGACCAATCTGTCCCTGCGGTCCTCCTTGGCAGTACGTCAACATCGGCCACTGACGGTCATCGGATTCGTCGTAATCGGGCGGCAGAATCACCCAGTTCTGAATCATCTTGCCGTCGGTTGCCTTAAAAAATCGCTCTTCGATCCGAGGCAGGTCCAAACCTTTGTAGATGCTGCCGTTGACGTCGGTGATCGTCACTAGCTGTTGCTGGTCAAGATCGACCAATGCAAGTTCCGTTGGACGCAACATGCTTTGTTGTCGAACCAACAAATGCGTTCCATCCAGGACCGGAGCCACCACCGAGAAATTAAACCATCCTTTGGAAACCATCTGCAATTCAGACGATTCGACTTGAATGGAATAGACCTGCGTGGTGCCTCGCGTTTCGCTATCGAAATACAAACTCTTGCTGTCAGGGCTCCAGGTCGCCCCATGAGTCGTTTGATCCAAGCCCTTGGTTACATCGCGCGTCTGCATCGTCGTCCGATCATAGACCATGATCCGGTTTCGATCGGATTCGAAACCACCCCGCTCCATCGAATCAAAGGCAATCAAGCGTCCATCGGGCGAATAGCGTGGCGACATGTCGTAGCCAGGCATTCCGGGAGTAATATTTCGCAGTGATCCTCCCGAAGCGGACACCAAGTAAATCGCGGTGTCCGTGCTTTCTGCAGGGTTGTTCACCAATTTCAAAGTGAGCGCCAATTCCTTTCCGTCCGGCGAAAACTCAAACTGCTCGGCACCACCAAACGGAGGAACCGGGCAATCGGCTTTTAAGGACTTCATCAGATCGACCGCAGGCTCCGCAACGCCACTTTCATCCAACGGTGCGACATGGACGTGGCTATAGGCATAGTCATGCCAAGCGTCCCAGTGACGGAATAGCAACGAATCGATGATCCTTGCATCGGCCTTGGGCAAATCGTCATAGAGTTCACTAACCTCTTTGTCCATTTTCACTTCGACCGTAAATGCGATCGACTGACCGGTCGGGGAAGGTTTTAGATTGCCGATCCCGTCGGCGATGTCGGTCACCTGCACCGGATCGCCACCCGCAGGATCAAGCATCCAAGCCTGAGGCTTGCCCTCCTCGCCAGGTCCCGGGGCGATATACAACAATCGCGATCCTTCGGGACGCTGAATCCAGCTAAGCGAATTCAAACCTTTGGTAGCGGGCAGTCGCTCGGTCGCCTTCGCGGCTCGCAGCGGGGTTTCGAAACCAAGTGAAGTCGTCGCAGGAGTTTTCCCCGCGGCTGATTCAAGCGGCTGCAGCATCAGTCGAGTCGTCCCGGAATTTTCCGCAACGTCATACTCGGTAACGAAGTAGGCGAGCTGCGTCCCATCCGGAGAAACCGCAGCGTCGCCAATACGATGCAAATCCCACAGACGTTCTGGAGTGATTCGCTCAGCCGTCACCGCTTGGGAAGCCCCAAGCAGCAGGCAACAAGAAAACAATTGAACAGCAATCGATCGCATCATGAAGTCCATCTGAAAGTCCAACGGTCAAGTGTGAACGATCAGTATAGCGATCCCGCGATCTTGATTGAAATCACAGAGATTAAATTGGACTCACGCCAGCGAATCGTTTATTCACTCGCTTGCCCTTCGTGCTTGTATTTGCTTGCGAAAGCATTGCCGGCCTGCCCACGCTCTGGCGAGCGTGATTGCGGCGACTACCCTTTGACCGACACAAATGCCATTCGCAACGCGTGCAGGGCTTCGCCCAACATTTTGCCTTCGTCTTCTTCCAGATTGCCTTTGGTCTTTACTTCTAGAACTTCCAGCGTGTCGATGTAGTGTTTTGCAACCACTTTATCGACCGTTGGCTTGCCGGTATTGGGGTCAGGAATCTGTCCCAACATGGCCATCGCCTGGGTGAACATCATCGAAATCAAAGTTTCGAACGAAGCGGGAGGCAGTTTGAAATTGGATTCCGCCGCAGGTTCCGTTTCGGCGACTTCTTCGCTTGCCGATTCTTCGTCTGCAGCTTCACTTGCGGACTCTTCGCTTTCTTCAGCAGCCTTCAAAGCTTCTTTTTCTTTTTGAACCTGCTCTTTCCAATCTTCGTCCACGATGATTTTTGGTTCGTCTTCTGATGATGAATCAGTCATTCGCTAGGTTCCTTTAGTATTGGCAACACGATTTTTCTGTCTAACGACCGTTGCTTCAACAAATCCGGTGAACAACGGATGCGCCGTCAGCGGCTTACTCTTGAATTCAGGATGGAACTGCACCGCTACAAACCAAGGATGATTTGGTAGTTCAACGATCTCTACCAACTTACCATCGGGGCTTGTCCCGGAAAACTGCATCCCAGCCTCTTCAAACCGCTGGCGGTAATCATTGTTGAATTCATACCGATGGCGATGCCGTTCATCGATGGAGGTCGACTGGTATGCGTTGGCCGCTCGCGAACCTTCTTGCATCGCCGTCGGCTGCGTCCCCAGCCGCATCGTGCCTCCCATCTCAACCACGTTGCGCTGCTCATCCATCAAGCAAATAACGGGGAATGGAGTGTCTTTATCAAATTCCGTCGAATGGGCGTTTTCTAGCTCCATGACGTAGCGACCATAATCGATCACCGCACATTGCATCCCCAAGCAGATTCCGAAAAACGGAATCCCTCGCTCACGAGCGTAACGCACCGCCTGAATTTTTCCTTCGATCCCACGTTCCCCAAATCCACCGGGGACCAGGATGCCGTCATAACCACCCAGCAATCGCTCGGCACCCTCACGCTCAATGTCACTACTTTGAATCCGTCCGACACGAACCTGAGTATGACCATGCATGCCCGCGTGATCGATCGCTTCATAGATCGATTTGTAGGCGTCGCGGTGCTCGGCGTATTTCCCGACAACCGCAATCGAAACTTCATGGCGAGGATTTCGCAGACGGTGCAGCAAATCGTGCCACGGCTGGATGTCGAGGGTGGTGGCGGACAACCCTAACTTCTTGATGACCAATTCATCCAGTTCGTTATCAACCAACGAAAGAGGGACTTCATAGATCGAAAAGTCTTTGTCTTTTTCTTCGATGACCGCGTTCAGCGGAACGTTGCAAAAGAGAGCGATTTTCTCGCGATCTTCACGCGATATGCTCCGCTCGCTACGACAGACCAAAATGTCAGGCTGGATGCCGATCTCGCGAAGCTGACCGACCGAATGCTGAGTCGGTTTGGTCTTTAATTCGTCCGCAGCCTTCAGGTACGGGACCAACGTAAGATGCATGAACAAGCAATTCTCACGACCAATGTCTTGTGCGAATTGACGGATCGCTTCCAGGAAAGGAAGGCTTTCGATGTCGCCGACCGTTCCACCGATCTCGGTGATCACCACGTCGACGTCGTCGCCGCCCAATTTGCGAATCACCGACTTAATTTCGTTGGTGATATGGGGGATGACCTGAACGGTCTTTCCCAGAAAACGGCCCTGCCGCTCTTTTTCGATGACCGACAGATAAATCTGCCCGGTCGTGTAATTGGAATCGCGAGTCAATTTGCCTGTGGTGAATCGCTCGTAATGCCCTAGATCCAGATCGGTCTCGCTGCCGTCATCCAGAACATAAACTTCACCATGCTGATAAGGACTCATCGTCCCCGGATCGACGTTGATATACGGATCCAGCTTCTGCATGCGAATACGCAGGCCACGTTGCTCAAGCAACATGGCCATGGACGCACTGGTCAAGCCCTTGCCCAGGGAACTAACTACACCGCCGGTTACAAAAATGTGTTTGGTCATGGAACCCGATCTTACTGCTAGCAAGGAATCAGGGAAGATGGCAAACGGTGACAATTTAGGGAACAAGGCTCTCCCACGCCCCCATTCGTCTTCGTTCCGCCTCCATTTCCACCGAGGCCAGAAATTCTATTTTCTCTCAAAACGCTGGCAAAAGGCTTCAAAATCGTCCAATGTATCAATTCCCGTCGCCGCCGAATCGACTCTTCCGACGATGATTTTGTGGCCGGTGGCAAGCGCTCGCAATTGCTCCAGTTTTTCCGCTTGCTCAAGAGCTGCGGGCGGTTGCTGGGCAAACCACAACAGAAAAGAACGGCGGTAGGCGTACAATCCGACGTGCTGCCAGAACAACGGCGGCTCCGCTTCCAACGCTGCGGCAGTGACGCCCCCCCGAACGTGCGGGATCGGAGAACGACTAAAATAAAGCCCTTCGCCCCCCGTCCCGACGACCACTTTGACGCAGTTCGGATCGTTTAGTGGTTCCATGGCCCGAATCGGAGTCGCGACCGTAGCGATCGACGCTTCGGGATGGTCGGCCAACAATTGAGCCACCAATTCGATCGCCGCAGGATCGATTTCCGGTTCGTCCCCTTGAACGTTGACGAATATTTCCACATCCGGCCAAGCCTGAGCAACTTCGGCGACGCGGTCGGTTCCGCTTTGGCAGTCCAGGCTGGTCATCAGGGCGTTTCCCCCAAACCCATCGACCTCCTGCGCCAGCCGCGGGTCATCGACCGCCACCGTCACCTGTTCAATCCCCTTGGCCTGGGATACAGCGTCGTAGGTATGCTGAAGTACGGACCGTCCGCCGACCTGCAACAATAGCTTTTCAGGTAGTCGGCTGGAGGCCAAACGCGCGGGGATGACTGCGTGAATTTTCATGCTTTCTTTTTTACCGATTCCAGCCAAGAAGTAACAGTCACCATCGAAGTATCTGTTCCATGAACACTACGCAAAACGAACCGTTTGACGTCACGAAAATCGTCCGTCCGGATCCCGCGCTGATGCGATATTACGTCCTCTGCGCCTTGGCCACAGGACCGATGTTCCCGGTCACCCTGGGCATTTTGCTGTGCCGCTACTACACGTTACGCTTCCGTTTTGATGACGCGGGAATCACGCTCTGCTGGGGTGTTTTGTTCCGACGCGAAACCTACCTGACGTACAAACGAATTCAGGACATTCACCTAAACCGCAACCTTGTGGAACGTTGGCTGGGGCTGGCGACACTCTCCGTCGAAACCGCCTCGGGATCCTCCACACCGGAAATGAAAATTGAAGGCGTCCTTCAAGCCGACCGACTGCGGGACTACCTATACAGCCAGATGCGTGGAACTCGGTCCGGCACGCCCGAACCGATCGAAGCCAGACTGGCGAACGATCCAGAGAAGCACGACGAAGTCCTGGAACTTCTAACCAGCATCCGCGATCAATTGTCGACGCGACTTGCCTCTGACCGTTCGAACGAGGGGTCGGCATGAGCACCGCATCGACCCCAATTTACAACGGCATTTGGCGAATCCTTGCCGACTGGTTCTGCGTTCCGCGGCACGCCCCTTCCTTGCCGGTGCACGAAAACGAAAAGATCACGTCCAGACGCCCAGCCCCGGGTTTTCGCAACTACCTGTACTTCACCTCGATCGTGATTTTTGCAGTCGTTGCCATTCCGTTAACTATCGTCTGGGGGATTATGACCTCTCAAGAACCGGTGATCGGCTTGATCGCCCTTCCCTTTCTTCTACTGGGCATGCTTGCCATCGCTGCGATCACTTGGCTGGCAATTCGCTTGCGTTATGACACGACCTGGTACGTCTTTAGCGACCGAAGCATGCGGCTGCGACGAGGGATTTGGCTGATTCGAGAAACCACGATCACGTTCGAAAACATTCAAAATGTCAGCACCCGCCAGGGCCCCGTGCAGCGATTTTTCGGGATCGCCGACGTCGTCGTCGATACCGCGGGCGGCGGTGGCAACGCCCACCAAGCATCCACTCAAGGACACACGGGACTGATCGAAGGGATTGAAAACGCCAGCGAACTGCGAGACGCGATCCGAGAGAAAATCGGGAAGAACCGCACCAGCGGACTGGGTGATGAACCCGATTTACAATCCTCAGCAAACGACGCGACCACCGCAGCCCATTCATTCACCTTGCAGCACGTCGCCGTCCTCCGCGAAATCGATAACCTGCTCCGCCAGCAATAATCGCCGACGGCCCGGATCAATCCATCCCATAGTGTTCGATTTCTGGCCAATAGATGTCTTCGAAGGCATCTTCTTGGTGGAAGTCAGGACTGTTGTCCAAATCGTGGCACTCCATGCACTTCTGTTTGGCTCGCTCCAAAGGAAGCTGCATCCCTTCTCGAAGGCTGGCCAATTGATCGGCAGCGACCCCCGAACCTTCCCGTTCGGCCGCCGCATGAGCTGCTCCTGGACCATGGCAATTTTCGCACCCGTTACCATGGAGAGCGACGCTTTTCTCTAGATCCTCATACCCACTGAGATACGGATAGTATTCCTGCGGATTCCAGCCCGTCACATGACAACTTAGACATTCTGGATCGAAATGCCTTGCGATATCTCCACGATCGTTGGGTGGATGGACAATGCTTTCGGTCGCATCGAAGTGAGGCGAACCCTCCCAAATATCATAGGCCGTTGTATGACATTCTCCACAAGCCTTGGAACCGATGAACTGGTCTCCCTTGGGATGAGGGACAGGACGAAGCCCCAGACCTTCTAACCCCAAGGCTTTCAGCTGCTCCTGATAGGAGGCCATCAACTGCATCATTTCTGGAGGATCTTTGAATTCGTCGGTCAATGCGACTCGTGAATAACGCATCGAGCCATCGTCAAACAGTCCGATCAAACCGGAGTACATCCCTTTGTCGCCGGTGACAATCATCTTCGTTTTCGAACCTTCAATCGTGTCCGGTTTATAACCCGGTTCGCCAAACCCACCGGCAACGACCATCAGATCAAACGTATCGGGCGCGAACTCTTGAATCGCTTTGCTGGCCGATTCCTCTTTGCCGAAGTACAGCAGGACACGAAACGCATCATTTTCTTCAGCGAGATCCGTTTTCAGTTTCTGCAGTGCTTCACCGACCGGGGCGACCGTGATTTCATCCCCGGAATCGGTATCCAAAGAATCAGGATCAAGCACCGAACTGACCAGAATGGTGCGTCCTCCCTTTTCGATCCGTTTCACCGACGGCATCAATTCGGGATCAAGCAATGTGACATTCGCCGACACAAACATTGCGGGGTTATCCGCATCGGAAGCGGCGACGGAAAGCAGTTCGCCAACGCCCAGGCGGATATCATCCGGCCCAAACCCGACCGCTTCGTAACCCATTTCCTTCAGTCCGGTCACCGTCGCCTGGAATTTGATTTCGGCTTGGCGACCAAATCGCCGGACCTGATTGCCTCCGTCCACAGGGACAATGCTCCAGCCCTTTTCACGCAGCGCGTCCATGAACGCGTACCGCCGGGCCATGCCCCCTTTTTGATTCTCCAGCCCGGTGCAGCCACACGGTTCGATATACCCATGCTGTTGCCCCGAAACGACCAAAACGACGGCGGGGTCGGACCATTCTTTCCAGTCCAACGGTGGTTCGGAATCACCTTGCTGAGGAATTTCCGCAGGCGCGGCTTTGGTTCCCGCATCCGCGGTCATCTGCACGGGCTCGGGAGCGGGCAAATCAACATCGGGTGGCGTGATCGGGCCATCGGTAAGACGCCCCGGATCCGACTGACTTGCAGGCATTTCAACCGTCAAATCGTCGCTTTCTTTTTCTGCTTTGCGAGGAGAACAGCCGGAAACGGCAACGGCCAACGAAGTGACCAACAGCCCTTTCCAAACAATCTTGAAACTTTGACTAAAGCTCTGCATTCTCATCCTGAGTTTCCTCGCAGCAGTTAATGATTGCCGACAACGCGCGATACAACAGCTATTATCGGCCTAGGAGGCGTCTCTCTGAACGTTGAATGTAACGCGTAACATCAGGGGTGCCACATCTTCGCGATCGCTGCGAATCCAAATCGTTCCATAATCGTCATCCGATTCGCCCTGCTTGATCATTACCGGGGCGTCTTTGCGGACGCGAATTGTCAGCGGATAGCTAACCAAAGTATCTTTCACCGTTGGTTCCCCTAATTCCGCATCAAGGACGCCAGCAGGATCGATTTCCCCCACGTGCAGCTTGGCTTCATTTCGATGAGGCCCCCTCAGCAGCACGATTAATTTTTCTGAAACTCCCGTTCCAACACGGACCGTTGGCAGCTCCAAACGGAATTCACCACCATCACGCCCACGCAACCTAGACCCTCCCTTCAAAGTGATCTCGCCGACGACTCGACCTTCCAGCGAAGTCATTTCAACAATGTCTTCGGTGCCGACGGCAGCCGGATCGGTAGGATCGGCGGCGCGAAAGCGAAGCCGTGCCGAATAATTAAGGCGACCTTGGTTCAATCCTGGCGGAACGTTTAGGAGGACACGAAACACCTGCCGGGTATCGCCCTGGTTTTCGATATCTTCCGGCCCCGCTTCGATCTCTTCGACGTCAACGGTGGGCTCGACACCAGGCAGCGGCGTAATCCACTCAACACCAGCAAATTTCAGGTCATACGGCAAGCGGTTGTAGACTCGACTTTCTTTTTCAATCGGCGTCCCCGAGCTAACCTCTCCGACCACCCAGGTACTCGGAAGCAGGGCAAACGTGTCGACCACATCCCCGGTGATGTTCAGCTGCAGCTCGCCCTGATAGGGATCCGTCGTCGCGATCGTCGCCGTCTGAGCGAAAGTGTCACCCGATGTCTTGGCGTTCCAAACCATATCGACCGTCGTCGATTCCCCCGGCTTCAGACTCGCATTTTCCAGACTGCCCACGGTGCACTTGCAGGTGGTCTTCAGCACCGACAATTCCAAAATGCCATCGCCAACGTTCTTCAAGACAAACTGATGCGATTTTTGACCTTCCCGAACCATTCGCCCAAAATCGTAGTCCTTCCCTCCAATCACTTCCACGCGAGGGACACCGTTCTGTTCAAGCGACCCCATCAGCGGGAGCAATTCGTCGACCGTCAGATCGTCCCCTTTTTGAAAATGCCCAAAATACTCTTCAGTCCAGACATATTTCCGAGCCGCACTGACGTACCCAATCGAGCCGCCAGCAACCACAGCCAGCAAGCAAAGCATCAAAAAACGGACCACAACGATCCTCCAATTTCAAAACGAACGACAATCTCACCTCCATTCTACGATCCACAGCCCCTGAGGGTTCGAATCGGAGAAGGGAGAAGGCGAAGCCCTCGCGAGCTGGCGGTTAAAGGCGTCGGTTATATGGATTTAGGCGTATTTCGAGGGTTTGGTATCGACGCCTGTCTTGCAAAGCAAGATCGCCCTACAGGGCATCGCGAGAATCGCATTCCTAGCGGATCGACGCGATCCGACCGGCAAACACACAACAGGTTCCAGGGCGAGGGTTTGCGGTTTATTGATTTAATCGAAAGCGGAGAAAGTTTGTAGCCTTACGCTCCGCGAAAGTAGCTTTCAGGGAGCGTTCTTTCGCAGATCGAGCAGAATAAGCAAAGAAAACCTGTCGTTTTTCGCGCAGCAAAAAGAATAAACAAAGAAAACCTGGCTCCCCTCGCCCTCAAAACAAGCTCGCTTAAAACAGGTTTGATATTGAAACAACGGTTCGTCAGCCAGTTCAATGGACTGCGAATCAATAGCTTGTTTTGGGGGAGAGGGGCTGGGGGGCGAGGGGAGCCAGATTTTTGTCTGTCGTCTTTCACGGAGCGAAAGGCGACAATCACTAAATCAACAAGCCGCTTGCGCCGTTCCGCTAAGAAATGTGGATGAACCTGGGCGTTACGACTTCAGCAGCTCGGCTGCGGTTTTCTGCTCCGGTTTGGCCTGGACCGCTTCGCTCAAGACCTCCACCGAGAGAATATTGACCCGCGTTAGCTCCCTTTCGATATGCCCACCGGCGGCTGCCAACGTTTCGGCTCGTTCCTTCCATTCAGCGGCTTGCGGGTCCTGTTCGGCCATCAGGATCACTGCGATTTGAGCCGCCAAACGCTCGCTGACCGGCGCCAATTCAGCAGCTCTCAAGTAAAGCAGCTTTGCTTCCTGCAGGTCCGCGGGATCGCCCCAGCGTTGATATAAATGCAGATACATGGCGGCAAGTCGACTGATCAGCGAGGGATCTCGCGGTGCCTTGTTCGCAGCCGCTTCGGTTGCGGCTGCAAACCGTTCACGCAATGCCTGATTCGATTCCGCCATTAGCACCTGTCGATACAGGTCGGCCAAAGCCACTTCCAAAGCAGGGTCCCAGGCGTCCGCTTCAATCGCCCGCCGATAATTCGCTTCAGCTCGATCGATCCGGAGTGCCGTGATCGCCTCGGTACTCCACCGCTGTGCTTCGGTGACAGGACGCATGCCCGAATAGAAATAGGCGACCAACATTCCCAATCCGACAGCGCCAACCGTCCAACGCAGACGATAAAAAACGAGCGACCTTTGGGGCCGTTTTTCCGACTCCCGTTCCAAGCCCTGTTCAGGCTCGACCGCGTTCCCTGCCAACAATCCCCCTGCCAACAACCAAAACGGAATCGCCGCCCCCGGAATCGTCCACCCACTGGAGAGCATCCAGTGAATCAGGAGACCGGAAACCGCACCGATCAATGCATTGCGTGGGAGCGTCCCCTTTCCCAACCAATTCCAGACCAATGCGACCACCAACCCTCCGAGCGGCCATCCCCACAGCTGCGCATCAACGTCGGGAAAACGCCCGATCAACGCTCCCAAGAACCAGACAACCAAAACACCACAACCATACCCAACCAACAACGGCCGTCCATCCACAACCGCTAGGGCTGGCGGGCCAACAAGCGGAAGGGAAACAGGTTCCGCGGACGACTGCAACGCCTGCGGCGTCCGCGATCCAACGAAGACCCAATAGACGCATAAAACAACCAAGACGACCAGCAACAACACCGCGGGGATGCCTCCCGCGGCAGCCGTTTCCATCCACAGGTTATGCGGTTCGGCAACCTGTTCACTGGCGTCCATTGCCCGCACGTTTTCATAAGCCGATTGAAAGTTCCCCGGTCCACACCCGAACCAAGGGGACTGCTGCACAAGCGAAATCGTCCCGCGCCAGTACTGCATCCGAAAAGCAACAGAAGCGGTCGCTCGTTCCATGATTTCACGGTTACTAGCCACGTACGCGACCAGCAGCGATCCGACCACGACCGCCGCGGCCAGGATCCCTTTCCAAGGGACCGCAAACGCCTGCGGAGCCGACTTGTTATCGCTTGCCGGCTTTCCGCCATCCCGGCTTAGTACGCTATAGATCGCCCAGGCAACCGCTACGATCAAAACCGCCAAAACCGCCGACCGACTGTTCGTCCGCAGCAATAAAGTCCCGATCAAAAAAGCGGCGATTGCGAATCCGAATCGTTCTCGCATCGCCAGCCGACGCCACTCTCCGACCAAAATCCCCAGCGTCAACAACAACGCGGGAACCAACAGACCGGCCAGAGTATTACTCAACGCGAACGTCGCGATCGGGCCACCGTCACGCAAACGGTTTTCAAAATTCATACGTTGGGCCGATCCGGGAGGGGCCTCGATGCCGACCATCCTCAGAACGCCATCGGGATCCATTGCATACTGCGCTCGATCGGCGGGAAAACTGACCAGCAGCTGATGCCAACCATGCACGGCCAATAAACAGGCGGACAGGATGACCAGCAGGACAACCGTCCGCTGAGCCGCCCCGGCGGCGAACAATCGCCTAGCCGACGTGAAGCAGGCGGCGCCCGCAACCCACAGCCACCATTCGTTCACCGCCGCTCGCAAATTCAAAACGTCCTGCAACGCATACAGGCTGACTCCGATCCACAGCGCCAATCCCCAGGCCGCCAAATCGATCCCCCAGCCGCGAAGCGAAAGCGAACCGGACCGCAAACGAGTGAGCCCTGCACCGGGGACCGGGATTGCCAGCCAGGCTAAGATCGCCGCGATGATCGCCAGCCCGCAGAAGTAAATCGCTTCCCCCATTTCAACCGCAACGCTATCGGCCGGCCAGAAGGTCGCCAACGCCAACAACATGGCCAATAAGCCAGCAGACAACGACGCCAGCAATGGCCAGCGAAATTGATTTTGAGCCTGCCCTGCCCGCGGTTTTACAGATCGTTTTTTCGCCATCCGGTTGATTCCAAAATCACGATCAGAGTCAGCATGCACAACACAATCCCCACCAGCAAAAGCGAACCGGCGGGAGTCACAAAGGCCAACAGTATCGCTGCCAAGCCACAGGTTAAAGTTAGTAAATGAATGGTTAATACGGCTTGGATTTTACTAAGTCCCAAATCGACTAAGCGATGAGAGAAATGACTTTTATCCCCTTCGAAAGGGCTTCGTCCTTCGCGAATTCGGATCCATAAGACCGTCGACATGTCGTACAGCGGGACGGCCATCACACACAGCGGAGCCAACACGGCGTGTGGTCGTGAACTTTCCTGATACCCAGCGTACGTCGCCAGCAAAGTTGCCACGGCTACCAAAAAACCGACAAGGTAGCTGCCGGAATCTCCCATGAAGATTTTTGCAGGAGGCCGATTGTGCCACAAAAAACCGACCAGAGCTCCTGAAACCACGAACAACAGCCCAGCCACCAACAACTGAGGCTGCCCCGAATCGGGATCGGGCGTCAGCAACATCACGATTCCCAACATCCCAGCGACAATCGCCGCCACCCCGCCGCTGAGCGCGTCCATGTTGTCAAGCATATTAAACGAATTGATCAACGCGACGATCCATATCACCGACAACAGCTTGGTCAGCCAGGGAATGGGAATAAAAGCCGTCAAACTGTATCCCAGTCCAAACACCACGGCCGCCGCGACCCCTGCCTGGACCGCCAATCGAAACCAAGCGGAAAGCCCGCGACGGTCATCGACCAATCCCAGCACAGCCAACACCGTGCCAGCGAACAGCACCCCCCACAATTCGCCACTGCGGCTCCAAACCCCATCCAGCGAATCGACAACCGAAGGAGGCAAATAGGCGGCAAGCGAAGGCCATTGAAGGCAAGCCCAAACGATCGCGGTCCCCAGCCCAAAAGTCCCTACGACCGCAAACCAGATCCCTATCCCGCCCCCCAAAGGCGTTGGCACCGTGTGAACCTTGCGATGCCCAGGACGATCCAGCAAACCCAGCCTCTCCGCCCAGCGACGAACAGGAAACAGAACCAAGCAAGCGAGCACCGCAGCTGGAACAAACGTGGCAAACACCAACAACCAGATCGGTGACAGCTCTTTCAAGACGAGTTCTTTCAGACAAGGCAAGCGACAGATAAGCGACAGAGAGGTGCACAACATACCACCCCCTGCCCCGCTTCTCCAGACTTCCAAACGCCCAGAGCGATCCCCCGCGGAAGAAAACGTCGTTGGATTCTCCGGATCGATAGCGTCCGAAAAATCGAGCACGAATCGCCCTCTACCTCTGCGGGGTTGTCGCGGAGTCTTCTCAATCGGATATTGAGGGGCTCGCAATCGCGTAAATTTGCATTGAATGGCATCCCGCTCCGCGGTCGCTTGCCAGTCGTTATTCCCCTTCTCTACGAGCCCGTTCGCTATGAGTGCTTTTCCAGACGTCGATACGATTCAGTACGAAGGCCCCGACAGCGACAACCCACTAGCGTTTCGCTGGTACAACCCTGACGAAATGGTCGAAGGCAAATCGATGCGCGACCACCTTCGATTCTCGGTCGTCTACTGGCACACCTTCCGCGGAACGGGCTCCGACCCGTTTGGCCCTGGAACGGCGGTTCGCCCTTGGGATGACGGAACCGATTCGGTCGACAATGCGTTAAAGCGAGTCGATGTCGCCTTTGAATTTTTCCAGAAACTCCAAGCCCCCTACTACGCCTTCCACGATCGTGACGTTTCGCCCGAAGGTTCCAACCTTGCCGAATCCCACAAGAACTTCGATCGCCTAGCACAGGCTCTAAAAGACCAGCAACAAGCAACCGGCGTGAAACTGCTCTGGGGCACCTGCAACCTCTTTAGTCACCCTCGTTATATGCACGGGGCCGCAACCACCTGCAACGCAGACGTGTTTGCTTATGCCGCTTCGGAAGTCAAAAAATGCCTCGAAATCACCAACGATCTTGGTGGTGAAAACTATGTGTTCTGGGGTGGCCGCGAAGGTTATCAGAACCTTTACAACACCGACATGAAACGTGAACTGGATAACCTGGGACGCTTCCTTCATATGGCCGTCGATCACGCCAAAAAGATCGGATTCACCGGTCAGTTCCTGATCGAACCCAAACCCAAAGAACCGACCAAGCATCAGTACGACAGCGATGCCGCAGCCTGCTTGAACTTCCTTCGCGCCTACGGCCTGGAAGATCATTTCAAACTGAACATCGAAACGAACCACGCCACGCTGGCCGGTCATACGATGATGCATGAACTCGATTACGCGGGGATGCAAAACGCCCTGGGCAGTATCGACGCCAACACCGGCGACCTGTTGCTGGGCTGGGACACCGACCAGTTCCCCACCGATTACTACCAAACCGCCCAAGCGATGTGGATGATTTTGAAGCATGGCGGACTGGGATCGGGTGGAGTCAACTTTGACGCCAAGGTCCGCCGAGAAAGCTTCGAACCGATCGACCTGTTCTATGCCCACATCGGCGGCATGGACGCGTTCGCCAAAGGACTGAAAATCGCCGCCGCGATCCGAGCCGACGGACAGATGCAGTCCTTCGTCAAAGACCGCTACGCAAGCTGGGATAGCGGAATCGGAGCGAAAATCGAAGCGGGCCAAGTCGGCTTGGAAGAACTGCAAGCCTACATGCTGGAAAAGGGCCAAAGCGACGCCAACACCAGCGGCCGCCAAGAGATGTTAGAAAACGTCTTTAACCGCTACATCGACCGCGTCTAAAACCTGGCTCGAAGGCATGCCGGCTGTTGATTTTATCCAGTCGGCATCCACATTCTTAACGGTACGGCGCAAGCCGCGCTGGCCACTAAATTCTTGGCGGTACGGCACAAGCCGTCCGGCCCTCCGTCCGGCCCTCCCGCGCACTTGCCGGTCGGCTCGCGCCGATCCGCAAAGAAAAAACGGCCGCAAGGTGCCACAGCAGGTAACATTGGGACATCGCCATCGACTTACATTTTTAGCGGTACGGCGCGAGCCGTCCGGCCCTCCGCCCTGCCCCCCCGCGCACTTGCCGGTCGGCTCACGCCGATCCGCCAAGAAAACCATGCGCAAGGTGTCACATGCGGTGGCGGAGCCGCAGACGAAAATGTCATCTTTGGAAAGATGTCCATTCTTTCTTTTCCGCTTTTTCATTCGAGAACTCTTCGATATGTCATTCCGCCCCTCTCTGGCCTGCCTGCTTTCGGTTGCCATGCTTAGTTCAACGTCCTTCGGCGTCGAGCCTCCCAACAACGATGGCCCGCAAACGCCATCCCTTTCACAACAACTGACCGAAAAAGCGGGAGAAGCAATCAAACGATACCCGCCAGAAGCGTTGGCGAAAATGAAATCGGCGGTCGATTCGGTCCGGGAAACAGGTATCGAAAAATCGGCCAAACAGGTGGGTGACAAAGCGATCGACGCCAAACTTTCGGGCTGGGACGGAAGTTCGGTTCAACTGAGCGAACTATGGAAAGAAGGGCCTGTCGTCCTGATGTGGTATCGCGGCGGATGGTGCCCCTACTGCAATCTTCAATTGCGGGCGATGCAGAATGAACTAGGTGCGTTGGAATCGACGGGAGCCAAACTGGTGGTACTGACCCCCGAATTGCCCGCGAACGCCAAAAAGACAGCCGAATCGAACGACCTGGGAATTGTCGCACTCCATGATTCCAAAAATGAAATTGCGAAAAAATACGGCGTCGTTTTTGACCTTCCAGAATCGATTTTGCCAATCTATCGCGACCGCCTGAAACTGGGTGAAGTCAACGGCAGCGATGCGATGGAACTGCCTCTCTCGGCGACCTACGTCATCGATACCGATGGAGTGATTCGATATGCGTACCTAAACGCCGACTACAAGCAACGCCCCGAGCCATCGGAAATTATCAACTTCATCAAAACGCTGAAGTAACGGTCGCAAGATATCACGTCGCCCGTCGCAAGATTGTCGCACTTCGCTCGAAACGTGCGATTTATAAGTTGGCGGCTTCCTAGCGAATCGCAATAGATGGAAGAGACCAAAATCCCAACCCGTCCAAAAATCGCAACATCAAAATGCGTAAGCGAGGGATAGCGGCCTGCTCTTTCGGTCCCTCGCTTACC
This sequence comes from Roseimaritima multifibrata, assembly GCF_007741495.1. NCBI lineage: Bacteria > Pseudomonadati > Planctomycetota > Planctomycetia > Pirellulales > Pirellulaceae > Roseimaritima > Roseimaritima multifibrata. Next base: position 6,571,130 of record NZ_CP036262.1, read on the forward strand.
GGGCTGCCGATTAAATCGAAAGCGGAGAAAGATTGTAACCTTTCGCTACGCGAAAGTAGCTTTAAGAGAGCGTTCTTTTGCGGAGCGATAGGCGACACTTTCCAAACCGGCTGTCTCGCTAGCGTTCGGATCTTAACAGAACCGGTTTGCCATAAATTTCTTCAAACAGACCGCGGTTGTAGCGGATCGCTAATTGCTCCAACGAAACATCGGTCAGCCCTGGAATCTGCAGGACAAGACGATTTCGCTGAGAGATGCACTTCACCTGTTTGACGCGTCCACTTCGCGATGCATTTAACGCGATCGCCAGTCGCAGAATCGCTGCCAGCTTTGAAACGATCACCCGTCGTGCGAGGTCAAGCGTCCCATAACCATCATGCGAAGGTTGCGGGAAAGCACGGCGGTGATAGCGAGCCAACAAGGCAACCAGCAAGACATCCTGTTGAGTCAAACCAAACAGGTCACTGTTACGGATAATGTACATCGCGTGCTTGTGATTGCTGCGGTCGTTGATCGCTTCGCCAATCTCGTGCAGCAACGCTCCCAAGTACAGAATCACTTCATAGCGACTTTCTAAACCATGTTCATCGCGGAGCTGTTCAAACAGTTCACTTGCCAGACCTGCGGTATGCCGCGCAAACGTTTCATCAAAATCGAACCGTCGTCCCAGACTGACCGCCGAGCGAATGATTTGCTGACGAAATCCTTCGGTCAGGCTGTCGTTGGCTGCCATTTCGTGCAGCAAACCGTCTCGCATATTCGTGTCGCTAATGTGAATGACTTTCAGGTCAAACGCTCTAGCCAACTGCAGGTAGGTCAACAACGCGGGGCCCAAAGTCTCCGCTTCAGAAAAACTCAATCCAAACTTTCGGACGATCTGATCTTCATCACATAGCAGAACGTCGTTGGTGATTTCCTCCAGCTGCTCAAGCGGCAACGCGGCCAACGAATCACCATCCCACTCATGATCGAACAGATTGGCAACAAACCGGATATCACCACCGATCGCAATCAATTCAATCCGGGTATCGATCCGAACCGATTCTTGAATTTGTGAAATCGTTTGCCCGATTTGATTCTCCATAATGGCCCGGCGTTTAGAAACCGGAGCTCCCATGGTTTCCAACAATCGAGCCAACCGAACCGCTCCCAGACGGTAGGTTTCCGAAGCGAGCACGTTCCCTTCGCGGATCACCAGCATTTCGGTACTTCCGCCCCCTACTTCCACGACCACCGATTTCGCAGCCGACAGCTCAGCATCCTGTTCCAGATGGGGCAAGATTCCCATGTAGGTGATTCGATTGACCTCTGCGGCGTCGATCGATTCGACCTGCAGCCCGGTCGCGATGTAGACGCGATCAAGGAACTGCAAACGATTGGAAGCTTCCCGAACCGCACTGGTTGCGACGATTCGAATCTGTTCTGGCGACTCGATTCCGAATTCACGCAGGACGTGCTGATAGTTTTTCAGGATGGAGACCGCTTGTTCGATACTGCTGCGCCGGAAGCGACGCGACGTAAACGCATCGCGTCCCAGTTCGACAGGCCGAACCAAACGCGTCAGCGGCTTGATTTCGCCTTCACTATCAATCTGAGCGACTTCCATGCGAATACTGGTCGCCCCAATATCAATCACAGCGACACTGCGTGGAGGGACTTCAGGAATCGGGATCGAAGAATTCGCTTTTTTGGCTGTGGATGCGGAACTGAGTGACGTCGAACTATCAGTGGGCTCCGAAGGCTGTGCGCGGCTCACGTTGACTCCTGCTTCCATGATGCGATGACAGAATCCCCTATTCTACCGCTCCGGCAGCGGCGGGCACCCCCAATTGCCCCAATCGTTTATGAAGATCTTTCGGACCGCGAAAAAGGTCGGCCTGCCAGCCCGCTCGGATCGCTCCCGCCACGTTCTCCTCGCGGTCATCGGTAAAATAAATCGACTCAGCCGGGACCGCGGCGGCTTGCTGAGCGGCGGCATAGATTTCGGCGGCTGGTTTCATGCTGCCGATTTCAAAACTGAGGATATCGATTTCCGACCACCCCGACGCGACCGGCCAGCCTTGCCGCTGAATCCAATCCCAGTGGGCATGGCACGTATTGGACAAGATACCGATGCGGATACCAGCTTTTTGCAGGCGCTGAATCACCGTCAAGGTTTGCTCGATCGGCGAAAACATGTCGCTGATCAGATCTAGCAGAGGAGCTCCACTTGGCTGCAATCGGCCTTCCAAACCGCCCAAATGGGCGGCAATTCTGGCGGTAAATTCGACGGGGGAACACTGCCCCGTTTCAAAAACTTCCTCCAATCCGCTTTCCCAAACCGCCTCATAAACTTGCTCGGGCTGGCAACCTGCCCAGCCAGCGACCTGTTGGCAACCTCGCTGCGGATCAAAAGAAACCAGCACATTTCCTAGGTCAAAGTACACAAATTGGATCGGCGAGCAGTCTGACATCGTGAAAAAATCCTTCCTTCGGCGGGGGTCTTGGTCAGATCGATGTTCGCAGATCATAATCATGGGTCAATTATTTGATATGGACCCGTCCCCCGCCTGTAACCTGCGACCCCAGCGATGAATGCTCCCCTAAACCCCTACAGCAGCCGCATCACCCAACCGAAAAGCCAAGGAGCGTCCCAAGCGATGCTCTACGGCACCGGGATGACCCCCGAGGACATGAACAAGCCTCAGATCGGGATCGGAAGCGTCTGGTACGAGGGAAACACTTGCAATATGCACTTGCTGGACCTGGGCGAACGAGTCAAGGTCGGCGTCCAAGCCGCCGGAATGGTCGGGATGCGATTCAACACCATCGGCGTCTCGGACGGGATCTCGATGGGCACCGAGGGGATGAGCTACAGCCTGCAAAGCCGCGATCTGATCGCCGACAGCATCGAAACGATCATGGGCGGTCAGTGGTACGACGGACTGATCGCACTGCCAGGCTGTGACAAAAACATGCCGGGCTGCCTGATGGCGATGGGACGCCTGAACCGTCCTTCGATCATGGTTTACGGTGGTACGATCCGTCCCGGCAGCTTCAAAAACGAAAAACTGGACATCGTCAGCGCCTTCCAGTGCTACGGCCAATTCATCGCCGGGCAAATCAGTGACGACGAACGTCAAGAAATCGTCCGCCACAGCTGCCCGGGCGCTGGAGCCTGCGGCGGGATGTACACCGCCAACACCATGGCGACCGCGATCGAAGCCCTCGGGATGTCGCTTCCCTATTCAGCAAGTGCTCCTGCGGAGACTCAGGACAAATTTGACGAATGTGCCAAAGCCGGCGCCGCGATGCATCTCCTGCTGGAACGCGACATCAAACCTCGCGACATCATGACTCGAGCCGCCTTCGAAAACGCGATGGTCACGGTGATGGCCCTAGGGGGCAGCACCAACGCGGTCCTCCACTTAATCGCGATGGCTCGCAGCGTGGATGTCCCCCTAACAATCGATGACTTCCAATCCGTAAGCGATCGCGTCCCCTACCTTGCCGACCTCAAACCAAGCGGTCGCTTCGTGCAAGAAGACTTGCACTCGATCGGCGGGACCCCTGCCGTGATGAAGTACCTGCTACAGGAAGGCCTGATCACCGGCGACTGCATGACAGTCACCGGAAAAACGCTAGGCGAAAACGTTGCCGATCTACCTGGCCTGAAGGAAGGCCAAAAAATCGTCCAACCAGTCAGCAAACCGATCAAAGCAAGCGGGCACATTCGCATCCTGCGAGGAACACTCGCTCCCGAAGGTGCAGTCGCGAAGATCACCGGCAAAGAAGGCCTAATCTTCTCAGGACCTGCCAAAGTCTACGACAGCGAAGAAGAAATGCTGAAGGCATTGGAAGAGAAACAGATCAGCAAAGGGGATGTCGTGATCATCCGCTACGAAGGTCCGAAAGGGGGCCCAGGAATGCCGGAAATGCTTACCCCAACCAGTGCCATCATGGGTGCCGGACTAGGCCCTCATGTCGCGCTTCTGACCGACGGCCGCTTCTCCGGTGGATCCCATGGATTCATCGTCGGACACATCACGCCCGAAGCTCAAGATGGCGGCCCACTCGCCCTCGTCCAAGATGGCGACATCGTCACTATCGACGCCGAAAAGAACTCGCTGGACGTGGATGTCTCCGAAGAAGAGCAAAACAAACGCCGTCAATCCTGGACCGCACCTGCCCTGAAAGCCACACGCGGAACGCTTTATAAATACATCAAGAATGTAAAAAGCGCCAGCGAAGGCTGCGTCACCGACGAATAGTCGGGACAGGAATGCAGCTAGAACCACCGTCTAGTGACGGTAGCTACCGCAAGCACGCAACCACGCTCGCCAGAGCGTGGGCAGCTTGGCGATAGGTCATGAATCGATTGCACGTCCTTCGGGCCTTTACCTCAGAAATAGGCCCGGAGCGACGGTAGATCGATACGGACCGGTTTGGATCGTGCCCCCCTTTGATGAACACACGGCATTTCTTTGATGTAAAATGAACTCCGCTGCTCGCCCCTTATCTAACTCCTCTGGAGCTTCCCTTCATGCAACGGTTTCATCGACGCGATTGGTTACGAACCGGATCCCTGCTTGCTGGGGGCGCGGTCTTGGCGAATTCGGCACGCGGCGATCAGCCCGCGGAAGAGAAAAAGGCGCCGCAAAACTCGGAACCTGCGATCGTCAACCATCGCGTTCGACAATCGGTAATGGGCTGGTGCTTTAAACCCATGGGATCGGTCGAACTGGCCAAACATTGCAAGCAAATCGGCATTGAAGCGATCGAAGGAATTCCTGCCAGCGATTATCCGGCAGTGACCAAACTGGGATTAAAAATATCTCTGACCGGCAGCCACGGTTTTGCCAAAGGGCCGCTGGATCCCGACAACCATGCCATGGTCGAAGCGAAGCTAAAAGAAGGGATCGATTTGGCGGTTCGTTACGGAGCCCCCAACGTGATCACTTTTACAGGGATGAAAAAAGCGGGAATTTCCGAGGCAGCTGCAAAGAAAAACTGTGTTGCTTGCTGGCAAAGAGTCATTCCGTACGCCGAGGAAAAGGGAATCGGAATCGTACTGGAACATTTGAATACCCGTGATGATTCGCACCCCATGAAAGGACACCCTGGGTATTGGGGCGACGACCTGGAAATTTGTGCCGATCTAATCCAGGCCGTCGGGTCCGACAACTTTAAATTGCTGTTTGATCTGTACCATGTCCAAATCATGCACGGCGACTTAATCCGGAATCTTCGCCGTTATCAGGGGATAACCGGGCATTATCACACCGCAGGCAATCCCGGCCGATGTGAACTGGACGAGAACCAGGAAATCAATTATCCACCAGTTATCCGAGCCATCGTCGAAACGGGCTACAAGGGCTACCTGGCTCAGGAGTTCATTCCGACCTGGGAAGACCCGATGGAAGCCCTGCGGCATGCGGCCGGCGTTTGTGACGTCTGACCCGCCCGGCAATCTCGGCTAGACGGAAAAAGAGAATGCCAGAAGAGTCGACCGAAAATCGGGGAATTGGTCGAAAACAGGAAGCATTTCAAAGCGATTTACGGGGGTTTTTGCCATACTTAGGCAACGCCTCCCAAGCGGAAACAGTGACCAAGCGGTAGATGTTTTTTCAAGGGGAGTGGAACCGTACGGCACGGCTTGCTGTCCAAGCCACTATGCCCCTCCCCTCCCCCCCAAGTCGAATGGCTGTGATACCTGCCAACCGCCACGAACCTCGCCTACTTGGTAAGCGTTCGTCAGCGCGCAGGCCCATCCCCGTATCCTATTCGGAACTACAGCAAACCTCGATGAACAATAGCCCCTCGGATCCATCGATGACGGTCGACGATTTCCATCGTCTGGGGCTACGTCAAAATGAAGCTCGACCGCGCATTATTCGCTTGGCCGCCAGCAGCCTTGCCGAGCGATTACAAAATCAAGCCAGCGACAACGATTCGGCTCCCAGCCTGAACGACTTAGCCAACCTCTGCACGACGACCTATCGCTTACTGGACCCTCGACGCAGAAGAACGGCGACCGAACGGGCCCTGCTGTCGCAATCGGAACAGATCCCTGCGATTCCTGGTCAGTGGATCCATCCGCGATCATTGCAACAGACGGATATACGGAACCGAGCCGGTTTCGGAGCCCTCGCACATGAATCGCTGCTACTAGGGCAACAGGTCTTCCCAGACCCCGACGCGCCGCCCCCCACACAACTGCAACTGTCGCTCGAACGATGGAGCGACTACGCGAGGCAGCGGGTTATCTGGGCAGCCCTTTTCCTAGCGTTGCTGATAGGCATGCTGCTCGCGCGTCAGTTCCGGTTTTCGAAGTCCAATGAACTGGCTAGCGATCCGGCCGAAAGCAGTCCCGTCGCCTCCGCTCCGGCCGACCGCAGCCCACAGGCTTCAGAAAATCCGGCGAACACAACCGCTCCTCAGACTCAACCGGTCCCCGAGTCCAAACCAGACTCCAGTCCGCAGCCGGCCTCAGAGCTCGATCCTGCACCCAGCCCCGATCCGGCACCAAGCTTGGCTCCCGAACCGATCGCACCGCCCGTCACCAGCCCCGATCCGGCAACGGAAGCACCGCTCGAAGCGATCGCCACACCGGCGTCCGAGCCGATGGATGAAGAGGAAATTCAACAGCTGACCGATCAGCTTATGACTTATTCCGAAAAAATCGCTGGCTTCATGACGCTTTTCCAAGACCCCGCCGAGGGTGAGGAAACAGCGGCGGCCCCCTCCCCAGCACCGGTCGCCCCAGCAGCCAAACCGCCGCCCGAAGACGTTGCCGTAGCCCTTCCGTTGGAGGCCGACGACGCGCCGGCCAAAACGGCGTTGCCATCGGCAACAGCACGCAACGAATCACGTGATCGACTGGAACGGCTGCTCGCCGATCGCCCCGTTCCGGTATCGGATGCCGGGCGTGAGCAGGCGGTCTATGCATTGCTGGATCTCCGCCAGAACACCGCAACCGACTCCGCCGATTGGCTAGCCATCACCGAAATGGCTGCCGAGCGGATGATCGAACTTGGCAACCACCCGCGCAGCGCTGCGTTGATCCGCGAAGCCACCCAACACTACGAAGTCTCGCAAGAAACGTTGACCATCACGATCGCGGAACGGCTGGAAACGGCGGCAGTTCACCAAACGGATCATCGGCGATTGCTCTCATGGGGAATCGAAACCAGCGAAAAATGGCTGCAAGCCGAAGCGTACGCACCCACGATTGAATTGATGAAAACCCTGGCTCCGTCTGGCAATAAAGCGAACCAACCGGCGCTGCGAAAACGGTTCGATAACCAACGGGATTCGATCATCATCATGAAACGCATGGCGGAATCTGCGAAATCCGTCTTGGCAACGCACACGCTGGATGATGCCACCGCCACCGATTCCACCTTGATCGGTCGCTACCGGTGCCTGATGCTTCGCGACTGGGAATCGGGAATCGTTTGGCTAGCTCAGGCCAGTGATTCGCGGCTGTCGGGAATCGCGACCAATGAGATCGCTTGGCAGACCAGCCAACCTCTGGACCCGCAAGCCGGCTTTAAAGTCGCCGAAGAATGGATCGAATACGGCTCGCGGGTGCGCGGCCGAATGGGCGATTCCGCAAAACTGCATGGCTACACCATCCTGCAAAGCATCGCAGGCAAAACAGCCGGACTGGAAGCCTTGGAAATTCAAAAACGCCTAGGAGAAATCGAATCGGAACTGGTAGGAATCCTGCCAAGCACCCCCACTGCGACGACACCGATGGCGAACGCCCCGAACATCCCTGCCGGCGAAGAAGCCACCTCCAGCATGCTGGGACGCCTGCTGATCGATGGCCGCGACCGCGGCGTCGCGATCCAGTACGAACCAGGGACAACGATCGACGACAAAATCACCGGCCAAATCTTTCAAGCCCTCAATCAACAACCGACTCCATTCCAGCTCCAGTTCCAAGCGGTGCTTCGCTTGGAAGCCCCCACAACGATCCGAATCATCGCCGCCGGCCCAGCGACTCCGGCGGGTGAACAAATCATCCGAGTCAACGGCGAACGACAAAACTTACTTCCCGGACTACGGGGATCGTCGGTCGCGATGGACCTACCAGTCGGCCAACACCACCTGTACTGGCAAATCGCGGGAAAAGAAATTGGCACGACGTTCTTCTTTGTCCAGGACGACCAGACCAGTCAACGCCTCCCCCTGCTGGTCCTCCCCAATCCCAATCCACTGCCAACACCGATTCGAATCAACCTAATTCGCAGTCGCTAACTGGTCCGGGCTGTCGATTGTCGCTCGGGACGTAAAAGGCGACAATCACTGAAACGACAGCCCGGGACGCAAAATGCCTAAGTGACGCACGAGGCTTCCTGGGAATGCCAGCGTTATCAACACAAGCCCCACCGATGCCCAAACGTTTTAGATTTCGATTTGGCTCCCCTACCGTGGCCCTGTGACGACTGGCGAAAACGTCACCAGCCGATCCGACGCGTTCCGGCAGAGGGGGCCTGATTTCCAGGCAAATTCGTGCCGACGGGCTTCTCGATTTCCAACTCTTCAAGGCCGACTAGTTGGCCACGCGCTATAATGGAATAACTCTCTAATTTTGCGTTTACTCTCACCGACCATCGACTCCGCATGAATCGCACTACGTCTTCCGACTCCCCTGCTCCGGCGATCAACAACCTTGCTGCACTTCAGGAAAGCGGATGGAAATCGAAATCGGTCAAAACCGAGATCCGTGACAACTTTACGCGTCTGTTAGCATCTGGCGAGCCGCTATACCCTGGCATTGTCGGTTACGAAGATACCGTCATCCCCGAAATCAACCTCGCGCTGCTTGCCGGACACGACATGTTATTCCTGGGGGAAAAGGGGCAAGCCAAAAGCCGCCTGATGCGGATGCTAACCCGGTTCCTCGACCCATGGGTTCCTTATCTGGACCATCCGGAAGTTCCCGTCCACGAAGACCCTTTTCATCCAATCACCTCGAAGGGAAAAGCTTGGCTAGCGGAAACTCCCGCCGATCAAGTTCCGATTGCTTGGTGGCACCGCGACGATCGCTACTCGGAACGACTAAGCCCCGGAACAAAGTTTGCCGACATCATCGGAGAAATCGACCCTGGCAAATTAACCGCCGGAGTCAGCATGAGTACGGAGGAAGCGCTCTCCTTTGGCCTGATTCCGCGGATGCATCGAGGCATTTTCGCGATGAACGAATTGCCCGAACTGGATGATTTGGTTCAGGTCGGACTATTTAACATTTTGGAAGAACGCGATGTTCAAATCCGCGGCTATCCGATTCGTTTTGATTTGGATGTGATGATTCTTTTCTCCGCGAACCCGACGACGTACAACCGTTCGGGCAAAGTGATTCCGCAACTGAAGGATCGCATTGGATCGATCATTCAAACCCACTATCCAAGTGAACGAGCCGCCGGAATTGAAATCCTCCAGCAGGAAACCGCGGGCGACTTGGACGGCGACTACCCCGTGCAGGTGCCGTACTTCATGTACGAAATCATCGAAGAGATCACCAATCAGGCTCGCCAGAGTTCGTTCATCGACCAGGCCTCCGGTGTCTCCGCACGTTTCTCGCTGGCCAACTTCCGCACGATGGTCGCAAGCGCCAGGCAGCGTGCCATCGTTCATAACGAGCAACCTGCGGTTCCTCGCATCAGCGACTTAGGGCACCTTTACAGCAGCGCTTTGGGAAAACTGGAACTGGACATGATGGGAAGCCATCAGATGAGCGAGCGTCAAGTTCTCGATTCCGTGATCGCGGCGGCGATCGAAATGGTGTTCAGTCAATACGTCGAACAGCATGGGATCTCCGAAATCGCAGAGATCTTCAGCAAGGGGGTTCGGGTCGAAGTCGGAGACCTACTTCCCTCCTCCGATTACGCAGCGAGATTGAAACGGGTCCCGCCCGTTTGGGAAAAAGCATTTGAAGTCAACGCGTCGAACAGCGAAGCCATCCGTGCCAGCTGCGTCGAATTTGTCCTTGCCGGGCTTCACAGCATGGACCGCATCAGCCGCTCGCAACGACATGGAAAAATCGAGTATGACTTTGAATAAAAAACCGGACGCGGATCGCTCAAAATCACGTCCTGGCGGGATCATCCATGCCTACCAGAAATACGATCCTCAACAATTCCCCAGTCCCTCAGCGCCTCCACCGGACCTAGTATCGCCCGCGTTCGAACACGCGTTGATGTATGGCAACTTTCGGGAACTAAGCGAGGAAGAACTCGCCCGTGCCGTCCGCCTAGATCCCAGCCAAATCGCTGGATTAGGCCCCAGCATCGACATGCTAAAAGCGATGCTGGAGGAACGGAAACGAAAAATACTGGCTCGTTACGAAACGCTAAGTGTTCAAAAGAAGGCCCGCCGCAAGTTTCAAAAAACCGCCCAGAAGCCTCAGCTGCCTAAAAATCTTGCCGCTCGCTACCAACTGGCGATCTCGGCAGAACAACCGTATGAGCTTGAACGTCTGTGGTACCGAATCGGTGACGACAACAGCCCCCTGGCGAAGACGGTCCTCGATGTACTGCAGCGGATGACCGACCATCACCAAATCGATGAACTTGCCAGCAACTACGAATTCACCGGCAAAGAATCGATGTCGATCCCGCAGGCTTTAGAAATCAAAGCCGAATTGGAACAAATCGACGAACTGCTCAAGCAGCTAGAGGAAGCGGCCAAGACCGCCCAGATCGGCTTGATCGATATGGAACAACTGTCCCAGTTCGCACCTCCAAGTGACATGGAACAACTGGAGGAAATGCGACGCCAAGTAGAGAACCTCATTCGCGAACAAGCGGCTCGCCAAGGGCTCCAGCCGAAACCAAATGGAGCCGGTTTTCAATTGACCCCGCAGGCCTACAAGATCTTTCAAGGCCGACTGCTGAAACGGATCTTTAGCGAACTGCAACCATCCCGATCAGGGCGTCACGAAGGGGACGTCGTCGGCGAAGGAGCCGTTGAACTACAGCAAACCAAGCCTTACGAATTCGGCGACAGCGTGGCAAACATCGACATGCCACAAACGATCATCAATGCCCTGCTACGGCATGGCGATGACCGTCCGCTGCGACTTCGCAGCGATGACATCGTCGTCCACAAAACGCGCAACCATCCCAAATGTGCAACCACCGTCATCATGGACATGAGCGGTTCGATGCGCTACGACGGCCAATACATGAACGTCAAACGAATGGCGTTGGCCCTGCAAGGATTGATTCAAAGCGAGTACCCAGGCGACTTCCTGCGGTTCATCGAAATGTACACGTTTGGCAAATTAAGGTCGCCAAGCGAGATTATCGAACTGATGCCAAAACCGGTCACCATCCATGATCCATGGATCCAGCTGATGGCCGACATGAGCAACGATGAAATCAGCGAGCACGAGATCCACCCGCACTTCACCAACATCCAGCACAGCCTGCAATTAGCGCGTCAGGCGATGGTCGGGTGCGACACCCCCAATAAACAGATTGTGTTGATCACCGACGGACTACCAACGGCCCACTTCGAAGGGTCCAATCTGTATTTGCTTTATCCGCCTCACCCTCGCACCGAACAAGCGACGATGCGTGAAGGGATGTTATGCAAACGGGACGGGATCACGATCAATATTTTCTTGATCCCCAGCTGGTCGCAAAGCGAAGAAGATATTCGCTTTGCCTACCGCTTGGCCCAATCGACCTCAGGACGGGTCTTTTTCACTAGCGGAAAAGACCTCGATCGATTTGTTGTTTGGGATTATGTCCAAAACCGGCGGGACATCATCCAGTAAAGCCGACTAAAACTGCATGTTGTATTTAGTCGTCATGTCTCGGCGCACTTGAGCGGTCATCGCATCAAGATCCTTCAACATCGACTGGTAATCGCTATAGCCGACGCTGCGAGCCTTGGCGGTGGTCACCGCTTGGTAATCGCCTGCGGTATTGGGATCATAGTACCCACTGCCACTGTAGCTATAACCACCGTAGCCGTAAGATGCCGTCCCTCCGTAGGAAATGCCACTGGAAAGCCCCTGCTGAGCCTTCACCGCCCCGCCGGCGATCGCGGCCTTCTGCATCGTCAACGCATTGCCGCGCAACATGTTGGCAACGTTGGCGCCGTAATCGACCATTGCGGGATCGACGTTTAAGGTTCCCATTTCGTCGATTCGCCGTGCGTGCTGTTCGTTCCACTTCGCACGGGCGCCCATCGACTGGGCTTTGTGCCTGCGAACCGCTTCGACCTGCACATTCACATCATCGAAGTAGGCTTTTGACTGATACCCATTTGGACCTCCACTTGGGTTTGCCGCATCCACTTCTTTCTTAGCCAACTGAGCGACGCTTTCAGCTTGATCACGCAAGCTGAAGACCCCCAGCAGTCCGGCTAGCGAAGATTCACTAAGAGGTCCTTGGAAGGTCAACTTGTTGTCGTCGGCTTTCACTTTCCAGGAGAGCACTTCGGGGGCGGCCGTTCCGTTGCGATCCAAGATTTCCTTCAGCAAACCGTTAGCGATTGGCAACAAGCTGGAAGGAGACTTGGTGAATTCAACGGTAAAGATGCACTCTCCCAAACTCCGGCGACCAACAATCACGCTAACCCCACGAGCGGAAGCCAAGATGCTGGCGACCGATTCTGGCTTGTTCTTTTTTAGCGATTCGAAACCCTCTAGTTTTTTCGCCAGTGGATGAGGCGACATCAGGTCTTCGATATCCAGAGCGACCATCAGCGACAAAAACTCTTCCGACTGTTGGCTTTGCTCAAGTAGGTATTCCGACCGCCGTGCAGCGACGCCTGGTTCCAACCATTCCGACAGCATCGCGCGGTCGGCAGGACGCAGCACCCCAAGGCGATTCTCTTTTCCTGGCACCAAATACATTTGCCGCGGCGACCAAACCACTTCGGTTCCGGCAACCGTATCGACATACCCACCCAAAGAATCGGCCAATTTCTTTGCCTCGATGGGATTCCCCAGGGTTGCGTAACCCGCTTCCCATTTTGGCCGCAAGGAGCCTGGATCCATATTGGCGATCAACCAGATATCTTCGATGTTTCCAGTGAGCCTGGATGGCATTTTTGCGTTCTTCATCAACGTATCAAGTGCCGGCAGGTTCAGATAACCAACCGCGTTGGCACGTGAGGGCGAACGACGAAGCAAGCCGTCCAGCTTGGCTTCCTGAGCCTGTACCTCAAGGCCGTAACCGCTACTCACGAGAATCAAACCGAGGCAGATCAGCCTCCGCACGGAAACCATAGCCAACATAAAACACCTCAGCGAAGTCGAAAAACACGTTAACACGCGAGAAAAGAGCGAAGGTGTTAGCCTAATATCCCCCGATTCCCCACACAAGCATTTTACGTAAAGAAGGGGTAGCATCACTCTTTAGAAGGCCTTTTACCGTTCTGGCTAGACGTTTAGAATGCCAAACCATTGTTAGTTGACAACTCGGCACTCCCCACTTGGTTTGATCGCCCTCCGGCGATTGTTCCGAGGCTTTCACGTATTGGTCCTATGACGTCCTCCCTTGCTGCGACGCCACTTTTACCCTGGCACCGGTCCGCAGGCGCCACACTGGCCCCGTTTGCTGGCTACGAGATGCCGATTCAGTACGGCTCGATCGTTGAAGAACACCAAGCCTGCCGAAACGCCGCCACGCTCTTTGACGTTTCCCACATGGGACGCCTCCGCTTCGACGGAACCGATGCTGCAGCGTTGTTGGACCATTTGCTGACCCGCCGCGTCAGCGATCTAAAGGAGGGCCAGATCCGCTACTCCCTGATGTGTAACGAAGAGGGAGGCATCCTGGACGACGTCCTGGTATCGAACCTAACCACCCCTTCGGGCCTGAATTACCACCTGCTGGTCGTGAACGCTTCGAACCGCGAGAAGATTGTTAAGTGGATCACGCCCCACTTGGCGGATTTCCCCTCCGTGACGATGACCGACCGCACCGACTTGACCGCGATGATCGCGATCCAAGGGCCTCGTGCGATGGAGATCTGCGGAAATTTATTCAAATCCGACCCCAGTCGCTTGAAGTATTACCGCGGCACCATCACCGAACAATTTTCGAAACCGGCGATCGTGACCCGCACCGGATACACGGGCGAAGATGGGATTGAAATCATCGTCCGCGCCGAAGAAGCGATGCGGATTTGGGAAAACCTGATCCTCGCAGGCCGTAAACATGGGCTGATCGCCGCAGGCCTGGGTGCCCGAGACACCCTGCGACTGGAAGCGGGCATGCCCCTTTACGGCCATGAACTGAACGAACAAATCGACCCTCTGACTGCAGGCCTAAAATTTGCCTGCAACCTGGAAGGACGCTCCTTCATCGGTGACGAAGCCTTGCGGACGATCGCCCAGCAAGGCCCCACCCGAACCCGTGTCGGCTTATTGCCTGAAGGACGGCGTCCGGTCCGCGAGGGCTGTGACATCCTGTCCAACGAAGGGGCCGTGATCGGCTCCGTCACCAGCGGTGCACCTTCACCAACGCTTGGCAAACCCATCGCGATGGGCTACGTCGACAACGCTTTTGCGGCGGTTGATTCATCCTTACAAATCGACAACCGCGGCCGCACGCAAGCGGCAACCATCACTTCATTACCTTTCTATAAACGTGAGCGTTAGTATGAACCCGGAACAATTGCTCTATGCAGAAACCCATGAATGGGTCCATATCGACGACCAGGGCGACCAGAAAATTGCCACCCTGGGAATCTCGGCTTTTGCGATCGAACAACTGAATGACTTGGTCTACATGGACCTGCCCGCCGTTGGCACCGCCCTGGATGCGGGCCAAGAATTTGGCGAAGTCGAATCGGTCAAAGCGGTCAGCCCCCTCTACACCCCGATCGCCGGCGAAGTCCTGGAAGTCAATTCCGACTTGCCTGACAACCTGGAATGGCTGAACGAAGAACCGTACGGCAAAGGCTGGGTGATCAAACTGAAAGTCACCGATGATTCCGGCCTAGCAAACTTGCTGGACCATGCCGCTTACGAAAAACAGTGTGCTGAATCGGGCTGATCCGCTCCCTCAGCGACCGCCCGCCCTCAAGCAAGGCACCGAATAACTTCGTTGCCAACGACGGGGACATGCCTCTGTTTATTCATTACGGGATGGCCCCCGCGGTTATCGCTGCCACCGATTTTTCGGTTCCTGTAAAGGAGCCGTGGAAATAACGGAGCCGTGGAAACCGCAATCGGAACAGATGGGATAAAGCGTTAGCCACGGCTTAAAAGCGTTAGCCACGGCTTAGTGGAGCTGAATCCGGGACTACCCCCGAAACGGCTGATTAAACCAGCGGGCTGCTCGCACCATTCCGCTTGATTGCTAACTTATTTGTGCTTGATCCCTAGCCTTCACTTCTTTCCAAACGCCGCTTCAAGACTGCTCATGTATTTGTTTCATACCGACGAAGATCGACAGGCGATGCTGAAATCGATCGGCGCCGAATCGGTCGACGAACTGATCCATTCTCAAGTCCCCGAAAATGCTCGGTTCGAGGGAACGCTTCAGCTCCCTCCGGCACTGTCCGAAATGGAAATGCAGCGAGAAGTCGAACGAGCGGCGGCCCAAAACGCCTCCGCCGCTTCGCACGTCTGCTTCATGGGAGGCGGTGCCTACGACCATTTCGTCCCCGCCACGGTCGATGCGATCGCTTCCCGAGGCGAATTTTTTACGTCGTACACCCCGTATCAAGCAGAAGTCAGCCAGGGAAACCTGCAAGCGATGTTTGAATACGAAACCCTGGTCACGCAACTGACAGGATTAGATGTCTCCAACGCCAGCCTATACGACGGCGGCTCGGCTGCGGTCGAAGCGGTGATGATGGCACTATCGGTGGTCAAAGGACGCAACAAAGTGGTTACCTCCGCTGCGGTGCATCCCGAATACCGGCAGATTTTGGAAACCTACCTGCGTGGTTTGCAATGTGAACT
This sequence comes from Roseimaritima multifibrata, assembly GCF_007741495.1. Taxonomy (NCBI): domain Bacteria; kingdom Pseudomonadati; phylum Planctomycetota; class Planctomycetia; order Pirellulales; family Pirellulaceae; genus Roseimaritima; species Roseimaritima multifibrata. Next base: position 6,587,049 of record NZ_CP036262.1, read on the forward strand.
GGTCGTCGCCCCCTACGACGCTTCGGGTACCTCCAGCGGAATCGCCGATTACATCGACGACAAAACCGCCTGCGTTCTGATCCAACACCCAAACTTCTTTGGGCGACTGGAAGAGGTCCAGCAGATCGCGGATGCGACTCATGCAGCCGGCGCATTGCTGGTTCAATCGTTCGACCCGATCAGTGTCGGCCGCCTAAAACGCCCAGGCGACATGGGAGCCGATATCGCGGTTGCGGAAGGCCAAGGCCTGGGCAACCCACTAAACTTTGGCGGACCCTATCTTGGAATCATGGCCTGCCGAAACGAATTGGTTCGCCGCCTGCCAGGACGGATCGCCGGACAAACGGTCGACCGCCGCGGTAACCGTTGCTGGGTCCTGACCCTGCAAACTCGCGAACAACATATCCGCCGCGAGCGAGCCACCAGCAACATCTGCAGCAACCAAACATTGTTGGCCCTGCGAGCGACAATCTACCTCTCGCTACTTGGGCCAGAAGGCCTGAAGGAAACCGCTGAGCACTGCCTGCAAAAAACGCAGTACATGCAAAAGCAAGTGGCTTCCCTGGAACGCTTTTCAGTTCCCTTCGCGGGCCCTGTCTTTAAAGAATTTGTCGTCAAAGATCACGATGGTTCGGTCGCAAACCTGATCGAATCGATGCGTGGTGATGGATACCTAGCGGGCGTCCCACTGGGCCAGTGGTACCCCGAACTATCCGACTGCTACCTTATCGCGGTTACCGAACGTCGCACACGTGACGAAATCGATTCGTACTGCCGATCCCTATCACAGCTAACCTCTGAAGGAGTGATCGCCGGTGCGTAACACTCAATCAACTCAACTGCTTTTCGAACTTTCCCATCCTGGTCGCCGTGCAGCCCTGCTGCCCAAACTGGATCCAGAAATCGCAGCGGCAAGCGAACCGTTGCCAGCACACCAGACAAACGATGCACCGCCTCCACTGCCAGAATTGGCCGAAGGGGACGTGGTTCGCCACTTCACGAACCTATCGACGCTGAACATGAGCGTCGATACGCACTTCTATCCGCTGGGCAGTTGTACGATGAAGTACAACCCCAAACGAAACGAGCGACTGGCAAGCCTGCCTGGGCTGGCGGACGTGCATCCACTGCAACCGGCTGAAACAATCCAGGGAATGCTGGCGATCCTGTATGAACTTCAGCACATGTTGGCTGAAATCAGTGGGCTTCCGGGCGTTTCGCTCCAGCCCGCTGCCGGCGCGCACGGGGAACTGGCCGCGATGATGGTCGCCCAAGCCTACTTTGCGAAAAAAGGGGAAAACCGCCCGATCGTGCTGACCGCGGACTCGGCGCATGGAACCAACCCCGCCAGCGCTGCGATGGCAGGATTCCAAACCAAGACCGTCAAAAGCAATGCGGATGGCTTGGTCGATTTCGAAGATTTGAAATCAAAATTGAACGATCAGGTCGCCGTGTTCATGTTGACCAACCCCAACACACTGGGATTGTTTGACCACCAGATTCGCGAAATCACCGACGCCGTGCATGCGGCGGGCGGCCTGGTTTACGCCGACGGGGCAAACATGAATGCGATCCTGGGAATCTCACGCCCCGGCGATTTTGGTGCGGACATGATGCACTACAACCCGCACAAAACCTTTAGCGGGCCTCATGGCGGCGGAGGCCCCGGAGCGGGCCCGATCTGCGTTCGCGATTTCCTCGAACCTTACCTCCCCTCCCCCACGATCCGCTACGACGCCGAACAGGACATGTACCTGCTGGACGACGACCGACCGGATTCGATTGGTCGTATCCGAAGCTTCTTTGGCAACACGGGCGTCCTGCTGCGGGCTTACTTCTACATCCGCAGCTACGGCGGTGAAGGATTACGACAAGTCAGCGAAGACGCCGTACTGGGCGCCAACTACTTGCTAAGCAAAGTCAAACACATCCTGCACGTCCCTCACGGCGATCGCTGCATGCATGAATTTGTGGCATCGGCATCCAAGCTGAAAAAGGAAAAAGGGATTTCAGCGATGGACCTTGCCAAACGGATCTTGGATTTTGGGTTCCACGCACCAACGGTTTACTTCCCGCTGGTTGTCGACGAAGCGGTCATGGTCGAACCGACGGAAACCGAAAGCAAAGAAACCCTCGATGCATTTGCAGCCGCCCTGTTCCGCGTTACCGAGGAATCGGGAGACCTGATCCACGACGCTCCACACAGCACGCGGGTCAGCCGCCCCAATGACGTTGCGGCTGCACGCAATCCAATCATGCGATGGACCAAGGACAAGTGAGCGACAGCCAGCCTGCCAATAACCCGGCCTCCTCCAGCGATGCCAGCACTGGCGGTGCCTCCGCGGATCAATCGCCGCGGTTGATCATCGACGGTCCGTCCAGCGCCGCCTGGAACATGGCGTTGGACCAAGCGATCCTCGATTCGGTGTCCGCAGGCGGAGGCCCGGTGCTGCGGTTTTACGAATGGGATGTGCCAACGCTTAGCCTCGGTTATTTCCAATCGCTCGCCGATCGGTCGGGGCATGCCGCCAGCCATTCGATACCGGTTGTCCGGCGTTCAACCGGAGGCGGAGCGATCGTGCATCACCATGAATTGACGTACAGCCTCACGCTTCCGATCACCGACCGAGCCGCAACATCGGTTCAGAGAATCTATGATCGGGTGCATTCGGCAATCCGCAAAACGATGCTGGAATTTGGCGTGGCACTGGAACGGGCCGGGCAGCGTCCCGCCCCCCCCACACCTCCATTCCTCTGCTTTCAGCGTCGCGCCGAAGAAGACCTTCTTTGTGCGGGCTATAAGGTCGGCGGAAGTGCGCAGCGAAGGACCGCCCGAGCGGTACTGCAGCATGGCAGCATCTTGCTAAATGTCAGTCAATTTGCTCCGGAATTGCCGGGCATAACCGACCTATCTGGCCGACATATGAAAAGGAGCGAAATTTACGAAGCACTCTGCAAACACCTGCCCCCTCAACAAGGGCCCCCTACAGAGTGGATTAAGTCAAGTCCTTTTGAAATGGAGTTGAAACAGGCCGATAATTGGGTGGAGAAACGCTTTACCGAGCCCGGATGGCTGAAGCGGCGACCGTAAAACGTTATCATCTCTACCTTCCACTACGTGGAAAATCGGACAGTATTCTTAAATTCAAACGGCTTGAATCGTTAAATCGAGGCAGAACAATCCAGTTCGAAAGTTGCATTGACCACAGTCGGTGTACAATGGAAGATGCATTTCGAGGGCAACGAAGTTTCTTGTTATTCGACCACGAGCTCATCCGCTGCTATGCGAGAAGGTGCAAGAGGTAATCCATGCGAGTCAAGTTGAAAGTAGCGTCTGGGAGCCACAGCGGCAAAGAGATCGTTATTGGTCAGAAGAAATTCCTGATCGGACGAAGCGAGAAGTGTCAGCTGCGCCCCAAAAGCGAATCGGTCAGCCGAAAACACTGCATCCTAGTGATTCGTGAAAATCGCCTGCTTGTCCAGGATTTGAAGAGTCGCAACGGCACATTCATCAACGACAAACCGCTTCCTACAGACCGCGCCAAATCGCTCAAGGATGGAGACATCCTGCGAGTCGGCAAGCTGGTTTTTGAAGTTTCTATCGACCATTCACTTGGTGGCGATAAAAAACCTCAGGTGAAAGACCTAAAAGACGCTGCCTCACGGACCGTTGCAGCCCGTGGTGACAGCCAATTCGAAGATGGTGACATCAGCAGTTGGTTGGACGAAGCGGAAGAAATCGACCGCATTCGCGCGGCCGGCGATCCCGACACACGGCAGATGAAACTGGAAGACCTCCAGAAGTCGGAAGATAGCGCCGAACTGTCGGTCGATGAAACGATCCCCGAAAAAGGGGCTGACAAAACGCAGACGGACGGCGAGAAAAAACCGGCTCGCCCCCCCAAAGGACCCCCGAAGAAACTTCCCAAAGGGGCCATCACCAACACGACAAACGACTCACGCGAAGCAGCGGGCGACGCCCTTAAACGCTTTTTCTCCAGACGTTAGGCGGTGCATGCGATATCCTCGCTGCTTGCTATCGACTCTTCTACTCACCGCATTTTCGGCGGTGATCGCGGTTGCGGAATATAACGTTCCGCTTGCCAATGGTCTGATGGTCCGCGGATCGGTTGTTGAAATCGCTTCGCTGAACGAAAACGCCTTTTCCAAAGGGAGCGGCACGCAACCGACAGCCCGCCCGATCTGGATGATCGACGATGGACTCCGCCGCGTCTTCGTCCACCAACAAGGGATGGTCGCCGTCAAGGGCGACGGCGTGGTTCCCGAAGTTCCCGATCTGCAGATCCGCTTAGAAATCCCCCAAAACGTCTCCTCTAGCGGACGCTTCCTCGGGTCGATCGGAGCGGTGCACGGCGTTTCCGATTTCAGCGATCTGGGACGTCGAAAAATCATGATTCCCGGGCCCTCCGGAGGCTCCATCCCAATCTGGCAAGGGATGACCGAAGTCACCGCTCGCTACATCAAATTGCAATCCCTGCACGCCAGCCATAACTATATCTGGGAAATGCGGATCGCGACGTCCTCGGTCCCTCAAGCTCAACTGCGGCGAATCTTACACAACCGCATGCAGCCGCTAACCTACGAAATTCGACTGGATCTGATCCGGCTGTTTATCGAAGCGGAAATGTTCGAAGCCGCTCGGCAAGAACTACTGACGACGATCGCCGAATTCCCCGACAAACCGAACCTGAAAAAGCAATTGACGTCGCTGGTCGATCGTCAAGCCAAACAGTTGCTGCTGGAAGCCCAGCAGCGACGCCGCGCCGGGCAATACGAACTATCGGCGCGGATGCTGAGCGAATTCCAAACCGATCAAATTGCCGCCGTCACCAAACTGGAATTCTCTGACGAATTAGTCGACCTGCAAAAGGAACTGCAGAAGGGGCCCGACCTTGTTGCTCAGCTAGAAACACAGATCGCAAACCTCCCCAACGAACAGGGAGCGGCCTTTCAAGGACTGCTGACCGAACTGAAAGAGGACATTTCTCCTGACACGATCAGCCGCTTAAGCGATTACATTCGGCTGGGTAACGACGAAAAAATCCCGCTTGAAAACCGTGTTGCATTGGCCGTTGGCGGTTGGATTTTGGGGTCGGGTTCGGGCCTGCAAAACCTTGCCCTCGGCCGGTCTTTGATTCAGGTACGCGACGGCGTCGCAGCCTACCTCCGCAGCGAAGACCCAGGACAACGGCAGGCTATCCTCGATGCGCTCCGAAAACTGGAAGGGGCAACCGTTGAAAACATCGCCAAAATTTTGCCTCTGATTCGTCCACAGCGTCCTCTACCTGAACATCCAGAAGATTGGGTTGCCAGCCCCGAAACGCCCCCGGGAATGTACCGGATTTCGATTCCCGGGCCCGATGAATTAGCAACCGAATACATTGTGCAGTTGCCTGAAGAGTACAACCCGCTGCGGGCATACCCTGCTGTCGTCAGCCTGTGTGCACCGACCGGAATCCCTCGAGCCCAAATTGAATGGTGGTCCGGGTCTTACAATGAATCCTTGAAAATGAGGCTTGGGCAAGCTTCACGCCAAGGCTACGTGGTTATCGCACCGCTATGGACTCGGCCGGGCCAGCGGGTCTACGAATACACCGAGCGTGAACACCACCGCGTCATGACCTGTTTAAGAGACGCGATGCGGCGAGTTTCCATCGATGCCGATCGCGTGTTCCTTTCGGGACACGGCGACGGAGGGACCGCTGCTTGGGACATCGGGATCGCCCATCCAGATGTGTGGGCAGGAGTCATCCCGATCAGTGCCGACCCCTCCAAATACATCATCCACTACGAAGACAACGCAACCGATCTACCGATCTACATGGTCTTCGGGGAAATGGCCGGCTCCCAGGCGCCGCTTGTCCGGTTTGGATACATCCTGGACGACTACATGACCTCCAAGCACAAAGCGATGGTGGTGATGATGCGAGGCCGCGGGCCGGAAGATTTCTACGAAGAAATCCACCATATTTTCGACTGGATGGCCCTGGGGGCCAACCGCCGTGGGCCGCCCCCCAAAGAGATCGACGTCGTCACCATGCGGGGCGAGGATCGCTTTTTCTGGTGGCTGGAAATGCCTCAAATTGACCCCCGCAATGATTTGAATCCATTCCTTTGGGACTATGTCAAAAAGCGGTTAAAAGGAATCGTTCGAGCCAGCGTGGCAGAAAACAACACGATCCGAATCACCCAAGGTCCAGCCGATCAGTTCGTGATCTGGATGAATCCCGACATGGGAATCAACCTGAACGAGCAAGTCACCATCCGCTACCTATCGCGATTAACACGCTTTGATTTCGACGGAGACATCAAAACCATCTTGGAAGACGTACGGACTCGAGCCGACCGGCAACGTCCCTACTGGGCCTTTGTCACCGCACCCTAACGGTTTGCAGCGGGGGGTGTCCCAATGCCATCTACTCTGGCATCTACGGATGGTATTCCTAGCGGATCAGCGCAAGCCGATCCGGCAAATTCATTCTGTTTTCTAGGCGATTGCCGGACGGCTCGCGGCTTGTTCAATAAATCGAAAGCAGCGAAAGATTGCAGCCTTTTGCTCCGCGCAAGTAACTTGAAGGGAGCGTTCTTTCAGAGAGCGAAAGGCGACAATCACTAAATCAACAAGCCGTTCCGCTAAGAAAGCGGATGGCTTTGGGCGTTGCCCGGCCTGATGAAAATGAGGCCGCGGCGGATTGCCGTACAAGCAGCCAAACCCAAAACCCAAAACCTTAAGACTCTTTCTCCGCCAAGTAGTCTCGCAGTGATTTCAGCATTGCTGCGAACACCATTTCGTTCTTTTCAAAGTCGCGGCTCTCACTTTGCATTTGAATCAGCAATAAATCGCCCCCCTCTGGAATCAACACCGTTCGGCTGATGATCAGCAAATCGAGGTAATAAAATTCCATATCTCGAGCCAGTTCTTCGTCGTCAGCCTCTACCCCTTCAGGGCGGCTGATCTCGACTTCGTCGTACTCCTCACGCATCGCGGCTTCGACTTGATCCATCAACGTCAAAGCGGAAACCTGGCCCGGATAGCGATTGAAAGCAAAGAAGGTCCCGTCAGGTGCCTCGATCGTGACCCCAACCGACTCCTCAGTGGCCGTCCGCTCTGCTAATTCCCAGTTGTCGGGGTAGAGAAAACGGACTCCAAAATCTTCAAACGTCGCTGGCATGGAAAGCGGTCAATTCGTGCTAAAAGTGTGTGATAGCAAAGATATTCTTCGTCAATATCGTAACAAATGAGAAGCGGATCGGCTTGCCCCTGGTCGATCCAATTTGATAGGACTGCTAAATAGTTTTTTTCCGCGCCCACGTCCTCGTCTAATAATCTGTTTCTGTAACTCGATGCCACTGCAGCCCGCTTCCCCCCTCCTGAGATGCTTCCGCGCGGCTTTCGCCTGCCGTTCGCTGGGATGTGGGCTATTGCTGGCAGCGATCGTGATCAGCAGCCTGGGCTGCCGCACGATTCGGGCCCGAGGCGAAAGCCGGCATTCGATTGCCGCCCGCCGACTCTCTCGACAAGGGCTGGAAGCGATGCATCGCGGGCGCTGGGAATATGCCGAAGAGCTATTCGCCGAAGCCTTAGCGATGAACAAATCCGACGACCGGGCCCATTGGGGCATGGGGGAATCGCTGTGGCATCGCGGCGATCGAACAGCCGCTCTGGAAGAAATGGAGACCGCGGTCCGCCTGAGCGGTTCCCATCCTGAATTGGTCGTTCGACTTGGCCGCATGCATTTTGAAAATGGTGACTGGGAAGCCGCGGAGAAATACGCCAACGAAGCCCTACTGGTCGGCCGAGACCTACCTGGCACCTGGGCGCTGCGTGGTGACTGCCTGCAACGCACGGGCGACCATGAAGGCGCGTTGGCCGCCTACCATCGCGCCCTGGCCCTACAACCCGAATATCCCGAAGTCCAGTTACAAGCGGCAGAACTGTACCGACAGCAAGGCCGTTACGACCGCCTGCTTGCAACACTCGAACGCATCCGAGATTGCACCGGCGATGCAGGCTGCTCGCCTCGTGTGCATCTTCTTCGCGGCGTCGCCCTAAGCCAACTGGGACGCCCGGGCGAAGCCTCTAACTGCTACAAGCTTGCAGCTCAAATGCAACCGCACGATGCTAACATTCAGCTGCAAATCGCAACGCTTGCACTTGAGATGGACGAATTCGATACCGCTCGCTTAGCAACCCGGCGAATCCTTGAAATCGATCCACAGTCCTCGATCGGCAACGAACTGAATCAACAGATCGATCAGCGGGTTCAAATTGCCCGCAAAGAAGAGCCAGGGAGCAGGACCTGGGAGTAAATGATCGACGTTTCGATAAAACCGATTGAATCGAAAATTTTCATTTGCCCACCCTCTATACGTAAGCTAGGGTTCCCTTGTGATCATGCCGACACAGAGCTCTCTTCCTGTTACTCCGTGTGGAATCTCCTATGCCTACGACACCGAATACGCCCTCCGCGCAAGCAGCCCTTGCCCTGTCAGCTCAAACGACTGATGCGGCTTCCCCCGAACGTTTTAGTGAGCGTCGCCAAACGGCAGAAACACCGCTGCGTGACCGACGTCAGTTTGCGAGCTCCCATTCGGATCTATCCGAAGACGCACGCGAACTAGCAATGGCAATCGATGGCTACAAAGCACGCCATCGCCGCCGTTACATCACTTTCGAAGAGATGCTAAACATCATTCGCCAACTGGGCTACGACCGTAAATAGCCTCCCGCCGATCTCGTCGGCATACTCGCAAGTAATGGTCGGTAATTAAAGGTCGGCTGCGTAGCAAGGGCGAAAGCCCGTAGTACGGCACTTAGCTATCGCTCATTAACGAATACCCATTTGTCTTTATTTTGAAGGCAAATGGGTATTTCTATTTCTCCACAACCAACAACCTCCGGTGCACCCCTGCGTCACACCTTTACTCTCCCTCGAGACGCAAAGGTGATAAGTGACCGTTCCTGAGCGGTTTGTTTTGCGGTTTATTTTTGTGCGGCAATGCATCCAAAAACCCCAACCCACTGCGTAAGCGAGGGACCGGGAACGTGGTTTGTAATCCCTCGCTTACGCAGTGGGTTGGGATTCCGACAGTCTAAGGGTCTGAAGAGTCGACCTCATTAAATGCGGAGCAGAAGCAAATGCTCCGCAACCTTCCGCAGCAAGTGACCTACGGTCGGTTGCCTGCCATCAGCGGCAGCAACAATTGCCGGCGAGTCACGACACTGCGAGTTTTGCCATCGGGATCGATCAAGACCGCCACGTCCGATCCAGCGTCCATCAAGCGAAGCAGTACCGACAGCAACTTGTCTTTTGAATTGGCTTTGACCACCGGAAGGATCGGCAGTCCCCCATCGGATTCACACAGCAAATCCGCATACAACAAAAAGCCAACAACCTCTTTGTTTCGCTGCACCAACACAATCGGATGCCCTTGGCGCCGAGCGGCAGCCTGAGCAACATCGCGACCACTATCTTCCTCAGTACTGGCCAAACGATCCATCGGCACACCGAAACGAACCGCGGGCTGGTTTCCAATTTCGAAAACATTCTGAGCCAACACGCGCTGGCTGCCTGCCAAAATCCCCGCTTCATGACCTTCGCGAAGAACCTGTTCCAGTTCACGACGTGCCATCCCCAAACGGACCCGAAACGGGGTTTCCCCGGTAATCAACTGGAGGGCATTTGCCAACAAACCCAACAGCAACGACACGGGTAAAAACAAGGCGGTAAAAAACAACAACACCGGGCGAACATAAGTCAGCAAGCGGTACGGTGCGTTATAGAAAAGGTACTTGGGCAACAATTCGCCCAACACAAAAATCACCGGAGTGACCAACATGGTCCCCAGCAACTCCGCAGCAGCGCCACCGCTGAACAACGCTTGCATCGCCAACACGATCGACAAACTGGTCACGTAATTTGCCAGATTGTTGCCGACCAAAGCGGTCGCCACAAAAATCGCGGAATGGTTCAACAACCAGACAACCCCGCGTGCTGGCCAACTACCGGTCAACCCATCCAGCACAACGCGAATTCGGGAAACCCGGTACATCCCGGTTTCACTGCCACTGAAGAAGGCACTCAGGCCCAGGCCGACGGAAAATAGCAACAACGCCACAATCATTGATCGGGCTCCATCGAACTCGAGTGCCGCAGTTCGATGGTTAACGAACCATCATCATGTTCTTCAAGCACTTCGACTTGGTAACTTTCCCAGGTACATACATCGCCGGCTCGCGGAACACGTTCGTTTAAACGCTGCATTAATCCGGCGACCGTCACGTTGCGACCTTCGGGTCGTGTCAGTTCCAGTTGCTTGGCCAACCACCGAGCACTAGTCCCGCCGCTCACCTGCAGCACACCTGGTCCGATCTGCTTCAACTGCCGGGAAGACCCACCGGTACGATGACGTGCATGGCCGCTTAGCAACTGCTGCATCACGTCATCCATCGTTAGCACGCCAATGGTCTCGCCATATTCGTTGACAACCGCCGCCACGAAACGATCATGCTGCAACAGCAAATCGAGCGCATAAGAAACGGTCGCGGACCAAGGGACGTACAAAACCGGTTCGACCGAATCTGCCAGGTTATCGATCTGACTGGGGCGTAAACGGCGGACGGAGACCGCGGCAACGACCTCCTCGCCCCCCGGTTCTGCAAACAGCAAAGTACCGTCGCCAAATATCGGCTCTTTAAGAATGGCAGGATCGGCCGGCAGGTTATAGATACGCAGTTGGCTTCGGGGGCGCATCCATTCGCCAACACGCGTATCCGATATGCCGATCAACTGCTGCATCATCCCTCGTTCTCGAGCCGCCAAGGCTGCATCGCCGGTCCCCAAATCAACCGCTCGCTCGATATCGGACAGCTCCAAATCGGCTTCCGGCTGAAACCCGGGCCATACCAAACGTCTGGCGAACAGGTTTGCCATCGAAATGATTGGCAGCAAGGGGGAAATCACTTTGACCGAAAGCGATAGTGGCGGGCCGATGAAGTAGGCCAACCTCAAAGGGGAAACGACGGCCAAACTTTTGGGCAACATTTCACTACAAAAAATGATCGTCAAAAGGCTGGCGATCGTAAACACAATCGCCGACGCACGTCCGCCTCCTTCGGCCTGTTCTAAACGCCCACCGACAATTGACGCGATTCCGAAATAGAGCATATTGATCAGCAAATTCCAAAACAAAATCGCTGACAGCAGCCTTTCCGGATCATCCAGCAATGCATTGGCAGCCCGCCCCGCCACACCGCCTCGGCACAAAGCCCGCCGCTCGCGTGCACGCAGTGAAAACATCGCCGCTTCACTGCCGCTGAAGAACGCACTCAAGACAATTAAGATGGCCATCGGAACAAGCCAAGGGAGCACCAATCGCCACTCGCTCACTCGCCCCCCTCCCCTCCGCGATGGGACTCTAGCGAGACATCAAACTCACTGAGTGCAGGGACCAACATCGCAGCGGTCGCGAATACGTAGCCACAGACCACCGGCAGGAAAACGAACAACTGATCACGCTGCAGCAGGAACTGGGTGATCGCATAAAAAGTGATTAGCGGGAGTGCGAAGGAAGCCGAGAAAATCGCCGACGACGGATTCCGCCATCCAAGTGCCGCGTAAAGGCCAGCGCCCCCTCCCAAGATCATCGCCAGGAACGGTGGCAGCTGTAATTCAAATGCCCCTCGGAAACTAACCATGATGACCATGCAAATCGCGACCCCGATACAAAGAAAGAAGATCGTTCCTAAACTGACCAAAGTCGCGGTTCGGCCCGCAGGGTAATTCAACCCGCAATGGACGCCGACCGTCGCGACAAACAGGTACAGGGCGATCGCCCCCAAAACCGCATAGACCGTGTTCTCCCAGCTCATCACCCCGGCGCCCCCCAGGGCGATCAGTATGGCCATCGGGATCAGAACCATTTCTTTTGCCACATAAAGCACCCCAAATATTTTCCCGAAAACAAATTCGGCTGGGCGTAGATCCGTGACCATCAACAGGTCCAGCGCCAGCACATCACGCTCGGTCGTCACGCTGTTAACGGCCAACGCATTGACCAACAACAGGCTGATCACCCCCAAAGCCGCAACGGGCAATGTCGCCGCTGGAAGCGCTCGGCCCGCGACTCCCGTTCGCTCGTAGGCTTGGCCGTTTTCGATCGCCCCATAAAGAACGGCAGCGACCACCAAACAGATCACCAAATAAGCCAAACGAATGATCAAGACTTTCCGGCCATAGGCCCAAGTCCGAATTTCTCGCCAGAGGACGGGGTTGGACCAAACTTCGCGAGGTGCCCTCGCTTTCCAGGAGGCTACCGGCGCGGTTGTCCCATCCGCGGCGGCCAAGTCATGGGACCCCTCGGCCTCCTGCGGCTTGATCCGGACTTCTCTGGATGGATTCCAAACCCGAACCCGCGCGACTCCGATCGCCAACACGATGCCGGAAACCATCAGCATGAACAGCGAATAACCCACCGCAGAGGAAACAGGGGCGGTGCTAAAGGGGGAGAGTGGTGAAACGGCTGCTAACAACGCCTGGATCGGGCTTGTGTAAGCACCAAATCGCCAATTCCCACCGGTCACGATTCCGCTTGCCAACAGTTCCCAAGCGACGACCCACAACACCAAAACAAGAACCGTAAAGGCGATCGCCTGAAACGTTTTCTCTCGCCACAGACCGACGACGGTCCCGACAGCCCCAGCAAACAGTGCCGTCGTAAGCGTAACCGCGTAGAGATTGGCGACCTGCCCCGCGGAGACACCACCGAACAACGGCAGCACCAAAAATAGCGGCAGGCATGCGGCTAACATCGATCCGACGACAATCATGCTGGCCGCCAACTTGCCAACAACAACTTCGGTCCCGGTCAAACGCGTCAACAACATCAGAATCAGCGTTCGACGATCCTTCTCCTGAGCCACACTACTGGCGGCGCCGACGGCCGCCTGAAAAGTGACGATGATCATCTGCAGAGGGGCCAGCAGCAGGAACATCGACCCACCGAACCGAGACAAATCCCCCGCCGTTCGTAGGGGGCGCATTCCCGAAAGGACTAAATACCCTGTGCACAGCAGCAAAAACATCGCCAACAGATAGAGGGCACGCGCGACGTAAAGCCGCGGACGTTTTGGAGCCACTGCCGCTTCGCGATTGAAAACCGGTCCGAGCATGGTTGAAAAATCGAATCAACAGAGAAAGAAAAGGGACAGGGCATCGATAATATCGCCAAGCCAGAACAATAATGCCCTCATTCTAGCCTCCAGCCTGTCAAATGTCAGAAGTGGCACAACCCCACCACTTGGTTTCTCTCAATTCTATTTAGCGACAAGAATCAATAGTTCCCCTCTATTAGCGACGAAGCACAACCTAGATTTGATCAAACCCTAAAATTGGCACCTCAACCTCGATTCCTGAGACCGCTCGTCATGAACTTGAGCAAATTGTTCGCTTCCAGCTACCGCTTCCTTCAAGATGAAGATGGCCCCACCGCCGTTGAATATGCGGTCGTGCTGGCGCTGATCTTGCTGGCAGTTATGGGGTCGATCTTGGTCCTTGCCAACAACACCAAAGACAGCTTCGACGCGTCGGGTGACGCGATCGGTGGGGCTTTCGGCAGCTAGGATCATGCACGACAAGTCATCCACTCCGCTGCGAATTCGGCTCCTTGTCGATCCTGATGTCCAAGGCGCAATCCTGATCCGTGCCGCTTGGTATGGATCCGCGGGCATCCTCTACATGTCTTGCGTGCTCTACTTTTCCATGGCGATGGGAAATCCAGACAAATCAATGAGCGAGCACCTGCTCGATTTCGCTGTGGATGCGATTTACTGGCTGCCTGGATTATTGCTCCTCGCGCCAATCATCGCTCATGACATTTTGCGAATGTCCAATCGTTTCGCAGGGCCGATTTATCGACTTCGCATTAGCATGGAAAAACTGGCAGCCGGCGAAGAGAGTGATCCCATTCATTTCCGCGACGGCGACAACTGGTTGGCGCTAGCCGAACACTACAACCAACTGCGGGAAGAATTGATGGAACGACGTGCCAACGACGCCAAAACACCTGCAAGACCTGCTCCCCCGCCAAGGTTCGCCGAATCGGCCGACTTCTAATTCAGCAGCGACTGCACCACATCGTCTCTACGAACGATGAGATGCGCGAGCCTCGGGTTTTATAAACGAGGAAAGTCTGGCTCCCCTCGCCCTCAAAACAAGCTCGCCTAAAACAGGTTTGATACTGGATCAACGGTTCGCCAGCTAATGCAATTAAGGTCGATTCAAAGGCTTGTTTTTGGGGAGAGGGGTTGGGGGAGAGGGGCCGACAGCGTTGGGCAAGGCGTAGCATAATCGCTTGAAATCCGAGGCTTTCACCGCGTCTTGGCTGCAAAATCGCCGCCTGGAAATCTCCCCCTCTCCCCCAGCCCCTCTCCCCCAAGCAAGCTCCACGAAATCAAACCAAGAGGCAGAGATCACGCAATGAGCTAGCAGAGATTTCTTCCGCAACAAAGAGCTCGCTTAGGGGCGAGGGGAGCCAGACTTTCTTCATTTATAAATCGCATATCCCGAGAAGCTTGCCTACGGACGACAAATCCCAAACCACAGCAGCCCTTCTCTACCACTCCTTCTGCTTCCCTTCGGCAACGATATCCTTCACTTCGTCCTGGCTGATATCGAACAGTGCCGACAACTTCTGAATTTCACTGGCCATGATCCCGCTCATCATCTTGTCCAGCTGATCACGGGTAAAACCCTTTGGCAGTGGAACGCGATTGGTTGTTAACCCCTCGGCCGTTTTATACATCGCGTACAGCCGCTTGCGTTCCGATTCTCCCAAAGACCCGGCCGCTGCAGGCGTCTCTTCCACAACTTCTGCTTCCACGACCGGTGCGGCTGCCTGTATCGCTCCGCCCTGTGGATCGGTTGCAGCCGTTTCGTTTTCTTCCCCCCCCATCCATATCAGCAGCACAACGACAAACATCACACACATCAGCCCCCCGCCGACAAACAGGCCTCCCAACAGAATCCACAACCCACGTTTTGATGAACCGGAACCTTCCGGTTTGGCTGGAACAGCCGGCGCCGTTTTTCCAAACGTCCCCTGCGGAGAAAACGAAGGGGGTGCAGCGGGCGATTGCCCAAAGGGTGCAGATGCCGCTGGCAGCTGGGTAACCGGAACTGCGGCAGCCCGCGGCTTGCCAGTCGGTACTTTCGCCGCAGGTGCTTTTGGAGCGGCGGCCGACCGGCCCGCGGAAGCGGCGGACTTTTTTTGCGGAGGCAACTGAAGGACCGCCTGACAACCGGGGCAGCGCACCTTGGCGGCCCCCGCTGGAACGCGGATCCGCTTTTCACAACGAGGGCACTTGAGCTGGCGGTCCGACATTCCAACGTTCCTTATTCAGCAGAATTCTATTCGCGTGAAGGCAACGGCATTTTCAAAACACGATGATGGAAACTATCGGCGATGTATAAAGTCCCCGCAACCACTTTAACTCCGTGCGGACGACTTAGCACATAAGGAGCGGTATCAACCGTCGACACGGTTGCCGTTTGTGGATCATAGATTCGAATCAAATTGTTTTCGTCATCGGCGATAACGACTCGGCCATCTTCAATGACCTGCAAATGTTTTGGCCCCTTAAACTGTGCTTCCAACGCGGGACCATCACGGTGCCCACCTTTTCCTGTTCCAGCAACCGTCGTGACGCGACCGTCTTTGACGTGACGCAAGGCGTGTCCCGAGCGTTCCACTAGATACCAACTACCATCCGGTGCAAAGGCTGCGGCCCGAGGATCCACAAAGGGCTGCTCGGTAGCCAACTGGCCATCCTGCGGAACGCCTCGCTTGCCATTGCCCGCAACCGTCTTCACGGCACCCGATGCGAGATCGATCTGGCGAATGCGACGGTTATTGATATCCGCAACCAACATTTGCTGACCATCCGCGTCGAACGAAACACAGATCGGTCGTTCAAAACGAGCCGTCTGAATCGTCCCCTGCTCGCCATCAAAACCCAGCTTTCCATTTCCGGCAAAGCTTGAAACCATTTTTGTCTTTGGATCATACAGGCGAATCGCATGGTTTAGATGATCGGACAGATAGACCAATCCATCTGGACCGATGGCGACATTGTGCAGTTTATTGAAACGAGCATCTTTCCCCGTTCCGTTGGCGTACCCCAGTTCCTCATTCCCTGCCAAAACGGTCACCCCTTCGCTGGCGGACCATTTCATCAACCGCCCGCCGTTGTATTCAGGAATAATCATCGCCCCAGACGCGTCAAACTCGACAGCAAACGGCGTATTCAATTCCCCTGGCTCGGCTTTTCCCGGATTGGGATCTGTCAAACCGACGACGACTTCGACATCGCTGCCTTGCAGAACCGAGGAAAAGGAAACGGCAAGGATGCCAGCAACTAGAAAACGACCATGCATGTTGAGCATCAAGAAACTCCGCAAAATTCAAAGCAACCGAGTGAGAGGGAAAATTATCGATTCCCATAATAACTGTAAAACCGGCTGGTGACCCAATTTTATAGACGGCCCGTTTAACGTTTCGTACAATGGCCCTACCCGCCAAAGAGATCGTGCAGCTTTTGAGTCGTTTGTTTGTAGCCGTTTCCGTGACTCTCTCTTTAAGAGGCTGTGAATTTATTTCAGTGAGCAACAAGGCTTTAGCCGCTCACAAACGAAATGCTCGACCCAATAAATTCCAAACCTCTGAGAGTCGGCACTCCTTGCACAAAGAGAGTGGCATCCAGCCACTCGACCTCCATTTATCTAGGATTCTCTGATGTCTATCCGTCCTACCCGCCGCCAGTTTCTAGAAACCTCTTCCGCCATCGCGGTCGCTTCGGCGGTCCCCAAGGTCGCTCTGGGTAAAGAAACAAAGCCGACCGCGGAATCGCTAACAAAGGTCCTGTACGAATCCTTCAGCCCCAAGCAACGCGAAACCGTCTGCTTCGACTGGGATCATCAAGACCCAAAACGCGGTCTGCTGCGGACGTTTGTCGCCAACAACTGGCAAATCACCAAACCGGAAGTCGTGGGAGATTTCTACACCGATGACCAACGCCAAATCATCCGTGACATTTTCGAAGCGATCATCAATCCGGAATGGCACGAGCGATACGACAAACAACTGACCGATGATGCGGGCGGATTCGGGAACGAGCAGTCGCTGGCGATCTTTGGAAATCCCAACGCTGATAAATTTGAAATGGTCCTGACAGGCCGTCACATGACGCTTCGCTGCGACGGAAATTCGGCCGACCATGTCGCCTTCGGCGGACCGATTTTCTACGGGCACGACACGGGCGGATTCAACGAAGGAAAAGACCACCTGGACAACGTCTTTTGGCCACAAGCGATTGCTGCGAACGGCCTGTACAAAATGCTGGACGGCAAGCAACGCAAACTAGCCTTGCTGCCTCAAACACCACGTGAACAGCAAGCAGGATTTCGCGGCCCCGCCGCAGACCTGCCAGGGATTCCAACCAGTGAACTCGCCGGCGACCAAAAAGAACACCTGCAAAAGGTGCTTAAAATGTTGGTCGAAATGTACCGCGAAAGCGATCAGCAAGAAGCGATGCAGTGCTTAACGGCACAAGGAGGCCTGGATGCCTGCCACCTATCCTTCTACAGCGACAAAGACATCGGCAATGACCAAGTCTGGGACAACTGGCGACTGGAAGGGCCTTCGTTCGTCTGGCATTTCCGCGGTGCACCACACGTCCACGTGTGGGTTCACCTAGCCGATTCGCCGGAAGTCAAACTAAACGCTTAACGGCTGGGCGATGGAATCGAAAAGCGGAGAAAGATTGTCGCCCGGCATTTAATGAGGCTGCCTCTCCGGGCTCGCAGGCTGTCGAAATCCCAACCCGCTGCGTAAGCGAGGGATTGCAGACCACGTTCCCGGTCCCTCGCTTATGCAGCGGGTTGAGGTTTTCTGATGCATTGCCGCACAGCAGCACCCCAACTCGGAAACCGCGTTCTAGCGAGCGTCGCTACGTGAGCGATTTGTCAATCACAGTTCAAACGACACGCCGATTTCGGGAACCACCGGTTCGGCGTCTGTTTGCGACCGGATCTCTTCAGCCCACGCCTCGGCGTCCTGGTCGATAGGTGGCCAGGTTCCAAAGTGTGCGGGGACCACTTTCTTCGGCGAAATCAGCTTGGTTGCTTTGACGCTGTCAGCCGGCCCCATCGTGAATCGATCCCCGATCGGCAGCACCGCAACATCAACGCCTTGAGCGTACGACTGCATGTCCGAAAACAAAGCGGTATCGCAGGCGAAGTAAACCCGTTTGCCATCGGAGAATGTCAACACAAATCCACCCGGCTGGCCACCATAACTGCCATCGGGCAAACCGCTGCTATGCAGTGCAGGCGTCAGTTGCACGGAACCAAAGGGCAACGAAATCCTCCCTCCGGTGTTCATCATTTCGACATTCTCGACCCCATGCTTAGCTTGAAACCACTGCGCGATTTCAAAGTTCGCCACGACCTTTGATCCGCAACGATTTGCGATCGCAGCAACATCGGCAACATGATCAAAATGACCATGCGAAACCAGGATCACCGAGATATTCTGCAATTCGTCAGCGGCCATTTTTGCGGCTGGGTTATCGGTCAAAAAGGGATCTAAAAGGATCCGCTCTTCGCCCGCTTCGATCAACCAGCTTCCGTGCGATAACCAAGTTAGTTTTGTCGTCATGATCTATTCCCAAGATTCGCCGCGCAGCCGAGCCAATTCCATTGCGTCTTTGTCTCCACGTCCTGACAGACAAATCACCAAGTGCTGGTCCGAGGACATCGACTTGGCAATTTCCATCGCTTTGGCGGTTGCGTGACTGGTTTCCAAAGCGGCTAAGATCCCTTCGCTCTTGGCAAGTTTATCAAACGCATCAAGGGCTTCGGTGTCCTGACATTGAACGTAATCCGCACGCCCGGTGTCTTTCCAGTAACTGTGCTCAGGGCCTACGCCTGGGTAATCCAGTCCTGCACTCATCGAATGCACATCGCAGGTCTGGCCATCTTCGTCCTGCATGACGTAGCTGAAACTACCATGCAAAACGCCCGGGGCTCCGTAGGTCAACGGAGAGGCATGGTCCCCCGGCTTTGTACCACGGCCCCCGGCCTCAACCCCCACCATCCGAACGCCTTCGTCTTCGACAAAGGGATAGAACATTCCCGCGGCATTGCTGCCACCACCGACACAGGCGACGACGCAGTCCGGCAGGCTGCCAAAACTATCCAGGCACTGTTCGCGAGTTTCGCGGCCGATAACCGCCTGGAAATCACGGACCATCATCGGGAACGGATGCGGGCCGATCACGCTACCAATGATGTAATGAGTCGATTCGACCGACGACATCCAGTCTCGCATCGCTTCGTTTACCGCATCGCGTAATGTCCGCGAGCCACTTTCGACGGGATGGATTTCAGCCCCCAACAACCGCATGCTAAAGACGTTTGGTTTTTGCCGGCGAACGTCTTCGGCCCCCATGTAGACAACACATGGCAAACCGAAATGGGCACATGCCGTCGCGCTGGCGACGCCGTGCTGCCCTGCCCCGGTTTCCGCGATGACTCGCGTCTTTCCCATCCGCAGCGTCAACAACGCCTGGCCGAGGGTATTGTTAATTTTATGAGCCCCCGTGTGGTTCAGATCCTCACGTTTCAGCCAAATCTGAGCCCCACCAACGGCAGAACTAAGGCGACGAGCGTGATAGAGAGGACTTGGGCGGCCTACGAAAGTCTTCAGCAACCCGTTCAGTTCCTCTTGAAATAGAGGATCTTTTTTGGCTTTTTCGTACTCTTCAGCCAATTGATCGAGCGCACACGTCAGCGTTTCGGGCACAAAACGCCCGCCAAAATCACCAAAGCGGCCTTGAGCGTCAGGAACCTGTGCGGAGGCAGGAGAATCAGGAGGGGTCGTCATACTAGATTCCAATGAAATAAATGGTCAGTCCATCGATTGTGGGGACTCGTGACAGAAAGTCAACGTCGCAAGAGCTGTCCAAATCGCCCTTCATGGTAGAATGCAACGATCATGCCAGAATTACCCGAAGTCGAAACAATGCGACGCGGTGTCGCGGGGATCTGCGGACATCGGATCCTCTCGGTCCGCCGTACCCCGTGCGAACTGCGACCGATCGCCGTCTCCCCCCGCATGGATGCCCTTAACCGCCGCGTCCAAGGCCGGACGATCCAGAGCATCGGCCGCCGGGGCAAACGCATCTTGTTGGAATTGGATGATCAAGCCGCGATCGTGATCGAACCGCGAATGACCGGCCTGGTCCTGGTGGCCGATCCTCCCAACCAAACACACCTGCGAATCCAAATTGAACTGGAGGGCCCTCTACACGACCAGCTGCTTTTCTGGGATCGACGCGGCCTGGGGACGTTTCGGTGGTATGACGCAGCAGGCCTGAAAAGCCATCTTGGCACGGATCGGCTGGGCATCGATGCGCTGTCGATCACCTGGGAACAGCTACGTGAAAAACTGCAAACCAGCCAACGAGCGATCAAGGTCGCCCTCCTCGATCAAAAAGCGGTCGCAGGAATCGGAAATTTGTATGCCGCCGAAATCCTCCATCTCGCAGGAATCGACCCGCGGACCAAATGCCTTAATCTGACCAAGAAACAATGGCAACGGATCGATTCGGCGATCCGTCAGGTATTAGAAAAAGCGATTCAATACGAAGGGTCAACGCTAGCCGACGGGACCTACCGCAACGCCCTCAATCATGAAGGGGGCTACCAAAACCACCACCAGGTCTACGACCGCGAAAATCATCCCTGTTTTCGCTGCACCGACGGTTCCATTCGCCGCATCGTGCAAGCACAGCGAGCCACTTTTTTCTGCCCGAAATGCCAGCAAAAACGCGGGTTGCACGTCACGATCGGCTAAAATCGACCTAGTCCCCGTAGCCTCCGACTGCCACAATAGACGAGGGAATTCACGCTCCGCCGGCCTTCCCTATTATCGACATTCCCAACGCCCAGGATCGATGGCAATGACAGACCAGCTCGCCCTATCAGCTGCGACCACCCGCCGCGACCTTCTACGCAAAGCGTTGTGGGGAGGCGCCGCAGCGGTCACGCTTGGCAGCAGCCAACCGACTTCGTTATTCGCGGCGGCTCGAAATCCGCGGTGGACCGAATCGACGACCAAGGGGCTGGAGTGGTTGCGAAAAACCCAATCCTCTCGCGGCCAGTGGAACGTGCAGGTCTACCCCACGGCGATGGCAGCCCTCGCCGGGACCGCAATGATTGCCAGCGGATCGACCACGACCCAGGGCCCCTACGCGCGAGAACTGGCCCGCGCGACCGATTACCTGATCAGCAAATCACGCTCCAACGGACTGATCGGAGACCCTCAAACCGATAGCCGGTACACCTACGGGCACGGATTCGCAATGCTGTTTCTTTCCCAAGTCCTAGGGGAAGAAGGGCTGATTGAACGTCGCGATGAACTGGTCGATGTGCTCAGTCGAGCGGTCGAATTCAGCGGCAACGCCCAAACCCCCGCGGGTGGCTGGGGCTACGTCTCCGCTCGTGAAGGAAATAACTTCGATGAGGGATCGACCACGATCACGCAAGTGCAAGGCCTTCGCGGCTGCCGCAACGCCGGAATCGCGGTCCCTGCCAAAATCATCGAACAGGCCAAAGAGTACATCTACGTCTGCAAGAACCCCGACGGCGGAATCAGCTACAGCAGTCGTCAAACGGGAAGCAGTCGGCCGGCGATTACGGCAGCCGCTCTGGCCGCCCTCTACAACGCCGGGGACGATGCCAGCGAACACATTCCCGACATGCTGAAGTACTCAAAAGACAACCTGCACAACATCAATGATACTGCAGGGGCATTCGGTCACTGGCACTACACCTACCTCTACTACAGCCAAGTCGTCTACCGCCAAGGCGACGACCTTTGGCTGAAATTTCGCGACCAGCTGTACGACCGAATTGTCTCGGACCAACGCCCCGACGGATACTGGGAGGGGCAAATCCATCCGGTCTACGTGACCGCCTGCAACTTAATCATGTTGCAGCTAGACCGAGGTTTCCTACCAATCTATCAAAGATAAAAAACAACCTCCGCCACTCCGCCACTCCGCCACTCCGCCACTCCGCCACTCCTTCACTCCTTCACTCCGTGTCTCCGTGTCTCCGTGTCTCCGTGTCTCCCAACAAAGGGAGCACAAAAACAAACTCCACCACCCCCGCGCTACTTCTTCCACTTAGGCCCGCCGCCCTGGGACAATTGCGGCCGAGTCGTCAGCATCTTGTAGCCTCCGATCCCCAGCAGGTCATCCAATCTGGCTCGCAGTTCGTTTGTCAATTCCAGCTGAGTGCTCTTGCTACGCATGTGAATGACATGACCATCGGTCACCTTTACAGCGAACAGTAACTCCTGCTTACCTGGATACCCGCGAATGATTTCGCGAATCTGTGGCAGCATTTCTTCACTATGTTTTTCCTGGTCGATCTGAACCCGGATCCCACGGGTATAGCGGCCATCCAGTTCATCGATTGGAACCAATTCATTGACAATTAAATTGACGTCATCGCCGCCGCCACGCTTGTCACAGACACCTCGCACCATCACCACCGAGTCAGAGATAACCTTTTCTCCCATCTCGGCATAACCATTGGGCCACATGATGCAGCGAATGGCACCCTGCATATCTTCCAAATCAAAGTTAACGTATTTGGAAGGAGAACCTGGTTTACTATTTTTGGTATGGGCGATCTTCACGGAACTGATCATCCCTCCGATCATGACCTCAGCACGATCCTTCAGCGGCCCTAGTTGATCGGTCTGGTGTGAACGGAAAGCGGATAGTTTGGGTTCATACTCTGCCAGCGGATGGCTGGTCAGATAGAAACCCAGCACTTCCTTTTCACTGATCAACTTTTGCCTTTCCGGTGTTTCCTCCATGTCGGGCAACGTATCAGCGGCGGTCGGTGCATCTTCTTCCTCTTCGAAATCGCCGAACAAACTTGCTTGACCACTTTTTTTGTCTGCGAGGGCTGCAGCTCCACTTTGCATAGCCCGTTCCATGACGGCTACCAACTGACTTCGTTTGGCTCCAAAGCTATCCATCGCCCCCGCTTTGATCAGGGTTTCAATCGCCGATTTATTACAGGCGCCAGGATCGACCCGTTCACAAAAATCAAAGATGTCCTTAAAGGGACCGTTCTTCTTCCGTTCGGTTTCGATCGCGACACCGGTCGATCCACCGCAACCTTTGATGGCGGACAAGGCAAAATAGATTTTGCCATCATTGACTGAGAAATCGGCGTCGCTGTGATTGACATCGGGGTTCACCACTTCAATGCCCATCCGCTCACAATCCTCCATATGCTCGACCATCGGGTCTTTGCGTTTGAAGTTTCGTGACGAGATATCACTGGCCAGCAGCGAGGCCATGAATTCGACAGGATAGTGTGCCTTCAGATAAGCCGTCTGGAAGGCGATCAATGCGTATGCGGTACTGTGCGATTTATTGAAACCGTAACCGGCAAACTTCTGAATCAAACTCCAGATTTCTACGGCATCTTTTTCTGCCAACCCCGATTCAACGGAACCGCTGATGAATTTATCGCGGTTTTCATTGATCAGATCTTCGTTCTTTTTACTAATCGCCTTAATACAAGTGTATGCACTGGCCAGCGGGATTCCTCCCAGCCGGTTCAAAATCCGCATCACCTGTTCTTGGTAAACCATAACCGAGTTGGTCTCGGCAAGGATTTCTTCCAGCACCGGATGCTTGTATTCCGGCTGCAAGCGACCGTGCTTAATATCGACATACATATCGACCATCCCACCTTCCAGTGGTCCCGGTCGATAGAGTGCCGCGGTCGCAATAATGTCGTGGAAACTGTCGGGCTTCATTCGCTGCAGGAGGTCACGGATCCCGCCCGATTCCAACTGGAAGACCCCTTTAGTTTCCCCGCGCTGCAGCAACTGATAGGTCGCCTTATCCTTCAGAGGAAACTTCAGCGGATCGATCGTCTCCCCGGTGGTCTGTTTGACAAACGCGACGGCTCGGGAGAGCATCGTCAAGTTCCGCAGCCCCAGAAAGTCCATCTTTAGCAGACCGGCCGCTTCGACATCTTTCATCGCCCACTGGGTGATCACATCCTGCTTCCCCGGAACTCGGCCCAGCGGCACAAATTCGGTTAGCGGGCGGTCGGCGATCACCACCGCCGCAGCGTGTGTCCCCACATTTCGAGCCAGGCCTTCGATTCGCATCGCCAGATCCAGCATTTCGCGGATCTCGGCATCGTTCTCGTACGTCAGCCTTAGATCATCACTCTTTTCCAATGCCTTGCTGATCGTGATCTTCAGTTCATCAGGGACCATTTCGGTAACCTGATTGACGCGCATCAAGGGAATCCCGAGGGCACGCCCGACGTCTTTGATCGCAGCCCTTGCCGCCAGCGTCCCAAAGGTACCGATCTGGCAAACGTTGTCGTTCCCGTACCGCTCCTTCACGTACTGGATGATCTCGACACGCCGTTCTTTTTCAAAGTCGATATCGATATCGGGCGGCTCTAGCCGGCTTTCATCGAGAAATCGCTCAAACAGCAAGTCATATTCCAGCGGACAGACGTGCGAGAGATACAACGCATAGCAGACGATTGCCCCCACACCACTACCACGAGCCGTCGCCCAAATCCCCAGCGAGCGAGCATGATGGACAAAGTCAAAGTTGATCAAGAAGTAGGTTGGGAAACCCAGTTTTTCAATAACGCCTAATTCACGCTCCAGTCGAGCAACCACCACTTCCGTCAATTCGCCATCGACCAGCCGTTCTTCGTTCCCTTGGTACCGATCCTTCAGCCCCTTGATGCATAATTGCCGGAGGTACTCGATCGGCGTCAATTCATCCGGGCATTCAAATTTCGGGAAGAAGTGCTTGCCCAGTTCCAGGTCGATATCAACGCTGTCAGCGATCTCTTGACTGCGCGCGACGGCATCTTCCAAGCCCGGAAATTTTTCATACATCTGTTCGGGGCTACGGAGGAAATATTGATTCCCATCCATTTTCATCCGCGACTGGTCTGTGCGGAATCGCCCGGTATTGATGCATAACATCACATCCTGTGCTTCCGCATCCTCGGGATCGACGTAGTGCGTGTCGCTGGTAGTGACAACTGGCAACCCCATCTGCTTAGCGATATCAACGGCCCCTTCCAGCTGCATTCGCTGGATGTCGACCCCGTTGTTCATGACCTCGATGTAATATCGATCGGGGAAAACTTTCTGGAACCAGGCGGCGATGTTTCTCGCTTCGTCGACCGCATCTGCGGTATCGGTCCCCTTCAAGACCGCTCGACTAAATTCACTGCTGACGCACCCCGACAGGCAGATGATCCCTTCGCTGTGCGCTTTCAGGATTTCCTTGTCGATTCGCGGCTTGAAATAAAATCCTTCCAAACTGGCAGCCGAAGCCAACTTGACCAAATTCTTAAAACCGGTTCGGTTTTTGGCCAACAGGGTCAGGTGGTAGCTTGCATCTTTACTGCTCCCCGCTCCCCCTTTGTCAAATCGACTGCCGGGCGCGATATAGGCTTCGTAACCAACGATCGGATTGATCTGCGCCGATTTTGCTTTCCGATAGAATTCCAACGCACCATGCAAGTTCCCATGGTCGGTCAATGCCAGCGCATTCATCCCGTGGTCTTTACAGCGACCGATCAACTTGCCGATATCGCCCGCTCCATCCAGCAGGCTGTAGTGGCTGTGACAATGAAGGTGAACGAAGGGTCTGGTATCCATCAGCTCGATCCTAAGTACAACGATAAGAAAACTAGCGGGCGGTGATTCATTGTGATAACTACTTGATCGTCACAACAGCCCGCTCGCTTCAACAGCTCCGCCCCTACTACAACATGGAACGGATCACGGAGACAAGATTGCCAACCGGCGCCGGCTTGCACAACCAGGCGTCGACCGCCGCTAATTCCGCGCCCCACTGCCCATACCCACTCAGCATCACAAAAGGAATTTCGGGCCGAATTTCCTTAATCTGTGTCGCCAGGATGTCCCCGGTTAATTCCGGCATCATCAAATCGGAAACCACCACGTCGAACAGCGATGGATTTTCCCGAAAACGTTTGATCGCCTGCGCCCCGTTCGAACAGGCGGTCACGACCATCCCCGACATCTCCAGCCCCAGCACCAAAACGCGACATCCCAGTTCGTCATCTTCGACAACCAACACGCGGTGCCCAACAAGCGACATCTCTTTCTCGTCCACAACGGTCTCCAGCGTGGAACCGGATCCAATGTCTTCTTCTTGCTGCTTTGTCCTCCGCAGCAACGTACGGACCAGTCCGGCAGCCTGCCCCGTTGCTTGTGCGATCTCCTGCGTCCATTGCCGAACGTCCCCACAAAGACTTTTCTGCGCCAAGATCAGATTACTAAGGATCAGGATCGGTGAAAGAACGTTGTTAAAATCATGGGCAATCCCCCCGGCCAACGATTCTAACGATTCGCTCTCTTGCACGAATTCGACAAGGATCATCGGCCGGTCCTGTAGCACGACTTGGCGAGCGCGAATTTCTTTCCATTCGTTCTCTTGCAGCAGACGCACGTCACCGGCAACACGCTGCGACGGGACCCGAGCGGCCGCTTCTAATATTTGACGGACGGTCGCCCGATCCGCAGCGGCAACAAGATCATCCAAGTGGTCGATCGGTCCCAGCAAAGCCTGCAAAGGGGCGTTGGCCACAAGGATTTTACCATCCACGACCAAACAGGCGGGCGGATCGACCAGCGAAATCGCCTCCGCAAGAATCGAATGACAATCATCCATGAATGGGCCCTGATCGCCGCTTCGAGAGAAATCGTAAAAGGCTAATCAGTTTGCCCGCTACTGTGCTGCGATGCCCCCTATGGATTGGCCACGCTGCGAACCAAAGTCGCCAAGCGAGCCTGGAGGTCCAACAATCGCTGCCAAGTCGAATAATTGACCTGAACCTGTTGCGTTGCATCATCGATTTCGGCCGATTCAATCAGTTTCTGCAGGCGAGCCTGCAGGTATTCGAGGATTTCACAAAATTGAGCGGCTTGCCCGGCTGACATGCGGTCTGGAATTTCAGGGGGCTCAATCAACCCCAACAATCCAGCCAACTGGGGCGGCGTACCATCCCCAACATCAAACCCCATCGAACCATCATAAGAAGCCGATTCTCGACTGACCGATGAATCCCCGTCTCCACTCTTGGCATTCAGTCGAGCCATTCGCTGAGCGATCTGTTCGTCGCTGCCGATCAACATCAAACTGCGGCCAACCGCAATCAGATCCCCATACCGCAAAATCCGCAGATGGGTTTCCTGGCCATTTACCTTGGTCCCATTGGTGCTATCCAAATCGGTCAGGACCAAGCGGTCATTGTCCCGCTGAACTTTCAGATGACAACGGCTTACCCGTTCATCGTTTAGCTGGATGGAATTACCTTCCTCACGCCCAATCGTCATCGGGACTGTCAATTCGCGGTAGACCTTGCCCCGGTCGGCACCATGAAGAATCGTAATCGTGATCTCTGACATGCAAGGCTCATCTAGCAGGTCTCAGGAAAGGGGTAGGCACACCCGCCCGCATTCGAACGGACAATCAACCATGCCTTAATTGTGGCCACTGCTTGGCCGACAATCAACGGTCTTCCACAAGGTGCCTATCAGTCTATGCTACTGGACTTCACAAATGAAGCACTTTAAGTAATCCGATTCGGGACAGGAAATCCGAAGCGGATGGTCGGCGGCAGCGGTACGGGTTTCGAGAACCGTGATATCTCGATTTTCTTTTCTGCCAACATTCACCAACATGTTCATAAAATCGCTGCGGCTGACGCTCCCGCTACAGCTGTTGGTGACAAGAATCCCACCGGCAGGCAGCCCACGAATCGCGTCTCGATTCAATTTCGTGTAAGCCCGTAGTGCCGCGTCCACCTGCCGACGTGAACCAGCAAATCGTGGCGGATCAAGGATCACGGCGTCCACTTCCGGTCGGTCCGCTTTGGCCAAATAGTCAAAACAATCGGCTTTTTCAAAGCTTAGATTCGTCAGCTGATTTCGCGCCGCATTGGCGGCGGCCAAATCGAGCGCTTTCTCGCTGCTG